>JAVHXQ010000031.1 GCA_031119555.1 Candidatus Dactylopiibacterium sp.
GCGACTGCTCCATGCAGCGCCGCCACCAGAAGGTCATCGAGGAAGCGCCGGCGCCGGGCATCGACCGCAAGCTCATCGCCAAGGTGGGCGAGGCCTGCGTGGCCGCGTGCAAGCGCATCAAGTATCGCGGCGCGGGCACCTTCGAGTTCCTCTACGAGAACGGCGAGTTCTTCTTCATCGAGATGAACACCCGCGTGCAGGTCGAGCACCCCGTGACCGAACTCATCACGGGCATCGACATCGTGCAGGAGCAGATCCGCGTGGCGGCTGGCGAGAAGCTGCGCTACACGCAGCGAGAAGTCACGCTGCGCGGCCATGCCGTGGAATGCCGCATCAACGCCGAAGACCCCTTCAAGTTCATCCCCTCGCCGGGGCGGATCACGCAATGGCATACGCCGGGCGGTCCGGGCATCCGCGTCGATTCGCATGTCTTCTCGGGCTACACGGTGCCGCCGCACTACGATTCGATGATCGGCAAGGTCATCGCCTACGGCGACACGCGCGAACAGGCGATCCGCCGGCTGCGCATCGCGCTGTCGGAAATGGTCGTCGAAGGCATCAAGACCAACATCCCGCTGCACCAGGAGATGCTGGTGGATACGCAGTTCCTGCAAGGCGGGACGAGCATCCACTACCTGGAAAAGAAGCTCGCGGGCAACCACTGAGCGGGGCCGGACGCATGTGGTATTCCGTTTCCCTGAAAGCCGCGGCCGAACAGGCCGAGGCGCTCTCCGAGGCGCTCATGGAGGCCGGCGCGCTGTCGGTCTCGATCGAGGATGCCGATGCCGGTACCGAGCGCGAGACGCCGCAGTTCGGCGAGCCCGGCAGCGTCAATGAGCGCCTGTGGGACCACTCCGTGGTGATCGCGCTCTTCGAGCACACGGCCGACATTCCCGCCGTGCTCGCCACGGCCGCGGCCAGCGTGGGCCTGGCGGACATTCCCGATTTCACGATCGAGGAGGTCGCCGAGCAGAACTGGGTCCAGCTCACGCAGGCGCAGTTCGACCCGATCCGCATCACCGACCGGCTCTGGATCGTGCCCTCGTGGCACGCGGCGCCCGACGACGGCGCGATCAACATCGAGATGGACCCGGGCATGGCCTTCGGCACGGGCTCGCACCCGACCACGCGTCTGTGCCTGGAATGGCTCTGCGACACCGTGGCGCCGGGGCATTCGGTGCTCGACTACGGCTGCGGCTCGGGCATTCTCGGCATCGCGGCGGCGCGCCTGGGCGCGGCCCGCATCGTCGGCTGCGACATCGATCCGCACGCCGTCGAGGCCTCCGCCGCGAACGCCGCGCGCAACGGCGTGGCAGAGGTCACGCAGTGGCAGAACAGCGCCCGCCATCTCGAGGACGACTATGACATCGTGGTCGCCAACATCCTGACCAACCCGCTGTGCGTGCTCGCGCCGGGCATCGCCGCGCGCGTGCGCCGCGGTGGCCGGCTGGCGCTCTCCGGCGTGCTGGCGACGCAGGCGCAGCAGGTCATCGATGCCTACGCGCCCTATGTCGCGCTTGCCGTGGGAGCCGAACACGAGGGCTGGATCCGCCTGGAGGGCACGCGCGCATGCTGACCACGCGCTGCCCGCATTGCAGCACGCAGTTCCGGGTTCGCCCGGAGCAGTTGTCGCTGCGCGGCGGGCGCGTGCGCTGCGGCCATTGCCAGCAGGCCTTCTCGGCGCTGGCGCACCTGGAAGAACTTGCCGAGGCCACGCCCGCCGACGCGCCGGGGCTGTCTTCGGCTCCGGTGGCGGCGCCTGCCGGGGCGGCACCGGAGGCAGCGCGGGAAGCCTCTCAGGACGCTTCTCAGGACACCTCTCAGGACACCTCTTTCCCGGCGCCGGAGTTCGATGTCGCGCCTCCCCCGGTGGTCGAGCCCGCGCTGCCCGCCTTTGAACCGGCGCCGGATTTCCGCGCCGACGCCGAGCCGGCGGAAGAGGACTTCACGGCCCACCTCCATCTGGACGGCCCCTCGCCGGCCGAGGTGCGCGCCGAGCGCGAGCCCGAACCTGTTGCCGAGCCTGAGTTCCGGCTCGATTTCACGTCGCTGGAGGGTGTGCCCGAAACGCAGCCCACGGCGGCGGGGGCGCGTCTGGATACCGGCGCGCTGCCGCTTGCCGATGGTGAAGGCCGCGTCGAGCCGGCGGTGGCCGTGTTCGCGCCGCCCTATGTTTCCAGGGTGGCGCAGGAACTCGGCGTCGAGCCCTACGCGCCCGCGCGCGACGAAGGGTTCGGCCAGACCGTGATGCTCGAGGAGCCGATCATGCCGGCTGCCGCCGTGGCGGCCGGAAGCGCGTCCGAGCGGGGGCCGGAGTCGCTCTTCGACGCGCGTCAGCAGCAGATCAACACGCCGCGCGTCGAGGATCGCCGCGTGCGTCACACCGGCCGCTGGGTCGCGGGCAGCCTGCTGCTCGTGCTGGCCGCCGCCGCGCAGCTGGTGTTCGTGTTCCGCACCGAGATCGCGCGCGAGCAGCCGGCGCTGCGCGACCGGCTGGAGCAGGCCTGCGCCGCGCTGGGCTGCGAGGTGCCGTATCCGCGCGACGGCATCGCCGAGCTCAAGATCGAAGGCAGCGAGTTCTCGCCCGAAGCGGGGGGCAACAACCGCTTCCGCCTCGTGGCCACCATCGCCAACCGCGCGCGTTATGCGCAGGCCTGGCCGTCGATCGAGCTCACCGTGACCGACCGCTTCGACATCGCCGTCGCCCGGCGCGTGTTTGGCCCGCAGGAGTGGGTGCCCGACGACTACCGTCGTCTGCCGGCCTTCGCCGCCGATAGCGAGATCACCACCAATCTCGCCTTCGATCTCGACAAGCTGCCCGCCGCCGGCTACCGGCTGTACGTCTTCTATCCCTGATTTCACCCCCGCGTGCCGCGTGCGGGGTGCTTTCGCGCGGGCGCTCGTTTAGCATGTCGGGCTGTGCGCCGTCCTGGCGCGCAGACCCCTTCATCACAGAACGGAGAGCAAAGAATGACCACAGTGACGCTGGGCGGAAGCCCCATCGAAGTGGCAGGTGAATTCCTCAAGCCGGGCGCCGTGGCCCCCGATTTCAGCCTCGTCGGCGCCGATCTGGCCGAAACCGGCCTGGGCGCGTTCGCAGGCCAGCGCAAGGTTCTGAACATCGTTCCCAGCCTGGACACCGGCGTGTGCGCGGCCTCGGCCCGCAAGTTCAACGAGAAGGCCTCGGGCCTGGCGAACACCGTGGTGCTCGTGATCTCGGCCGACCTGCCTTTCGCGGCCAAGCGCTTCTGCGAAGTCGAGGGGCTGGAGAACGTCAAGACGCTGTCGACCTTCCGCAGCGCGGGCTTCCGCCGCGACTACGGGGTGGACATCGCCAGTGGCCCGCTGGCCGGTCTCACGGCGCGCGCCGTGGTGGTGCTGGACGCCGGCAACAAGGTGCTGCATGCCGAGCTGGTGCCGGAGATCAAGCAGGAACCCGACTACGCCGCCGCGCTCGCGGTGCTGTAAGTCTTACGCCGCCCCGCGTGGCGGCAGGCAAGGGCGGTAGATCGACGCCCGCCCGTGAACGGCCGCCCTGGGCGGCCGTTCCGCTTTGTGGCGTGGCCGCCGTTTCAGGCCGGCGCGGCTTCCTGGTGACCGAGCAGGGTGAGGCAGGCCTTCTGCACGGCTTCCAGGGTGATGCCTTCCATGCAGGCCGCGCGCGGGCATTGCCCCGGCGCGTGCCCCAGGCTGCGCGAGCAGCGCTGGATCCAGGCGCGCTGCCGGCGGAAGGTGTGGGTCTGGTTGCGGCATGCGATGTCGATCGAGAGCGCCGTGAACGGCGCGTCGCGCCAGTATTCGCCGGCACCGCTGATGCGCGGCGAGCCGGGCCCGAAGAGGGCGACCGTGGGCGTGCCGACGATGCGCGCGAGGTGCGCCACGCCGGTGTCGGGGCAGACGATGAGGCGCGCCGCCGCGAACAGCCGGGCGAGCTGCGGCAGGTCCAGCGCGCCCGCGTAGCTGGGAAAGCGGCCCTGCGGGTCGGCGTCCGCGACCAGCGCGCCTTCCCGCGCCCCCGCGCTCCAGACCGGGGTGAGGCCGTGCGCGGCGAGCCACGCGGCGAGCGTGGCCCAGCGTTCGGCGGGCCAGTACTTGAGCGGTGACGAGGCCCCCAGGTGCAGCACCACGTAGGGCGCGGGCGGCGCCTCGAAGGATGCGGCGGGAGGCAGCGGCCAGGCGGCGGGCTGATAGGGGCGGGGGGGCGTGGCGTCGGCGAGCGTGGCGCAGAAATCGCCGAACGCGGCGGGTGCTTGCGGGAAGGGATGGCTCTCGTCGAGCAGCCAGTTCTTCCACGCCGGGGTGTCTTCGCCGAAGCCCACGACCCAGCGGCCCAGCGCGCGCGCGAGCGGGCTGTAGCGGTTTTCGGCGGGAATGATGACGAGATCGAACGGCGCGTGCGCGAACAGCGCATCCACGTCGCCACGGCGCGGCTGCCACGGCAGCGCGGTGACGCCGAAGGGGCGGCCGGCGAACAGCGGGGCCACGGCGGCGGGGCAGGCGAGGTAGCGCTCGGCCTGCGGGTAGCGCTCCGCCAGGCGCGCCAGCAGCGGCGTCAGCATCAGCGTGTCGCCCAGCAGCAGGTGGTGCAGCACGAGGATGCGGCGCGGCGCGTCGGGGCGCTGGCGGCGCGGCGAGAAAGGGTTCAGCAGGCTGCGCGCGAGCCGCCCGGCAAGCTTGAGGCGGGTGCGGTTGCGGCTCATCCGGCAACGCGCTGGAAGGCGGCTTCCATGCGCGTGATCATGCGTTCCAGGCCGCAGTTCTCCAGCGCGAAGGTGCGGGCGCCTTCGCCCAGGCGGGCGGCTTCCTGCGGATCGTCGATGAGCTTGCGGATCGCCTGCGCGAGCGCGCGGCTGTCCTTGGGCGGCACGAGCATGCCGGTCAGGCCGGGCTTGACGACGTCCGCCGAGCTGCCGATCGGCGTCGTGATGACCGGCAGCCCCACGGCCATGGCCTGCATGACGGCTTGCGAGACGCCCTCGTTGGCGAAGGACGGCAGCGCGAACACGTCGAGCGCCTGCAGCCAGGGCACCACGTCGCGCTGCTGACCCGCGAAGCGCACGGCACGCGTGAGGCCCAGTTCGACGGTCAGGCGGTTGAGCTTGTCGCGCTGCGGGCCGTCGCCGACGATCACGAGGCGCAGGCGCGGGTCGGCCAGTTCGGCGAGGGCCTTGAGCAGGTACTTGTGGCCCTTCCACGAGCGCAGCGTGGCGATGATGCCGATCCAGACCGCGTCGACTTCCAGGCCCAGGCGCTCGCGCGCTTCGCGCTTGCTGCCCGGCACGAAGCGGCGCGTGTTGATGCCCGTGAAGATGGACTGCACGCGCTCGGGCGCCAGCCCCAGGCCGTCGATGAGTTCATGCCGCAGCCCTTCGCCGGTGGTGACGACGCGGTCGGCGGCGCGGCCGTACAGCCAGCGGTTGGCGAAGCTCGCCTTCACGGGCGCCGAGATGTGGCGCGTGCGCAGCACGGGCACGCCGCGCTTGCCCAGCGACAGGTTGGAGAGCGCGACCAGCCACGAGTCGGTGGAGCTGTGGGTGTTGATGAGGTCGATGTCCTTGCGGTTCTCGACGATCCAGGCGCGCATGGCCTTGAAGTCGGGCCAGCGTTTCTCGCGGATGGGCAGCGCCACGGCCTTCACGCCCCAGTCGCGGGCGCGCGCGAAGATCGTCGACTCGACGGGGCACAGCAGCGTCACGCGGTGCCCGCGCTCGATCATGCCGCGCGACTCCTCGAGGATGCGGATCTCCTGCCCGCCCCAGCCGCAGGACGATTCGGTGTGCACGATGTGCAGATTGCGCTGCGAGAGCAGGGTGTTGTATTGCGCCATGAGGAGAAACCCGGTTGAAACGGTGGGGGATTATAGCTTCGCGGGCCGGTCGGCCAGCTGCCGGTAGAGCGCTCCAAGCTGCACGGCCATCGCCTCGCTGCCCATCTCCGCGACGCTGGCGCGCGCGCTCGCGCGCATGGCGTCGCGGCGGGCCGGATCGCGCATGGCGTCGAGCAGGCGTGCCGCCGCGGCGGCGATCGCGCCCGTCGCCAGCGCGTCCACGCATTCGCCATTTTCGCCCGCGCGGATCAGCTCGGCCGCGCCGGAACTCGTCGAACTCAGGACGGGCAGGCCGCTCGCCAGGGCTTCGAGCGCGGCGTTCGGCATGGGGTCGTAGAGCGTGGGCAGCGCGAAGGCATCGGCCGCGCCCAGCCAGGGCGTGACGTCCTTGTGCGGCCCGAGGAAGCGCACGCGCGCGGCCACGCCCAGCGCGCGGGCGCGTGCGACGAGGCGCGCCTCGTGGCGGTCGCGCCCCACGACCCACAGTTCGGCAGCGGCCAGTTCGGGCCGTGCCATGGCCTCGATGAGCGCCGGCACGCCTTTGCGCGCGAAGCCCGAGCCCACGTAGAGCAGCACCGGGCGGGCGTCGTCCACCCCCAGGCGCGCGCGCGTCGCGGCGCGATGCTGATCGCGCAGGGCGGGCGTGAAGCGCGCCAGATCGATGCCGTTGTGCACCACGTGCAGCCTGCCGGCGAGCGCCGGGTAGCGCGCCGCCAGGTCGTTGCGCACCATGTGCGAATTGCAGATCACGGCCCTCAACGCGGGGTCGAGAAACATGCGCCGCTCCTGACGCAGCGTGAAGGCGTGCCAGGGCGACAGACGCTGCGCCAGGCGCGCGAGCGGGCCCAGCGTGCGCTCACGCTGGGCGAGCCAGGTGGCATGCACGCCGTCGCCGGCGCGAAAGATGTCGCAGCCGGGAATGCGCTCATGGCTCTGCACGAGCGTGTAGCCGCCGCGCGCGATCTCGCGTCGCACCGCGCGCGCGAAGCTCGCATCGCGCAGCAGGCGGCCCAGCTTGAGCACGGGCAGGCGGCGCACTTCGACGCCGGGCTTCTGTTCGCCAGCCCAGCTGCGCGTGAGCAGGGTGACGCGCAGCTCCGGCCCCAGCGCATTGAGCGCGCGTTCGACGAAGCGTTCCGCGCCGCCGTAGGGGTTGTAGGCCTGGCGCACGATCGCCAGGCGCAGCGGCGTGCCCGCCGCGCTCACGGCGCGAGTACCCGGTCCACGGCGGCGAGCACCTGCGGCACGCCGATGCTTTCCAGGCACTCGGAGCGCTTGCCGCCGCCGCAGCCATCCAGACCGCAGGGCCGGCAGGCGTGGCTGCTGGTGACGATTTCGTTGCGCACGCCCCAGGGGCCCCACTCGCGGTCGCCGGACGGGCCGAACAGGGCCACGCAGGGGGTGCCGACGGCCGCCGCGATGTGCATGGGCGCCGAATCCACGCCGATGAAGAGCCTGGCGCGCGAGGTGAGCGCGGCGAGTTCGCGCAGGCTGAAACGGCCCGAGAGATCGACCACCTGGGTGGGGTCCAGATCCGCCCGGGCGAGGATGTCGGCCACCATCGCGGCTTCGCGGGGGTCCGGCGCGGCGGTGATCACGATGCGCTCGCCGCGCGCGGCGAGGGCGCGCAGGAGCCCGGCGTTGTGCGCGGCGGGCCAGCACTTGAAGAACCAGCGCGAGGCGGGATGGAGCTGGATGAAGTCGCCCGCTGCGAGCCCGTGGCTGGCGAGCAGCGCGTCGACGGTGGCGCGGGCGGCTTCGCCGGGCTCCATGTGCAGACGCCGCGCGTCGGGCGCGGGCGAAATGCCGAGCCGGCGCAGGGCGTCGAGGTGCATGTCCACGGTATGCCGGCGCCCGCCACCGACGGTGCGGAAGAGGTGGGTGAAGGAGTTTTTCCACCATTTCGGCCTGCCCGCACGGGCAGGCGCGACCGACCAGCGCGGCTTGAGCAGACGCGTGAGCCAGGCGCCGCGCGGGTGGTCGGTGAGATGAATGACAAGGTCGTACTCGCGTGCGCGCAAGGCGCGCAGCAGTGCCCATTCGTGACGCAGCTGGGCGAGCGCGCCGAGCTTCTTCCAGTCGCGGCCCACGGCATGCAGGGTGGTCAGCGCGGGGTGCCCGGCCAGCATGGGCGCGGTGTCGGCGAACACCAGCGCATCGATTTCGCAGGCCGGGGCGGCGGCCTTGAGGGCGGAGAACACGGGGCTGGTCAGCAGGACATCGCCATGGTGGCGCAGTTTGATGACGAGGGCCCGGCGCACGCGGGCAGGATCGATCGCATCGGCAAGCGGGTTCTGTGCCGGGGAACGGAGGGCGGATTCAGGCATCCGTGCATTGTAGCGGAGCGCCTTGTGCGCCGTGCCGCGCATGCTGCACAGCACGACGACGGGGCGCGGGTCGGGTGTTAGGCTGAAACCAGAAGGTGACGCAGAACATGCAGGCAACCAAGGAGAGAGACATGAACGCACTTCAATGGCAGACAGCACAGCATTCGCTCGAGGGCGGCCGCCTGGACGAGATGCATCAGGAATTCGTGGCCTTGCTCAACCTGCTGGCCGCGGCCGACGACGAGGAGGAGGCCGCCTTCCTGAAGCGGCTCATCGCGCATTGCGAGATGCACTTCGGCCAGGAGGAACTCTGGATGCGCGAGGTGGCGCTGCCCACGCGCGAGCAGCACGTGCGCGACCATGACGACGTGCTGGCGCTGCTGCAGCATGCGCTCGACGACGTCCGGCGTGGACAGGCCGGCGCCGGGCGCGATCTGGTCGAGCCGCTGGGCAACTGGTTCGAGCGGCACGGCGACACGCTGGACGCCGCGCTGGCCTTCCTGATGCAGGCGAAGCTGCATCGCGGCGAGGCCGCGGTGATTCCCGCCGTGGGTTGAGTCAGGCCGGCGGGCGCGGCAGGCTCTGCAGTTCGCCGGTAGCGAACGGATGGCGCGGCCACGCGTCGTCCGGCAGGGCCAGCAGGTGGCCCACCAGCGCCCGCAGCGGGCCACCGTGGCTCACGATCACGAGCGGGCCCGGGGCCTCGGCCAGCCACCCGGCCAGCGCCGCGAGCGCGCGCTCGCGCATCGCGGCCACGCTCTCGCCGCCGGGCGGGCGGAAATGCAGCGGATCGGCCGCCCACGCGTCTATCGCGGCGCGCCCGATGGCGTCGAAGCTGCGCAGTTCCCAGGCACCGAAATCCATTTCCGCGAAGCGGGCGTCCAGCGCCGGCCGGCCCAGCGCCTCGGCGAGCTGGCGGCAGCGCGCGAGCGGGCTCGACACCAGCGTGAAGCGCGCGGGCAGGCGCGCGCGCAAGGCTTCTGCCAGCGGCCCGACGGGGGCCGCGAGCGGCACGTCGCTGCGCCCGTAGCACACCCCGGGTGCCACGGCGACGGGCGGATGACGGATCAGATGGATCATCGCGCGCTCAGCGGAGCGCGGCGCACAGCGCCAGATAGCCCGCCAGCTCGCAGACCTGCTGCGCGGCGCCCAGCGCGTCGCCCGTGTAGCCGCCGATGCGGGTGAAAAAGTAGCGCGCGCAGAGCGCGCCCGCGAGCGCGGTCACGCCCAGCAGCATGAGCGCGCGCAGCGGCGTGATGCCGCCCCAGGCCGCCGCGAGCAGCAGGGGCAGGATGCCCAGCAGGCTGCCCGTGAGCCATTCGGCGACGCCCAGGCCTTCGGCCACGGGCTTGGCGCGCGCGCTGTCGTCGTCGCGGATGTAGCGCAGCCCCGCCATGATGAGCAGGGGTGGCACGCGCGAGAGCGCATGCACCACGGGCAGCGCGAGCACCGCGCTGGCGCCCAGCGCGTGCAGCGCGCCGAACTTGAGCAGCAGGGCCATGACCAGCGCGGCCGCGCCATACGTGCCGATGCGTGAATCCTTCATGATCGCGAGCACGCGCGAGGGCTCCCAGCCGCCGCCGAAGCCGTCCGCGGAGTCCGCGAGGCCGTCTTCATGGAAGGCGCCCGTGACGAGCAGGCTGGCGAGCATGGCGAGCGCCACCGCCACGGCCGGCGCGAAGAAGGCCTGCGCGGCCCACAGCGCGGCGGCCGAGATCAGACCCACGCCCAGGCCCACGAGCGGGAAGTAGCGCGTGGCGCGGTTGAGTTCGCGCGCGGACCAGCCGACCCACGCGGGCACGGGCAGGCGCGTGAAGTAGCCCACGGCGATCAGGAAGCGGCGCAGTTCGGTCATGGGGGGCGCCGGGTCTAGGCGCCGGCCTCGCTGACGCCGGCGTCGGCGAAGCCCGCCATCTCGTTCAGGCAGGCCAGGGCCGAGCGGATCAGCGGGAAGGCGAGCGCGGCACCCGTGCCTTCGCCCAAGCGCAGGCCCAGGTCCAGCAGCGGCTCGGCGCCGAGGTGCGTGAGCTGGGCACGGTGGCCGGGCTCCGCGCTGCCATGCGCGAACACGCAGTAATCGAGCACCGCGGGGGCCACCGCGTGGGCGACGAGCAGGGCGCTGGTGACGATGAAACCGTCCACGACGATCAGCATGCGGCATTCGGCCGCCGCGAGGAGGGCGCCGGTCAGGGTCGCGATCTCGAAGCCGCCGAACTCGGCCAGCGCCGTGAGCGCGTCGGGCCGCGCGCCGCCGCTGACGCGCCCGGCGGCCTGCTCCAGCAGCGCGCGCTTGCGCGCGAGCCCCGCGTCGTCATGGCCCGTGCCGCGTCCGGTCACCTGGTCCAGCGGCGCGCCCGTGATGAAGTGGGTGAGCAGGCTGGCGCTGGAGGTGTTGCCGATGCCCATCTCGCCGAAGGCGATCGCGTTGCAGCCGGCCGCGTGCCAGCCGTGCACGAGCCGGGCGCCCTCGGCCAGGGCGGCGTCGCGCAGGGCGGCCGGCATGGCGGGGGTTTCCAGGTAGCTGGCGGTGCCCGCGCCCTGGCGCGCGCGGATGAATTCCAGGCCCGGCCCGGCCGCCACGCTGGCTTCGCCCGCCATGCCGCAATCGACGATGGAGAGCGCGAGCGCGTGCTGGCGGGCGAGCACGTTGATGGCCGCGCCGCCGGTGAGGAAGTTGTGCACCATCTGCACCGTGACTTCCTGGGGGAAGGCCGAAATGCCGGCGCGCGCGGCGCCATGATCGCCCGCGAAGACGGCGAGGCGCGCCTGGTGCACCTCGGGCGCGAGGGTCCGCTGGATCAGGCCGGCCTGCAGCGCGAGCGCCTCGAGGCGGCCGAGGCTGCCCTGCGGCTTGGTGCGGGAATCGAGGCGCGCCTGCAGGGCGGGCGCGAGGTCGCGGGACACGGGGTCGATGTGGAAGCTGGGGATCATGATGGGCAGGCGTTGAGCGGAATCCGGAAAAGGGGTCAGGCGCCCTTGAGCGCGAGCGGCAGTCCGGCCGCGACGAGGGTCACGCGGTCGCAGCGGGCGGCCACGCGCTGGTTCAGGCGGCCCTGCTCGTCGCGGAAGCGGCGCGCGAGGGGGTTGTCGGGCACGATGCTCCAGCCGACTTCATTGGAGACGAGCACCAACTCGCCACGCGCGCCGGCGATGGCCGCTTCGAGCGCGTCGATGCCGGCCTCGAGCGCCTCGGGCTGCGTGCACAGCAGGTTGGACAGCCACAGCGTGAGGCAATCGACGAGCACGAAGGCCCCCGGCTGCGCGAGCCGCGCGATGGCTTCGGGCAGCGCCACGGGGGCTTCGGTGACGTGCCAGTGGGCCGGGCGTTCGAGGCGGTGCCGGGCCACGCGCGCGCGCATTTCGTCGTCGAGGATCTCGGCGGTCACGACGAGCTGCACCGCGCCCGCGTGGGCTTCGGCGCGCGCCTGCGCAAAGCGGCTCTTGCCCGAGCGCGCGCCGCCCAGAACGAGATGGGTGCTCATCTGCAAGCCCTCCCGGGGCGGTGTCGGGGCGCCGTCATCGCCCGCTCCGCGCGGCGTCGAGCGCGTCGCAGACGAACTGCATGGCGTCGAGGATGCGCGGGCCATGGCGGCTGATGACGTCGCCAGGAATCCGCCACAGCTGGCGGTTGCGCACGGCCTTGAGCGAACCGAACTGCAGCCAGTCGGCGAGCGTGGGGTCGTCCATGCCGCGCTCGATGGCGTTGCCGCCGCCCCCCATGCGCGCCGTGAGGATGACATCGGGATTGGCGGCGACGACGCTTTCGGTGGACAGGTGCGGCACGAGCATCGGCTCCTGGCCGAACACGTTGCTGCCGCCGCACTGACGGATCACGTCGGAGATGATCTGGCTGTCGTTGATGGTCAGCAGGGGGCGCTGGGAGACCTGGTAGAACACGCGCACCGTGGGGCGCTCGCCGTAGCGCTGGCGCAGCGCGGCATGGCGGGCGCGGAAGCGTTCGGCGGCCCCGCGCGCCACGGGCAGCGTGCCGGCCAGCGCGCCGATGCGTTCGATGGCGTCGGCCACGTCGGGGATGTCGCGCGGTTCGACGAGGAACATCGGAATGCGCAGCGCGCGCAGGCGTTCGACCTCGCGCTGCGCGTTGCCGTGGAACCACACCAGCACGAGGTCCGGCCTGAGCGCGGCGATGCGTTCCAGATCCAGCTTCTGGTTGCTGCCCACGCGCGGCGCCTGGCGCGCGGCGGCGGGGAAGTCGGTATAGGCCACCGCGCCCACCAGGCGGTCGCCCGCGCCGGCCTCGAACAGCATTTCGGCCAGGCTGGGGGCGAGCGTGACGATGCGCTGCGCGGGGCGCGCGAGAGTGAGCGTGGCGCCGGCGTCGTCGCGCACGGAGATGGGCGCGGCGTGGGCGAGCGCGGTGCCGAACGCGAGGGCCAGCGCGAGCAGGCGGTGTGTCATGCGGGGTGCTCCAGATCGATGCGGAACCAGCGCGTGCCGTCTTCCTCGCGCTGGCTCACGGGCACGCCGTAGGCCGCCGAGAGGGGCGCGGCCTGCAGCACGCTGGCGCGCGGGCCGTGCTGCGCGCCACCACGGCCATCGAGCAGCAGCGCATGGGTGGCGAGCGACCAGGCGAGATTGAGGTCATGCACGGCGGCGATCACGCTGCCGCCGTCGTTGCTCCAGCGGTGCAGGCGGGCCTGCAGCAGCGCCTGGTGCGACCAGTCGAGGTGCGAGGTGGGCTCGTCCAGCAACAGCAGCGGCGCGCCCTGCGCGCAGGCGCTCGCGAGCGCGACGCGCTGGCGTTCGCCCCCCGAGAGACGGCGCACGTCGTGGTCGGCCATCGCCGCCATGTCGAACTCGGCGAGCCAGGCGCGCGCGTCGTGCTCGGCGCTCGCCGCGTCCAGGCGCGGGTCGATGGCGAGCAACGCGCAGGCGACGGTTTCCCAGGCTGCGACGGGGAAGGGGTCGAGCCAGAATTGCGGGCACCACGCGCGCTCGCGCGCGAGTGCCGCGGGGGCCCAGCCGGCGAGCGCACGTTCCTTGAGCAGCACGCGGCCGGCGTTGGGCGTGAGCAGCCCGGCCAGGGCGGCGAGCAGCGTGGATTTGCCGGCGCCGTTGGGCCCGAGCAGCACCCAGCGCTCGCCGGGCCGCACTTCGAGATCGAGCGCGCGGATCAGGGCACGCCCCGTGGCGCTGGCGCCGGCATTGAGGGAAAGGCGTTCGAGGCGCAGGCTCATGGGCGTCGCCGCAGCAGAAGCGTCAGGAAGAGGGGAACGCCGACCGCCGCCGAGATGACGCCCACGGGCAGTTGCGCGGGGGCGATCAGGGTGCGCGCGGCGGTGTCGGCGAGCACGAGGAAGACTCCGCCGAACAGGGCCGAGAATGGCAGCAGCAGGCGCGCGTGGCGCAGCCCGGTGAGACGCACGATGTGCGGTGCGACGAGGCCCACGAAGCCGATGCTGCCGGCCGTGGCCACGGCCGCGCCGGTGGCCAGGCAGGCGGCGAGGATGGCGACGCGGCGCCGGCGCGCGACGGGCACGCCCAGCGTCCACGCCCAGGCGTCGCCGCGCGCGATCCAGTCGAGTTCCTGCGCGCGCGGCCAGGCCAGCAGGAGGGCGGCGCCAAGCGCGAGCCAGACCGGCCACCAGCTGGCGGCGCCGTTGAGGTCGCCGAGCAGCCAGAAGACGATGTTGCGGAGCTGGAGGTCGTCGGCGATCGCGAGCAGGAACGACACCCCGGCGCCGCCCGCCGAGGCCACCATGACGCCCACCAGCAGCACGATCACGGTGCCGGGCTGGGCCGCCGGCGCGAGCCCGCGCCCCATGCCGCGCCAGGCCAGCGCGAAGACCAGCGTCATGGCGCCGAGCGCGCCGGCCACGGCACCCGTCTCGGCGGCAAAGGGCACGCCGCCGGCCACCACGAGCATGAGCACGGCGCCCAGCGAGGCGCCGCTCGTGACGCCGAGCACGTGGGGATCGGCGAGCGGGTTGCGCGTGACGAGCTGGATCAGCGCGCCCGCGAGCGCGAGTGCCGCGCCCGTGCCGAACGCGGCGAGCACGCGCGGCACGCGGATCAGCCAGAAGATTTCGCTGCTGGGCACGCCCCAGCCGGCGGAGCCCGACAGCAGGCTCAGCGCCAGCGCGGCGGGCACGCCCAGCGCGGCGAGCGCGAGCGCAAGCGCGAGCGGCGGCGGGCGCAGGGTCATGCGCGGCCCTCCAGGATCGCGCGCAGGCGGGCGGTATCCAGGCACGCCTCGACCTCGTCGGCGAGCCGCTCCAGGCTGGCCTCGCGCAGGGCCGCCAGATCGGGCGCGCGGCCTTCGCGCAGGCCGGCCCAGGCCAGCACGGCGTCGCAGGCGGCGGGCGCATCGAAGAGACCGTGCAGGTAGGTGCCGAGGATCTGCCCGTCGTCCGACATCGCCCCATCGGCAAGCGGCGTGGTCTGGCCGTCCGCCCTGAGCAGGCAGGCGGGCCGGGCCAGCGCCGCGCCGGTCGACTGGCCGGCATGGATCTCATAACCCCGCACGGGCACTTCGGCCCAGGCGAGCTGGCCGCTCACGTTGCGCAGTTGCTTGGCGGGAGCGAGCGTGGTGGCGAACGCCAGCCAGCCCAGGCCGGCGAGTTCGCCCGGCGGGCCTTCCAGGCCATGCGGGTCGGCGATGCTTGCGCCGAGCATCTGGAAGCCGCCACAGATGCCGATGAGCTTGCCGCCGTAGCGCAGATGGCGCGCGATGGCCTCGGGCCAGCCTTGCTGGCGCAGGAATGCGAGGTCGGCGCGCACGGCCTTGGAGCCGGGCAGCACGATGAGGTCGGCGGGCGGGATCGCTTCGTCGGGTCCGACGAAGTGGAAGTCCACCTGCGGATGCGCGCGCAACGCGTCGAAATCGGTGTGGTTGGAAATGCGCGGCGTGACCGGCGCGATCACGCGCAGGCGCGGCCCTTCGCGCGGATCGGGCGCGGCGGGCGCATGGCGGGCGATGGCGTCCTCGGCTTCGAGCTGGAGGCCGTGCAGGTAGGGCAGCACGCCCAGCACGGGCTTGCCGGTGCGCTCTTCCAGCCAGTCCAGGCCCGGCTGCAGCAGCGCGAGGTCGCCCCGGAAGCGGTTGATGACGAAGCCCTTCACGCGCGCCTGCTCGGCGTCCGACAGCAACGCCAGGGTGCCCACGAGATGGGCGAAGACGCCGCCGCGATCGATGTCGGCGACGAGGATCACGGGGCAGTCGACGGCCTCGGCGAAGCCCATGTTGGCGATGTCGTTGGCGCGCAGGTTGATCTCGGCGGGCGAGCCCGCGCCTTCCACGACGACGGCGTCATGGGCCGAGCACAGGCGGGAGAAGGCGCTCAGGACGGCCTCGCGCGCGGTCGCCTTGTAGGCGTGGTAGGCCAGCGCGTTCATGTTGCCGATGGCCTGGCCGTGGATGATGACCTGCGCGCCGACGTCGGTATTGGGCTTGAGCAGCACGGGGTTCATGTCGGTCGAGGGCGCGATGCGGCAGGCCGCCGCTTGCGCCGCCTGGGCGCGGCCGATCTCGCCCCAGCCGCCGCGTCCGTCGGCGGCGACCGCCGAGTTGAGCGCCATGTTCTGCGGCTTGAACGGGGCCACCCGGGTGCCCTGACGCACCAGCCAGCGGCACAGCGCCGCCACCAGCGTGCTCTTGCCGGCGTCCGAGGTGCAGCCCTGGACCATCAGCGTGCGCGCGCTCACCGCATCACTCCCGCGAGCGCGGCTTCGAGCTGTTGCCATTGCGCTTGCTCGCCGGGCAGGCCGAAGCGCAGGCCGTCGTCGAACGCGCGCACGAGCACCGCGTGCTCCGCGAAGGCGGCGAAGTGTTCGTGCGCGCGCGGGGTCGGCACCCAGCGGAACAGCGCGCAGCCCGACGGGCTGTCCAGGCCGTGCGCGGCTAGCAGCGTGGCCAGGCGCGCGCTGGCCGCCGCAAGCTGCGTCGCGGCGCGGGCCTGCCAGGCGCGGTCGGCCAGCGCGCGTTGCGCGACCCAGCGCGCGGGATGGCTGACGGCCCACGGGCCGAGGCGGTCGGCGAGCGAGGCGAGCAGCGTGTCGTGGGCGACCACGAAGCCGCAGCGCAGCCCCGCGAGCCCCCAGAACTTGCCCAGCGAACGCAGCACCACCAGCGCGGCGTCGACCTGCAGGGCCGGGTCGGCCAGCAGGCTGGCCTGCGGCGTGGCGTCGATGAAGGCCTCGTCCACCACCAGCAGCCCGCCGCGCGCGGCGAGCCGGGCATGCCAGTCGCGCAGCGTGGCAACGCTGGTGAGCTGGCCGGTCGGATTGTTGGGGTGGGTGAGCACGAGCACGTCCAGGTTTTCCAGCGCGGCGTCCACGGCGTCCGGCGCGAGGCTGGCAACGTCGTGCCCGGCGCTGCGCCAGGCGCGCGCGTGCTCGGCGTAGCAGGGCGTCACGATGGCCACGCGGCGCGGCGTGAATAACTGCGGCAACGACTGGATCGCGGCCTGCGAACCCGCCAGCGGCAGCGCGCGGCGGCCGCAGAAATACGCGAAGCTCGCGAGCGCGAGGCCGTCGTCGTCCTCGGGCAGGCGTCGCCAGACGTCGGCGGGCAGCGGGGGCACCGGCCAGCCGTGCGGATGGATGCCGGTGGAGAGGTCCAGCCAGTGCGGCAGCGGAATGCGGAAGGCATGGGCGGCGGCGCGCAGGCGCCCGCCGTGCAGGCGTTCGGGGTCAGACGACAAGGACAAGGGCTTCTCCGCAAGCGATCAGGGCGAGCCACAGCCACAGGCTGCGCGAGACGAGTGCGAGCGCGCGCGCGATGTCGGCGCCATGGGGCGCGCGGCCCGCGCCGAGTTCGGCGCGCGTCTCGGTCGCGCCTTCATAGACGGCCGCGCCCCCCAGGCGCAGGCCCAGACTGCCCGCGCCGGCGGCCATCACGGGGCCGGCGTTGGGGCTGTCCCAGCGCGGGGCCTGGGCGCGCCAGCAGGCCAGCGCCTGGCGCGTGTGGCCCAGCAGGGCGTAGGACAGCGCGGTGAGCCGCGCGGGCAGGTAATTGAGGAGATCGTCGATGCGCGCCGCCACGCGCCCGAAGTGGTTGAAGCGCGCGTTGCGGTAGCCCCACATGGCGTCCAGCGTGTTGGCGAGGCGGAACGCGATCACGCCCGGCGCGCCGGCCACGGCGCACCAGAAGAGCGCGCCGAAGATGGCGTCGTTGCCGTTCTCGAGCAGTGATTCGGTGGTGGCGCGCGCGGCGTCGGTTTCCTGCATGGCGTCGGTTTCGCGGCTGACGAGGTAGCCCGTGAGCGTGCGCGCGCGTGCGAGGTCGCCCTGCGCGAGCGCCGCGGCCACGGCGCCGCCGTGTTCGTGCAGCGCGCGCGCGCCGAGGGCGAAATACAGCGCCACGCCCGCCACGAGCCAGCCCGGCAAGGCCTGCGTCAGCGCCAGCGCGGCCAGCGTGGGTGGCATCACGAGCAGCAGCCAGCCCAGCGCGCCGCGCGCGAGGCGGCCGCCGCCGCGGTTCAGGCGGCGCTCGAGGGCGTCGGCGCAGCGGCCGAAGCCCACCAGCGGGTGCCAGCGGCGCGGCTCGCCGAGGAGGCGGTCGAGGAGCACGCCGAGCAGGAGCGACAGGCTCAGCGTCATGCGGCGAACAGGGCCGCGGTGGCCGTCGGGTTGGAGGGGAAATAGAAGTGGATGTAGCTCGCGGTGCAGCGGCCGCTGCGATAGACGGCTTCCTGCGTGCTGCCGCCGTTGGGGTTGCGTCCCTGTGCGATGGGCGCGAGCGGGGTGTCGGCCTGGGAGTAGTGGAAGCTGTGGCCGCGCAGGCGGCCTTCGGGCAGATCGACTTCCTGCAGGCCCAGCGCGCTGAGCCGGCGTTGCATGAGGGCGGCGCCCTCGAGCAGCCCGAAGCCTTCGTGCATGGCGCCATCGGCCGTGACCAGGGTCTCGAACAGGCTCATCATGCCGCCGCATTCGGCCAGCAGGGGCTTGCCCGCGTTGGCGTGCGCCAGCAGCGCGAGCTGCATGGGGCCGTTGGCGGCGATCCGGGCGGCGTGCAGCTCGGGGTAGCCACCGGGCAGCCAGATGGCGTCGCAGGGCGGGGGGGCGGCATCGCGCAGCGGCGAGAAGAAACTCAGCTCGGCACCCAGCGCGCGCAGGGTGTCGAGGTTGGTCGGGTAGGCGAAGCAGAAGGCTTCGTCGCGCGCCACGGCGATGCGCTGCCCCTTGAGCGGGGTGTCGGGCAGCGGGCGCGGGCCGTCGCTGAGGCCGGACCAGTCCAGGATCATGGAGGCGTCGAAACGCAGCGCGCTGGCGGCGTGATCGAGCCGTGCGCCAAGGTCGGCCAGTTCGGCGGCGGGCAGCAGGCCGAGATGGCGCTCGGGCAGCGTGAGCGCGGCCTCGCGGGGCAGCCAGCCCAGCCCGGGGATGTGCGGCGGCAGCGCTTCGAAGAGCATCGCGGCGTGGCGTTCGCTCGCCACGCGGTTGGCGATGACGCCGGCGAACTCGATGTCGGCGCGGAAGCTCGCAAGGCCGTGGGCCACGGCCGCAAAGGTCTGCGCCATGCCGGCCGCGTCGATCACGGCCACCACCGGCAGGCCGAACGCGCGCGCGAGGTCGGCGCTCGAGGGTTGGCCGTCGAAGAGGCCCATGACGCCTTCGACGAGGATCAGGTCGGATTCGCGCGCGGCGGCCGCGAGCAAGGCCCGGCAGTGGGCTTCGCCGCCCATGAAGAGGTCGAGCGGCGCGCAGGGCGCTCCGCTGGCGACTTCGTGGATCATCGGGTCGAGGAAGTCCGGCCCGGTCTTGAAGACCCGCACGCGCTCGCCGCGCGCGCGCGCCTGGCGTGCGAGCGCGGCCACGACGGTGGTCTTGCCCTGGCCCGAGGCGGGCGCGGCGACGAGGAAGGCGCGACAGGGATTCACGGCCTCACCATTCGATGCCGGGCATGGCCTGCACGCCGGCGTGAAAGGCGTGCTTCTCGAGCCGCATCTCGCTGACCGTGTCGGCGATCTCGATGAGCCCGGCCGGCGCGGCGCGCCCCGTGACGATCACGTGCTGCATGCGGGGGCGGCCGTCGAGCGCGTGGATGACTTCTTCCAGCGTGACCCAGCCGAACTTCAGCGCGTAGCTGAACTCGTCGAGGATCAGCAGATCGACGGCGGGGTCGGCCAGATAGGTCAGCGCCTGTTCCCACGCCAGGCGCGCGGTCGCGCGGTCGCGCGCATCGTCCTGGGTGTCCCACGTGAAGCCTTCGCCCATCACGTGCCAGCGCACGCCGTCATGCTGGCGGAAGAAGGCTTCCTCGCCGGTGTCGGAGCGGCTCTTGATGAACTGGATGACAGCGCACTGCATGCCGTGCCCGAGCGCGCGTGCGAGCACGCCGAAGGCGGCGCTGCTCTTGCCCTTGCCGGTGCCGGTGTTGATGAGCAGCAGCCCGCGCGACTCGCTGGCGGCGGCGATCTGTGCGTCGATCACGGCCTTCTTGCGCGCCATGCGCGCCTTGTGGCGGATCTCGCGTTCCTGCTCCGGGGTGTTTTCGCTCATGTGGTTTCCTCGCGATGGCGCGGCCCGGCCCGCCTCGCGGGCGGGCCGGAGGGGAAGCTTACTTCGGCTCGTAGCGCACGGTCACGTAGGCACCGACGCCGGGCTGGTTGTACGTGTTGACGGTCTGGTAACGCTTGTCGAAGACGTTCTCGACGCGCGTCTGCACGCGCCATGCGGGGGTGAAGCGATACTCGGCGCGCAGGTCGGTGGTGCTGTAACCGCCGAGCTTCACGGCGTTGCTGGCGGTGTCGTAACGCTTTCCGGTTCCCTTGAGCGTGGCGCCGAAAGCCCATCGGCCCAGCTCGTGATCCACCGCGAGGCTGCCGCTCTGACGTGCCCGCCGCGCGAGCAGGTTGCCCTCGGTGGCGCCGCCCGAATGATCCTTGGGGTTGAGGAAGCTGGCGGAGGCGGCCAGCGTGGTGCGGCCGAACTTCTGCGAGGCGGCGAGTTCGAGCCCGGTGATGTGGGCGCGCGCGACGTTGGCGGGCTTGTAGTCGCCGTTCGCGTCGGGCGACCAGGCGATCATGTTGGTGAGGCGGGTCTTGAAGACGCTGGCGTCCCAGGTGAAGTCGCCGAGCTTGCCGCCCGCACCGGCTTCCAGCGTGCGCGATTGCTCGGGCTGCAGAGCGGGGTTGCCGGAGTTGGGGTAATACAGATCGTTGAAACTCGGGGCCTTGAACGCGGTGCCATAGCTGGTCCGCACGCGCAGCGCGGGCGAGAAGCCGTAACCCGCGGCGACGCTGCCGGTGTTGTGGGTGCCGAACTGCTCGTTCTTGTCGTGGCGGCCGGCGAGCTGATAGTCGAACCGGCCGGTCTTGCCGAGGTATTCGGCGAAGGCCGCGCGGTTGATGCGCTTGGCGCGGTCGTAGGCGTTGTTGCTGAGCACTTCGTCGTACTGGTAATCGAGGCCGCCGATGAGCTCGTGGCCCGTCGCGAGCGTGAAGCTGTTTTCCCAGCTGGCCTGGCTGCGGCGGGTGTCGATGCGCGAAGAGAACTTCTCTTCCTTGAAGCTGCTGGTAGCGTCGAGGTTCTGCGCGAGCTTGAGCGATGTGGACAGACGCTCGCTCACGTCGTAGCGCAGCGTGCCCGCGTAGAGCTCCTGCTTCACGTCGCTGATGTTGGGGTTGCCGTCGTACTTGTTGCGCGCCTCGAGATGGCGCGCCTGCAGGTCGTAGCTCAGCGCTTCGCCGATGCGCCCGCCGCCGCGCACGCTGGCGCTGCTCTGCGTGTAACCGTCGCGATCCGGTTCGTTGGCGGTCTCGCGGGCGTTGATGCCGCGCGTGGAAGACGCCGTGGTGCCCACGTTGAGCCACAGGTCCGGGCTGCCGAAGCCGCCGCTGGCCGCACCTTCGAAGGTCTGGCGGCTGCCCGCGCCGACGCGGAAGGCCGGCGCCTGGGCGCCCTTGCGCGTGAAGATCTGGATCACGCCGCCGATGGCGTCGGAGCCGTAGAGGCTGGCGCGCGGGCCGCGCACGACCTCGATGCGCTCGATCTGATCGACCGGGATGTCCTGCAGGCTGACCGACCCCAGCGTGGCCGAGCCGACCCGCACGCCATCCACGAGCACCAGCGTGTGGCCGTCATTGGTGCCGCGCAGGAACAGCGAGGTGGCCTTGCCGGGGCCGCCGTTGTTGGCGAACTGCACGCCGGGCAGGCCCGAGAGCAGGTCCGGCACCGAGCGGGCCTGCGACTGTTCGATGTCCTGGCGCGTGATGACGCTCACCGAAGCCAGCGTTTCGTCGGCCGTGCGGGCCACGCGATTGGCCGTCACGACCACGTCGGAGAGCTCGGTCGCGGCCTGTTGCGCGTAGGCATGGGAAGCAAGGGCCAGCAGAACGGCCGCCGGCAGGATTCGGGTGGGGAAATTCAAGATGACGCTCCATCCGTGCCGCCCGCACGGGTTCAGGGAAATGTGGGCGGGGCGCGGGGAAGGGCGTGGCGCGCGGGCGATGGCACCCGCACGTCGTGCGATTGCCCTCCGCAATGCACCTCTGGTGCGACTGGCCGGTCTCCGGACTCGCGAGCGCAGGCCATGGCCTGCAACGTGGCGCCTTCCCGTGCCGGGCACAGTGGCGGATTGCCGCGTCTTGACTCGCTTACCGTTGCGGGGGCAGTGCCGGCTTTGCCTCCCTGTGACGGGTCGCGCACCGGCTTCCCGTTTAATCCGCCCGCAGAAAACGCGGCGGACACCAGAAGCAGCGCGGATTCTAGCCCAAAGGCCGGGGGCTGCGTTGACCGGCTTCGGGCGCGAGCACTACCATCGCCGCCATGGACGCCGAACTGACCTTGCTCGAAAACCGCCTTGCCGCCTTGCTCACCGAGTATCGCGGCCTGCACCTTGAGAACCGCGAGCTCACCACGCGCGTGGCCACCCTGCAGGCCGAGAATGCGCGCATGACGGAAAAGCTCGGCGTCGTGACCGCGCGCGTCGAAGCGCTGCTCGCGCGCCTGCCCGAAGGAGACGCGGCATGAGCGGGCCGAAGCAGATCCAGATCATGGGGCGTTCCTACCAGGTGTCGGTGAAGCCCGAGGAGGAAGCCGCGCTCGACGAAGCGGTGGCGCTCGTCAATGGCAAGCTCCAGGAACTCATGGGGCGTCAGTCCTCCGGCAGCGAATCCACGGCGCTCATGTGCGCGCTCATGATCGCCCACGAAGCCGTCCTGGCCCAGCGCACGACAGGCTTGGACATGCCCGGCTACACGCGTAGAATCGGCGCCATGGCCGAACAGATCGAGCAGGTCGCAAGGAAGCAGGACAAGCTTCTTTGAGTCCGACGGTTCCGGCGGCGGGACGCGGTTTTTTCCTACGGCAAACCGCTTCGGCACGTGCCATGATGAATTCAACGGAGCGCGGTTTCGGGTCGCTCCTGATGGTTTTCCCCTGCGGTGTTGGTTGGAGCCACATACTCCTTGAACCAATGTCTTCGTGACATGGCTGCCGGCTCAGCTTCCCGCTGTTGTGAGCGCCCCTTAGCCGGGCGCACCTGATGCGGTTGAGTGGCAACCCCCTGAACCCCCGGTTCAGGATGACGGCTCGACGGCACTTGCGGGGGATCCCCGATGAAGGGCGCGAAGCACATGGCTTCGCGCCCTTTTTCACGTCCACGGGCCGGGCGACCCCGAGCCCCGCCGATCGCACTTCCCGCACGAGGCCCCCATGCGCTACTGGCTCATGAAGAGCGAACCCGCCGACTGCAGCATCGACGACCTGTCGCGGCTGCCCGATCAGACCGTGGCGTGGTACGGCGTGCGCAATTACCAGGCGCGCAATTTCATGCGCGACACGATGCGCGAGGGCGACGAGGCGTTCTTTTATCACTCGTCCTGCGCCATTCCCGGTATCGCCGGACGCGTGCGCATCGCGAGTCCGGCCTACCCCGATGCCACCCAGTTCGATGCCGCAAGCCGGTTCTTCGACCCGAAGTCAGACCCCGCGCAGCCGCGCTGGCTCAACGTGGATGTGCGCTTCGAGGAGAAGTTCGTCCTGATCCCCCTGACCGAGTTACGGCGCCATCCGGAGCTTGCCACTCTGCGGGTGCTGCAGCCGGCTAACCGGTTGTCGATTACTCCGGTCAGCCCGGACGAATGGCAGTTCATCCTGAAGCGGCTTGCCGTGCCACACAATGACAATTGAATGGGAAGTCACGGGCTCGGCATTAGGGTTTTCCCTTATCTTGTTGATTTGATTGGTGTTGCTGATGCACCACGATTAAAAAGTTTTCGTCCGCAAACCTCTTTTTGATGCTTCCCTGGCTGCGTCGTTGTGCAAGAATTCGTCTCACCACGGGGTTCAGCTCCACGGCCGCAAGGCGCCAGGGCACACCATGGGGAGTGAGGAGACGGCGTTCCGACAAGAGAACGCTTCAAATGAGGGACGCCCAAGGCGATTCCCCAAGCATCAGCGAAGCAGCCGGGCCCGTGAGGGCCCGGTTTGCAAACCCGGCGCAACAGGCGCCGCACAGGATTCGGTCTCGCAGCACAGGCTGCGGGCAGTGGCCGCAAGGCCGCAAGAAGGGGGAGGGAAATCCGGTGTCGGATTTCCTCATTTTGGGACGGGAAGCCACTACGTGACTTCCCGTTTTTTTGTCTACGCGCCGCCTTGCCCCGACTTTTGCAGCACGCCCTTTCAGGCCCTTCGATCCGGGCTTGCCCGTAACCAGAAGCCCTGATCAAAAAACACACTGTTCGCACATATGATGAACCAAGGGTGTCGTGCCCGGAGTCCAGAGGAGGTGTGCCATGGGCAGCAGCAAGTATCTTCCGCGTCAGGTCGTGGCGCATGCGGCGTTTGTCGGTGACGGAGATCGCGAGGAAGGGGGGCTGGAAGACGAACTGGCGCCCGACCGCTTCCTGGTGACGCAGCCCGATGAGCTGTTTCTGAGCGAACAGGGGCGCGTCGAGAACTACGGCTTGCGCATGATGTTGCGCGGGCTCTGAGTGCCTGCCGTGCGCCCCGTGCGGGGCGACAAAACAGAAGGCCAGCCGTGAGGCTGGCCTTTTTGCTGCGCGCTCCGTGGGCTTCAGGCGCGCCGGACGGGCTCAGCGCCAGATGCCCAGTTCGACGAGCTGACGCGTGGCGGCCTCGCTCCAGCCGCGATTGGCTGCCGGGCTGGCGGGGCTGGGATGCAGAACGCGGCCGAACCTGAGGGGCATGCCGGCACAGGCGGCGCGCGCGCGTTGCTCGGCCCAGGCACCGATGCCGACGACCCACTCGGCTCCGGTGGCGCCGATCAGTTCGCGCAGATGCGTGTCGCACGCGGCGAGCAAGGGCGTCTGTTCGGCGGCGGGCAGCTTGTCGGGCGTCAGGTTGCGACGCCCCTCGAAGAACGCGAGCGGGCAGTAGTTGGCCACCAGATGATCCTCGAAGAAGGCCTCGGCGGTGCCGAAGCGCTCCGCGAACAGGCTCCAGAGCCGCTTTCCCGAAACCTCCGAGCGTGTACAGGCCCAGCCCTCTATCGGGCGTGCGGTGGTTTCCAGCGCTGGGCGGCCGACGGGGGCCGTGATTTTCATCCAGTCACGCGCGGCGGCGATTTCGCCGAACGGGACGCCGATCTGCACCATGCCGAAGGGGCCGGGGTTCATGCCCACGAAGACCACGCGCTTGGGGCCGTCGCCAAAGCGGCGGAGGTATTCCTCGTGAGGGGCCCAGGCATATTCGAGCGGGTTATACACATGGGTCACCGGGGCGGCGAAGCGCAGGGGGGCTACGCGCGCCGAAAGCGTGCGCGCGGCGTCGATGAGAAGCTGGGAGCTCATGCGGGGGAATCCTTTTGTTCGTGCCAGGGGGCGACCTTCAGCAGCAGCAGCATGCCGGGGATCGCGAGCACGAAGCAGAGCAGGAAGAAGGACAGCCAGCCCAGGTGGTCGACGAGCCAGCCGGCCGACGCGTTGATGAAGGTGCGAGGAGTCGCCATCAGGCTGGTGAAGAGGGCAAGCTGGGTCGCCGTGTAGGCGGGGTGGGTGGTGCGTGCCATCCAGGCGACGAAAGCGGTCGTGCCCAGCCCCATGCCGAGGGCTTCCGCTCCGATCACGCCAGCGAGCGCGACCAGTCGCATGAAGTCCGAACTGCCCGGCCCGAGCAAGGCCAGCCCGACGAAGCCGAGGATGGTGACCCATTGCACCACGCCGAAAACCCACAGGGCGCGGTTGATGCCTAGCCTGAGCATCCAGATGCCGCCCAGAACGCCGCCGATCACGCCCGGCCAGAGCCCGGCATTCTTGGCGATCACGCCGATCTCGCTCTTCGTGAAGCCCATGTCGATGTAGAAGGGCGTGGCGAGTGCCGTGCACAGCGAGTCTCCCAGTTTGTAGGCGAAGATGAAGAGCAGCACCAGCAGCGCGGAGTGCAGGCCATGGCGGTTGAAGAACTCCTGGAAAGGTTCGATCACGGCCGCCCGCAGCGTGCGCGGTGCCGTGGTGGACGCGCGCGGCTCGCTGACCATGAGACTCATGGCGGCGCCGGGCAGCATGAAGAGCGCCGTGATGAGGAAGACGCTCGACCATGGCAGATGGTCCGACAGGATCAGCGCAAGCGATCCGGGCACGAGGCCGGCCACACGGTAGGCATTGACGTGGATCGCGTTGCCCAGGCCGAGCTCGATTTCGGGCAGGAGCTCGCGCCTGAAGGCATCCAGCACGATGTCCTGCGTGGCGGAGAGGAAGGCGACCAGCGCGGTCAGCAGCATCACGCCGTCCACCTGCTGGGCCGGAGAGAGCTGCCCCAGCGCCGCGATCGCGCCGACCAGCAGGAGCTGCGTGAGCAGCATCCAGCCACGGCGGCGTCCGAGCACGCGCAAGGCGTAACGGTCCAGCAGCGGCGCCCAGAGGAACTTCCAGGCGTAGGGAAACTGGGTCAGCGCGAAGGCGCCGATGAGCTTGAGGCTGAGGCCTTCGGTCGCGAGCCAGGCGGGGACGAGATTGAGCAGGAGGTAGAGCGGCAGCCCCGACGAAAACCCGGTCAGGATGCAGATCAGCATGCGGCGGTTGAGCAGCGCCTGCAGCCAGGGCGGGCGTGGGGAGACATGAGGCACGGGTGACATCCGGAGGTTCGGGCGGGGAAGGGGCGATTATCGCCGACTCGGCCCGGGGCGTCAGGGGGCGAGGCCGCAGATGTCGGTCCGAAGCTCGAAATCGTCAAACAGCGTCGCCATCTGCGCGACGAGTGCGGCGGGCGGCGCGGACGCCATGGCGAGCGCGCCGGGCGCGACGCCTTCGGCGCGAAAGACTTGCAGCACGAAGCGGCGTGCGCCCAGTTCGTGCGCGAAATGCGCGGCCAGCAGGGCCGCGTCGGCGCTCAGCGCTTCGTGGTGCCAGGTCAGGCGGAATTCGTGCGCGACGCCGCTGCTCACGACGAGCCGGGCGCTGCGCGAGGCGCGCGCGCCGCTGCCGGGCGTGCCCGTCACGGCTTCGTAGCCTGCGTAGTCGGCCTTGAGATCGAAGCCGATCCAGTCCAGGCGGGGCAGTACCGCCGCGAGACGTTCCGGGTAGGCGCCGCCGCTGTGCAGCCCGACCGCGAAACCCGCTGCCCTGACCGCTTCGATGGCATCGGGCAGGCAGCGATCGGCGGTCGGCTCGCCGCCCGAGAAGACCACGCCGCCGATCTCGCCGCGCAGCGCTTCGAGCCGCGCCATGACGTCGCTCCAGCACAGCGCGCGCGGGGCGCCGCGACGCTGCAGGCCCGGGTTGTGGCAATACACGCATCGCCACGGACAGCCGAGCAGGTAGATCGTTGCCACCCGCCGGCCGGGCCAGTCGTGCTGCGCGCAGGCGTCGAAACCGCCGAGCAGGATGCGCGCCTGCCAGGGCGCCTCGTGAGGATCTTGAATCCGGAACATGGGCGGCATTGTACGGGACGAAAAAAAGCCCGCCTTGCGGCGGGCTGAGGGTGAAGCAGGGGTGGTTCAGAAGCGGGAGCCCGAGGCGCCCGAGCTGCTGCCCGAAGCGGGCTGCGTGAGGGTGACGGCGTTGAACACGCTGTTTGCGGTGGTGGTCGCCGCGCCGGAGGAGCCGGCGATACCGACCAGAACTTCGTCCGCCAGCGTATTGGCTACGAAGTTATACGGGCTTGCCTCGGTCCAGGCGCTGCCATCCGCCGAGTAGGCCACCGTGATGGTCTGGCCGCTGCGGACCATCTTCATCCAGACCGGGGCGACATCCGTGGGCAGGGCGCTCAGTGTCGTGATGTTCGCGTTGCTCGCGCTGACGCAGTCGGACGCCCGATAGTTCGCGCGCAGGTTCTTGTTGCCGCGCAGCATCATGGCGTAATAGGCGCTGCGCGGATTGGTGCCGTTGCGCAGCATGAGCCCGGCCACCACGTTCGCGGTATTCAGCCCGGTCGGCACTTCCATCGAGCGCAGCGCGGCGATGAGCGTGAAGTCGCCCGTCACTTTGTGGTAGGCCATCGTCATGCCGTCGCCGCTGCCCGCGAGCGCGCCCGCGCTCACCAGCGTGTAGGCTCCGGCGCTGTACGTCGCGCGGGCCGTCAGGGGCAGATCGCCCGTGAGCTGGAAGACCCAGGAAGCGGGCAGGGGCGTGCCCCCGGCGATGCCGCTTTCGCTGGAGACCCAGTCGCTCGGGCAGGTCGAGGCCGCCGAGGAGGCGCTGCTGGAGGATGCGGCCGTGCCGGAGTCGCCCGGCAGCGCGATGGCGACCTTGCCGGCACCGGTGTTGGCGTCCACGTGCGCGCGCAGTGCTTCGGCGGAAGGCGCACGCGTGTAGGCATACGGAGGTTCCCAGCCCAGCGCGTTGGTGTATTCGCCGAAAGTGAAACCGACGCTCGCCGCCGAACTCTGGGCGCTGGCCTTGTTCTGCTCCAGCGCGGCCTTGGCGGCGGCTTCGAGTTCGGCGGAGGCGGGCTGGCCGTTGTACCAGGAGCCGACGTCCTTGAACTGGTAGCCGTTGAGGTTGGAGATCACGCGCGCGACGCTGGCCTTGCTGCCCGTGATGTCGAAGGCATTGGACTCCGACAGGATGCGGGACTCGGCGCCCATGCCGATGTAGTAACTCATCGGGTAGGGGCTGGCATCGGTGTTGCCGCTGTAGCGGTTGTTATAGACGTGGAACTTGCCGAAGCGCGCGCGCGGGGCGCGCTGGGTCGAATCCAGCCAGTGGTTGTAGGCGAAGGTGATGCGGTTGAACTCGCGTTCCTTGTAACCATTGCCATCGCCCGAACCGCCGACCATGTTGGTCTTGTCGTGGTTCTGGAAAAGCGAGTACGAGACCGTGATGTAGTCGGAGCTGTCCTCGATGTCGAGCAGGCCGTCATGGCGCTGTACCGCCTTCGTCACGCCATTGATGGTGAGGATCTCGGTGTCGAGGTTGCGGCCGTCGCTGAACGTGCAGTGGTCGATCCACAGCTGCTTGCCGGTGACCACCGAGATCGCCTTGTAGCGCGAATTCCATTCGTGCTTGTCGTTGTCGTAGCTCGCGGTCAGGTCGAGCGGTGCCTCGAAGCCGAGGTTGCGGATGATGATGTTGCTGGTGGCGTTGATCGAGAAGTAGCCATCGACGATCTTCGCATCGCTCCCCACACCCAGGAGGGTGGTGTTGGACGGGATCTGGAACTGGATCTGTGCCTTCTGCAGGTTGGTCAGCGCCGTGCGCGCGGAGGACAGGTTGTTGATGCGGGTCCGCGTGGCGATCGCGTCGGCGTCGCCGGCCGTGGCGCGTGCCTGCAGATCGGCCGCCCAGGCGGTATCCAGGCTCTGGATGTAAAGCGGCCAGTCCCAGTTCGCCGCCGTGGCGGACTGGCTCTTGTACCAGGCTTCATCGGCCAGGCTGCCGGTGCCGAGATCCGTCCCGTAGACGGTGCCGACCACGTAGATGATCTTCGGCTCGTTCTTGGCCGCGGTCTGGTTGGTCGCGTAGGTCGGGCTGTTGGTGTTGGCCAGCGCGTTGAGCAGCTCGCGGCGGTTGGTGGCCTTGTAGATGTTGGTGGCCGGCGCGCTTGCGCCGCCCGTGGTGCCCGCGCCCTGCGCGGCCCAGCCATGCACGCTGGTGAGCGCTTCCATGCTGGCGACGCTGGAGCTTGCTGCCGAACTGGACGATGCGCCCGAATCGTCGTTTGAGTCACTGCCGCCGCAGCCGCTCAGCAGCATGCTGGCGGCGAACGCGAGGCAGGCGAGGTCGCGCACGCGCGACGCCTTCTTCAGGGTGATCATGTTGTCTCCTCGATACCCGGACGCGCCGGGCGCGGCGTTGTCGTGGATATGCCGGATGGCTATCCGCCGCTTGAGGCGGTCTTATATCACCGGGTGGGAGTGCATGAAAATGACAAGTTGTTCCCGGGAAAGTAACGAGTTAATCACGGGAATGTCGGCGAAATCGCGTTTTTCTAGGCCCGGCCTAGCCGATACAGCGCCACGCTCGCGTAATTGTTGGGTTCGAGTTCGATCAGGCGATCATCGTCGAACGCCGCGCGTTCCAGCACGCGGATTCCGCGCATCTCGCAGAGCTGTTCGAAATCGGCCATCGTGAAGAAGCGGACGTTGGGCGTGTTGTACCACTGGTGCGGCAGGCTCTCCGAGACGGGCATGTGGCCTTCGTTGATCGATACGCGGTGGCGCCAGTAACCGAAGTTCGGGAAGCTCACCACGGCCTCGCGGCCCACGCGCAGCATCTCGGCGAGGATGCCCTCGGTATTGCGCACGGCCTGCAGCGAGAGGCTCATGATCACGTAGTCGAACTCGCCGTCCTTGAAGCCCGAAAGCCCTTGCTCGAGGTTCATCTGCAGCACGTTGATACCGTTCTGCAGGCTCTTCACGACCCGGTCGGTATCGGCTTCCACGCCGTAGCCGCGCGTGTTCCGGGTGCGTTCGAGGTGGCGGATGAGACTGCCGTCGTCGCAGCCAAGGTCGAGCACGCGGCTGCCTTCGCTGACCCAGCGGGCGATGACTTCGAAGTCGAAGCGCTGTGTGTTCCCGATCGTCACCATCTCAAACCTCGATGTTCTGGAAGTAGGCGCGCATGGCGCCGTGATACTGCGGATTGTCGAGCAGGAAGGAGTCGTGGCCCGCCGGGCTGTCGATCTCCGCGTAGCTGACGCGGCGGCCGTTGTGCAGCAGCGCGAAGGCCAGCTCGCGCGACCGGGCCGGCGAGAAGCGCCAGTCGGTGGTGAAGGACGCGATGAAGAAATCGGCCTGCGCACGGGCGAGGGCGGCTTCGAGGTTGCCTTCGTAATCCCAGGCCGGGTCGAAATAATCGAGCGCCTTGGTGGTGAGCAGGTAGGTGTTGGCGTCGAAGAAGCCCGCGAACTTGTCGCCCTGATAGCGCAGGTAGGATTCGATCTCGAACTCGACGTCGAAATGGTACTGGGGCGTGTCGTGGCGCAGCTTGCGGCCGAACTTGGCGGCCATCGCATCGTCGGACAGGTAGGTGATGTGGCCGATCATGCGCGCCAGGCGCAGGCCCCGGTGCGGCACGATGCCGTGGCGGTAGAAGTCGCCGCCATGGAAGTCGGGGTCGGTCAGGATGGCCTGCCGCGCGACTTCGTTGAACGCGATGTTCTCCGTCGAAAGCTTGGACGCGGCGGCAATCACCATGCCGTGGCGCACGCGCTCGGGGTAGCGCAGCGTCCAGGCCAGCGCCTGCATGCCGCCCAGGCTGCCGCCCAGCACCGCGGCGAGCTGCTCGATGCCGAGGCGATCCATGAGGCGCGCCTGGCTGTCCACCCAGTCCTCCACGGTCACGAACGGGAAGCCCGCGCCCCAGGGTTCGCCGGTCGCGGGGTTGCGGCTTGCCGGACCGGTGGAGCCGAAACAGCCGCCGAGGTTGTTCACCCCGATGACGAAGAACTTGTCGGTATCCAGCGGCTTGCCCGGGCCGATGAGATTGTTCCACCAGCCGCTGTCGCGCGTCTGGCCGTCGTAGCGACCCGCGAGGTGGTGCGAGCCCGACAGCGCGTGACAGACGAGCACGGCGTTGCTGCGCTCGGCGTTGAGAGTGCCGTAGGTTTCAAAGACGAGGTCATAGTCCGCCAGCGCGCCACCGGCACGCAAGGGGAGAGCTTCGGTGAAATGGGCGGTCTGGGCGCTGACGAGGCCAACGCTGCCCGGGGCGGGCTGGAGTGCTTCAGTGGTCATGAAAGAGAAAACCCGATCAGCCTAAGCGTGATCGGGTTTGCCCATCCGCTTTAGCCGTATTTGTTACGCGCCCGCAAGCTGAACTCAAATCGGCGCAATGCGCGAAAACTACTCCGCGCGGGGGTGAAAGTCAAACCGGCTCAGAGCTTGTCGACGGCCTCGCGGATCTTTTCCGGCTCGTCCAGGCGCAGCAGGCGCGCCACCTTGAGCGCGAGCTCGCCGGCGTCGGAACGCAGGATCTCCTGCTTGATCTGCAGGATCTGCGCGGGATGCATCGAGAACACGCCCAGCCCCATGCCCAGCAGCAGACGCGTGAAGCGGCGATCGCCCCCCATTTCGCCGCAGACCGACACCGGGATGCCGGCCTTCGCGCCGGTCTGGATGGTTTGCGCGATCAGACGCAGCACGGCGGGGTGGAGCGGGTCGTAGAGGTGCGCGACGGCTTCGTCGGCGCGATCGATCGCCAGCGTGTACTGGATGAGGTCGTTGGTGCCGATGGAAAGGAAGTCCAGGCGCCGCACGAACATGCCCAGCGCCAGCGCCGCGGCGGGGATCTCGACCATGCCGCCCACGCGGATGTCTTCGTCGAAGCGGATCTTCTCGGCGCGCAGCTGGGTCTTGGCCTGTTCGATGGCGGAAAGCGCGGCGTCGACTTCGTGCGCGTGCGCGATCATGGGAATCAGGATCTGGATCTTGCCGTGCGCCGAGGCCCGCAGCAGCGCGCGCAGCTGCGTGAGGAACATCTGCGGCTCGGCGAGGCAGTAGCGGATCGCGCGCAGCCCCAGCGCGGGGTTGGTCTCGGGGCGGGGGCCGCCGGAAGACAGCGTCTTGTCGGCGCCGATGTCCAGCGTGCGGATCGTCACCGGCTTGCCGGCGAGCGCTTTCGCGACGCTGCGATAGGCTTCGTACTGCTCCTCTTCGTTGGGCAGCGTGTCGCGGTTCATGAAGAGGAATTCGGTGCGGAAGAGGCCGACGCCATCGGCGTTGACGTCCTTCGCGCCGGCCGCGTCGCGCGGCAATTCGATATTGGCCTGCAGCGAGACTTCGAAGCCGTCCAGGGTGGCGGCCCGGTTGGCCTTGAGCCGCTTGAGCTTGTTGCGTTCGAGTTCCAGCGCGCTGCGCTTGAGGCGGTATTCCTCGAGCACGCGCTCGTCGGGGTCGATGATGACCACGCCGCGCGTGCCGTCGATGATGACGATGTCGCCGTCGCGCGTGATATGGCGGATGTGGCGCAGGCCCACCACGGCCGGAATGCCCAGGCTGCGCGCGACGATGGCGGTATGCGAGGTGGCGCCGCCCACGTCGGTGACGAAGCCGGCGATCTGGCTGTTCTTGAAGTGGATCGTGTCGGCGGGGGAGAGGTCGTGCGCCACGACGATGGTGTCGAGCCCGTTCTTGCCCTTGCGCGCCGCGACGTGCCCGGGGTGACCCAGGAGGGCCTTGACGATGCGCTCCACGACCTGGATCACGTCCGCCTTGCGCTCGCGCAGATAGGGGTCGTCGATGTTGTCGAAATCGTCGACGATGGCTTCCATCTGCTGCACGACCGCCCATTCGGCGTTGCAGCGGCGCTCGCGCACGAGGCGGGCGGCGTTCTCGACGAGCATCGGGTCGTCGAGCAGCATGGTGTGCAGATCGACGAAGGCCGCCACCTCGGACTGCGCCGTGGTCGGCATCTCCCGTACCGCGCGCAGCTCGTAGCGGACTTTCGCCACGGCGTCTTCCAGGCGCATGACCTCGGATTCGACGTGGCGCGGAGCGATCAGCAGATGGTCGACTTCGAGCAGCGCGTGCGAGACCAGATGCGCGTTGCCGATGGCGATGCCTTGCGAGACGGGAAGGCCATGGATGACGAAGGGCACCTCGCCCTCCTTACTCGCGTTCGCCGAAGCGATTCGCGATCAGCTCGATGATGGCCGCGAGCGCGGCTTCGGCGTCTTCACCTTCGGTTTCCACGGTCAGCCGGGTGCCATGGGAGGCAGCCAGCATCATTACGCCCATGATGCTCTTGGCATTGACGCGACGGCCTTCGCGCTCAAGCCAGACATCGGAACGGAACTGCGTCGCCAGCTGCGTGAGCTTGGCGGAAGGGCGTGCGTGCAGGCCCAGTCGGTTGGCGATCTCGGCAATCGCTCGCGGCATTTCAGACTCCCCCTTTGACATGAATCACGCCGTCACAACCCCCCGTGACGGCCTTTTGCACCACCGTACCGATATCGCTCTTTTCCCGGTAGGTCAAGATGCGAAGCAGCATGGTCACATTCACTCCGGCGACGATCTCGACGCGCCCCGGCACGCGCAGCTTCATCGCGATGTTCGAAGGCGTGGCGCCGAAAATGTCGGTCAGCACGATGACGCCCTGGCCGGTATCCAGGCGCTGGATGAGCTCTTGCGCCTCCTCGAGCATGCACTGCGGATCGTCCTGCGCGGCCACGCCGATCTGCGCCAGATGCGCGGGGCGCTTGTTGACCACGTGGCAGGCGCACTGGATCAGCGATTCGCCGAGCGTGCCGTGAGTGATGAGGAGGATGCCTATCATGCTGAAGGCGCCTACTCTAGCACCGAGTCGGCGTGCATGCCCGGCGCCCAGCGCAGACGGCCCTGCAGACCGGCCGTGAGGAAGATGCGCCCCGCCGCGTCCACGCGCATCACGTCGTCGACGCCGCAGCGTCGCGCCATCTCGCGCCAGCCCGCATCCCCCGCCAGGAAGATCGGCTTGCTTGCCACGTCGGAGACCAGGCCAGCTTGCGCGCGTGGCGTCACCAGCACCGTCACCGCCTGGGTATGGTGGGCCGGCTCGCCGGTGGCCGGGTCGATGAGGTGGCTGAAGCGCTGCCCATCGAGTTCGAAGAAGCGCTGGTAGTCGCCCGAAGTGCCGATCGCCTCGCCATCGTAGAGCGGCAGCGTGCCGATGGGGCCGGCTTCACGCGGATGCTGGATGCCCACCATCCACGGCTGCCCTCCCTTGCTGCCCAGCGCCATGACGTTGCCGCCGATGTTGATGAGCGCATTCCGGACGCCGTGCTCCCGCAGGATCTGCGCCGCCCGGTCCAGCGCGTAGCCCTTCACGATGCCGCCGAGGTCGAGCGCCACGGCGCGGTTCGCGCTGCTGACGCGGTGGCCGTCGATGCGCAGGTCGGTCACGCGCGGGCGGGCCGCCGTCTGCGCGCGCAAGGCGGCCGGATCGGGCCTGCGCGGCGTGAAGCTGTCGCCGTGAAAGCCCCACAGCGTGATGAGATGACCGATCGCGGGTTCGAACAGCCCGTCGCCCCGGCGCGCGTACTCCTGTGCGCGCTGCAGGAGGAAGAGCATCTCGTCGCCGACTTCTTCGCTGCGCCCGTTGGCGAAGGCCGCGTTCAGGCGCGTGAGATCCGATTCCTGCCAGGCGTGGTAACGGCGGTGGAGGCGGTCGAATTCGCGCAGGACCAGCGAGAGCGCGGTGCGCGCCTGGGCTTCGGGGGTGCCGAAGCTCACGACCTCGACGCGGGTGCCGAAGACGAAGGATTCCTGGCGCACGAGCGGGCCGTCGCCGCAGGCACTCAGCCAGCACAGCGAAAAGAGGGCGAGGACGAGACGAAGGACACGCAGCGCGCGCGGCGCGGAATGTTGCATGCGCACATGATACGGCAGGCCTGCCCCTTGGGGCGGATCGGGCGGCGACGGCGCCGCCCGCGCGTGTCGTGCGGGGACCGCGCAGGGCGGGGCTCAGGCGTCGCCGCGCAGCGCGTTCAGGCGTCGCGGCAGCGCCGCTTCGTGCGAGGGCGTGGTGGCGTTGAACTGCGCCGGCGACGTGTTGGTCGGCGCGCGGCTCAACGCGCTCTGCAGCAATCTGGCGGGGAAGCCGTTCCGTTGCAGCATGAGCTGCGCATAGGCGTCGGCGTCGCGCAGCATCTGCGGGCTGTAATCGGCGCGCGCGAGGCCGCGTGCGAGCCGCCGCACGCTGGCGTCCTCATCTTCGAAGAGCGTGGCGGTGCCCAGGCGCAGCAGCGTTCCGGCCACCGCGGCGTTGAGGGCGTGGCGGTAATGGAGATGGCCCAGCTCCACGCACAGCAGGGCGAGCTGCTGGTCGGGGTCGGGCACGGTGGCGAAGAAGCGCTCCGAGACGAGAATCTCGCCATCGGGCAGCGTTGCGAGCCGGAAATCGCTGTTGCCCGAGGGGCGATACACCAGCCGGTAGGGCGGTGCGCCGGCGGGGGGGGCGATGAGCTGCCCGAAACGGGCCTGGAGCTGCTCGAAGGCGGGCGGCGGCGGCGCGCTGGCGGGGCGCACGCTGCGTTCATCCAGCGTGGTGAGCATGGCCTGCGAGGCGTCGCGGACCCAGCTCGCCGGCAGGCTCTGACCCAGTGCGCGGGCGAGCGCCGGCGCACAGAAATGGAACACGATGAACCCCAGCACCATCGCGGCGCCGGAGAGGATCAGCGCGCGTTGGCGCGCACGCAAGGGCCGGGCGGGTGTCCGGGGCGCGCGGGCAGCGGCTTCGGACGGCCGCGCGGGGCTGTAGGAGAGCTTCATGGGGAGACAAACCGGGGCGCGATCATGCACTGATTATGTTCATGGCGCCGGAGACGGCAGGCCGCGCGCCCGTTGGGGCGTAGCGGTGTGGATGGGCCTGCACGGAGGGGCCGGTGCCGCCTCCGGCCCGCGCGGCGACGCGCGGGCGCGGAGGGCTTCGGGCGAGCGCGCGAGCGCCGGCCGGGCTCAGAGCGTTTCGAGCGCTTCGATCACGCGCGGCGCGATGGCGTAGCCCGTCTGCTGCTCGATCTCGACCATGCAGGTCGGGCTCGTGACGTTGATCTCGGTGAGCTGGCCGCCGATCATGTCCAGCCCCACCAGCAGCAGGCCGCGTTCCCAGAGCACCGGGGCGAGCGCCTCGGCGACTTCCTTCTCGCGCGCCGTCAGCGGCATCGCCACGCCGCGTCCGCCGACCGCCAGGTTGCCTCGAGTCTCGCCCGCCATCGGAATGCGCGCGAGGCTGTAGGGCATGACTTCGCCGCCGACCAGCAGCACGCGCTTGTCGCCTTCGGCGATCTCGGGGATGAAGCGCTGCGCCATGATCGTGCGCTGGCCGTTGTGACTCAGCGTTTCGATGATGGCGTTACGGTTGGGGTCGTCGCGCCGCACGCGGAAGATGCCGACGCCGCCCATGCCGTCGAGCGGCTTGAGGATCACGTCGCCGAGTTCGTCGATGAAGGCGTTCAGCCGCGCGGCTTCGCGCGCGACCAGCGTGGTCGGCGTGAGCTGCGGGAACTCGGCGATCGAGAGCTTCTCGGAATGATCGCGGATCGCGCGCGGGTCGTTGAACACGCGTGCGCCCTGCGCCGCGGCGCGCTCGAGCATCCAGGTGGCGGCGACGTACTCGGCGTCGAAGGGCGGGTCCTGGCGCATGAGGATGGCGCCGAACTCGGTGAGCAGCGTGTCGCGGCTGTCCAGGCGCTCGAACCAGGCGTGGTCGTCGTCGCGGAGGGCGAGTTCGTGCGCCATGGCGCTGACCTTGCCGTCGCGCACGGCGAGGCTGTCGCGATGGATCGCGAACACGCCGTGGCCGCGCGCGCGCGCCGCGCGCATCATGGCCACGCTGGAATCCTTGTAGGGCTTGAGCGCGTCGAGCGGATCGACGATGAACGCGATCTTCATGCCGCCACCATTTCTGCCGGAGCGGTCTGCTCGATCTCCAGCGCGCCCGCCAGCAGGGCCAGGCGGGCGATCACGCCGTAGGCATAGAAGCGGTTGGGCGGGGCGTCGCTGGCCTTCTTGCAGTCGGGCACGTTGCAACAGGTCTCGAAGGCGAGCGGCTCGAAGTGCATGCCGGGGGCATTGAGGTTCTCGTCGCGGCCGCGCTCGGCGTGCACGCGGTAGAAGCCGCCCACGACGTAGTGGTCCATCATGTAGACGACCGGCTCGGCGACGCCGCCATTCACGGTTTCCAGCGTGTGCACGCCTTCCTGGATGATGACCTCGGAGACCTGCTGGCCCTCCTTGATGACGCTCATCTTGTTGCGCTGGCGGCGGTTCAGGCCGGTGACCTCGCTTGCGTCGCGCACGGTCATGACGCCCATGCCGTAGGTGCCGGCGTCCGCCTTGACGACCACGAAGGGTGTCTCGGTGATGCCGTATTCGGCGTACTTGCGGCGGATCATCGCGAGCAGCGAATCGACTTGCGCGGCCAGGGCGTCCTCACCCGTGCGCTCGTGGAAGTTGAGTTCCCCGCAGTGGCCGAAATACGGATTCACGAGCCAGGGATCGATGTCGAGCAGGCGCGCGAAACGCGCGGCCACTTCGTCGTAGGCGGCGAAGTGCTTGGACTTGCGCCGCGTCGCCCAGCCGGCATGCAGCGGCGGCAGCAGCCATTGTTCGTCCAGCCCCTGCAGGATCGCCGGCGCGCCGGCCGAGAGATCGTTGTTGAGCAGGATCGCACAGGGGTCGAAATCCTTCAGGCCGAGGCGGTTGCCCTGCCGCAGCAGGGGTTCGAGCACCAGGTTGCCGCCATCGGGCAGCGCGATGGGGGTGGGCGCGGTCACTTCGGGCAGCAGCGAGCCGATGCGCACGTCCAGCCCCGCGAGACCCAGGATCTGCGCGATGCGTGCCACGTTCTGCAGGTAGAACTGGTTGCGCGTGTGGTTCTCGGGAATCAGCAGCAGGCGGCTGGCGTCGGGGCACAGGCGCTCCACGGCGGTGTGCGCGGCCTGCACGCACAACGGCAGGAAGTCGTCGGGAAGATTGTTGAACCCGCCGGGGAAGAGGTTCATGTCCACGGGGGCGAGTTTGAATCCGCTGTTGCGCAGGTCGACCGAGCCGTAGAAGGGCGGCATGTGGTCCAGCCATTCGGCGCGGAACCATTGTTCGATGCGCGTGGCGTTGTCGAGCAGGCGGCGCTCGAGATCCTGCAACGGGCCGGAGAGGGCGGTGGTCAGATGCGGCACCATGTTCAGCCTCTTTTCGATTGGGGGTTGGGCGGCTTGCCGGGCAGGGGATGGTAACTCATCCGTGCGCCGGGGGCGTCTACCGGCGCCGGGGCGTCGAATCGCGTAAAATCCCCGCTTGCTCATCAAGCCCCGAAGGGGAAATTCCATGTTTTCCGGATCTGCAGCGGCCTCTGGCCGTACCTGCCCAGGTTCCCGCGCCGCCACGAAGGAGTCCGCATGAGCGGCGTCCAGCTCGCGTCCGTGCGCGACATCATCGAAGACATCCGCGCCGGCCGGATGGTGATCCTCGTCGACGACGAAGATCGCGAGAATGAAGGCGACATCGTGATCGCCGCCCAGCACATCACGCCCGAAGCCATCAACTTCATGGCCCGCCACGCGCGTGGCCTGATCTGTCTCACGCTCACCGAAGAGCGCTGCCGCCAGCTCGGTCTCAACCCCATGGCGCGCGACAACCGCAGCCAGTTCTCGACGGCCTTCACGGTTTCCATCGAGGCGGCGCAAGGCGTGACCACCGGCATCTCGGCGGCCGACCGCGCGCGCACCGTGCAGGCCGCCGTGGCGCGTGGCGCCAAGCCCGCCGACATCGTTCAGCCCGGCCATATCTTTCCGATCCAGGCCAAGCCCGGCGGCGTGCTCGTGCGCGCCGGCCATACCGAGGCGGGCTGCGATCTGGCCGCGCTCGCGGGGCTGGAGCCCGCCGCCGTGATCTGCGAGATCATGAACGAGGACGGCTCCATGTCGCGCCTGCCCGACCTGATCCCCTTCGCGCAGCAGCACGGTCTCAAGATCGGCACCATCCGCGATCTGATCCATTACCGCGCCGCCGTCGAGAAGCTCGTCGAGCGCGTGGCCGACAAGCCCGTGCCGACCGCGCACGGCGAGTTCCGCCTCGCGGCCTTCTCCGACCGGGCCTCCGATGAAATCCACTTCGCGCTCTACAAGGGCGAGATCCGCCCCGACGTGGAAACCCTCGTGCGCGTGCATGAGCCGGTTTCGGTCATCGATTTCCTCGATCCGCTGAGCCAGCGCCACAGCTTCGCCATCGACACCGCGCTCGCGCGCATCGCCGCGCACGGGCAGGGCGTGCTGATCCTGCTGCGCCGCGCCGAGAGCCGCGACGAAATGCTTGCCGCGCTGGGCGCAGAAGGCGTGCCCGCCGACACCGGCAAGCCGGCCGCGAAATGGGACCCGCGCCTCTTCGGCATCGGCGCCCAGATCCTGCGCGACCTCGGCGTGGGCAAGATGCGCGTCATGGCCAAGGCACGCCGCATCCCCAGCATGACGGGCTTCGGCCTCGAAGTGACGGGCTACGAAGAACCCGAAAACTGAGTCTCCGCACGGAAAGAACATGTCCAACATCAACGAAATCGCGCCCGATCTCTCGGGCCAGGGTCTGCGCATCGGCATCGTCACCGGCCGCTTCAACGGTGAAGTCGGTGACGGCCTGCTGACCGCCTGCCTGGCCGAACTCGCGACGCGCGGCGTGGCCGCCGACGACGTGCTCGTCTGCAAGGTACCCGGCGCGCTCGAAATGCCGCTCACGCTGCAGACACTGGCGCAGAGCGGCCGCTACGACGCCCTGGTGGCGCTGGGCGCCGTGATCCGCGGCGACACCTATCATTTCGAGGTGGTTTCCAACGAGATGGCGAGCGGCATCACGCGCGTCCAGCTCGACACCGGCATGCCCATCGCCAATGGCGTGCTGACCACCAACACCGACGAACAGGCCGCCGTGCGCATGCAAGTGAAGGGGCGCGAATGCGCCCAGTGCGCCATCGAGATGGCCAACCTCCTGAGAAAGATCCGCGCATGAGCGAAGCTCCCGACGAAATCCGCAAGACCCCGCGCCGCCTCGCGCGCGAAGTGGCCATGCAAGGCCTCTACCAGTGGCGCATGAGCGGCAACTCGCTGCCCGTCATCGAAGAAACCCTCGAGCATGACAGCGCCGAATGGGCGCGCGCCGACAAGCCGCTCGCCCTCGTGCTGCTGCGCGGCGCCGCTGGCAACGCCGAAGCGCTCGAAGCCTCGGTGGCCGCGTTCGTCGACCGCCCGCTGGCGGAAGTCTCGCCAATCGAGCGCGCCATCCTGCTGCTCGGCGCCTACGAACTCACGCATCGCATCGAGACGCCCTACCGCGTCGTCATCAACGAGGCCATCGAACTCGCCAAGGCCTTTGGCGGCACCGACGGCCATCGCTACATCAATGGCGTGCTCGACAAGTTCGCGCCCACGGTGCGCGCGGCCGAAGTGGAGCACGCGGCCAAGCAAAGGAAGAAGGACTGAGCGCCGGGCGCGGACCGAAGCCCCGGCAAGGCCGGAGCTTCGCGCGCGCGCCCCGCGTCCGGTCGTGACCATGCCCGGCGAATTCGATCTCATCCGGCGCTGCTTCCAGACCCCGACCAGCCACACCGTGCTGGGTGTCGGGGACGATGGCGCCGTGTTCGCGCCGCGCCCCGGCATGCAGCTCGTGGTGTCGACCGACATGCTGGTCGCCGGGCGCCACTTTCTGCCCGATGCCGACCCCGGCCTGCTGGGCTGGAAAACCGCGGCCGTGAACGTATCCGACATGGCCGCGATGGGTGCCGAGCCGCGCTGGATCACGCTGGCCCTGGCGCTGCCGGAGATCGATCTGCCGTGGGTGGAAGCCTTCTCGCGCGGCTTCCGGGCGTGCTGCGAAGGCTTCGGCATCGACTGGGTCGGCGGCGACACCACGCGTGGCCCGCTCAACCTGTGCCCCACGATCTTCGGCGAGGTGCCGGCGGGGCAGGCGATCCGCCGCGACGGCGCGCGCCATGGCGACGACATCTGGATCTCGGGCTGGCCCGGCATGGCGGCGCTGGGGCTCGCGCACCTGCGCGACGCGCTGGAACTCGTCGGCGAATGGTCGGCCTGCTGCGTCGAGCGCCTGCACCGGCCCATGCCGCGCGTGGCGCTTGGCGTGAGCCTGCGCGGCGTGGCGAGCGCGATGCTGGATGTCTCCGATGGGCTGCTCGGCGATCTCGCGCACATTCTCGAGCGCTCCGATGCGGGCGCCCTGCTCGACGAATCCGCGCTGCCGCTGGCGCCGCTGCTGGCGGCCTGCCGTCGCACCGAAAGCGCGACCTCCGCCCTGCTGAGCGGGGGCGACGATTACGAACTGCTGTTCTGTGCCCCGCGCGAGGCGCGCGGCCAGATCGAGGCGCTCGCGCGCCATATCGAACTGCCGCTGCACCGCATCGGGCGCATCCTCGACAAGCCGGGGCTCTGGATGCAGCGCGGCAGCGGCGTGACCGAAGCCATCGCGCCGCGCGGCTTCGACCATTTTGCGTGACGGAGCGCATGCCTCCGTTGCTTCCCTGAACGCGCCCCGCGGGCGCCGCGAGTGCCATCCATGCGCCCGACCTTCCGTCTCCTCGTCTCCCATCCCGCCCACTTCGTCTCGCTGGGCTTCGGCGCGGGCCTCGCGCCGCGCGCGCCCGGCACCGTCGGCAGCTTCGTCGCCTGGGCGTTGTTCGCGGCGGGCGAGGCCTGCCTGCCGGCCTGGCCCGTCTGGCTGGCCGCGCTCGCGCTGACGGTGGCCTTCGTGGCCGGCGCGGCCTGCATCGCGCGCACGGGCCGGGCATTGGGCGAGGTCGACCACGGCGCCATCGTGTGGGACGAGTTCGTGGCCGTCTGGCTCGTGCTCTGGCTGATCCCGTCCGGCTGGGCGTGGCAGCTGGCCGGCGTGCTCGTGTTCCGCTTCTTCGACATCCTCAAACCCTGGCCCATCCGCGCCGCCGACCGCCGCTTCAAGCACGGTCCGGGCGTGATGTTCGACGATCTGCTCGCTGCGCTCTTCAGCCTGGCCTGCCTGTTTGCTGTAGCCGCCCTGATATGAAAACGCCCGCTTCCGCCCTGATGGATTTCCTGCTCAACCTCGATGCCCTCAAGGCCGTCGAGCGACGCACGCTGCCCTCGGGCCTCGCGCGCCTCGAGAACAGCGCCGAGCACAGCTGGCACGTCGCGCTCAGCGCCTTGCTCTTCGCGCGCGAATGCGCCTTCGCCGTGGATGCCAGCCATGCCGCGCTGCTGTTGCTGATGCACGACGTGCCCGAGATCGGCTGCGGCGACACCTTCGCCTACAGCGCCGACGCGGAGGCCGCCTCGATGCGCGAGCGCGCCGCCCTGGAAGTCCTGCTCGCGCCGCTGGCGCCCCGCGACGCGAGCGGACTGCGGGCCTTGTGGGAGGAGTTCGCCGCCAATGCCACGCCCGAAGCGCGCTATGCCAATGCGCTCGACCGTCTGCTTCCCGTGCTGCACAACCTCAGCCATGATGGCCTGTCATGGCGTCAGCACGGCGTGCGCCTCGAGCAGGTGATCGCGCGCGTGGGCTGCGTCGGCGAGGTCCTGCCGGGCGTCTGGGCCTTGCTGCGGCCGCGCCTGGAAGCTCATTTCGCGGGAGTCACGCATGCACACTGAAGGGGATCGGTCGCTGGACGATCTGGCGCGCGCGCTGGGTGAGGCGCTGCTCGCGCACCACTGGCAGCTGGCCGCGGCGGAGTCCTGCACGGGCGGGCTCGTGGCGGCCGCCGTCACGGCCATCGCGGGGTCGAGCGCCTGGTTTGACCGCGGCTTCGTGACCTATTCCAACGAGGCCAAGGTCGAGCTGCTGGGCGTCTCGCCGCTCACGCTGCATGCCCACGGCGCGGTCAGCGAGGCCACCGTGCGCGAGATGCTGGCCGGCGCGCTGGCGCGTTCGGTTGCCCACGTCGCGGTCGCGGTGTCGGGCATCGCCGGCCCGGCCGGCGGCACGCCCGACAAGCCGGTGGGCACCGTGTGTTTCGGCTGGCAACGGCGCGGCGCGGCGCCGGAGTGCGTGACGCGCCATTTCGCCGGCGACCGCGCGGCGGTGCGCGAGGCGGCCACGCGCTTCGTGCTCGAAGGCCTGCTGCAGCGCGTGACGGCATGAGTCCGGACCTGCGCGCCGGCCTGCTCGTGGCCGTGCTCGCCGCCGGGCTGGGCGCCTGGCTCGTGCATGACGACCGGCAGGCGCGTCTGCGCGCGGCCGCGCGCGAGGCAGCGCCGGTGCCGGCGCCCGTCGCCGAGACCTGCGCGGTCAGGACCGCGCCCGCCGC
>JAVHXQ010000099.1 GCA_031119555.1 Candidatus Dactylopiibacterium sp.
CCGGTGCGCGCTTGCAGATCCAGTACTTGCCGATCGCGGTGGCGATCCGCGCGAACGCCGCCTCGAACGGATCATGCGCCGCCCGGTCGACCGCGCGGGCGACGCGCATCGACAACGTGATCGCCGCCTCCGCCTCGATGGCCAGGTCGGCGAGCACGTTGCGCATCAGCGCGTGCTCGACCAGGGGCACGCCGAACGTGCGTCGATGGTGGGTGTGGTGCATCGCCTGCGCCAGGGCCATGCGCATTTCCGCCGCGGCACCGAGCATGCAATCCAGGCGCGTGAGCATCACCATCTCGATGATGGTCGCCACGCCGCGACCCTCATCACCGATCCGCCACGCCCATGCATCGGCAAACTCCACTTCCGACGACGCGTTGGACCAGTCGCCCAGCTTGTCCTTGAGCCGCATCAGGCGGAAGTCATTCTTGCCCCCGTCCGGCCGCCATCGCGGCAGCAGGAAGCAGGTCAAGCCGGCCGGCGCCTGCGCCAGCACCAGGAAGCCGTCGGACATCGGTGCCGAGAAGAACCACTTGTGACCCACCAGCAGATACTCGCCGTCCGCCGCCAGCGGCGTGGCGCGCGTGGTGTTGGCGCGAACATCGCTGCCACCCTGCTTCTCGGTCATGCCCATGCCCAGCGTCACCCCGAGCTTGTGCTCGATGCCGACGTCGCGCGGGTCGTAGTACGGCGAGATCGCCTTGCCCGCCCACTCGTGCAGGGCCGGGGCATGCCGCAGCACCGGGATGGCGGCGTGGGTCATGGTCAGCGGACAACTGCTGCCCGGTTCGACCTGGTGGTGCAGGTAGCTCAGCGCAGCGCGGGCAACATGCGCGCCGGGCCGCGGTTGCGACCACGACAGCCCGGCGACGCCGTGCTCGATGCCCGCCTGCATGATGCGGTGGTAGTTGGGGTGGAACTCGACCAGGTCGATGCGCTGGCCGAAGCGGTCGTGCGTGCGCAGGCGCGGGCGGTCGCGATGGGCATCGAAGCTGAGCCGGTACAGCTCGTCGCCGGCGAGCGCGCCATAGGTCGCAAGCGCCTCGGTAAAATCCCCGCCCCCTTCGCGCACGACTGCCTCGCACAGCGCACTGTCGTCCCGCCACAGATCGCGCGGCCCGAACTCCGGCGGCTGGTTCTCGACCAGGTGCGTGGCAAACGGCGGCAGCGAGGGCATCTGCGACTCCGGCGCGGTGATGGGCTGATTCTAGGCCCGGGTCGATGAAGCAACGTCCATGGATCCCCGCCTTCGCGGGGATGACGAGCAAAGGAGCAACGACGCTGGGTTCCCGCTTTCGCGGGAATGACGGGCCGACGACGAAGACCGGGCAATGAAATTCCGGAGCGACGGCCGGCGGGCTGGGGATTGATCCGCAGCGGGACATGGATGTCCCGCGCCCCGCCTTCGGACAGGACGTCCGACGAAGGGGCGGAGCAATCCCCAGCACGGCGGACGCCGCCCCTCCAAGGCCAAAGCCCGGCTTTACCAATACAAGCGCAAAAAAAAGGCCCCGCATACGCGGGGCCTCCCAAGCCGATATTGCCGGGCTTGCGTCAGATCACGCCACAGGCGTGATATTCGACGCTTGCGCGCCCTTCGGACCCTGCGTCAGCTCGTAGCTGACGCGCTGGCCTTCCTGCAGGCTGCGGAAGCCCTTGGCGTTGATCGCAGAGAAATGCGCGAACACATCTGCGCTGCCGTCCTCGGGCGAAATGAACCCGAAGCCCTTGGCGTCGTTGAACCATTTCACGGTGCCGTACTGCATGTCCTTATCAACCTCATGCTGGATGCGTTGTCGCGCAGGGTCCGACAGCCGGGCCCACGCGCTGGTCGAGTATGCAAACTGAACGCCGGCTTGACAATCACCCCTGCGCCGGACGGTCGAGCAGGGCCGCCAGCAGCGCCGGCAACCCGGCCGAGGCGACGGCCACATTGTCGAGTACGTCCTGCAGGGTGATGACCTCGTCCGGGTTCGGCCCCGCCCCCGCCGCCCAGTTGGCGACAATGGCCAGACAGGCGTAATCCAGGCCCAATTCGCGCGCCAGGCCGGCCTCGGGCATGCCCGTCATGCCGACCAGATCGCAGCCGTCCCGGCGCATCCGCGCGATCTCGGCACGCGTTTCCAGGCGCGGCCCCTGGGTCGCCCCGTAGCAGCCCTCGGCCACCAGATCGACGCCCGCCCGGGTCGCCGCCGCGATCACGTCCTGCCGCAGCGCGCGCGTGTACGGCTCGCCGAAGTCGACATGCAGGACCTCGGAACCCTCTTCTTCACAAATCGTTGACACCCGTCCCCAGGTGTAATCGATCAGCTGGTCGGGACACGCCAGCACGCACGGCCCGAAGCGCTCGCCGATGCCGCCGACAGTGTTCAGCGCGAGCACCCGCTGCGCGCCGAGCGATTGCAGCGCGGCGAGGTTGGCGCGGTAGTTGATCTTGTGCGGCGGCAGCGAGTGGCCTTCGCCATGGCGGGCGAGGAAGGCCACGCGGTGGCCGTCGAGCGTGCCGAGCCGGATCGGCCCGGACGGCGCACCGAAGCGCGTCGACGGCTGCAGCGTTTCCACGTCGCGCAGCGCGGCCAGCTTGTACAGGCCGGTGCCGCCGATGACGGCCAATGCAATCCCACTCATCAGCTCAGTCCTTCAGTGCGTAGATCGCCGGCAGGTTGCGGCCCTGCTCGTGGTAGTCCATGCCGTAGCCG
>JAVHXQ010000032.1 GCA_031119555.1 Candidatus Dactylopiibacterium sp.
CGGCGCGGCCGGGCGCCAGCGCCTGCCAGCGCTCGCCGCGCGCGCAGAGCGCCGCGCGCAGGCCGGCCACGTCCGTCACGCCGGCGGGCAGCTCGAAGGTTTCCGAATCGCAGTCCAGCGCCTCACGCAGGCTCGCGAAGTAGAGGATCGTCACAGGCATGCGGGGCCTCCGGTCGGAATGTAGTGCACGAGATCGCCCGCGGCGATGGTCTGCCCGGGCGGATTGCTGACCAGCCCGTCGGCCCAGGCACAGGCGCTCAGCACGCCGCTGCCCTGGTGCGGAAAGAGGTCCAGCCCGCCGGCGGCGTTGCGCCGCACGCGCAGGAACTCCCGCACCGGCGCCGCCCGGGGCCAGTCGAAATCGGCCCGCGCGACGAGCGCGCGCGGCAGCGCGTCGCACTCGCCCTGGCAGCGGCGGATGTAGGCGCGCGCCAGCATCTGGAAGGTGACATAGCTCGACACCGGATTGCCGGGCAGCCCGATGAAAGGGGTGTCGCCGACGCGGCCGAACGCCAGCGGCTTGCCCGGGCGGATCGCGATGCGCCAGCTGTCGAGCGCGCCCTCGGCCAGCACCGCGGTCTTGACGTGATCCTCCTCGCCCACCGACACCCCGCCGCAGGTGAGGACGAGATCGTGCCCGCCGGCGGCGCGGCGCAGCGCCGCGCGCGTCTCGGCGAGGCCGTCGCGGACGATGCCCAGGTCGGTGACCTCGCAGCCCAGTTCATCGAGCAGGCCGCGCAGCACGTAGCGGTTGGAGTTGTAGATCTGCCCCGGCGCGAGCGGCGCGCCGGGCGTGACCAGCTCGTCCCCCGTGAAGAAGACCGCCACGCGCAGGCGCGCGAACACTTCGACACGCGCCACCCCCACCGAGGCCAGCAGCCCCAGGTGCGCCGACGCCAGGCGGGTGCCGGCGGCGATCAGTTCGCTGCCCGCGGCGATGTCCTCGCCCGCGCGGCGGATGTTGTCGCCGGGGCGCGCGGCGTGATTCACGCGCACCGCGCCGTCCAGCGCCTCGCAGCGTTCCTGCATCACCACGGCATCTGCACCCGGCGGCACCGGCGCGCCCGTGAAGATGCGCGCGGCGCTGCCCGGCCGCAGGGGCTCGGGCAAGGCGCCGGCCGGCACGCGCTGGCTCACCGGCAAGGGCGTGCCCTCGGCCAGATCGGCGCAGCGGATCGCGTAGCCGTCCATCGCGGAATTGTCGGCCGGCGGCACGGCGACCCCGGCCCGCACCGGCACGGCCAGCACGCGGCCGCGCGCCGCAGTGAGATCGAGCGTTTCGCCGCCGGCGGGCGGGCGGGCCGCCTCCAGCAGCGTGGTCAGGGCGTCTTCGTAACTGAGCATGCGTGTTCTCCGTGAGGCGGCGATGACGCGCACGATGGCGCGGCGGGCGGCGGAGCGCCTTGATTCATGCGAAGCCGGCGTGCGCGAGGAGCCAGGCCGCGATCTGCTCCGGCGCGTTCAGATCGAGCCACGGCAGCCCGCCGGACAGCGGCTCGTCGCTCGCGAGCGCGAGCACGCCGGGCATCTGCGGATGCAGCAGCGGCTTGCCCAGCGCGGGACGGTGCACCTCGATCTTGTCGAGCCCGGCCGACTTGAAGCCTTCGACGAGCACCAGATCGCACGGCGCGAGATGCGCCAGCAACTCCGCCAGCGAAGGCTCGGGCGCCTCGCGCAGTTCGTGCATCAGCGCCCAGCGCCGCTCGCCCGCGAGCAGCACCTCGGCCGCGCCGGCCTCGCGAAAGCGCCAGGAATCCTTGCCGGGCTGGTCCAGATCGAACGCGTGGTGGGTGTGCTTGATGAGCGACACGCGCAGGCCCCGCGCGCGCAGCAGCGGCAGCAGCCGCTCGATGAGCGTCGTCTTGCCCGCGCCCGACCAGCCGGAAATGCCGATTACTTTGGGGGTCCGCATGGCGCCGGATTGTATGTCACGCCGTCACAAAGGAGACGCACGGCCGGGCAAAGTTGGCGATTTCGCCCATGACGATCATCGACGTGTCAGAAAGTCCCTAAACTAGCCAAAACCGAGGAAACGCCATTGATTCCGAAGTCCCGCCTGAAAATCGCCCTCCTGCTCGGTCTCGCGCCTGTCGTCGCCCTGCTGTGCAGCGTCGGCGACGCAGCGCCGGGCCCGGCGCTGGCCGCCGTGGCGGGGGCCGGCCTCGTCGCGCAGCTCGTGCAGCTGTTCCTGCTGCGCCGCCGCCCCGACCAGACCCGCGCCTTCATCCAGCGGCTCATCGACGTGATTCCCGAGCCCGTCTACATCAAGGACGGCGGCGGGCGCTACATCATGATCAACGAGGCCTTCGCGCAGATGCGCGGCGAGGCCACCTCGAACATTCTCGGGCGCAGCGCGCGCGAACTCGCTCCCGATTCCGAGACCGCCGAATCTGTCGCCGGGGAAGACGCCGAAGTGCTTGCCGGGCGCAGCATCTTCAAGGAGGACCTGACGCGCCACGCGCTCACGGGCGAGCCCATCCACCGCATCATCACCAAGGGCTCCTGCCTCAACGAGTTCGGCGACCGGGTGATCGTGGGGGCGAACTTCGACGTCACGGGCATGCGCCTGGCCGAACAGCACCTGAAGGCCGCGCTGGAGACGCAGACCTCGGTGGCCGAGCGCACCCAGACCTTCATCCAGACGCTGCTCGACGAGATTCCCTACCCCATGTACGTACGCGACGCGCAGAGCCGCTACCTGCTCGTCAACAAGAGCCTGCTCAAGGGTTACGGCCTGCCCGCCGAAGCCGTGATCGGCAAGTCGGTGGCCGAGCTCTACCCGGGCGTCGCGCAGAGCGACGCCTCGATAGAGGAAGACCAGGAAGTGCTCGCCGGCCTGCACGTGCGCAAGGAAGAGGCCGGCACGCGGCCGCTCGACGGGCAGCCCTACCACCACCTCGTCATCAAGGGCTCGTGCCTGGACACCTCGGGCGCGCCCGTGATCGTGGGCCTGAACATCGACGTGACGCGCCTGCGCGAATCGGAGCGCGGCCTGTCGCTCGCGCTGCAGCGCGAACGCGAACAGCATCTGTCCACGGTCGAATTCGTGCAGCGCATCCTCGACCTGCTGCCCTACCCCGTCTATGTGAAGGACGCGCAGAGCCGCTTCATCATGGTCAATGAAGCCATGGCGCGCGACTCCTTCATCCCGCGCGACGAGCTGCTCGACTCCATGGGCCTCGATCCGCAGGCCAGCGCGCGCGAGATGCGCAATCTTTTCGAGGAAGACGGCGAAGTGCTCGCGGGGCGGCGCATCCTGCGCGAGGAGCAGGTCCGCCACCCGAGCACGGGCCGCGAGACCTTCCGCATCCTCGCCAAGGGCACCTGTCAGGACGCGCGCGGCGAGCCCGTGATCGTGGGCGGGATGGTCGACCTCACGGGCCTGCGCATGGCCGAACGCGACCTCAAGTCCGCGCTGGAGCGCGAAATGCAGCTGCGCGAACGCACCGAGGCCTTCATCCAGCGTCTCATCGACGTGATCCCCGACCCGTTCTACGTCAAGCGCAGCGGCCGCTACCTGCTCATCAACGAAGCCTTCGTCGAATACCAGGGTCGCCCGCGCGCCGAGCTGCTCGACCCCGCGCTGCCCTTCCCCCACCTGTCCGAAGAATCGCGCGTGCGCTCGGGCGAGGAAGACCGCGCGGTGCTCGCCGGCGAGGACGTCCAGCGCGAGGAGCACACGCGGCGCCGCGCCACGGGCGAGGAGGTCTATCGCATCATCTCCAAGCGCCGCTGCGTCTATATCGACGGCCAGGCGGTGGTGGTCGGCATCGATCGCCACGTCACGCGCTGGCGCCAGGCGGAGCAGCAGATCAAGCTCGCGCTCGAGCGCGAAACCCGCCTCGCGCACAACACTTCCGAGTTCGTGCAGCGCCTGATCGACCTGATTCCCGACCCGGTGTACGTGAAGAAATCCGGCGGCCGCTACGTGCTCGTGAACGATGCCTTCCTCAACTATCACCAGCGCCGGCGCGAGGACGTCCTCCACAACACCGTCCCGCTCCAGCTCGGCCCGCAGGAAAGCAACGAGCTGTCGCTGGTCGAGGATGAACGGGTGCTCGCGGGCGCCGAGGTCACCAAGGAAGAGCACACCCTGAGGCGCGCGACCGGCGAGGAAGTGTTCCGCATCGTGACCAAGCGCCCCAGCACCTATGTCGATGGCGACCCCGTGGTGGTCGGCATCGATTACCAGATCACGCGCTGGCGCGTGGCCGAGCGCGAGCTGCAGCGGCTCGCGCGCGAGGACGGCCTCACCGGGCTCGCCAACCGCCGCCACTTCAGCACCGAAGCCGCCCGCGCCATCACGCGCGCCGGCCGCTACCACGAAGCGCTCAGCGTGATCATGTTCGACCTCGATCACTTCAAGCTCATCAACGACCGCTGGGGCCACAACAGCGGCGACGAAGTGCTGCGCGAGACCGTGCGCCGCTGCCAGGAATGCCTGCGTGCCACCGATCTCTTCGCGCGCTGGGGCGGCGAGGAATTCATCGTGCTGCTGCCGCACACGCCGCTGGGCGAGGCGAGCCAGGTCGCCGAACGCCTGCGCGCGAGCCTCGCCGAGCGGCCCGTGCCCACGGCGCAGGGCGAGATCCCCGTGACGCTGTCGGGCGGCGTCGCGCAATGGCGCGAGGGCAACACGCTGGACCAGCTCGTCTCCGCCTCCGACACCGCGCTCTACGCCGCCAAGCAGGGCGGGCGCAACCGCATCGTGACGCACCCGGACGCCCCCACCCGCCCCGACGCAACCGGAGCAGAAGACCATGCTTCCCGCTGACCCCCGGCGCCTGCGCACCCTGCGCATGCTCGTGCTGTGCGTGCCCGGGGTGCTCGTCGCCACCTGCGCGCTCGCGTTCGACTGGCCCCTCGCGCCGGCCCTGGCCGCCACCCTCCTGGCCACGCTGGTCCCCGCCCATCTCCTGCTCGCGCGCTCGCGCCACCAGCAGGCTTCGCAGGGCGCGCGCAACCAGGCCTTCATCCAGCGCCTCATCGACGTGATCCCGCAGCCCGTCTACGTGAAGGACGCGAACTCCAACTACCTCATGGTCAACCGCGCGCTGGCCGAAATGACGGGCCGCCCCATCGACGAGCTCGTGGGCCGCCCCTCGGTGCTCTTCACGGGCGCCGAGCACACCCAGACCACGCTGCAGGAAGACGCGCGCGTGCTCGCGGGCGCGCGCATCCACAAAGAGCTGCGCGACACCAACCCGCACACCGGCAAGCAGCGCGAGCGCCTCATCATGAAGGGCAGCTGCCTGAGCCCCGAGGGCCAGCTCCTGATCGTGGGCACCAACTTCGACATCACGCCCTGGCGCGAAACCGAGCGCGCGCTGCAGGAGTCGCTCGCGCGCGAGGCCACCCGGCGCCAGAGCACCGAAGCCTTCGTGCAGCGGCTCATCGACGTGATCCCGGACCCGGTCTACGTCAAGGACACGCACAGCCGCTACCTGCTCGTGAACAAGGCCTTCTGCCAGTACCGGGGGCTGGAGCGCGAGTACATCACCAGCCATGAGTTCCCGCCCGCCGGCCCCGTCACCAGCACGCGCCAGGTCTCGATGGATGAAGACCTCGCGATCCTCGCCGGGCAGGAAGTGCTCAAGGAAGAATGCGTGCTGCGCAAGGTCACGGGCGAGGAAGTCCATCGCATCGTGCACAAGCGCCGCAGCCTGTACCTGGACGGCTCGCCCGTCATCATCGGCATCAACCACGACATCACGCGCTGGCGCGTGGCCGAGCGCGCGCTCAACAAGCTCGCGCAGGAAGACCCGCTCACCGGCTTCGCGAACCGGCGCGCCTTCGAGCGTCAGGCCGGTCTGGTGCTCGAGCGCGCCGCACGCTACCCGGAGCCGGTCTCGCTGATCCTGCTCGATCTCGACCACTTCAAGCGCATCAACGACGCCCATGGTCATCAGGCCGGCGATCAGGTCCTGCTCAATGCCGTGCGGCGCCTCTCCGAAGGGCTGCGCCGGCACGACGTGGCGGGGCGCTGGGGCGGCGAGGAATTCATCTTCCTGCTGCCGCACACCGCGCTGGAAGAGGCACGCCGCGTCGCCACGCGGCTCTGCGAAGGGCTGGCCGCGCGCCCCCTGCCCTGCGATTCCCTGCTGCTCGCCGTCACCCTCAGCGCGGGCGTCACCCAGCACATTCCCGGCGAGCCGCTGGGCACCCTGATCGCGCGCGCCGACGCGGCGCTCTACCGCGCCAAGGACAGCGGGCGCAACCGCGTCGAGGCGGGCTGACGCCACGCCATCGCGGCGGCAGCGCCGGCCCGGGCGCGCAAGCCACGCGCTCGTCCGCAACGACACGCGGGTAACATGCGCGAACCTCCCGGCCCCGACCGCCGTCTTGCCAGCGCCCATGCCCGCCTCTCGCAGCCCCGCCCCCGAAAGCCCGCCCGACGAAGCCCTGCAGCGTGTCGTCAAGGTCCGTCGCGACTACAACACCTGGGTCGCGCGCGAAACCATGGAAGACTACGCGCTGCGCTACACGCCCAAGAGCTTCCGCAAGCTTTCCGCCTGGCAGGTCGCCAACACGGCGTTCGGCGCCGCCGCCTTCCTCGTGCTCGAAGCCGTCGGCGCGACGCTGCTCGTCAATTACGGCTTCACCAACGCCGCGCTCGCGATCCTCGCCACCGGGCTCATCATCTTCCTGTGCGGCACCCCGATCAGCCTGTACGCGGCGCGCTACGGGCTGGACATGGACCTGCTCACGCGCGGCGCGGGCTTCGGCTACATCGGCTCGACGATCACCTCGCTGATCTACGCGAGCTTCACGTTCATCTTCTTCGCGCTCGAAGCCGCCGTCATGGCCTACGCGCTGGAGCTGGCCTTCGACATTCCCCCGGCCTGGGGCTACTTCCTGTGCGCGATCGTGGTGATCCCGCTCGTCACCCACGGCATCACCGCCATCAGCCGCCTGCAGGTGCTCACGCAACCGGTGTGGCTGATCCTGCTCGCCCTGCCCTACGTGTTCGTGCTCGCGCGCTACCCCGAGCTGCCCGGCGAACTCCTGCGCTACGGCGGCCAGCAGGGCCACGCCAGCGGCTTCAGCCTGCCGCTCTTCGGCGCCGCGCTCACGGTGGGCATCGCACTCATCACGCAGATGGGCGAGCAGGTGGATTACCTGCGCTTCATGCCCGCGCGCACGCCGCAGAACCGGCGCCGCTGGCTCGCGGCGGTGCTCATGGGCGGGCCGGGCTGGGTCGTGCCCGGCGTGGCCAAGATGCTGGGCGGCTGCCTACTCGCCTGGCTCGCGATCCGCAACGCCGTGCCGGCCGACCGCGCGGTGGACCCCAACCAGATGTACCTCGTGGGCTTCGAGACGGTCTTCGGCAACGCGGCCTGGGCGGTCGGCATCACGGCGGCCTTCGTGATCATTTCGCAGCTCAAGATCAACGTCACCAACGCCTACGCGGGCTCGCTCGCCTGGAGCAACTTCTTCGCGCGCCTCACGCACAGCCACCCGGGGCGCGTGGTCTGGATGGTCTTCAACACCGCGATCGCCCTGATGCTCATGGAGCTCAACGTGTTCGAGGCGCTGGGCGCGGTGCTCGGGCTGTACTCCAACATCGCCATCGCCTGGCTCGTCGCGGTGGTGGCCGACCTGGTCATCAACAAGCCGCTCGGACTCTCGCCCGCGGGCATCGAGTTCCGCCGTGCCTACCTGTACGACATCAACCCGGTGGGCGTGGGCGCGATGCTGATCGCCTCCACGCTTTCCATCCTCGCCTACCTGGGCGTGTTCGGCCCCACCGGCAAGGCCCTGACCTCCTTCATCGCACTCGGCACCGCCTTCGTCGCCTCGCCGCTGCTCGCCTGGGCCACGCGCGGGCGCTACTACCTCGCCCGGCACGACCTGCCGCCGCCCGGCCCGGCACGGCTGACCTGCGTGATCTGCGAGCGCGAGTACGAAACCGACGACATGGCGCGCTGCCCCGCCTACCAGGGCAACATCTGCTCGCTGTGCTGCACGCTGGACGCCCGCTGCCACGATCTCTGCAAGCCCGACGCGCGCCTCGCGAACCAGTGGCAGCGCGCCATGCGCCGCGTGCTGCCGGCGCGCCTGTGGCCCTATCTCGACAGTGGCCTGGGGCACTACCTGCTGCTCATGGGCACCGTCAGCGCGCTGCTCGCGGCGGTGCTCGCGATGCTCTACACGCCCCAGGCCAGCGCGCTCGACGCCGCGCTGCTGCCCGCGCTGCGGCTGTCCTACCTCAAGCTCTACTGCGTGCTCATCGTGAGCGCCGGCATCATGGCGTGGTGGCTGGTGCTGACCCACAAGAGCCGGCAGGTGGCGCAGGAGGAATCGAACCGCCAGACGCACCTGCTGATGCGCGAGATCGCGTCGCACAAGCGCACCGATGAAGCGCTCCAGCAGGCCAAGCGCCACGCCGACGCCGCCAACCAGGCCAAGAGCCGCTACATCACCTCGGTGAGCCACGAGCTGCGCACGCCGCTCAACTCCATCTTGGGCTACGCGCAGATCCTGGATGGCGACCCGACCATTCCGGCGCACCGCCAGCAGGCCGTGCGCGTGATCCGGCGCAGCGGCGACCACCTGCTCTCGCTGATCGAGGGCACGCTGGACATCGCGCGCATCGAAGGCGGCAAGCTGACGCTGGAGATCCGCGCCATCGACTTCGCCGCGCTGCTCGACCAGCTCGTGCACATGTTCGCGCTGCAGGCCCACCACAAGGGCATCCGCTTCGAGTTCAGCTGCCAGGGCGAGCGCCCGCTCGCGGTCCGCGCCGACGAGAAGCGGCTGCGCCAGATCCTCATCAACCTGCTCGGCAACGCCGTGAAGTTCACGCGCGCGGGCGGCGTGAATTTCCGCCTGCGGTATGCGCGCGACATGGCCGTGTTCGACATCGAGGACAGCGGCCCCGGCATCGCCGCCGACGAACTCGAGCACATCTTCGAGCCCTTCGCGCGCGGCAGCTCCGCCGCGCACGGCGCGGGCGGCACGGGGCTGGGGCTCACGATCGCGCACATGCTCACCGGGCTCATGGGCGGCGAACTCACGGTGCGCAGCACGCCGGGCGCGGGCAGTTGCTTCACGGTGCGGCTGTTCCTGCCGCAGGTGGCGGCGGCGCAGGCCGCGCAGGAACTGCCGCAGCGCCACTACACCGGCTACCGGGGCGAACGCCGCCGCGTGCTGGTCGTCGACAACGAGGCCGTGGACCGCGAGTTCCTGCTCAGTGTGCTCGCGCCGCTGGGCTTCGAACTGGACCAGGCCGCGTCCGGCATCGAATGCCTGGAAGTGCTGCCGCGCTTCGCCCCCGACCTGATCTTCATGGACCTCGCCATGCCCGGCATCGACGGCTGGGAGACGATCCGCCGCATCCGCGCGCGCCCCGGCACGCCCCCGCACATCGCGGTCATCTCGGCCAACGCCTTCGACAAGGGGCTGGACAATGACGCCGGCATCGCGCCGCAAGACTTCATCCTCAAGCCCGTGCGCGTGGCCGAGCTGCTCGAATGGATGGGCCAGCGCCTCGGCCTCGAATGGACTCACGCCGCGCCCCCCGCCGCCCCCGCCCTGCCCGCCGAACCGCCCGCGCCCGCGTGCACGCCGCTGCCCGCCGGGCTGCTCGACGCGCTCGCGGCGCAGATCCGGCTGGGCTACGTGCGCGGCATCCAGCAGGCGCTGGACGCGCTCGACGCCGCCGCCCCCGCGCACGCGGCCTGGCTCGCGAAGCAGCGCGAAGCGCTCTCGCGGTTCGATTTCGATACCATGAACGACCTTCTCGCAAAGGCTCAGGATGCCGCTGGAACTTGACCGCAGCCGTGCCGACATCGTGCTCATCGTCGACGACATCCCCGAGAACCTCTCGGTGCTGCACGACGCGCTCGATGAATCCGGCTTCACGGTGCTCGTCGCCACCCATGGCGAAGGCGCGCTGGCGCGCGCGCGCCAGAGCCTGCCCGACGTGATCCTGCTCGACGCGATGATGCCCGGCATGGACGGCTTCGAGGTCGCACGCCGGCTCAAGGCCGATTTCTCGACGCGCCACATCCCCGTGATCTTCATGACCGGCCTCACCGAGACCGAGCACATCGTGGCCGCCTTCGCCGCCGGCGGCACCGACTACGTCACCAAGCCCGTGCGTACCGGCGAAGTCATCGCGCGGCTCAACGCCCACCTCGCCGCCGCGCGCCAGATGAAGCAGGCGCGCAGCGCGCTCGATGCCTTCGGCCAGGGCACCCTCGCCCTGCGCCGCGAAACCGCGCGCATCACCTGGCAGACCGCGCTCGCGCGCCGTCTGCTGGCGGAATACTTCCCGGCCGAGGCCGCCGCCGAACACGCGCCCGCGCCGCTGCTCGCCTGGCTGGACACCGCGCTCGCCAACCGCCGCGCCGATCCCCCGCTGGCCGCCCTGCCACTGCACATCGCGCTCGACGCGCGCCGCCTCGTCTTCACGCTGCACGACCAGACCGCCGATGGCGAATGGCTCATCGTGCTGCGCGAAGAGAACGACGCCGCCCACATCGAGGCCCTGCTCGGCGCCTTTCCGCTCACGCGCAAGGAGGCCGAGGTGCTCTACTGGGCCGCGCGCGGCAAGACGAGCGCCGACATCGGCGACATTCTCGGCTCCAGCCCGCGCACCGTGAACAAGCACCTCGAACACATCTACGAAAAACTCGGCGTCGAAAACCGCACCGCCGCCGCCAAGCTCGCGCTCGAACGCCTGCGCAGCTGATTCCACCCGGAGACCCCGCCCATGATCGAACTCGATCCGCGCCGCAGCGCCCTCGTCCTCATCGACCTGCAGAAAGGCATCATGGCGCAGCCGCTGGCCCCGCGCCCGGCCGCCGACACCGCCGCCAGCGGGATGGCACTGGCCGCGCGCTTCCGCGCCGCGGGCGCGCTCGTGGTGCCCGTGCACGTCGGCTGGTCGGCCGATCAGGCCGACGCGCCCCGCCAGCCCGTCGACCGCCCGCGCGTCTCGCCGCCCGGCGGCCAGCCCGCAGACTGGTCCGACTTCACGCCCGGCCTCGTCCAGCCCGGCGACCTCGTGATCCTCAAGCGCCAATGGGGCGCCTTCCACGGCACCGAACTCGACCTGCAACTGCGCCGGCGCGGCATCGACACACTGGTGCTGGGCGGCATCGCCACCAGCTTCGGCGTGGAATCCACGGCACGCCAGGCCTGGGAGCTGGGATATGCCGTCGTGCTGGTTGAGGACGCCTGCGCCAACCCCTCGCCGGAGGCTCACGCCCACAGCTTCGAGCACATCTTCCCGCGCATCGCGCGCGTCACCCGCAGCGACGCACTCACCTTCGCCACGGCCGCGTGACGCGGCGGCCGCCCTTCACGCCCGCGCCGAGGCTGGCAGGCCGAAGACGCGGTCGAAGCACCAGTTGAAGACGAAGGTATAGACGAGAAAGAAAACCACGAGCCAGAGATCGAGCACGAAGGCCTGCCACAGCCCGATATCCAGCCACCAGGCGATCATCGGCACGCAGGCCACGACCAGCCCGCCCTCGAAACCGATGGCGTGCAGGGTGCGCCGCGCCACGGTGCGCTCGCGGCTGGGCTGGCGCCGCTCCCAGGCCTCGAAAAGCGCGTTGAACACCATGTTCCAGACCATCGCCACGAGCGAGGTGGTCACCGCCAGCCCGCCCGCCGCGCCCGCGTCGTGGCGCGAAAAAAGCGTGAGCCCCGCCGTCACGATGACGATGGCCACGAGTTCATACAGAACGGCCTGAACGACCTTGCGCCGGATGCCTTGCATGGGTTGCTGCCCGAAGAGAATGACGGGATTGACTTTATGTCAGCCAAGCTGACAATGCGAGACAACTCCCATCAGCTTTTCTGACATGTCATTTTCCAGCGATGCGCTCGAAGTCTTCGTCGCCACGCTCGACCACGGCTCGTTCTCGGCCGCCGCGCGCGCGCTCGGGCGCGTGCCCTCGGCCGTCAGCATGGCCATCGGCAATCTCGAAGCCGAATGCGGCCTGACCCTGTTCGCCCGCAACGGGCGCGAACCCGTGCCCACCGCCGCCGCGCGCAGCCTGGCACCCCAGGCACGCGAGCTCGTGATGCAGTTGCGCGAGTTGCGCGCACAGGCGCTGGCCCTGTCCACGGGGCAGGAAAGCCAGCTCTCGATCGCCATCGCGCCCGAGCTGCTGGGCGGCGACTGGGCGGCGCAGCTCGCGCGACTCGCCGCCGAGTACCCCGCGCTCACCGTCGAGGTCCTCGCCGCGCCGCAGGAAGATGCGCTGCGCATGCTGCATGGCGGGCGCGTGCAGCTCGCGCTCGTCTTCGAGCGCCAGTCATTCGACGGCCGCGAAGGCTTCGAGGAAGTCCGCACCGAAACCCTCGTCCCGGTGATCGCGCCTCACCACCCCGCCTGCTCGGCGGGCGCGGCCCTGCGCACCGAGATGCTCGCCGGCCACCGCCAGATCGTCGTGGCCGGGCGCGAGCAGGCGCTCAGCGACTCGCGCCTGCTCTTCTCGCGCCATTACTGGCGCACCGACAACCCCGAGTCCGCCATCCGCCTCATCGGAACGGGGCTGGGCTGGGGCTTCCTGCCGCATGCCCGGGTGCGCGCCCAGCTCGAAAGCGGCGAACTCGTCGAACTGCATCTCGCCAACGCCACCACGGCGCTGCGCCTGTGGGTGGACGTCGTCTGGTCGCGCGAGCACCCGCTGGGCCCGGCGGCGCGCCGCTTCGTGGCGCTGATGGGCGAAGCCCCGCCGGCCTGAGCGGGGGCCAGAGTTAAAATCTGGTCAAAACCTGTGCCAGTGCGCTCATCGCGGCTTAGATTCACGCCATCTGCCCGCCGGAGCCGCAGCATGTCCCAGCCTTCTTCCCTGGTCGCCGCCCACACCCTGTTCCAGGAGGCGCTGGTGCTCATGGATGCCGGCGAGACCGCGCGCGCATGCGAATGCCTGCACGAAGCCTGCCGGCAGGCGCCGCACTTCAGCGAAGCCTGGACCAACCTCGGCTACCTGCTCGCCAGCGGAGGCGACGCCGCCGGCGCCGAGCGCTGCTACCGCCAGGCCCGCCAGCTCGGCAGCGCGCATCCGCGCCTGTACCTCAACTACGGCGCCCTGCTCGCCGCGCGCGGGTTGCGCGCCGAAGCCGAGGCGATCTACCGCGAGGGGCTGGATGCCGCGCCCGACGACGCCGACCTGTGGTCCAACCTCGGCGTGCTCTTCGCCAATCTCAAGCGCGACACCTACGCCGAGTTCTGCCTGCGCACCGCGCTCGAGATCGCGCCCGACCACCGCAACGCACGCTACAACCTGGGCTACCTGCAGCTATGCCAGGGCAAGTACCGCGAGGGCTTCGCGGCCTTCGAGGCCCGTGACTGGCGCAACCCGCTGGACGCCGCGCTGGACGCCGCGGGCCTCGCGCGCTGGCGCGGCGAACCGCTGGGCGGGCAGCGCATCCTGATAGGCTGCGAAGCCGGCCATGGCGACATGATCCAGTTCTGCCGCTACGTGGGCGTGCTGCGCGAACGCGGCGCGGCCCGCGTGGACATTCTCTGCCACGCCGGCCTGCGACGCCTCTTCACGGGGCTCGCCGGGGTGGGCCGCGTGATGGCCTACGAGCCCTCGCTGCAGCTTGAAACCACCGACTGGGATTACTGGAGCCCCGCCATGAGCCTGCCGCACGCGTGCGGCAGCGACCTCGCGGACCTCCCCGGGCGGCGGCCCTATCTCTTCCCCTTCGCGGGCGACGCCTTGCGCTGGCGCCAGCGGCTCGCCGACGCCCTGCCCGCCGGCGCGCTGCGCGTGGGCCTCGCATGGCGCGGCAGCCCGCGCTTCGAAAACGACCGCGAGCGCTCGCTGCCGGGCCCGCAACTGTTCGCCCCGCTCGCCACGGTGCCCGGCGTGGCCTTCGTCAATCTGCAGAAGCACCTCTCGCCCGCCGAAGCCGCCGCCCTGCCCCCCGGCACGCTGGACGCCGGCAGCGCGCTCGACGACTTCGCCGACACCGCCGCGCTCGTCGATGCGCTCGACCTCGTCATCAGCGTGGACACCGCAATCGCCCATCTCGCGGGCGCGCTCGGCAAGCGTTGCTGGGTCATGCTGCCGGCCTACGCCACCGACTGGCGCTGGGGGCGGCACGACGACGACGCCCCCTGGTATCCCGGCGTGCTGCGCCTCTTCCGCCAGACCGACCCGGGCGACTGGCACCCCGTCATCGAAGCACTCACCCACGCCCTCGCCGCGCAGCGCGCCCCCCACGCCGAGCCCGCCACCTGCGCCGCGCGCGCGACCTGACCCCGGGCGCCCGCCGCCGCCACCCCGGTCGCCCGCCACGCGCGGCTCCCCGCTCCCGGTTCGCATAAAGAGCGCCCGCGCACGCGCGAGCAACGCGACGCCGAGAACGTAGTGCCGGACTGCCGGGTCCCCCTCCCCTCGCACGCGCGAGCAACGCAGGCCCCGCGCACATCACCCCGCCCCGTCACGGCGCACCGCACACGCGGGGCGCTGCTCGCGTTGGTGGCGCCCCTGATTCCGGGGCGGGCGCTGCCGGGCAACCATCGCGGCAGCGATGTATTCAACTTCGTCACAGGCATGCCGTCAGCATCAAGCCGCTGAATCTGGATGCCAGGACCTACCAGGACGCCGCGCAGTTTCGATCGACGATCAGGAAGTATGCGGACAAGTTGAAGGAGTTCGAGGGTAGCAGAGCGAAGAAACTGGCGGATGGGTCAAGGGTCGAGGCCATCCAACCAAGCGACATTCTTTCCCGAGAGCTTTACATGGTTTTCAATAAGACCCCGTCGTCGGCTCACGAGGCGATCTTGAAGGAAGTCGCGACGGAATATGGCGTGGCAATTACCACCAAGATTGTCCCGTAGAACTTCCATCAAGTAGATTGCTGAAATGACTATGCTAGACCGCTTTAATGTGAGTGTTTTGGCCATTGAAGGTACGTTTTACTTCGTGCCCAAAAGCAATACGCCAGATGGTTACGCTACTTCCGAAATGCCACCGGAGGAGTGCGCGCTGGATGCTGCGAACGAGGTTCTGGGGCGCGCCATTCTGCGCGCCGCTGAACGTTGCCGCACGGTTCAGAACCGTGAGGATTTAGGCGGTACCGATGCGGATGAGGTTGCCATATTCCTCGGCTTCAAATCCGATAGAGATTTAAGCAGGAAGCTGGCACCTGTAGAAGTCTTGCGTCGCGGCGGATCGGCGTTATTGATCGTCCGCCCCACTCGCCCGGAGAAGGGCGTTGCCTATTTCACTTCGGACAAATTCGAACCGCCCATTGACGACCCGGCGGAGCTGGGCCGCGTGGTGAAGCTGGCGGTGGCAATCTCCGAGGCCAACCTGCTCAGCATGCTGGAAAAGCGCGCCAAGCGGAAGAAATGAATCCCGCGCATTAATTAGCACTACCGAGCAGGGTGCCCTGCCGGATTCCGCGCACACGCGCAGCGCCGCACACCGGGGGCTGGCCAGCCCGGGCGGAGGCAACGGAATGAAGGTGCGCGATTCTGTGAAACGAGGCATGCGCTTGGCGTTGCGATGACCGCCAAGGGGGCCGGGCGACGGGCGAGACCGCGCAGTCGAGCAGTCGAGCAGATAAAAAAAGAACGGACTCTGAAAGCCAAGAGCAGCCGGCTTCAGCTCCAGACATGCCCCCCGCCCCATCACTTCGACGATAAATGGTGAAGCGGCATGCGTAGCGCCGCGACAGAAAGTTGTGCACCACGCGTCCCGCATCAATTCTCGCCCCCTCCCCCGGAAATAGCCGCGTCGTCATCGACGGCGGCCCCGCACTCACCTTCTGGGGCGCGGGCCTCCCCATATGGCACGCCCTGATCCAGCACGGGTGATCGATGCCATCTGGCATCTGAAGAATCCCACCACGGTGCTCGGGAGCAACGACTGGCATGCGCCACATAGATACGCCCGCCAATACTTGACAGATCATCGCGCCCTTGCGCGACGGATGTTGCAGGGCTCTCCGTGCAGTCGGCCAGCGTGTTCAACCCGCCCCATTCCCCGCCGGTCGAGAACATCGTCACGACAGTCGCCCCTGCCCGACCCCCTTCCCGCACGCAGCATTACCGGAAAGGCTGGTATTGCAGATTTCCCCCTTTGGGTAAGACGGCCCCTTTTCTTTCACGAGGGAAAACACGACTACCTGTTCATGTCATATGCATTGGCATCCGAAAGAAGCTGGTATTGCAGATGTCCCCCTTTGGGTAAGACGGCCCTTCCCTTTCACGAGGGAAAACACGACCACCTGTTCATGTCATATGCATTGAAATCCGAAAGAAATAAGATTTCCGTGCACGTGCGACCCGGGACGCAGAAAAATCGCAGCCCGTCCCTGCCGGGGAGGGAGCGCACAAAACCACGCCCCTCCACACAAATGACAATCGACGGCTTCAGACAGCAGTACGGAACACGCTCCCAGCATCCATGCAGCGCAACACCCTTGCGTCCATGTGAGATTTACCACGGCACGCAAGCCTCCGCGACAGCGGCTACGAAATTCATTTTCCATCCAGCCATTACCCAAAGGAACACTCATGAACGACCTACTCAGGAAAACAATTTCATGGATAGTGGCATCAACGTTAATATTGAACACATCCGGCTGTGTAACAGGCAGCCTGTTTAACGACATCGCAATTACAGAAAATCAAAGAAGGCCTCACCACGACGATTCAATAACAGCAGCAGCAATCACCAAGAACGAGAAAGATGAATACAAGTGGGTATTCGTCGGCAACAAATTCGACTACACCCTTCAAAAGGGTGCGGATGGTCTTATGCGCGCGCTGGCATCTGGCGAGATTGACAAGACCCGCATCCAGGCATCTTCAAAAGGAAGTTTCATGCTGGGAAATGCAAGGAACCGGTTTCACGGATACATCACTCTGACATACACCTACCAGAATCATGAAGATCGGGAAATGTTCATCAGAGCCGTGAACATCTCGGACGCGAGGTGCTCGGACACCGCAGGCGCATCGGGGAATTGCCAGATAAGCCTTGGGGGCCTGGAAGGTACGATACATCGAAAATCAAAAGTCCCCGATGACGTCTTCCGTTTCAACACCCCCATCGAGATAGGCTTTTATACCGAAAAGACCCTCTCGGCAAAGCGGGTCTTGTACCCGGCAGCCATTGCAGCTGACGTGGCACTGATCCCCATCTATCTTCTCGGCATCGGACTTTTTCTTTATTGTTTCGAAAATCTTTCATCATCAACAACCAAATGCTGAAATGACTATGCTGGACCGCTTTAATGTGAGTGTTTGGGCCATTGAAGGTACGTTTTACTTCGTGCCCAAAAGCAGTACGCCAGATGGTTACGCTACTTCCGAAATGCCACCGGAGGAGTGCGCGCTGGATGCTGCGAACGAGGTTCTGGGGCGCGCCATTCTGCGCGCCGCTGAACGTTGCCGCACGGTTCAGAACCGTGAGGATTTAGGCGGTACCGATGCGGATGAGGTTGCCATATTCCTCGGCTTCAAATCCGATAGAGATTTAAGCAGGAAGCTGGCACCTGTAGAAGTCTTTCGTCGCGGCGGATCGGCATCATTGATCGTCCACCCCACTCGCCCGGAGAACGGCGTTGCCTATTTCACTTCGGACAAATTCGAGGCGCCCATTGACGACCCCGCTGAGCTGGGCCGCGTGGTGAAACTGGCGGTGGCAATCTCCGAGGCCAACCTGCTCAGCATGCTGGAAAAGCGCGCCAAGCGGAAGAAATGAATCCCGCGCATTAATTAGCACTACCGAGCAGGGTGCCCTGCCGGATTCCGCGCACACGCGCAGCGCCGCACACCGGGGGCTGGCCAGCCCGGGCGGAGGCAACGGAATAAAGGTGCGCGATTCTGTGAAACGAGGCATGCGCTTGGCGTTGCAATGACCGCCAAGGGGGCCGGGCGACGGGCGACGGGCGACGGGCGAGACCGCGCAGTCGAGCAGATAAAAATGAACAGGCTCTGAAAGCCAAGAGCAACCGGTTTCAGCTCCAGACATGCCCCCGCCCGCCCCAGTATCTCGACGACAAATTGCTCCCGCACGTCCCATCACCAACAGGAGACTGCTGAAATGACGATGCATGACCATTTTAATGTGAGCGGAATGGCCATTCAAGGCACGCTTCACCTCATACCCATCAGTGGGACGCCGGATGGTTACGCCACCTTCGAAACGCCGCTGGAACAGTGTGCACTGGATGCGGGGAACGAAGTGCTGGGTAGCGCCATTCTGCGCGCAGCGGAACGTTGTCGGCGGGTGCAACGCAGGGAGGATTTGGGAGGCACAGACCCTGACGACGTCGCACGGTCCCTGGGCTACAAGTCCGACAAGGAAATCTGCAAAAGGGTTGCGTCCGTGGCTGTATCACGGCGGCGCGGGGAGACGACATTGATCATCAATGCAACGCGCCCGGAGAGGGGCATCGCCTTATTCACATCCGACAAGTTCGAAGCGCCCATTGACGACCCGGCGGAGCTGGGCCGCGTGGTGAAACTGGCGGTGGCAATCTCCGAGGCCAACCTGCTCAGCATGCTGGAAAAGCGCGCCAAGCGGAAGAAATGAATCCCGCGCATTAATTAGCACTACCGAGCAGGGTGCCCTGCCGGATTCCGCGCACACGCGCAGCGCCGCACACCGGGGGCTGGCCAGCCCGGGCGGAGGCAACGGAATAAAGGTGCGCGATTCTGTGAAACGAGGCATGCGCTTGGCGTTGCGATGCCCGCCAAGGGGGTTCCGGGCGACGGGCGACGGGCGAGACCGCGCAGTCGAGCAGATAAAAATGAACAGACCCTGAAAACCAAGAGCAACCGGTTTCAGCTCCAGAAATGCCCCCCGCCCGCCCCAGTATCTCGACGACTAATTACTCCCGCACACCCCATCACCAACAGTAGACTGCTGAAATGACGATGCTTGACAGCTTTAACGTGAGTGTTTTGCCCATTAAAGGTACGTTTTACTTCGTGCCCAGAAGCGATACGCCAGATGGTTACGCTACTTCCGAAATGCCACCGGAGGAGTGCGCGCTGGATGCTGCGAACGAGGTTCTGGGGCGCGCCATTCTGCGCGCCGCTGAACGTTGCCGCACGGCTCAGAAGCTTGAGGATTTAGGAGGCACTAATGCGAATGAGGTTGCCATATTCCTCGGCTTCAAATCCGATAGAGATTTAAACAGGAAGGTGGCACCTGCAGAAGTCTTGCGTCGCGGCGGATCGGCATCATTGATCGTCCGCCCCATTCGCCCGGAGAACGGCGTTGGCTATTTCACTTCGGACAAATTCGAACCGCCCATTGACGACCCGGCGGAGCTGGGCCGCGTGGTGAAGCTGGCGGTGGCAATCTCCGAGGCCAACCTGCTCAGCATGCTGGAAAAGCGTGCCAAGCGGACGAAGAAATAAACCCTCCCCACAGAGCGCCACCAGGGGTGGCGCTCGCCTCCTGTGCCATGAAAGCCTGCCGCCTGCACGAGAATCTGTCGCGCGGGGTCTTTCCGCAGCGTGCGCTGCGACACGCCTCGCCGGGCGTCAATCCTTGTCCAGCGCGTCTTCGAGGTGCTTGCAGACGGCCTTGAGGATCTTCACGCGCGCGAAGTTCTTGTCGTTCGCCTCCACTGGAATCCACGGTGCGCGGCCGGTGCTGGTGCGGTCGATCATGTCGACGGCGGCCTGCTGGTAGGCGCTCCATTTGTCGCGGTTGCGCCAGTCGTCGGGAGTGATCTTGAAGCGTTTGTAGGATTCGGCTTCGCGGGCCTCGAACCGCCGCAGCTGTTCGTCGGGGTCGATCTGCAGCCAGAACTTGAGCACGACGGCCCCGGCCGCCACGAGTTCGTGCTCGAAATCGTTGATCTCGGCATACGCACGCAGCCAGTCGGCCTCGCTGCAGAAGCCCTCTATGCGTTCGACGAGCACGCGGCCGTACCAGGAGCGGTCGAAGATGGCGACGCGGCCGGCGCCCGGGATGTGGCGCCAGAACCGCCACAGGTAGGGCTGGGCGGATTCTTCGTCGGTGGGTGCGGCGATGGGCACGACGCGGAAGTTGCGCGGGTCCAGCGCGGCGGTCACGCGGCGGATCGCGCCGCCCTTGCCGGCCGCGTCCATGCCCTCGAAGGCGAGGATCAGCGAGCGCCCGGCGAACGCGCGCCGGCGCACGAGTTCGGCGAGCCGGCCCTGCCAGCGCGGCAGTTCGCGCGCGTAGGCGCGGTCGTCGAGGCGGCAGCCGAGGTCCAGCGCGGAGAGCACGTTGCGGGCGTCGATCGCGGGGCGCGGCACGGGCGCCACCACGGCGGGCGCGGGGGGCGCGGCGAGGCGCTCGCGCAGCGCGTCGAGCAGCAGCCGGCCCACGCAGAGGTTGCGGTAGTTGTCGTCGCTGCCGTCCACGATGGTCCACGGCGCGGCGGCGGTGTTGGTGACGCGCAGGACGTGCGCCGCCACCTTTTGCAGCGCGTTGTAGGAGCGCGTGCGGGCCCAGGTTTCGCGCGTGACGCGCCAGGCCGTGCGCGGGTCGCGTTCGAGCCGGCGCAGGCGCACGGCCTGGCCCTTGCGGCTCAGGTGGAACCAGAGCTTGAGCACCAGCGCGCCTTCGTTGACGAGCATGGCCTCGAAGCGGTTGATCTCTTCGAGGCGGGCGTCCAGCGCGGTCCGTGCGAGCTTGCCGGCCAGGCGCCGCGCGATGGGGCGCGAGTACCACGAGCCCGCGAAGATGCCGATGCGCCCGCGCGGCGGCAGCGACTGCCAGTAGCGCCACATGGGCGGGCGGCCCGCTTCGGCGGGGTTGCGGCCGGCCTCGAAGGCGCAGGTCAGCAGGAAGCGCGGGTCCATCCACTCATGCAGCTGGGCGATGGTCTCGCTCTTGCCGGCGCCATCCACGCCGGACACGAGGAGCAGCACCTGGAAAGGCTTTTCGCTGCGCAGCAGGGTGTTCTGCGCCATCAGCAGCTCGGCGCGCAGCTCGCGCTCCTCGCGGCGGAAGCGCTCCTTGTCTACGCGGTGGCCGGCTTCGGCGGATTCGAACATCGTCTCGTCTCCCTGTGGGCAAGCCCGCATCATGCAACAGGCATGCGGCGGGCGACAGCCGGCCGCCCGCGCGGTCAGGCCACGTAGAAGGTCAGCCCGAACCAGCCGGCCAGCAGCAGCACGCACAGCGCGAGCAGGCCCAGCGCGCCGTTGGGGCGGAAGATGCCCATCATGCCCAGCACCGTGGTGGCGATGTTGCGGCGCGTGCCCGACATCTCGCGCCAGTTGCCCAGGAGGCGCAGCGCCGAGAACAGGCCGGTGCCGACCGCCAGCGAGAGCAGCAGGACGCGGAACACCGTGAAGACGTCCACCTCGCCCAGCGAGACCTTCTTGTAGAGAAAGCCCACCGCGGCCATCGCGAGCGCCGCGCCGGCCGACAGCGCGAGGTTGAGGTAGAGCGTGCGGCGGGTGCGCCGCGCGGCGTCCTCGAACTCGGCGCGCAGTTCGGTGACCTTCTCGGCGAACAGCGTGGAGACTTCCTGGCGCGCGCGCAGCAGGCGCGCATCCACGGTGCTGCCGATCTTGTCGGAGGCGTAGTCGATGAGTTCCCTGAGGTCTTCGCGCGTGAGGCTGCGCTGGGCGTGGATCTCGCGCGAGAGGGTTTCGATGTTTTCCTGCACGCGGCTGCCGGCTTCGTCCACCACGCGCGAGAGCTGGTCGCCAGCCTGCGCGATGGCTTCGCGCAGCATGGGCGAGATCTGCTGCTCCACGATCTCGCTCGAGGCGGCCTTGACCTGCCTGAGCTCCTTCGTCCAGTCGGTATTGATGAGGGCCATGGAAGCGTCCTGTCTGCGATACAGCCGGCATTGTGGCCCCGCCGCGCGCCACGGTGCGCGCCGCCGTGCGCATCGCCTACGCAGTCTGACGTATTCAGCGCGCCGCGCGCGCTGCCTACAGTGGCGTCACCCGGCACCCCGCCGCCCATTCGACACCACGACATCCAGGGAGTCTCACATGCAATCTCGTCGCAGCTTCATCAAGGTATCGGCCCTCTCCGCCGCCATGGCGCTGGCGGGCTTCGCCTCCAGCGCCGCCTTCGCCGCCGACACCATCAAGGTCGGCGTGCTGCACTCGCTCTCGGGCACGATGGCGATCTCGGAAACCGTGCTCAAGGACACGGCGCTGATGGCGATCGAGGAGATCAACGCCAAGGGTGGCGTGCTGGGCAAGAAGCTGGAGCCGGTGGTGGTCGACCCCGCGTCGAACTGGCCGCTGTTCGCCGAAAAGGCCCGCCAGCTCATTTCCAGCGACAAGGTGGCGGTCACCTTCGGCTGCTGGACGTCGGTTTCGCGCAAGTCGGTGCTGCCGGTGTTCGAGGAGCTGAACTCCCTGCTCTTCTACCCCGTGCAATATGAAGGCGAGGAACTCTCGAAGAACGTGTTCTACACGGGTGCGGCGCCCAACCAGCAGGCCATTCCGGCGGTGGAATACCTGCTCTCCAAGGACGGCGGCTCGGCCAAGCGCTTCGTGCTGCTGGGCACCGACTACGTGTATCCGCGCACCACCAACAAGATCCTGCGCGCCTTCCTGAAGAGCAAGGGCGTGGCCGACGCCGACATCCTCGAGGAATACACCCCCTTCGGTCACAGCGACTACCAGACCATCATCGCGAAGATCAAGAAGTTCGCCTCCGAAGGCAAGAAGACGGCCGTGGTCTCGACGATCAATGGCGACTCGAACGTGCCTTTCTACAAGGAACTGGGCAACCAGGGCATCAAGGCGACCGACGTGCCGGTGGTGGCCTTCTCGGTGGGCGAGGAAGAACTGCGCGGCGTGGATACCAAGCCGCTCGTGGGCCACCTCGCGGCCTGGAACTACTTCATGAGCGTGAAGAACCCGACCAACACCGAGTTCATCAAGAAGTGGACCGCCTACGCCAAGAAGCACAACCTCGCCGGCCACAAGGACAAGCCGCTGACCAACGACCCCATGGAAGCCACCTACATCGGCATCCACATGTGGGCGCAGGCCGCCGAGAAGGCCAAGAGCACCGACACCGACAAGGTGATCGCGGCGATGGCGGGCCAGACCTTCAAGGCGCCCTCGGGCTTCGTCGCCAAGATGGATGAGAAGAACCACCACCTGCACAAACCGGTGTTCATCGGCGAAGTGCGCGCCGACGGCCAGTTCCGCGTCGTCTGGAAGACGCCGGGCCCGGTCAAGGCCCAGCCGTGGAGCCCGTACATCCCCGAAAACAAGGGCAAGAAGGACGAGCCGGAAAAGAAGTGAGGCACGCCCGCGCCTGAACCTGGCCCCCCCGGCGCAGCCCGCCGGGGGCCAGGCGATGGCGGACGGCCCCGGCCCGCGCGCCCGCCTGGCGCGGGCCGCGCCCGGCAACCGCAGAAGATTCCTCCCGCAAGACAGCCTCCGGCACGTCCATCATGACCTCCCTCCTCGCCCGCCTCCAGACAGCCGCCCTCGTGCTCGCGCTCGGCCTGTGCGGCTCCGCCACGCTCGCCCGCCCGGCGCCCGAACTCGTGCTCCAGCTCGCCACGGGCGACAACGACGCGCGCATCGCCGCGCTCGGCACCCTTGCCGCCTCGGCCGACCCCGACGCGCTGCCGCTGCTCGAAGCCCTGCGCGACGACGCGCTCAAGTCGCGCGGCGGCAACCAGGCCGTGATCTACGACGGCGAGACCGCGCGCGACGCCATCACGGGCAAGCCCCTCGTGCCGGTGCCCGATGACCTCGAAGACGTGATGACCAACAATCGCGTCACGGTCGCGCTCGATGCCGCCTTCGCGGCCTTCGACCTCGCCGCGCCCGAACGCGCGACCCGCCTCGCGGCGGTGCGCACGCTGCAGGAGAGCGGCGACCCGGCGCTGCTGCCCTTGCTGGACAAGGCGCTCGCCACCGAGAAAGACCCGCAGGTCATCGATCTGCTGCGCGTCGCGCAGGCCGGCGCCCGGCTCCATCACCCGGATCGCGCCACGCGCCTGGCGGCCATCGAAACCCTGGGCGGCTCGGGCGCGCCCGGTGCGCGGGCCCAGCTCGGCAGCCTGCTCGAAAAGAACGGCGCGAGCTTCGTCGAAGCCGACGCGGCGGTGCGCGAAGCCGCGCGCAAGGCCATTTCGCACATCGACACCTGGCTCGAGATCGGCGAGATCGCCGGCGGCCTCTTCACCGGCGTGAGCCTCGCCAGCATCCTGCTGCTGGCCGCGCTCGGGCTGGCCATCACCTACGGGCTGATGGGCGTCATCAACATGGCTCACGGCGAGCTCATCATGATCGGCGCCTACGCCACCTTCCTCGTGCAGAACCTACTGCGCACCCATGCGCCGGGCCTGTTCGAGTTCTACCCGCTGTTCGCGATTCCCGTCGCCTTCCTGGTCTCGGCGCTCGTGGGCGCAACCATGGAGCGCCTCGTGATCCGCCATCTCTACGGCCGCCCGCTCGAAACCCTGCTCGCCACGTGGGGCATCAGCCTGGTGCTGATCCAGGGCGTGCGCTCGCTGTTCGGCGCGCAGAACGTGATGGTCGAGAATCCCGCCTGGCTGTCGGGCGGCGTGCAGGTCATGAGCAACCTGATCCTGCCCTGGAACCGCCTCGCCATCATCGCCTTCGCGATCCTCGTGGTGATGGGCATGAGCCTGATCCTGACGCGCACGCGGCTGGGGCTCTTCGTGCGCGCCGTCACGCAGAACCGCCAGATGGCCGGCTGCGTGGGCGTGGCCACGCCGCGCGTCGACACCCTGGCCTTCGCGCTCGGCTCGGGCGTGGCGGGGCTCGCGGGCTGCGCGCTGGCGCAGGTCGGCAACGTCGGCCCCGATCTCGGCCAGAGCTACATCATCGATTCGTTCATGGTCGTCGTGCTCGGCGGCGTGGGCCAGCTCGCGGGCACCGTGTACGCCGCGCTGGGGCTGGGCGTGTTCAACAAGCTGCTCGAGGGCGTGGCCGGCGCCGTGCTCGCCAAGATCACCGTGCTGGTGCTCATCATCGTCTTCATCCAGAAGCGTCCGCAGGGGCTGTTCGCGGTCAAGGGCCGCTTCGCCGACAACTGAGCGTGGAGCCACAGACCATCATGAACAAGACTCTCACCGCCCGTCTCTTCGGCCCCAAGGCATGGGCCGCCCTGCTCGTCTTCGCCGCCGTCACGCTGGTGATGGTGCCGGTGCTGAACCTGGCCGTGCCGGCCGACAGCGCCTTCCATCTGTCGACCTACTGGGTCACGCTGATCGGCAAGATCATGTGCTACGCCATCGTGGCGCTGGCGATGGATCTGGTGTGGGGCTACACCGGCATCCTGAGCCTGGGGCACGGCATCTTCTTCGCGCTCGGCGGCTATGGCATGGGCATGTACCTGATGCGCGCGATCGGCCGCGAGGGCAACTACCAGAGCGATCTGCCCGACTTCATGGTCTTCCTGAACTGGAAGACGCTGCCCTGGTACTGGCAGGGCACCGAGCATTTCCTGTGGGCGCTGGCGCTCGTGGTCCTGGTGCCCGGCCTGCTCGCCTTCGTGTTCGGCTACTTCGCCTTCCGTTCGCGTATCAAGGGCGTGTATTTCTCCATCATCACGCAGGCCCTGACGTATGCCGCGATGCTGCTGTTCTTTCGCAACGAGACGGGCTTCGGCGGCAACAACGGCTTCACCGACTTCAAGCGCATCCTGGGCTTCGCGATCACCGCGCCGGAAACCCGCGTGGTGCTCTTCGGGCTCACCGCCACGGCGCTGATGGGCGCCCTGCTGCTGGGCCGCTTCATCGTCACCAGCAAGCTCGGACGCGTGCTGGCGGCGATCCGCGATGCCGAATCCCGCGTGATGTTCTCGGGCTACAACCCGCTGCCCTACAAGCTCTTCATCTGGACGCTGTCGGCCGTGCTGTGCGCCATCGCGGGCGCGCTCTACGTGCCGCAGGTGGGCATCATCAACCCCGGCGAGATGAGCCCCGCGAACTCCATCGAGATCGCCATCTGGACGGCCGTGGGCGGACGCGGCACGCTGATCGGGCCGCTCATCGGCGCGGGCCTCATCAACGGCGTGAAGAGCTGGTTCACGGTGGCCTTCCCCGAATACTGGCTCTACTTCCTGGGCCTCATCTTCATACTCGTCACGCTGTGGTTGCCGCGCGGCGTGGTCGGACAGCTGCAGAGCTGGTTCAGCAAGAAGGAGAAGCGCGCATGAACGCCGCCGTCAGAACCGACGCGCCCCGCCAGGGCGCCTCCCTGGGCACGAGCAGCACGGAACGCGCGGTGGGGCTCGAACGCCCCATCGAGGACAGCCGCCAGCTCGACACGCGCCACGGCGTGATCCTCTACCTCGAGGACATCACCGTCTCCTTCGACGGCTTCAAGGCCATCAACCATCTCAACCTGGCGATAGACCGCGGCGAGCTGCGCGCGATCATCGGCCCCAACGGCGCCGGCAAGACGACCATGATGGACGTCATCACGGGCAAGACGCGCCCCACGGCCGGGCGCGCCTTCTTCGGCCAGACCATAGACCTCGCGCGCCTCAACGAAGCGCAGATCGCGCACGCCGGCATCGGCCGCAAATTCCAGAAGCCCACCGTGTTCGAGGAGCTCACGGTGTTCGAGAACCTCGAACTCGCGATGAAGACCGACAAGCGCGTGTGGGCCAGCCTGTTCTTCCGCCTCACCGGCGAGGCGCGCGCGCGCATCGAGGCGCGCCTCGAACTCATCGGCCTGAAGGAACACGCGCAGCGCGCGGCGGGCCTGCTCTCGCACGGTCAGAAGCAGTGGCTGGAGATCGGCATGCTGCTCATGCAGGAGCCGCAGCTGCTGCTGCTCGACGAGCCCGCCGCCGGCATGACCGACGAGGAGACCGAGCGCAGCGGCGAACTCTTCCTGACGCTCGCGGGCGAGTACACGCTCGTCGTCGTCGAGCACGACATGGATTTCATCAAGCAGATCTCGGCCGGCCGCCGCGTGACCTGCCTGCACGAAGGCAGCGTGCTCGCCGAAGGCTCGCTGGAGCAGGTGCAGAACAACGAACGCGTGATCGAGGTCTATCTCGGCCGCTGAATGCCAACGGCATGCGCGGACGGCGCGGGGCTCAATCCGGAAAGTGAACAGGACATGCTGACCATACACGACCTCAACCAGTACTACGGCGGCAGCCACACCCTGCGCGGCGTCTCGCTCGAACTGCGCCAGGGCGAGGTGACCACCCTGCTCGGGCGCAACGGCGTGGGCAAGACGACGCTGCTCAAATGCCTCATGGGACTGCTGCCCGTGGCACGCGGCGGCGTGCATTTCGAGGGGCGCGACATCACGCGCGCCACGCCGCACGCGCGCGCCGCGATGGGGCTGGCCTACGTGCCGCAGGGGCGCGAGATCTTCCCGCGCCTGACCGTCGAGGAAAACCTGCTCATGGGGCTGGCCAACGGCAAGGCCTCGCGAGGCATCCCGGGCTACATCTTCGAGATGTTCCCGGTGCTGCGCGACATGCTGCGCCGTCGCGGCGGAGATCTCTCGGGCGGGCAGCAGCAGCAGCTCGCGATTGGCCGCGCGCTCACGATGCGGCCCAAGGTGCTGATCCTCGACGAACCCACCGAGGGCATCCAGCCCTCCATCATCAAGGACATCGGCAAGGCCATCCGCACGCTCGCGGAAGGTGGCGAGATGGCCATCCTGCTGGTCGAGCAGTATTACGACTTCGCCGAGTCGCTCGCCGACCGCTACGCCGTGATGGCACGCGGCGAGATCGTCAAGGCCGGCGCGGGCAGCCAGATGCAGGCCGACAACGTGAAGTCGCTGGTCGCCATCTGAGGCGTCGCGACGGGGCGCCCCGCGCCCGCATTTGGTGCCAAGATGCGCCATCCGGCGTCACGGACGCACCACGACGGCGCACCGTCGCGGCAGCATGCGCCATGAAACGGCATGGCACCTGTCTTGCTATGGAAAGCCCGAACATGAGGCTCGACGATCTCCCCACCGAATCCGCCAGCGGCTGGCATGCCCACCTCGACCTGCTGGTCGAGGCGCGGCACGGCCGCAGCGTGCTGAGCCGCAACCGCCACGAAGGCCCGCTGCGCGTGCAGAAGGCGCTCTACCCCGAGGGCGACGGGGTGTGCCAGATCCTCATGCTGCACCCGCCAGCCGGCATCGCGGGCGGCGACCGCCTGCGCATCGACCTGTGCATGGCCGCCGGCGCGCACGCACAGCTCACCACGCCCGGCGCGGGCAAGTGGTACCGCAGCGCCGGACCGCTCGCCACGCAGGACATCACGCTGGACGTCGCCCCCGGCGCCACGCTCGAATGGCTGCCGCAGGAGGCGATCCTCTTCGACCAGGCCCGCGCGCGCGCCACCACCACGCTGCGGCTCGCCGAAGGCGGCCGCTGCATCGGCTGGGACATCCTCTGCCTGGGCCGCCAGGCCAGCGGCGAGCGCTTCACGCAGGGCAGCTTCCGCCAGCGCCTGCGCCTGGAGCGGCCCGACGGCCGCCCGCTGTGGCAGGAATCGCTGCACCTCACGGGCAGCGACGCCGCACTCGAAGCCGCCGTGGCCCTGGGCGGCCACCGCGTGTGGGGGGCGCTCTGGGTCGCCGGCCCGCACGATGCGCCCGCGCTGGTGGCGGCGCTGCGCGCGCTGGACATGCAGGGCACCGCATGTGGCGTATCGGCCCTGCCGCATGTCAGCATCCTGCGCGTGCTGGCACACTGCGCGGAGGACGCGCGCCATGCCCTCGAAGCCGCCTGGGCCACGGCGCGCCCCCATCTGCTGGGGCGCGCCGCCCGGGCGCCCCGCATCTGGAGCACCTGATCCGGCCTTCGCCGCGCTCACCCGATTCTTCTACAGGACGACACGATGGAACTCACTCCGCGCGAGAAAGACAAGCTGCTGATCTTCACCGCCGCGCTGCTCGCCGAACGCCGCCGCGCCCGCGGCCTGCGGCTGAACTACCCCGAGGCGGTCGCCTTCATCACCGCCGCCATCATGGAAGGCGCGCGCGACGGCCGCAGCGTGGCCGACCTCATGCACTACGGCACCACGCTGCTCACGCGCGAGGACGTCATGGAGGGCATCGCCGAGCTGATCCCCGAGATCCAGGTCGAAGCCACCTTCCCCGACGGCACCAAGCTCGTCACCGTTCACCACCCCATCCTCTAGCCCCGGACCCCACAGGAGCCCCTTCATGAGAATCCGCCATTTCCTCGGCGCCGCCGCCCTGCTGCCCATGCTCGCCGCCGCCCACGTCGGCCACGAGGCGGGTCACCACCACGACAGCGCCTTCCTGCTCGGCCTCACGCATCCCTTCACGGGCCTCGACCACCTGGCCGCGATGCTCGCGGTGGGCGTCTGGAGCGCCCTGGCCTTCCGCCACGCCCGCGCCGGCATGCTCGCGGTGCCGCTGGCGTTCGCCGCGCTGCTGCTCCTGGGCGGGCTGCTGGGTTTCGCCGGCGTGAGCCTGCCGGCCGTGGAACCCGTGATCGCCGCCTCGCTGCTCGTGATGGGCGTGTTCGTCGCCACGCGTCTGCGCCTGCCGCTCGCGGCGGGCATCGCGGTGGTGGGCGGCTTCGCGCTCTTCCACGGTCTTGCCCACGGCGCCGAGCTGCCTGCCGAGCAGGCCGCCGCCGCGCTGTCGGGCATGCTGCTCGGCACCCTGATCCTGCACGTCCTGGGCATGCTGGGCGGGCACTTCGTGCTCCACCGCCACGTCTGGCTGCCGCGTCTGGCCGGCGGCGCCGTCGCCCTGCTCGGCGCGGGCCTGCTCGGCGGCGCGTTCTGAGCGCCGCCCAAGGAGAAGACATGATTCCCGGCGAACTCTTCACCGACGAAGGCGTCATCGAACTCAATCCCGGCCGCCGCACGCTGACGCTGAGCGTGGCGAACACCGGCGACCGGCCGATCCAGGTCGGCTCGCACTATCACTTTGCCGAAACCAACGCCGCGCTGGCGTTCGACCGCGCCGCCGCGCGCGGCATGCGCCTGAACATCGCGAGCGGTACCGCGGTGCGCTTCGAGCCGGGGCAGAGCCGCACCGTCGAACTCGTCGACTACGCGGGCGAGCGCAAGGTGTACGGCTTTCGCGGTCTGGTGCAGGGCAGTCTGTAAGGCGTGAAAGCGCGGCGGGCCCGGCGCCCGTCCGCGTTTCGCCGGCGGTTTTCCAGGGGGGGTCCGACCCGCCCGTCCATGATGTTCCGCCGCCTCGCGGCGGCATGCTTACCAACGGCGGGAGCGCAGGCGCGCCCACCCGCCCCACGGGGATCTGAAGATGGCAAATATCTCCCGCCGCGCCTACGCGGAAATGTTCGGCCCCACCACGGGCGACCGCGTGCGCCTGGCCGACACGGAGCTGGTGGTCGAAGTCGAGCGTGACTTCACGCTGTACGGCGAGGAAGTGAAATTCGGCGGCGGCAAGGTGATCCGCGACGGCATGGGGCAGAGCCAGCGTCTTGCCGCCGAGGTGGCCGACACCGTGATCACCAATGCGCTGATCATCGACCACTGGGGCATCGTGAAGGCCGACATCGGCATCAAGGGCGGCTACATCAGCGGCATCGGCAAGGCCGGCAACCCGGACGTGCAGCCCGGCGTGACGATCGCCATCGGCGCGGCCACCGAGGTGATCGCGGGCGAAGGCATGATCGTGACCGCCGGCGGCATCGACACGCACATCCACTTCATCTGCCCGCAGCAGATCGAAGAGGCGCTCATGAGCGGCGTGACCACCATGATCGGCGGCGGCACCGGCCCCGCCACGGGCACCTTCGCCACCACCTGCACGCCGGGCCCGTGGCACATCGCCAGGATGCTGCAGGCGGCCGACGCCTTTCCGATGAACCTCGGTTTCCTGGGCAAGGGCAACGTGAGCCTGCCGGGGCCGCTCGTGGAGCAGATCGAGGCCGGCGCGATCGGCCTCAAGCTGCACGAGGACTGGGGCACCACGCCGCAGGCCATCGACACCTGTCTGGGGGTGGCGGAGCAATATGACGTGCAGGTGGCGATCCACTCCGATACGCTCAATGAATCCGGCTTCGTCGAAGACACCGCCGCCGCCTTCAAGGGCCGCACCATCCACACCTTCCACACCGAGGGCGCGGGCGGCGGCCACGCGCCCGACATCGTGCGCCTGGCGGGCATGAAGAACGTGCTGCCGAGTTCGACGAACCCGACGCGCCCCTACACCGTGAACACCATCGACGAGCACCTCGACATGCTCATGGTGTGCCACCACCTCGACGCGGGCATCGCCGAGGACGTGGCCTTCGCCGAAAGCCGCATCCGCCGCGAGACCATCGCGGCCGAGGACATCCTGCACGACATCGGCGCGCTCTCGATGTTCTCGTCCGACTCGCAGGCCATGGGCCGCGTCGGCGAGGTCGTCATCCGCACCTGGCAGACCGCCCACAAGATGAAGACGCAGCGCGGCCCGCTCGCGGGCGATGGCGCGCGCGCCGACAATTTCCGCGTCAAGCGCTACATCGCCAAGTACACGATCAACCCCGCCATCGCGCACGGCATCGGTCACGTCGTCGGCTCGGTCGAAGTCGGCAAGTTCGCCGATCTCGTGCTCTGGCGCCCGGCCTTCTTCGGCGTGAAGCCGACCACCCTCCTCAAGGGCGGCATGATCGCCGCGGCCGCGATGGGCGATGCGAACGCGTCCATTCCCACGCCGCAGCCCGTGCATTACCGCCCCATGTTCGGCAGCTTCGCGGGCGGCCTCAAGACCTCGCTGACCTTCGTGTCGCAGGCCGCGCTGGACAAGGGCACGCTGGCCGGCCTGGGCCTGCAGAAGCCGCTCGTGGCCGTGAAGGGCATCCGCGGCGTCAGCAAGGCCGACATGATCCACAACGACTGGTGCGGCCAGATCGAGGTCGATCCCGAAACCTACGAGGTGCGCGCCGACGGCGAGCACCTGACCTGCGAACCCGCCACGAGCCTGCCCCTGGCGCAGCGCTACTTCCTCTTCTGATCCACGCGCCCCGGCCCCGCCAGCACGCGGGGCCGGGGCACTCCTGCCATACTGCCACCATGCTTCTGATCGAAACCCTTCATGCCGGCGACGCCCCGGCCACCGAGCGGCTCGTGCTCGATTTCGACGCGCGCACCAAGAGCCGCCTGCGCACGCAGCTCGCCTCGGGCGAGGAGGTCGGCCTCTTCCTGCCGCGCGGCACCATCCTGCGCGGCGGCGACCGCCTCGAAGGCCAGGACGGCCGCATCATCGAAGTCGTCGCCGCCCCCGAAGCCATCGTCGAGGCCCGCTGCGCCAGCCCGCGCGAACTCACGCGCGCGGCCTACCACCTGGGCAACCGCCACGTGGCCGTCGAGGTCCGCGAGGACGCCCTGCGCATCCAGCAGGATCACGTGCTCGAACACATGCTGGAAGGGCTAGGCGCCCGCCTCGCGCGGCTCGACGCCCCGTTCGAGCCCGAAGCCGGCGCCTATGCGCCCGGCCACCACCACGCCGAGCGCGGCGCCACCGAAGCGCGCATCCACGTCATGGGTGGCCATGGCTGAGCGCTGTCCGGCATGAACCTGCAACTCGTCCGCCTGCTGCACCTGGCAAGCCCCGCGTTGCCCGTGGGCGCGTTCTCCTACTCGCAGGGGCTGGAATGGGCCGTCGAATCCGGCGCGCTCACGACCGAAGCGTCGGCGCGGCAATGGATACGCGATGCGCTGCATTTCGCGCTCGCCCGCTGCGAAGCCCCCGCCCTCATCGGCCTCATGCGCGCGTGGCGGGCCGGCGACCTGGCCACCGTGAGACGCCTGAACGCCAGCTTCATCGCCACCCGCGAGACCGCCGAACTGCGCGCCGAAACGCTGCAGATGGGGTACTCGCTGGCGCGCCTGCTGCGCGATCTGCCCGACACGCCCGACGCCGTGAAACATGCGCTGGGTACGCTCGACGAGACCGCCTTCCCCACGCCGTGGGCGGCGGCCGCCGCGCACTGGCAGATCGCCGAAGCCGAGGCTGCCACGAGCTATCTGTGGGCCTGGCTCGAAAACCAGGTGATGGCCGCCGTGAAGCTCGTGCCGCTGGGCCAGACCGCCGGCCAGCGCATGCTCGTGGCACTCGCGGAGGATCTGCCGGCGCTGGCCGTGGAGGCCGCGCGCCGCGCCGACAGCGAGGACTGGGAGAACTTCACGCCCGGCATGACGCTCGCGTGCTGTCTGCACGAAACCCAATACACGCGGCTGTTCCGGTCATGACCGCGCCGGCCGCCTCTCTCTCCGCCCCCCGGAACACGCCCGGCCGCGCCGCGCGGCAGCCGTCGTTCCCTGCTCCTCAGCCCGAATGGAAACGCCCATGTCCTCTCTGACCCAACAACCCCTGCGCATCGGCATCGGCGGCCCCGTCGGCTCCGGCAAGACGGCGCTCACCCTCGCCCTGTGCCGCGCGCTGCGCGACAAGTACAACCTCGCGGTCGTCACCAACGACATCTACACGGCCGAGGACGCGCAGTTCCTGGTGCGCAACGAAGCGCTCGCGCCCGAGCGCATCCTGGGCGTGGAAACCGGTGGCTGTCCGCACACCGCGATCCGCGAGGACGCCTCGATCAACCTGGAGGCCATCGATCAGCTCAACCGGCGCTTCCCGGGGCTGGAAATCATCTTCGTGGAAAGCGGCGGCGACAACCTGGCCGCGACCTTCTCGCCCGAACTCTCCGACCTCACGCTGTACGTGATCGACGTGTCGGCGGGCGACAAGATTCCGCGCAAGGGCGGGCCCGGCATCATGAAGAGCGACCTGCTGGTGATCAACAAGATCGACCTCGCGCCGCTCGTGGGTGCCTCGCTGGAGGTCATGGACCGCGATGCCAGCCGCATGCGCGGCGCGAAGCCCTTCGTGTTCTCGAACCAGAAAACCGGCCAGGGACTCGCGGAAATCATCGAATTCATCGAAACGCGTGGCATGCTGCGCGCCTGATCCCTGCCCGGAACCCGCCATGGACGCGCCGAACACCTCCCTTGTCCCCGACCGCGCAGACCCGCTCTTCGAGTACGCACCCGTCTCGCTCTGGCTGGAAGACTTCAGCGGCGTGCGCAGCCTGTTCGAAGACTGGCGCGCGCAAGGCGTCGAAGACATCGACGCGCACTTCGCGGCCCATCCGGAAACCGTGAATGCCTGCGCTGCCGCCATCCGCGTGCTGACCGTCAATCGCCGCACGCTCGAGATCTTCGGCGCGCGCGATCTGGACGAACTGTGCGCCAGCCTTGCCCGCGTCTTCAGCGGCGACATGAACTACCAGCATGCCAACGACATGGCCGCGCTGTGGCGGGGCGCGACGAGCTTCTCCAGCCAGAGCGTGAATTACGCGCTCGACGGGCGTCGCATCGACGTGCTGCTGCATGCGCGCATCCTGCCCGGCCACGAGCACGACTGGCGCCGCGTGCTCGTCACCGTGGAGGACATCACCGCGCGCGTGGCGGCCGAAACCGGGCGGGCCGAGAGCGAGCGCTATGCGCGCGGTCTGTTCGAGCACTCGCCGGTGTCGCTGTGGGTGGAAGACTTCACGCGCATCCGGGAACTCATCGAAGAAGTGCGCGCGGCCGGCATCCAGGATTTCCGCACCTTCCTCAACGTGCACCCCGAGTTCGTCATCCTGTGCATGCAGGAAATCCAGGTGCTCGACATCAATCACCAGACCCTGCGCATGTTCGGCGCCCAGGACAAGGCGCATCTGCTGGGCAACCTGTCGCGCATCTTCCGCGACGACATGCATCCCCACTTCGCCGAGCAACTCATCGAGCTCTGGCACGGCCAGCTCTTCCAGCAGCGCGAAACGCTCAACTATTCGCTGGGCGGGCAAGTGGTGAATGTGCACATGCAGTTCTCGGTGCTGCCCGGCCATGAAGAAACCTGGTCACGCGTGCTGATCTCGCTGACCGACATCACCGCGCGCAAGAAGGCCGAAGCCTATCTCGAATTCCTGGGGCGCCACGACGCGCTCACCAAGCTGCACAACCGCGCCTATTTCGACGAGGAACTCGCCCGCCTCGCCCGCAAGGGGCCGCTGCCCGTCAGCGTGATCATGGCCGACCTCAACGGCCTCAAGACCGTCAACGACCAGATCGGCCACGCCGCCGGCGACGACCTCCTGCGCCGCGCAGGCGAAGCGCTGCGCAAGGCCGTGGGCGATACCGAATGCGTGGCGCGCATCGGCGGCGACGAGTTCGGCATCCTGCTGCCCGCGGCGGCCGAGGAAGATGCCGCCGGCGCGATCGAACGCATCCGCGCCGTGTGCGAACTCAACAACCAGTTCTACACCGGCCCGCGCCTGTCGTTCTCGATCGGGGCCGCCACCTGCCGCAACGGCGGCACCCTGGCCGCGAGCCTGCAGGTCGCGGACCAGGCCATGTACGTCGACAAGCGCGCCTTCTACCAGGACGGCTGCGACCGCCGCGAGCTGCCGCCCGCGACCTGAACCGCTCAGCTCAGGCTCGCCCCCGCGAGCTTGAGCCCGAAGCCCAGGAACACCCCGCCCACGCTGGCCGTGCCGGCCGCGGCCAGGCGCTGACGGCGGCGGAATTGCGCGGCCAGATAGGCGCCGCCGAAGATCAGCGCCGAAAGATAGAGCGCGCTGAAGACCTGCAGGATCACGCCCAGCACGAGAAACGCCAGCGCCGGGTTCGCCGCCTGCGGGTCGACGAACTGGATGAAGAAGGACACGAAGAACAGAATCGCCTTCGGATTCATGAGGCTGATGAAGAGCGCGCGCCGGAACGGCCGCGAGGCGTTCATCGCCGCCGGCGCCTCGCCCGCCGCGAGGCCGCGCCAGCGTGACACGGCATGGCGCAGCAGACTGAAGCCCACCCACGCCAGATACGCCGCGCCGGCGTACTTGATGGCCATGAACAGCACCGGATGCGTCTTGAGCAGCGAGGCCGCGCCGGTCGCCGCCGCGAGCATGAGCACCGTGTCGCCCACGAAGACGCCGCAGGCGCCGCGATACCCCGCCGCCACGCCGTCACGCGAGGCCACGGCCATGACGTACAGAGAATTCGGGCCGGGCAGCAGCACGATGAACAGCGCGCCCAGCACGTAGGTCCAGATATCCAGCACACCCAAGAACATGTTCCGCTCCCACCTCTAGAGAATGCCCGCTCACGCGCGCGGGCAGACCCCGACTCTACGCTTGCGCGGCGTGCCACGGCAAAAGGCGGCGCGAGAAACTTGCGCCCCCGGCCCGCTCAGCAGCGCGAGCGCGCCTTGCTCGGGGCGATGCCGAAGCGGCGGCGGTAGGCCGTCGCGAAGTTCGCGGGGCTCTGGTAGCCCGCCAGTTCGGCGGCCTGGGCCACCGTGATGCCGCCGGACTCGAGCGCGCGGCGCGCCTGCTCGAGCTTGTGATGGCGCAGGTAGGCAAAGACGGTATCGCCGAAGGCCGCGCGGAAGTTGCGCTGCAGGGTGTTGGCGTTGGTGCAGAAGTGCCGCGCGATGTCTTCCAGGCTCATCGCGTCGCCGGCGCCGGAATCGAGCAGATCGCGCACGCGGCGCATGCGCGCATGCTCGCGCGGCACGAGGCGCACCGGAGCCTCGTGGTCGGCGCGGCTCAGCACGCGCAGGGCTTCGGCCGCGAGTTCGAGCGACTGGCTCTCCAGATAGAGGCTCTGCAGCATGGGCGTCAGCGCGGGCGGATGGACGAGCTGGGAAGCCAGCGCGAGCATGCGCGGTGAAGGCGCCCAGCGGCGCGTGGCCAGATGGCTGCGGCAGAACTCGGCCACGCGGCGGTAATCGGGTGAGGCGTCGAAGCCGCCGCCTTCCAGCCATTCCTGGCTGATATTGACGCTGACCTTGCGCACCGTGTCGCCACGGCTGCCATGGCGCACCAGCACGTCGGGCTCGGCGCGCGCCACGAGCAGGCCTTCGACCGCATCGCCGCGCTGGGTGCGACGGGGCCCCAGGTGCATCGCCAGCCCGCCCAGCGTGGCGTCCACGTGCCCCTTGAGGAAGAGATAGCAGCTCAGGCCCTGGCGCTGGACGGTCTCGGTGGTGATGTCGCGCGCGGCGTAGGCGTCGGTGGCGTGCAGCACGAGGCCGGAGCGCAGGCGCACGAGGCGGTAGTCACCATGCAGCGCCACGCCCGCGCCGCCCGCGCCGGGCGTGAGGACCCGGAAGCTCGACGCGACGAGCCCCGCGGCCTCCGCGAGGTCCGCGCCGCGAACGATTCCTTCCTTGTCCTGCTTTTCGAGCTGATCCACCGCCTCTTCCTCCCGCCCTCCGCCCGGCGCCTTTTCAGGCGACCCCGAGACGCTGCGGCAAACAAAGCTGTTCGTTGCGCAAAGCCCATCCGGTGACGACCTGTGGGAAACTACGCCTCCAACAATCTAAATGCAAACCATTCTCATCAAAAAGGCTCGCATCATGTCGCTGACCCCCCAGGATGTTTCATCCTCCCGTCCGGCGCTGCAACGCGCCCTCCTCGCGAGCGCCGTCGCGGCGGCCTTCTCCAGCCCCGTGTGGGCGCAGGAGCAGACCCTCGCCCCCGTCGTGGTATCGGCCGAACAGGGCCAGGCCGCGAAAAGCTACGGCAGCCCGACCGCCACGGTGGGCGGCAAGGAACCCGTCACGCTGCGTGAGATCGCCCAGCCCGTGACCGTGGTGACGCGCGAGCGCATCGAGGACCAGAACATGGTGCGCCTCGAAGATCTCGCGCGGCGCAGCACCGGCATGCTGGTGCTGGCCAATGACCAGGGTCGCTCGTCGATCTTCGTGCGCGGCTTCGAGCTCGACAATTATCTCATCGATGGCCTGCCTTCGCCGCTTTCCAGCATCTACGGCACCCAGCCCGACCTGGCCATCTTCGACCGCGTCGAAGTGCTGCGCGGCCCGTCCGGCCTCTACAACGGCGCGGGCGAACCCGGCGGTACCGTGAATCTGGTCCGCAAGCGCGCGCTCAAGGGTCTCAGCGGAAGCGTGTCGCAAGCCTTCGGCTCCTGGAACGCCAGCCGTACCGAAGCCGATCTGACCGGCTCGCTGAATGAGTCCGGCAGCATCCGTGGCCGCGTCGCGGGGGCTTACCAGAAAAAAGACAACTTCATCGACGTCAACAAGAACGAAAACTCCGTTGCCTACGGCACCCTGGAATTCGATCTGGCTCCGCGCACCACGCTGTCGCTCGCGGTGACGGGCGCCAACAGCAACGTGCTGCCCTTCAACGGCCTGCCCGCGATGGCCAACGGCGATCTGATCGACTTCGACCGCTCGACCTTCATCGGCGCGAAGTGGAACCACTTCCAGAACGACTCGACCGAAGCCTTCGCCGAACTCACCCATGCGCTGGACGGCGGCGGCAAGCTCAAGGCGGCGGCGCGCTACGTCGACCGCTCGGTGGAATTCAAGTACGCCTACGCGGCGAGCGCGGTGAACGCGGCGGGCAATGTTTCGCGCACGGCGATCGCGCGCGAATACGCCGAGCGCTCGCTCGCCACGGACTTCTCGCTGAGCCAGCCCTTCTCGTGGCTGGGCCAGAAGCAGAGCTTCACCGCCGGCGTGGACTATCGTCGCTACGATCAGACGCTGCTCTCGGGCTCGGCCAACATCGCGGGCACCACCAACGTCTACAACCCGACCTACGACTGGCCCGAACCCACCATCGCGCTGTCGAGCCGCACCAACACCAAGCCGCAGCAGTACGGCGTGTACGGCAATCTGCGCATCAAGCCGATCCAGCCGGTGACGCTGATCGGCGGCGCGCGCAGCTCCTGGTACGAAAGCAAGACGACCAACCTCGTCAATGGCGCCGTCACGACGACCAAGGTCGACAACAAGGTCACGCCTTTCGCCGCCGCCATCTACGACCTCGGCAGCAACTGGTCCACCTACGTGAGCTACACCGGCATCTTCCAGCCGCAGGTCACCAGCCTGGGCGCCGATGGCCAGCCGATCTCGCCGCGCGAAGGCAAGAACTACGAGATCGGTCTCAAGGGTGAGCACTTCGGTGGTCAGCTCAATTCGACGTTCTCGGTGTATCGCCTGCGCGACCGCAATCGTGCAGTGGCCGTTCCGGGCGCGAACTATTCGACGGCCAGCGGCGAAGTCGAGGTCAAGGGCTTCGAGGCCGAAGTGTCCGGCACGCTGCTGCCGAACTGGGAAGCGAGCGCGGGCTACGCCTACACGCAGACCGAGTACCTGGCGGGCACCTCGGGCCAGGCCGGCACGACCTTCTCGACCTACACGCCGCGCCACAACGTGAATCTCTGGACGCGTTACGACTTCACGCGCGGCGCGCTCCAGGGCGCTTACCTGGGCGGCGGCATGCGCGCGATGAGCAGCTTCTACAATCAGCAAGGGACCGTCCGCTATGAGCAAGGCGCCTATGCCGTGTTCGACGCGCTTGCCGGCTACCGCTTCTCGCCGAAGGCCGATGTCTCGCTCAGCGTGACCAACCTCTTCGACAAGAAGTACTACCAGCGCGTGGGCAGCGCCACGGTGTTCAACTTCTACGGTGAGCCCCGCAGCATCTGGCTCAAGACCACGCTGAAGCTCTGACCCCTTCGCCTTGCCACCCTCGCCCGCGGCCGGCCGTCACACGCCGGCCGCGGGCGTATCCGTCCGCAGAGGAATTCGTCGATGTCCAGCCTGTCTTCCGCCCTTACGCTGCTGCGCCGGTTGTGCGTGCTGAGCGTCGTTGCCAGCGGCGCCCATGCCGCTGAAGCCACCCACGCGCTCGCACCGGTCAGCGTGCCGCGCAGCGCGAGTTTCGAGATCAGATCGCACCATACGGGCCAGACCTATCGCATCCTGATCGCCCTGCCGTGGGGGCCCGCGCCCGCAGCCGGCTATCCCGCCCTGTGGGCTCTGGACGGCGCCATGAGTTTTCCGCTGCTGCAGGCGTGGCGCCCGCTGGCGCCCACCGACCGCATGCCGCCGTCCGCCCGGCCGCGTGGCGCTGGCCCCGTGGACGGCCTGATCGTGGCAATCGCCCACGCCCAGCCCGAAGGCTTCGACGTGGATGCGCGCGCGCGCGACTACACACCGCCACCCGATGCCATCACGGGCGATCTCGTCTCGCGCGGGCATGGCGGCGCGCCCGCCTTCCTGCGCTTCCTGACCGAGGAGCTGCGGCCTCGCGTGGCCCGAGAATTTCCGCTCGACGCGCAGCGCCAGACCCTGTTCGGCTTCTCTTATGGCGGACTGTTCGCGCTGCATGTGCTTCGCACCGCCCCCCTGAGCTTCCAGCGCTACTGGATCGCCAGCCCCTCGGTGTGGTTCAGCGAACGCACCCTCCTGCGCGACCTGGCGCAACGCCTCGAAGCGGCGGGCCTGGCCGAGGCCGCCCCGCGCATCGTTCTGACGGTCGGGCAGAACGAACAGTACCCGCCTCAGTTCGAGAACGACGCCGTGCGCGAAAAGCTGCAGACGCGCGCGATGGTCGACAACGCCACCACCGCGGCGCGTCTGCTGGAGGCCGGCGGAGCGCAGGTGCGCCTGCGCGTGCAGCCCGGCAGCGACCACCACGACATGCTCATGGACGGCGCACGGCACGTCGCCGGGTTTGCGTTCGAACCTTGAACGCCCTGCTTGCGAGGCGGCTCAGGCCGCCGGGCGCGCGCTGACGGTCTGCGCGCGACCGGCGCGGGTGCGATCGCCCAGGGCGTCGAGCACGGCCTGCGCCACGTCCTCGCGCGACAGATAGTTGCGCGACTCGGCGGTCGGATAATCCGAGAGCAGATAGCCGCCGACGGCGGGCATGTCGTTCAGCCCGCCCGGGCGCAGGATGGTCCACGTCAGGGTACTCGCGCGCAGATGACGTTCAGCCTGCGTCTTGGCCCGCAAGGCTTCGCCGAGCAGCTGCTGCACCTGTTCCGGCATGCCCGCGAACTGCTCATCGCACCCCATGGACGTCAGCAGCACGAAGCGCAGATCGGCCTGCCAGGCCTGCGCGGCATCGATGACATGGAGGTTGCCGGTGGCATCCACGCGCTCTCCTTTTTCATTGCGCCCACCGAGCAGGCTCACAGCGGTGGCGGGCTGCGCGGCGGCAAACGCTGCGGCACAGTCCGACGCATTCAGCGCATCGCCTCGCAGGACCGTGCAGTCGAGCCGCTCCAGCGCCTCCGCATCCCGCCCCGGCCTCAGCAGGGCGGCGACCCGCAGCCCGGCGGCGCGTGCCAGACGTACTACGTGAAGACCCGTCTTACCGCTGGCACCGAACACCAGCAAATCGTGCGAAAACGTCATAGCGAAACTCTTCTCCAGATAAATCAGATGAGGGTCGCGCGCCACCTGCGACCCCGCGCGTGGATGTGCCATGCCACGGGGACGACAGCGCACGACGCCTCAATACAAGTGATAATCACTCTCGATTATGCTGGAGAAATGTTTCGTCAGCCAGCCCCCAGCGCCACGGCGCTCCCCCTTTTCGGGGCAAGGCGCAGATCCGGAAGAGCGGAGCCACCTCGGCAAAGCCCGCTGAGCCGGCGCGCGGATAGGCGCGCCTGAGCCGGCATCTTCATGTCGGCCCACGGCAATTCAACCCGCCCCCGGCCAGGAGTCTCCAGCAGAATCTGTTCCCTTCCGCTGACTCCTCGCCCGCCGAATCCCCACTCACCTCAACGCGAACCGCGCCAAGAACGCAGGACCCGGCGCGGCGGACGGACTTGCCCCCCGCGGCAGATTCGCGGAATGCCGCAGTCAACCGGGTGGGCACACGACTTCCGGATACGGGCGAAGCGCCATGCAGACGGCCCGCCCGTCTGCGGGAGGAGCAGGCGGCCTCGCGCCGTGATCGTCCGGGTGTAATGACCCATCGAAACCTGCTCAGGTTAAGCGGCTGATGCAAAGGCTTCG
>JAVHXQ010000069.1 GCA_031119555.1 Candidatus Dactylopiibacterium sp.
GCCGCGCCCCGCGTGCTGCTGGCGCACGGGCGGGGCGCGCAGCGAGCCGCTCTGTGCCCGTTGCCCGCTCGCCCGGCCCTGCCGCGCCTGCTCATGGCTACACGGAAAGCTGCTGGCCCTGCAGCGCGGGGCGGGCACCGCCGCGGCGAAATCCTGAGGTGGCCCTTGCGCCGCCCGCCAGCGGCGCGCGCGGGCGTGCCCATGCATGGCGGCGCACCCCCGGATCTTCCGTCGCGACGCGGCAAGACTCCCGACCACGGCGCCTGATGCGGCAAGGCGGCTGAGACGGCCGGCGCGCGCGCGAGCCCGGCGGCGTGGCGACGGAATCCCCGCCTGAGAATGACTCCTGATAGGGATGAGAATGACTTGTTTGTGTCGTTGTCCGGCGTTTCCCGCCTTTGCAGAATCGAGAGCCCCTGTACGGCCTTGCGGAATGCCCGTTTGCGAGCCATTGCACCCTGTCGCAAGCGTCGGTCGGCCGATGCTCCGGCGGCTTCGCGTGCGGCCCCGGTAGCGCATTTCCCCTTGACCGCCGTGCTTCACTTCTCTGGAACCGGGCGGCGTGAGCCGCTCCCGCAGCAAAGACCTATGCCAAGGCGGCGTTCGATATTTCTCTTCTCCCTGCTCCTCGCCGTGAGCCTGCCGCTCGTCTTCGCGGTGATCGCCACCGAAGAGATCGTGAAACGCGTCCGGCAGTCCCGTCTCGATGATTTCTCCGACCGCGCGCTCGTGCGCGCCGAGGCGATCATCAAGGAAGCGGTGGATGCTTCCATGGAAGCCGACGCGCCCGCAGAAATTCCTTGCAGCCGTTCGCACATCCTGGCGTTGAGGGAAGCCGCGCTCAACTGCGCTTACGTGAGGGAGATTCTTTACGTCAAGGCGGGCGTTCCGGTGTGCTCGTCCTGGTCGGATCATCCCGAATCGCCGGTGCAGGATCTCGAATGGAATTACATGGGCATGAGCCCGCAGGGCCGGAAGATCCAGTATCGCGTCGAAGACCCCGCTGGCGCCGAGCACGCTTTCGTGCAGTTCCGGGTGGGAAGGAGCGTGGCGGTCGTAGACCCGCGGCAATATGTGGATATCGTGCCGTTGAACCCCCACATGAAGATCGGGGTTCTGGACAGCCGGACCGGAAAGGTGCTGGCGGCATGGGACGGCGCCGATATCGCGTTTCTTGAAGAGGTGCTTCTCAAACACCCCGCGAACAGCAGTGTGTTCAAGGGAAGCTACGTCCATCTGTCTACGTCTTTCATCCTTCCCGTCAGCGTGGTGGCCTACCAGTCGACGGGAAACCTCATGGATGGCTGGCAGCGCGTGCTGCTGCTCGTGCTGCCCGCCGCCCTGATCATCAGCGCCCTGCTCGTATGGGGCATGCTGCGCTGGGGCGAGAGGTTCAGAGGCCCCCGCTACACGCTGTCCGAAGCTCTCCGGCTGGACCAGTTCTTCGTGTGTTATCAGCCGATGGTGGAACTGTCGTCGGGGCGTTGCCGTGGCGGCGAGGCACTGATCCGCTGGCGCCTGCCGAGTGGCAGGATCGTGATGCCCGACGCCTTCATTCCGATGGCCGAGTCGCTGGAGCTGATCCAGTCCGTCACGGAGTGGCTGATCAATCGCGTGGCTTCCGATCTGGGCGAGCTGCTCGCGAAGAATCCCGACCTGCACGTCTCGATCAATGTTTCTCCGCGCGACCTGGAATCGGGCCGGTTCGTGACGGTCCTGTCGGCGGCCATGTCGCGCCACGGCATCCGGCCCGAACAGGTCTGGATAGAAGTCGTCGAGCGAGGGTTTGTCGATTCCATCCGCTGCCGTGGCGTGATCGATCTGATCCGCGCCGCCGGACACCCGCTGTACATCGACGACTTCGGCATCGGCTATTCGTCGCTCGCCTACGTGCACGACCTGAATATCGACGGCCTGAAAATCGACAAATCGTTCGTGGATGGCATGACGTCGGAGTCCGCCACGCGAAGCGTCGTGCCTCACATCATCCGGATGGGAAACGCGCTCGGCGTGACCCTGGTGGCGGAGGGCGTGGAACACGAGGCGCAGCGCGCCTCCCTGGTCGCGCAGGGGGTGCGCTACGGGCAGGGCTGGCTGTTCTCGAAGGCGCTTTCGCGGGACGACTTCGTGGCGTTCTGCGACCGCGCCGACTGAGCGCGGCGTGCGCGCGGCGGACGGGGTGCAAGGCCGACGCCCGCCGCCCCCGCGCCGGCCCGCTGCGCCGCGCGGGCCTTGCTCCGGCGGGCGGCTTCGCTGGCGCCATGTGCTTGCCGGCCCTTTCCCGGACAGGATGGCGGCGAGCCGTTCTACCCCCATGCCTGGCTGAATGTCCGCTGAAACGCGCGTGCGCGCGCGTCGCATGCCGCATCCTGGCCGCGACATTTGTCCATGCGTGCGGTGGCGTTTCTGGATGTAACCTATGCGCGCGGGCATCCATGACGGCTTGAAATCCCCAGCCAGCCCGGGTTGCAAAAGAAAGCAGTTCTCCACGCAATGGATCGCTCGCGGCTTTTGCCGCACGACCCTGGCGCCGGCAAGGGCCGGTGGCCTGACCTTGCCAGGCCTGCGCGGTCATGTCGGAAAACCACGATTCGGGAACAAGATGATGGATACGTCACCCTACCCAGTTCCGGCCGATGAAGAACAGAGACTGGCTGCATTGGCCGAATATCAGCTTCTGGATACCTCGGGCAACGAGGATTTCGAGCGCCTGGCAAAACTCGCCGCCCGGCTGTTCGACGTGCCCATCGCGCTGGTCACGCTGGTCGAGCGCGACCGCCAGTATTTCAAGGCGCACGTCGGAATCGACATCTGCGAGACGACCCGGGATGTTTCCTTTTGCGCCCACGCCATCACCGGCGACGACATCCTTCTCGTGCTCGACGCATTGAAGGACGCGCGCTTCTCTTCCAATCCGCACGTTATCGGCCCCCCCTTCGTCCGCTTCTACGCGGGCAAGCCGCTGGTGACCCCCACCGGCGAGAAGCTCGGCACCGTCTGCATCATCGACACCGAAGCGCACGAAACCTTCACCGAAAAGGATGCCCAGAACCTTTCCGATCTGGCCGCGCTGGTGATGGACCGCCTGGAAATCCGCCGTCTGCATGGCCTCAAGACCACCAATCAGGCGCGCTTCGACAATATCGCGGCCACCTCGCCCGACGCGATCATCTGCTCCAACACGCGGGGGGGCATCACGTTCTGGAACCGCTCCGCCGAAAAGCTTTTTGGTTACTCCTTCGCGGAGCTGGAAAACAAGTCGAGCACGGTCATCATTCCCGAGAGCTGGCGGCATCTTTACGAGATCGAACTCGAGCGGCTGCATCGCGGCCAGCAACTCGCTTTCGTTGACCAGACGCTGGAACTCTCCGGCCTGCACAAGGACGGCACCGAATTCCCCGCCGAGTTCTCGCTTTCCTCCTGGCGCGAAGGGAACACGGTGAGCGTGGGCGCCATCGTGCGCGACATCACCGAGCGCCGGCACCACGAGGAAAGGCTCTTCCGGCTCGCCTCGCTCGACCCCCTGACCAGCCTGCCCAACCGGGGCGCCTGGCGCGACTGCCTGAGCGAAGCGCTGGCCGCCGAGAAGCCCGTGACGGTCATGTTGCTGGATCTGGACAGTTTCAAGGACGTCAACGACACGCTGGGCCACTCGGCGGGCGACACCGTTCTGCAAGAAGTGGCCGCCCGCCTGAAGCGGGCGGGCGAGGGCGCGATCAAACTGGCCCGCCTGGGCGGCGACGAGTTCGCCCTGTTGCTGCCCGGCAACGACGTTCGCAAGGCCCACGGCGTGGCGGAGCTGCTGGTGGCGTCGCTGTCCCAGCCTTACGAATTCGCCGGTCAGATGATAGAAATCGGCGCCAGCGTCGGCATTTCTCTCGCGCCCACGCACAGTAACCAGAGTGACGAACTGCTCAGCGCGGCGGACCTTGCGCTCTACCGCGCCAAGGCCGAGGGCAGGGGGCGGCATGAAATCTTCACCCCGGCTTTTCGCGAGGTGGCCGTCGCGCGGCGCGCGTTCGAGCGCGAATTGCGCCTGGCCTTCGAGAACGGAGAATTCGAGCTTTTCTATCAACCGCAGATCAATTCGGGAACCGGACAGCTGACCGGCGCCGAGGCCCTGCTCAGATGGCAGCACCCGGAGCGCGGGCTGTTGCCCCCGGCTTCTTTCATCGACGTGCTGAGCCAGAAGCCTTCGGCGGCCGCCGTGGGGGAATGGATACTCCGCAGCGCATGCCGCGAGGCCGCGCAATGGCAGGCGCGCATTCCGGATTTCCGGATCGGGGTGAATCTTTTCGCGGCACAGCTGCGTTCGGGGCGGCTGCTGACGGCCGTCCAGGAAGTCCTCGCCGAAACCGGGCTGCCGGCCAGATCGCTCGAACTCGAAATCGTCGAAAACATCCTCCTGCACAACGACCCCGCCACGCTCAAGTTGCTGCACGGCTTGCGCGAGCTTGGCGTCGGGCTCGCCTTTGACGATTACGGCACGGGTTTCGCGTCGCTCAGCCTGCTCAAACGGTTTCCGGTGAGCCGGCTGAAGATCGACAGATCCTTCATCCGCGACGTGACGACCGATCCGGAAGACGCCGCCGTGGTTCGCGCGGTCATTTATCTGAGCCAGCAGTTCGGCCTGGAGGTCATCGCGGAAGGCGTCGAAACGCAGGAGCAGCGGGAATTCCTCATGCAGAACCGCTGCGCCGAAATGCAGGGCTATCTGTTCTCCAGGCCTCTTCCCGCCGCGCAGTTCAGCGCTGCCTTTCTCAAGGAAGACGTTGTGCCCTGAGGGCCGCGCGTGGCGGCAATGAAGCCGTCCGCCACGGCGGCGAGCGGGCGTGCCCGGTTTGGCAGCGAAGCCCCCGGGTGCAGCCGTCATGCGCGCGCCGCGCTGGATTTCATGAACTCCGCCATGGCCGCTGCGCGTGGGCGCCGCCCGGCGCTCTGGCGTGCCCGGCCCGGCGCGCCGCTGCCGTGGGCCGCGCGGATTCCGGTGCCGGCTTCCGGCGGGTGCGAGAGCCGGCCGGTGCAACGGCCGCGAGCCTGAGCGCCCGATCCGGGCCGTGAAAGCCGGTTTCTGGCAGCGGCCTCCTCCGGCGCGGCCGACGCGCGGATCCTTCACGTTCACATCCATGTAAAGACCCGCCCGAAGAATGCGTGCTGACCCGTGGTGGCCCTGCAAGGCGCCACGGAGACCTCACTCAGTCTTTCGAAGCCGCTCATTCACGGAGGGTCATTCTTCATGTCGCATGATGTTTCAAGTCCGCTCATTCCGCGCTCCCGCTGGCGCGCCCTGCTGGCGCTGGGCATTACGCTCGCGCTGTCCGCCTGTGGCGGCGACGGGGAACCGGCCACCGACGCCGCCTCGCAGAACGCCACGGCGCAACTGGCGCTGCTGGAAACCACCGACCTGCATTACTACGCGCGCAGCTACAACTACTACTCCGACAAGGAAGACAAGACCGTCGGCCTGGAGCGCACGGCCACGCTGATCCATCAGGCCCGCGCCGAGTTCCCGAATACGCTGCTGGTGGATAACGGCGACACCATCCAGGGCACCGTGCTGGGAACCTACGAGGCGCAGGTGGCCCCGATCCCCGCCACGCAGCAGCTCACCATGTACAAGGCGATGGCCACGCTGAAGTATGACGTGGGCGTGCTGGGCAACCACGAGTTCAACTTCGGTCTGCCCTACCTGAACCAGATCCTGGGCGGCGGCCTGGATGTGGCGGGCGTCGACCCCGCGGCGGGCAGCAAGGCGCGGGGGCCGGGCTTTCCGATGGTGACGGCCAACGTCACGAGCCTGAAGACCAACAAGCCGCTGATCGACCCCTACGTGATCCTTGAGCGCAACCTGACCGCCACGCTGGCGGACGGCTCGACCGGCACGGTGCCCATCAAGATCGGGGTGGTGGGTCTGACCACCCCGGGCATCCTGAACTGGGACAAGGACAAGCTCGAAGGCAAGGTGAGCACGCAGGACGGCCTGGAGACCGCCAGGAAGTACGTGCCGGAAGTGCGCGCCAAGGGGGCCGATCTGGTGTTCGTGCTGCTGCACGGCGGCATGTCGGCCAGCGGCTATACCCCCAACATGGAAAACCCGGGCTACTACATCACCAAGGAGGTGGCGGGCATCGACGGCATCGTGATGGGCCACGAACACAACGTGTTCCCCAATCGCGGCAGCAACCCCTCGTACAAATTCGAGGGCGCGGACAACGCCAAGGGCACGGTCAACGGCGTACCCGCCGTGATGGCCAGTTCCTGGGGCAAGGGGCTGGGCGTCATCAGCTACTCGCTCAAGTGGGACGGCGCGGCGAAGAAGTGGTCTATCGATACCGCCAAGACCGCCGTGGAAGTGCGCAACATCCAGAACGGCACCGAATACGTCGCGTCCGACGCCGCCGTGGTCGCCGCGCTGCAAGACCTGCACGCCAAGACCCGCGCTTACGTTTCGTCGCCCATCGGCAGCAGCGACTTCCGCCTCAGCTCGATGTTCGCCGACCTGGGCGACCCGGCCGCGCTGCAGGTCGTGAATCAGGCTCAGCAGGAATACGTGGCGGCGTACATCCAGCGCAGCCTGCCGCAATACGCCAGCCTGCCCGTGCTGTCGGTGACCGCGCCGTTCAAGGACGGCTACGGCAGCAGCGCCGACTACACCGACGTGGCCTCGGGCACCCTGTCGGTTGCCGCGGCAGCTGACCTCTACCTGTACGACAACAACACCATCAACGCAGTGAAGGTGAATGGCGCGCAGATCAAGATGTGGCTGGAGAACGCAGCCAACCGGTTCAACCGGATCGACCCCGCCAGCACCGCCGACCAGTGGCTCATCAACGACAGCAAGACCGGCGTGCAACCGGGTTCGTCGTTCCCGGGCTACAACTTCGACGCCTTCACCTCGCCGGACATCAGCTACGAGATCGACGTGACGCAGGCCAGGTACAACGTCAATAACCCGGGCGCGGGGGGCGAGCGCATCAAGAACCTGATGTACAAGGGCCTGCCGATGAGCAACACGCAGGAGTTCATCGTCGCCACCAACAACTACCGCGCCAACAGCAGCGCTGCGTACATTCTGGGCACGGGCAAGGCGTTCGACATCGTGTGGGCTTCGCCCGACGCCAACCGCGAGGTGGTGCTGAACTACGTCAAGGCGCAGCAGAACGTCACGCGTGCCGCCAACGGCTCCGCGCGCAGCTGGCGCTTCACCCGGGTAGCCACCGCCGGCAAGGTGCTGTTCAAGTCCGCCAAGGATTCGCTGGCCGTCGCCCAGGCCGCCGGCCTGAGCCACATCAGCGTCGACCGGGCCGACGACAACGGCATCAACTCCGGCGACGGCAGCTACACGGTCTATCGTATCGACCTGAACCACTGACGACGGACCGACCGCAGCGCATCGCACGGCGGCGGTCAGTCATGCGTGCGGAAGGGGCTCCACTGGAGCCCCTTTTTTCATGGCGCCACGGCGACGTGGTACCGGCAGGGCGCCATGAGCCAAGGTGCCGGGTCCTGGCTCGTGATCCGCGCGGACTCAGCCGCCTTCATGCGCGTTGGAGAGGTCCGGCGGTGACGATGCCAGGGCAAGAGTTCAAGCCTGCTTTCCGGTAAAGCCGGAATCTCCGGCCGTCGAGGAACGCAGACTTTCAATCTCCACGGTTCATTCCGCAATCCTGCCCCTTCCAGAAACGCCCGATCTGCCCGCTGCCTCGCTCTTGCTGCGATCAGAACGCGGGGCTCCCGCACCGCTGCCCGATTCTCATCGGTCGCTCCGCGTCACTATGACTTTTCTCACGAAATGCGGCTCACGGTACGCAGAAAAAAGGAAGATGGCCATTCGTCACATTTTGATTTTCAAAGGAACTTTGTCACGTATACGAAAATAATTTATGTGAGCGAATCTGTAGAATGCCGTAAACCAATTCTGCAGGCCAGGAGCAAAAGACTCCCATGAATTCGGTTCTGGATAATAACAAAGGCCTTGAACTGCTTTTCACCCGCGCGTGGCGGCAGTTACCCCAAATGCATGACAAGCGGAAGCAAGTGTCAACCCATACAGAGACCGGAAAATGAACATTTCAAGAAAACTCAAGGCTATAGCCGCAAGCGCCATAGCCGCGCTTCTAGTTGTCGGAGGGATTGGCTTGTTTGTCTCCGCCGAGATCGAGGCGGCGTTGCGGAATTCCAACCGGACGGTCATTCCCGCGATTCAGGTGGTCTATCAACTGAAATCGAGTCAGCAAATTGTCGCCCTGAGCATATATCGCCATATCAGCAGCACGAGCGAGTCGCAGATGGCGGATTATGAAAAAGCGATTGAAGGCGCCGTCAGCGAAATGAAGGGCGCCCTCGATGGCTATGAGAAGTTTGTCCGCTCGGAGGAAGGGCGGGGGCTGCTCAACGCGGAAAAAGAGGCCGTGGCAAAGTATGTGGCCGCCATTCCGGCTGTGCTCGAACTTTCGAGATCCAACGACAAGGCGGGCGCGCTGGAGAAAACGACCGAGATGGCGGCCAGCCGCGCCAACCTCGCGCGCCTGATCGATGACCACATCGCGCTCAATAACCGCTTTGCGCAGGAACAGGAGACTTTGGCGGAAACCCACGCCCGACAGGGGCGGATCGTGAGCATCGTCGTTGTGCTCCTGGCTTCCGTGCTCGTTGGCGGGGTGGCCTATCTCGTGATCCGGGGCGTAAACCGGTCATTGCTGGCGATGCAGAAGGCAATCCGCCGCATCGAGGGCGATCTCGACTTTACCGCGCATGCGGAAGTCATCGGAAAGGACGAAATCTCTGAAGTCGCTTCTGCGCTCAACCGGCTGATCGACAAGCTCAGGGTGAGCCTGCTGGATATTGCCTCCGGCGCGACCAAGATATCGGTCGCCTCGACGCAGCTCGCCACCGCTTCCACCGAAGTCGCGGCGGCCTCCGCGCGGCAGAGCGATTCCGCGGCCACCATGGCGGCCAGCGTGGAACAGATGACCGTCAGTATCACGCATGTGAGTGATCGCTCAAGCGAGGCGCACGGCCTTTCCACGCAGTCCGGGCAATATGCCACCGAAGGCGAGGCGGTTATTTCCGAAACCGTATCCGATATCAATCAGATTGCAGCGTCGGTGGCTGAGGCGTCCGAGCGCATTCATCAGCTTGAAACCTCCAGCGAGCAGATATCCACGATCGTCGCGGTCATCAAGGATGTTGCCGAACAGACCAACCTGCTGGCGCTGAATGCCGCCATTGAAGCGGCGCGCGCCGGGGAACAGGGGCGGGGATTCGCCGTCGTGGCGGATGAGGTGAGAAAACTCGCCGAGCGTACCGCCAGCTCCACCATGCAGATCGCCGTGACGGTGGAGTCGATCAGAGGCGTGTCGCGCGATATCGCCGTGAGCATGGCGAAATCCGTCGAACTCGTTTCCGCGGGGGTCTCCCAGGCCGGAAGCGCCAGCACGGCAATCCAGCGGATCATGCAATCCAGCCATCATGCCGTCGCGATGGTCGATGAAATTTCGGCCGCGTTGCGCGAGCAGACCCTGGCGAGCAACATCATTGCCAGTAACGTCGAGAATATCGCGCAGATGGCGGAGGAAAGCAGTGCCGCCGCGCAAAACAGCGCGGACTCCGCCGCCCACCTCGACAAGGTGTCGGGCGAACTCAAGACGATCGTGAGTGCTTATCGGCTGTAGATCCTGGAGCGGGGCTTGAGTTTTTCTGGGTTAATTCAAGGACTCAAGCCCCCGGCAGATCAAGCGGCTGGAAAAACGATTGACGCGGATGCGCGAGCGCGACTGCCCATGATCTGAAGCCCTCTTCGGCAAGGCTAGGATAATCAGGTCGTCCAGACGATTTGACGTTTCAGAATTCCGGACCCATCCCGGCGCCGGAATATTCATGTTGATTGCAGCGGCAGCCCGGTACAGGCTACACCGGGGGGGCAGGGCCGAGCATCTTCACAAAGCCCTCCGGATACTGAACGCGCGCCGGGGTAGCGCGCGCGGCTCATTCCTTCGGCTCTGCCGATCGGCTGTGTCTGTACCCCTTCGGGCCGCTCCATACGCAAAGGGATGGCAAGAGCTGCTACCTTGCGCGCGGGTCGCTCAAGACGACCCCTTTGCTGACGTTGGCCAGACAGAGAAGCAAATATCCGGGGCGGCTCATGAATGTGCAGGCAGAAGCTGTGCAGACCTTGGTTCGTGCACGGCAAGAGACAGGCGGGCATGGCACGGCCTTGCCGCGCAGCACGCCCCCGACGCATCGCATTCTCCTCATTTATCAGAATTTCTCCGGCCGGGTCCGCCATCTCGCGCAGCATCTGGCGCGTCAGCCCGGGTTTGAAGTCATCGGCCTGGGGCGAAACACAGCCCTCCGCTTGCCAGACTTTCCCTGGTTCAAATACACGCGCCACTGCGAAGCCCTGCACGGCGCATTCCCGCCCGCGCCTGCCGGGGCTGGACGTATGCCATGCCTTCTCCTAGAGCGCTAGGCGCCCGGGATGACCCGCGCCACCTCGCTTCTTCTATTCCCAGGCCACCGAAGGGGTGGCTGCATGGCCTGTGGCCACGCAAGTCGCCTGATTCCGCTTCCCGCTTCCAGGAATTCTCTGAATGAAACGCATTGAATTTTCGGCCGCCTGGCGTGCCGTGCTCATGGCGGCATTGCTGCTGCCCTTGGGGTTGTCGTCCTGTGCGTTTGCGGAGTCTCCGCTGGAACGTGAAGCGAAAGCGCGCAGCGCGCGCGCCAAGGTCGCCAGGGAGAAATTCGAGGCCTACTGCAAGACCGCGGGCGAGAAGATCTACCGGACTGCGCAGAACGTTGAAGGCGTTTTCTTGCTGAAGATTCGCCAGACCAGCAACTTCGGCAAACAGTTCGAAATGGATGACCCCTATGGCCATGACAGCACGGGGAATCGCTATATCGAGAGTTTTCTGGCCGAGAAGATCCGCCCCAGGGGTAATCCCCCCGAAAAGTGGCGGTGGTTAGAAGTAGAATTTTCTCGAAATGGA
>JAVHXQ010000070.1 GCA_031119555.1 Candidatus Dactylopiibacterium sp.
CGCGGCCCCGCTCGCGCGCCGCGCGCCCGGCGCCGGCGACAACCCGCACGCAGAGGCGGCCGGCCGCGGCTCCGAGGGCGAAGACCGGGAATCCGCGCCGGACAAGCCCCCCCCGTCGCCCCCCCGGATACCACAAGCACCCCCGGCCCGCGCCGGGCGGGCGCACGCCGGCGCTGCCGAGCGGCGGTAAACCGGTAAAATCGCCGCTCCGCCTACCCGACCGCAGCCCGATGCGCCTGTCCGCCCCCGTTCTCCTGCCTTCCCGCCCGCCATGCGCCAGCTGACGCTAGACGTGCGCCTGCAGGTTCCGGCCACGCTGGACAACTTCGTCGTCGGCGCCAACGAAGCGCTGCTCGCGGCGCTGCGCCGCCAGACCGGCCTCACGGACGGCAGCGGGCTCTATCTGTGGGGGGCGCCCGCCAGCGGACGCAGCCACCTGCTGCGGGCCGCCGTGACCGAGGCGCGGCGGGCGGGGCGCCGTGCGCGCGGGCTCGCGGCGCACGAGGCCGGCGGCCTGCAGATCGAGCCCGGCGAATTCGTCGCCATCGACGACCTCGACCAGCTCGACGCCGCAGGCCAGGCCGCGCTCTTCCGTGCGCTGATCCAGGCACGCGAGGCGCAGGCCGCGCTGCTGCTGGCCGGCAACGCGCCGCCGCAGCATCTGCAGTTGCGCGAGGACGTGCGCACGCGCGTCGGCCAGACGCTGATCTTCGAGATCCAGCCGCTCGACGACGACGCCAAGGGCAGCCTGCTGATGCAGCATGCGCTGGCGCGCGGGTTCGCGCTGGAGGCCGACATCATCGAATACCTGCTGCGTCACGGTCGCCGCGACGCGCACTGGCTCATGGGCATGCTCGACGCGCTCGACGAGGCGTCGCTGACGCACGCGCGCCCGATCACCCTGCCGCTGCTGCGCGAGGTGCTGCGCGAGGACGGCGGGCCGGCGCAACCGCCCGCCCCGTCCTCGTGAGCCCGCTTTTCCCGCTTTTCCGCTTCCCCCCATTCATTTCCAGAAAATCATGAACCTCGCACTCTTCGATCTCGACAACACCCTTCTCGATGGCGACTCCGACCACGCCTGGGGCCAGTTCCTGTGTGACCAGGGCATCGTCGACGCCGCCACCTACAAGACCTGCAACGACGCCTTCTACGCCCAGTACAAGGCCGGCACGCTCGACATCGACGCCTTCCTCGATTTCGTCCTGGCCCCGCTCGCGGGACGCTCGCGCGAGGAACTGCGCGAGCTGCACGACCGCTTCATGAACGACGTGGTCTTCAACATGATCAACCCGCTCGCACAGGCGCTGGTGCGCTGGCACGTCGAGCAGGGCGACCTGTGCGCGGTGGTCACCGCCACCAACGCATTCGTGACCGAGCCCATCGTGCGCTACCACTTCCACATCCCGCACCTGATCGCCACCGTGCCGGCGCTCGAGAACGGCCGCTTCACGGGCCGCGCGCGCGGCACCCCGGCCTTCCGCGAAGGCAAGATCACGCGCGTGCAGGCCTGGCTGGAATCGATGGCGATGGATTTCTCGAGCTTCGAACAGAGCTGGTTCTACAGCGACTCGTCGAACGACATCCCGCTGCTCGAGCAGGTCAGCAACCCGGTCGCCGTCGACCCCTGCGTGGCATTGCGCCTGCGCGCCGAAACGGTAGGCTGGCCCATCATCAGCCTGCGCGACCGCGACGAGGACGGCGCGGGCGCCGGCATCATCCTGCATTCCTGAACGGCAGCGTCGCCCGCGCCGCGGGCGGCTGCGCAACCCTGAACGCACCGGAGGCGCAAGCATGAACCTCGAAAAAGTCATCTTCGGATTCTTCATCATCCTCGCCTGCACGCTGAACTTCGGTTTCGTGATCGGCGAGATCGACCGCCCCGAGCTGCACCACGCTTCCGAACTGTTCGCCGCCATCGTCGTGAATCTGATCGCCACCGTGCTCAAGTTCGGCGACCGCACCCACATCGGCGCGATCCACCTGGCCACGAGTCTCGTCGCGCTGATGCAGCTGGCCGCCGCCAGCATCGTGTGGGGCTGGCACCTGTACGTGAGCCACCTGGCGATGGACGGGCAGACGATCTCGGTCATCGTCTCGATCGCGGGCGGCGCGCTGCTGGCCAACGTCATCTCCGTGATCCTGCTGATCGGCGAGACCCTCAAGCAAAGCCGCTGACGCGCCCGCCATGGCCGACGTCCTCTTCCTCGCGCTGCGCCGGCTGCGCGCGCCGCTCATCATCGTGATCCTGGTGTATGCGATCTCGGTGGGCGGCCTGGTGGCCATGCCCGGCTCGGACGCGCCCGGCATGGCCGGCGACCTGAGCTTCTTCCACGCCTTCTACGTCATCAGCTACACCGCCACGACCATCGGTTTCGGCGAGCTGCCGGGGGCGTTCTCCGACGCCCAGCGCGCATGGGTCACCTTCTCGATCTACCTTTCGGTCATCGGCTGGGCCTATGCCGTGACCAGCATTTTCGCGCTCGTGCAGGAGCCCGTATTCCGCGGTGCCGTGTCGCGCAACCGCTTCGCGGCGCGCGTGCGCCGCATCGACAAGCCCTTCTACATCATCGCCGGCTACGGCCAGAGCGGCACCGCGCTCGCACACGCCTTCGACGAGATCGGCATGCGCAGCGTGATCGTGGAGACCCGGCCCGAGCGCGCGAACCGCCCCGAGGTCGAAGTCTACGGAGCCCCGCCACCGTGCCTCGCGGGGGACGCGCGCTGGCCCGACCTGCTCGTGGACGCCGGCGTGCGCCATCCGCTGTGCCGCGCGCTGATCGTGCTCGTGTCCGACGACGAGGTCGCGCAAGCCATCGCCATCGGCACCTCGGCGCTGAACCCGCAACTGCCGGTGCTGGCGCGCGTGCACGGCGCGCTCGCGCAGACCAACCTCGAGAGCTTCCCCAACATCACCGTCATCAACCCCTTCACCACCTTCGCCACCAACCTCGGGCTCGCCCTGTCGGCGCCGGCCGTGCTGTGGGTCGAGGAATGGCTCTCCAGCGTGCCCGGCAGCGCCGCGCCGCGCCCGCCCGACATTCCGCGCGGCCACTGGCTGATCCTCGGCTTCGGACGCTTCGGCCATGCCGTGGCCGCCACGCTGGAGCGGGCAGGCTGCACCTGGACGGCCGTCGACACCAATACCGCGCTCGCAGACGAGCCCCACCTGCAGCACAGCGACTATTCGGTGGACAGCCTCAAGCGCGCGGGCATCGAAAACGCGGTCGGCATCGTTGCCACGACCGACCGCGACGCACTCAACCTCGCGCTCATCACGCGCGCGCGCAAGCTGCGCCCCGGCATCCACGTGATCGTGCGGCAGAACCACATCGCCGAACGCAGCCTGATCGAGGCCGCGCATGCCGAAGTGTGCTTCGTGAAGTCCGAGATCATGGTGCGCGAGTGCCTGCAGCTGCTGATGGCGCCGCTGCTCAACCGCTTCCTGCTGCAGGTCCGCGTGCATGGCGCCAGGCTGGCGGAGCAGATCGCGGTGCGCCTGCTGACCGAGCTGCAGGAACGCGTGCCCTATCTGTGGGTCTTCGATTGCGACGCCCACCACCCCGGCCTCAGCGACGTGCTGGGCGGGCGCACCGAAGCCCCGCTGAAGCTGCGCGAGCTCATGATCGATCCGCTTGAGGCCGATCGCCGCCTGCCCGCGGTCGCGCTCTTCCTGCTGCGGGCGGAAGGCGGAGGCGAACACGAATTCATGCTGCCCGACCCCGACATGACCCTGCAGCACGGCGACCGCATCCTGTTCGCCGGGCGCCACGGCGTCGAAGCGCTGCAGGCGCGCTTCCATCTCGACCCCAGCCCGCTCGAATACGTGCGCAGCGGCGTGGAGCCCGCCCGGGGCTGGCTTTTCCGGCGCCTGATGCGGGCGCGCCGGGCGCGAACGGCGCGGCTGTCCTGACAACGTCGACGCGATGACTTCTAGCGGTATACTCGGCGCTCCGATTTTTCCCCGAACACCTCGTTCCCCCATCCGAGCATGATCCGAAAACTGCTGCGCCGCGTATTCAGAAAGCACACGGCGCCCGCACCGCAGGCCGAAGCCGCGGAAATCCCGCTTGAAGTGCACGGTATCCGCCGCGAAATGATCTCGCCGGCCGCGCGCAAGATCTGCTCGGTCCTCCAGGAAGCCGGCTTCAAGGCCTACGTGGTGGGCGGCGCGGTGCGCGACCTGATCGCGCGCATCGACCCCAAGGATTTCGACGTGGCCACGAGCGCCACCCCCGAGGAAGTGCGCCACCTCTTCCGCCGCTCGCGCATCATCGGCCGGCGCTTCCGCATCGTGCACGTCATGAGCGGACCCGAGACCATCGAGGTATCCACCTTCCGCGCACTGCACGACGAAAGCATCGAAACCGACGAGCACGGCCGCGTGCTCGACGACAACGTATGGGGCACCATCGAAGAAGACGCCGCGCGACGCGATTTCACCGTCAACGCGCTCTACTACGATCCGACCACCGAAGTCGTGATGGACTTCCACCACGGCGTGCTCGACCTCAAGCAGAAGACCATGCGCGTGATCGGCGATCCGCCGCTGCGCTACCGCGAGGACCCCGTGCGCATGCTGCGCGCCGTGCGCCTGGCGGCCAAGCTCGACCTCATCCTCGATCCCGCCGCGCGCCGCCCCATCCGCGAGATGAGCGAACTGCTCGCCAACGTGCCCGCCGCGCGCCTCTTCGACGAGATGCTCAAGCTGCTCTCCAGCGGCTTCGCCGTCGTGAGCCTGCGGCGCCTGCGCGACGAGGGCCTGCACCACGGCCTGCTGCCGCTGCTCGACATCATCCTGCAGAACCCCACGGGCGAGCGCTTCATCTGGCTCTCGCTCGAGAACACCGACGCCCGCGTGCGCGCCGGCAAGCCCATTTCGCCCGGCTTCCTGTTCGCCACGCTGCTGTGGCAGGAGGTGCTCGCGAACTGGAACGCCCGGCGCGAAGCCGGCGAGCATACCCAGCCCGCACTCTTCGAAGCGATGGACGAAGTGCTCGCCACGCAGGCCGGCAAGCTCGCCATCACGCGGCGCATCGCCGCTGACATCACCGAGATCTGGGCGCTGCAGCCGCGCTTCGAGAAGCGCAGCGGCAAGATGCCCTTCCGGCTCATCGAGCAACCGCGCTTTCGCGCCGGTTACGACTTCCTGCGCCTGCGCGCGGAAGCCGGCGAGATCGAACTGGAACTGCCGGACTGGTGGGACACCTTCGCGCACGCCGACACAGAGACGCGCGAAACCCTGCTGGCGACCAGCAAGAAAGACGCCGCCCCGCGCAAGCGCCGGCCGCGCAAGCGCAAACCCGCCGGTGCCGACGCCGGCACGCAGGGCCCGGACGGAGACTGACGCACGTGGCCGTGATCGCCTGGATAGGCCTGGGTGCAAATCTCGGTGACGCCGTCACCACGCTGCACGAAGCCTTCGACGCCCTGGCCGGCGTGCCGGGTTGCCGGCTCGTGGCGCGCTCCAGCCTCTATCGCACCGCGCCGCAGGGTGCGGGCGTCGAAGGCCAGCCGGACTACATCAACGCCGTGGCCGCGCTCGACACCACGCTCGCGGCCCCCGAGCTGCTCGAAGCCCTGTTCACCATCGAACAACGCTTCGGCCGCCGCCGCAGCACCCCCAATGCCGCGCGCACGCTCGATCTGGACCTCCTGCTCTACGCCCACGAAGTCCTCGACATGCCCGGCCTGCACGTGCCGCATCCGCGCATGCACGAACGCGCCTTCGTGCTCATACCGCTTTCCGAGCTCGCGCCCGAAGCCCACGTGCCCGGCCGCGGCCCCGTCATGGAACTGCTCGAGGCGCTGCCGCCGCAACGCATCGCGCGCATTCCCGACTGATTCCGCGCCCCGCCCGCGCGCTCACGCCACACGCACCCCGGACGACGCCCATGCCCATCTGGCTCCAGACCGCAGGCCTGCTCGTGGCCTCCAACGTCTTCATGACCTTCGCCTGGTATGGCCACCTCAAGCACCTGGGCAGCAAGCCGTGGTTCATCGCCGCGCTGATCGCCTGGAGCATCGCGCTGTTCGAATACCTGCTGCAGGTGCCAGCCAACCGCATCGGCGCCCAGCATTTCTCGCTCGCGCAGCTCAAGATCATGCAGGAAGTGATCACCCTGAGCGTGTTCGTGCCATTCTCCGTCTGGTACATGGGCCAGCCGCTCAAGCTCGATTACCTGTGGGCCGCGCTCTGCCTGGCGGGCGCGGTGTATTTCATCTTCCGGGCCTGACGGCCCGGCCGACCTCCTGCCCATGCATCCCGATATGATCGAAAAAGCACGCTACATCGTCGTCGAAGGGCCGATCGGCGCAGGCAAGAGCAGCCTGGCGCGCCGTCTCGCGGAGCGGCTCGAGGCCCGCTCGGTACTCGAACAGCCCGAGCTCAACCCCTTCCTGCAACGCTTCTACGGCGAGCGCGAACGCTGGGCGCTCACCACCCAGCTCGAGTTCCTGTTCCAGCGCGCCGATCTGCTGGGCGAAGCCGCCGCCGCGCTGGACAGCGGCCAGCGCGTGGTGGGCGATTTCATCCTCGAGAAAGACCCGCTCTTCGCCAGCCTCAACCTGCCCGAGGACGAAGCCCGCCTGTACGAGCGCATCTTCGCGCAGGTGCGGCCCACGCCGCTGCGCCCCGACCTCGTGATCTACCTCCAGGCCCAGCCCGAAACGCTGATCGAGCGCGTTCGCAAGCGCGGCCAGGACACCGAGCGGCGCATCACCGAGGGCTATCTCGCCACCGTCTCGGAGCGCTACGCGCGCTTCTTCCACGATTACAAGGCCGCTCCGCTTTTTGTGATCAACGCCGAAGTCCTCAACCCCGTCGACGAGGACGACGACTTCGAGCTGATCTTCGAGCGCCTGCACGCCATGCGTGGCTATCGCGAATACTTCAGCTACGCCTGAGCCGCGCCGGGCTGCCGGCGCGCGCCTCTTTCCACCACTCAAGGCCAAACCATGAGCTACCTCGAAAACAGCAAACCCGTGACCCTGACCGAACTGGCACGGATGCGCAGCGCGGGCGAGAAGATCACCATGCTGACGGCCTATGACGCGAGCTTCGCCACGCTGTGCGAACGCAACGGCATCGACACCCTGCTCGTCGGCGATTCGCTGGGCAACGTCGTGCAAGGGCAGAAAAGCACGCTGCCGGTCACGATGGAACAGATGGTCTATCACACCGAATGCACCGCGCGCGGCACGCAGCGCGCGTGGCTGATCGCCGACCTGCCGTTCGCCAGCTACCAGGAAAGCCCCGCCCAGGCGCTGCGCAACGCCGCCCGCCTGCTCGCCGCGGGCGCCCAGATGGTCAAGCTCGAAGGCGGCGCCTACATGGCCGAGACGGTGCGCTTCCTCGTCGAGCGCGGCGTCCCCGTGTGTGCGCACATCGGCCTCACGCCGCAATCGGTGCACCAGCTCGGCGGCTATCGCGTGCAAGGCCGCGACGATGCCGGCGCCGACCAGATGAAGCGCGATGCACTCGCGCTGGAAGCCGCCGGCGCGGCCATGGTGGTGCTCGAAATGGTGCCCGCCGCACTGGGCGCGGAGATCACGCGCAGCCTCACGCGCATGGCCACGATAGGCATCGGCGCCGGCCCCGACTGCGACGGCCAGGTTCTCGTCCTGCACGACATGCTGGGCGTCTATCCCGGGAAGACGGCGCGCTTCGTGCGCAACTTCATGCAGGGTGCCACCAGCATCGACGCGGCCGTGGCCGCCTACGCCGCCGCCGTCAAGGACGGCAGCTTCCCCGCCGCCGAGCACTGCTACTGAGCGCCCCCCTCCGGCGCGCTACGCTTCCCCGCCCGCATCACGGCCCGCCCACCAGCGGGCCACCGGCGCTGCGCGTGGGCGGGGCCCGACACCCCTTGCCCGCCTGCCGGGCACCCGCCCGCAAAGCCGCGCCCGCGGCCACGGAGCTGGCTTATCATCGACCGGTTCCGTTTCCACAGCGCAGAGCCCCACACGATGAATCCTACCCAGACCACCGCATGGCATCAGCTCAGCGACCATGCGCAGGCCCTCGCCCCGCGCCACATGCGCGAACTCTTCGCCGCCGACCCCGCGCGCCCGCGCCACTTCCGCACCAAGGCCTGCGGCATCCTGCTCGATTACTCCAAGAACCGTCTCAACGACGACACCCTGCGCCATCTCGTCGCGCTGGCCGACGAATGCGACCTGCGCAGCCACATCCGGGCCATGTTCGACGGCGAAGCCATCAACGGCACCGAAGGACGCGCCGTGCTGCACACTGCCTTGCGCGCGCAAGGCGATTGCCAGGTCCTGGTCGACGGCGAGGACGTGATCCCGGCCATCCGCGGCGTGCGCGAGCGCGTGAACGCCTTCGCCCGGCAGGTGCGCAGCGGCGCCTGGAAAGGCCATTCGGGTGAATCGATCAGCGATGTCGTGAACATCGGTATCGGCGGCTCCGATCTGGGGCCCTACATGGTCTGCGAAGCGCTCCGCCCCTACGCCGACGGCCCCCGCGTGCATTTCGTCTCCAACGTGGACAGCCTGCACCTCACCCAGACCCTCGCCACGCTGGATCCGGCGCGCACGCTTTTCGTGATCGCCTCCAAGACCTTCACCACGCTCGAAACCCTCACCAATGCCCGCAGCGCGCGCGCCTGGCTCGTCGCGGCCGGGGGCGAGGCCGCCGTGGCGCGTCACTTCGTGGCGGTCTCGACCAATGCCGAGAAAGTCGCCCAGTTCGGCATCGACCCGGCCAACATGTTCGGCTTCTGGGACTGGGTTGGTGGGCGCTATTCACTCTGGAGTGCCATCGGCCTGCCCATTGCGATCTCCATCGGCCCCCAGCGCTTCGACGAAATGCTGGCGGGCGCCTTCGCCATGGACCAGCATTTCCGCACCGCGCCGCTGGCCGAGAACCTGCCCGTGCTGCTGGGTCTCATCGGGCTCTGGTGCGTGGATTTTCTCGGTGCGAGCTCGCATGCCATCGCCCCCTACAACCAGACCCTGCACCGCCTGCCGGCCTTCCTGCAGCAGCTCGACATGGAATCCAACGGCAAGCGCGTGCGCGCCGACGGCAGCGAAGTCGACTACGCGACAGGCCCCGTGATCTGGGGCGAGCCCGGCACCAACGGACAGCACGCCTTCTTCCAGTTGCTGCACCAGGGCACGGCCATGATCCCGGTCGATTTCATCCTCGCGCTCGCCCAGCCGGGGCAGAAAGAGCCGCACCGCACCAGCCAGATCGCCAACTGCCTGGCCCAGTCAGCCGCGCTGATGCTGGGCAAGACCGAAGGCGAAGTACGCGCCGAGATGAGCGCCCGCGGGGCCACCGAAGCCGCCATCGAAGCGCTGCTCGCGCATCGGGTCTTCCCGGGCAACCGGCCCAGCAACACCTTGCTGCTCGACGACCTTTCGCCCCGCACGCTGGGCGCCCTGCTCGCCCTGTACGAACACAAGGTTTTCGTGCAGGGGTCGATCTGGGGCATCAACTCCTTCGATCAGTGGGGCGTGGAACTCGGCAAGCAGCTCGCCAGCGGCCTGGAAGAACGCCTGCGCGGCGCCTCCGCCCCCGCCTGCGACGCCTCGACCGAAGCTTTGCTCGCTTATATTGCCGAGCGCTGAGATCGCTAAACCCGCGGTGAACGCAAAAAGGCCAGTCTTTCGACTGGCCTTTTTACTGAATGATGGCGCATCCGGCAGGATTCGAACCCACGACCCCCTGGTTCGTAGCCAGGTACTCTATCCAACTGAGCTACGGATGCGCGAAGAGGCGCAATTATACGGACGATGCCGAAAAATGGAAGCCCTTACGGGCAGGTTTTTCGTTCCATCGTGCCAGACGCGGAAAGCACACCGCATCCGCCCGTTTCAAGCCCCACCGCTGCCAACCGACCTTGCCGGAACATGCCGGCCGCATGCCCGCGCAATACCCTGCAATTCGCGTCGGACGCCAAACGCCGGTTGCATCGAAAAAGGCTTCGCGCAAAGCAAAAAGGCCAGTCTTTCGACTGGCCTTTTCACTGAATGGTGGCGCATCCGGCAGGATTCGAACCCACGACCCCCTGGTTCGTAGCCAGGTACTCTATCCAACTGAGCTACGGATGCGCGAAGAAGCGGAATTATGTACTGATTTTCAGCTTCCATCAAGCCTTTCATCAAGAAAGGCCTGGCGGAGAGTGAGGGATTCGAACCCTCGATACAAGTTTTAGCTCGTATGCTCCCTTAGCAGGGGAGTGCCTTCGACCTCTCGGCCAACTCTCCGAAGAGGCCGCAATATAGTGCATGCGGCCGGTTCCGTCAATCTCAGCTTGTGATGTGATCCAGCCCGAAGGCCTTGTGCAGCACGCGCACGGCGAGCTCGAGATATTTCTCGTCGATCGCCACCGAGATCTTGATCTCGGAGGTCGAGATCATCTGGATGTTGATGCCCTCTTCGGCCAGCGTACGGAACATGCGGCTCGCGATGCCCACATGCGAACGCATGCCCACCCCCACCACCGACACCTTCGCCATCGCGCGGTCGCCGCGCACTTCGCGCGCGCCCACGTGCGTCCTGACGCTCTCGAGAATGGAAATGGCGCGATCCATCTCGCCGCGCGGCACGGTGAAGGAGAAATCGGTGGAGCCATCCTGGCCGACATTCTGGATGATCATGTCGACGTCGATGTTGGCTTCGGCGATCGGACCGAGGATCTGATAGGCAATGCCGGGCCGGTCGGGCACGCCAAGCACGGTGAGCTTGGCTTCGTCACGGGTGAAGGCGATGCCGGAGATGATCGGCTGTTCCATATTGATGTCTTCCTCGAAAGTAATCAGCGTGCCCTCGCCCCCCTCCTGGAAGCTCGACAGCACGCGCAGTCTGACCTTGTACTTGCCGGCGAATTCCACCGAGCGGATCTGCAGCACCTTGGAACCCAGGCTCGCCATCTCGAGCATTTCCTCGAAGGTGA
>JAVHXQ010000033.1 GCA_031119555.1 Candidatus Dactylopiibacterium sp.
ACCTCACGGCCCGCGGTGCACGGCTGCAGGCCCTTCGCGCCGCGCGCAACGCGCCCGACAGAGGGGCGGCCGGCCGCGCGAGGCGATGCGCCGGCGCCGCGCCTGCCTGGCGTCCATCTGCCCTCGCGCCCTGCTCTGGCGCGATGCCTCGCCCCGGCGGACCCGCGGCGCGCGCCGGGATATGCCTCGCCGGATATGTAAAATCCAAAATCGCAATTGCGAACGTAAACGAGACTAATTATCATTTAGCGTCAAATGACGTCAGCAAGCGACCGGCTTGTCGGCCTCGGCACACGCCGATCGCGCCCGACACCGCTCCCGGCCGCGCTGGCGCGCCAGCCACCTTCCGTCGCCGGAACCCCGCCATGCCCCCTATCGGTCGTCCTTCCGCCCTGTCCTCGCTGAGCCTCGTGCTCGGCGCCCTGTTCGCCACCGCCGCACAGGCTCAAACCGAGCTGGCCCCCGTCGTGACCACGGCCACGCGCACCGAAAAATCGCTCGACGACACGCCGATCCGCACCGAAGTCGTGACCCGCGAGGAAATCCGCCGCACCAACGCGCGCACGCTGCGCGACGCGCTCGAGAACGTGCCGGGCCTGCAGCTGCGCGAGGTGCATGGCAAGTCGGGTTACGAGGTGTCGCTGCAGGGCCTCAGCAGCGACCAGGTGCTCGTCCTCGTCGATGGCATGCCGGTGGCCGCCAGCACGGGCTCCACGGTGGATGTGAGCCAGTTCCTGCTGGGCGAGGTGGACCACATCGAAGTCGTCAAGGGAGCCAGTTCCGCGCAGTACGGCAGCTCCGCGATGGGCGGCGTCATCAACATCATCACGCGGCGCATCCAGCCCGGCTTCGCGGGCGAGATCGCCGCCGACGCGGGCAGCTACGGCCAGCAGAACAGCTCCGGCCACCCCTTCGGCGTGGGCAGTTCGCACGGCCAGGCGCGCCTCGAAGGCGGCACCGAGACCGTGCGCGCGCGCGTGTCGGCGGACAGCCTCAATTCCGACGGCTTCGCCGAGGAGCCCTCCGGGTGGTCGCGCCAGGGCGACGCCATCCGGCGCGACCAGTTCGGCGGGCGTGTGTCGTGGCTGCCGACGAAGCAGAGCGAGTTCTGGCTCGACGGCAATGCCTACCGCGAAGTCGACGAGCAGCGCTACCTGTACTTCGCGCCGCCCAATTACATCCCCCAGCGCAAGACCGAACACATCGACCGCGACCGCCTCGGCGCGGGTGCGCGCTGGCGTTTCGCCAACGGCATCAGCACGCGCATCCAGGGGCTGGATGAGCGTTACGACAGCCAGTCGCGCGAGTATTCGAACGGCTTCCTCGGCACCAACCGCCAGTCCAGCCAGCACATCAACCACGTCAGCGGCCAGATCGACCTGCCGGCATGGCGCCGCCAGCTCTGGCAGTTCGGCGCCGACTACCACCGCGAGACGCTGGAGCAGAGCGTCGATGGCACCTCGGAGGTGAATGGCAACGCACGCCGGCGCAGCCACGAACTCTTCGCGCAGAACGACATCCTGGCCAGCGACGACTGGGAAGTGCTGCTGGGCCTGCGCTGGCAGAACGATTCCGACTTCGGCGCCAAGTTCGCGCCCAAGGTCGGCGTGGCCTACACGCTGCCGGGCAGCGACAGCTGGTCGGGCAAGCTTCGCGCGAGTTTCGGCCAGGGCTACCGCGTGCCCAACCTCAAGGAGCGCTACTACCGCTTCGATCACAGCTCGCTGGGCTACGTCGTGATCGGCAACCCGGATCTCAAGCCCGAATCGTCGAACAGCTTCCAGTTCGGGGGCGACTTCCGCATCGGGCAGCGCCTGAACCTCGAGGCCAATCTGTTCTACAACCGCGTGCGCGACCTGATCCAGACCGACATGAGCAACTTCGCGGTCATCAACGGCGTCGCCCAGTACACCTACGCCAACATCGCGCGGGCCCGCACGCGTGGCGTGGAAACCGGCCTGCGCTGGCAGGCGCTGGACCGCCTCGCATTCAACGGCGCCTACACCTTCACGCAGACCCGCGACCTCGACGCCGGCCGCGAACTGACGCGCCGGCCGCGCCACATCGCGCGCCTGGGCGCCGACTGGCAGGCCAGCACGGCCGACACGCTGACCGTGCGCGGCCGCTTCCAGAGCAGCGAACTCGTAGACAGCAGCACGAACGGCCGCTCGCCCTCCTGGACCACGCTGGACCTGGCCTGGCAGCACGCGCTGGGGGGCGGCCTCTCGGCCTTCACCGGCATCAACAACGTGTTCGACCGCCAGCGCGATTTCTCCGACAGCAACGACTTCGCGCCCATCGCCGGGCGCTACGTCTATCTCGGCCTGCGCTACGCCTTCAGCAGCGCGCGCTGAGTCCTCACCGATCCGACCCACCCAACCCGACCGACGCTACAGGAATCACACACATGAAAAAGCTCCCGCAACATGCCTTCACCGCCAGCAGCCTGCTGCTCGCCCTGACCCTTGCTGCTTGCGGCGGCGGGGGCGGTGGCGGCGGTGACGACGGCGCCAGCGCCAGCTCGTCCAGCGCTTCGTCCTCGACGCCGACGACGCCGGCCCCGCCCACCGATGGCGTGAGCACCGCCACGATCAACGCCTCGGGTACCGACTGGGTCTACTACGACCTCGCCGCCAATGCCGTGTCGACGCAGAGCGGCACCTGGCACATCGCGTTCAACCGCTACAACCTCAAGCTCAATGGCGGCAGCTCGGGCAGCGGCACCGTCGCGGGCTTCCTCGCCAGGACGCCGGCGGCGCTCTACACGAACGGCACGCCCAACGAGAGCGCCCTGGTCGCCGCCAAGCCGGCCGACTACCTGGCCGATCTCACGGCCACCGACCTGAGCAAGCCCGCCGCCGCTTCCAACTGGAAGAAGGACGCGGTCGGCTCGCAGCTCTCGCCGGCCTATACCGGCAGCTATCCGAACGCGCTGAACTACGGCTTCTACAGCTACTACCCGACCGATGCCGCCGGTACCGCCGTCGGGGTCACGCAGCACATGCTGGCCGCCAACCCCACGGCCGCCACCATCGTGCGCAGCGGCGGAGGCGCCTCCTACGCCCGCATGCACCTGACCAGCATCGCCTATGCCGCCGCCACGCCGGCGTACAACGGCACGCAGACCTGGAACGTCGAGTTCGCCGTGGCCCCGACCGGCACGAGCGCCTTCGGCAGCCCGTTCACCTGGACCTTCCAGCTGCCGGCCTCCGGCTCGCTCTGCTATGACTTCGACAACCAGACCGAAGTCGCCGGCTGCACCGGCACGGCATGGGACGTGAAGATCATCAGCGCCGGCCGCACCGCCAGCTTCTATACCAACAGCGGTGAAAGCGGCAGCGGCAATGGCGCGGCCCTGGGCTCGCCCTTCACCTACACGTGGGCCGATCTGCAGAGCTGGGTGAACCCGACGACCGATCCGGTCGCCGGCGCCATCCCGTCCGCGGCCTGGATGAAGGACACCGCCAGCACCGTCTTCAGCGGCACCAACTCCATCGCGTCGGCTGTCCTCGAATACGGTCTGGGCGGCACCCACCTGCTCTACCCGAGCTACCGCACCTTCCTGATCACCACGGACAGCTCCAAGGCGATCACCGACGCGTCGGTCAAGGTGTATGCGCTCCAGTTCATCGGGTACTACGGCGGCGCCACGGGCACCACCTCGGGCTACCCGACGATCCGCTGGGTCGAGTACAAGCGCTGACCGGCGCGGCTGCACCGATCGCGCCTGCGCATAACTAGAAAGTCACCCGGGGCCGGCCGCCTCACAGCACCGGCCCCGCTCGCCACCACGAAACAGAGAGACCCCGCCATGACCACCGAATCTTCCGCCGCGCTGCGCGAGCGCCACGACGCGCTCATCGCCGCCGAACCCCAGCTGCGCATCCGCGAACGCGCCGCCCGCCTCGGCGTCTCCGAGGCCGAACTCATCGCCGCCGACTGCGGCGTGACGGCCATCGCGCTGCAGGGCGCGCCGCGCGAGCTGTTCCTCGAACTGGGCAAGCTTGGCCGCGTGATGGCCCTGTCGCGCAACGACCACTGCGTGCACGAACGCCACGGCGCCTACACCGGCATCGACGTGGGCGAAGGCCCGGTCGGCCTCGTGCTCGGGCCGGACATCGACCTGCGCATGTTCTTCTCGAGCTGGGCCAGCGCCTGGGCCGTCACCGAGCACGGCCGCCACAGCCTGCAGTTCTTCGACAAGGCCGGCACCGCCATCCACAAGGTCTATCGCACCGAGCACACCGACGCCGCCGCCTGGGATGCCTACGTGACGCGGTTCGCCAGCGAGGCCCGGCCCGCCCTGCGGCTCGAGGCCTTTGCCGCGCCCGACGAAGCCGACGCACCCGAGGACGCCGCCGCGCTGCGCGCGCACTGGCTCGCGCTCGAGGACACGCACGATTTCTTCGTGATGCTGCGCAAGTTCAGGGTCTCGCGCCTGGGCGCGCTCGCCGCCGCCGGCGAAGACCTGGCCCAGCAGGTGCCCGACACCGCCGTCGAAACCCTGCTCGAAGCCGCCGCCGCGCGCGCGCTGCCCATCATGTGCTTCGTCGGCAACCGCGGCATCGTGCAGATCCATACCGGCCCGGTCAGCCGCCTGCAGCGCACCGGCCCGTGGTTCAACGTGCTCGATGCCGACTTCAACCTGCACCTGGACACCCGCGCGATCACCTCGTGCTGGGTCGTCAACAAGCCGACCCGCGATGGCTGGGTCACCTCGCTCGAAGTCTATGCGGCCAGCGGCGAGATGATCGTGCAGTTCTTCGGCGCCCGTAAGCCCGGCGCGCCCGAGCTGCCGGCCTGGCGCGAACTGCTCCAGGGCCTGTGCCCCGAGCCGCTCGCGGCCTGACGCCCACGCCGGGCGCCGCGCGCGCCCGGCCCCTCTTTCCCGTTCCTTCGCCACACCACCATCATGATGCTCCGCTCGCTGCGCCTCCTCGCCTTCGCCGCCCTCTTCCTCAGCCCCGCCCTCCAGGCCGCCGGGCCTCAACGCGTGGTCAGCCTGGGCGGGCCGATCACCGAGATCGTCTACGCCCTGGGCGCGGGCGAGCGCCTGGTCGGCGCGGATGCGTCCAGCGTCTATCCGCCCGCCACCGACAAACTGCCCAAGGTGGGCTATTACCGGGGCTTCTCCGTTGAAGGCGTGATCGGCCTGCAGCCGCAACTGGTGCTGGCGTCCGACCAGTCCGGCCCGCCCACCGCGATGGCGCAGATCCAGAAGCTCGGCGTGCCCGTGGTGCTGTTGCCGTCCGACCCGTCGCTGGAAGCGCTGGAGAAGCGCATCGAAGGCGTGGCCGCCGCGCTGGGGCTCGCCGAGGCAGGCAAGCAGCAGATCGCCCGGCTGCGCGCCGAAGTCGCGCAACTCACGCGCACCCCGCACCCCGTGCGCGTGCTCCTGCTCTCGGCCCACAGCGGCAAGCTGCAGGCGGCGGGCGCCGGCTCCTCGCCCGACGCGCTGCTGCGCCTCGTGGGCGCCCAGAACATCTTCACGGGCAAAGGCTACAAGCCCCTCTCGGCCGAAGCGGCCGCCGCGCTGCAGCCCGACGTGATCGTCACCACCACCCAGTCCGCCGCCGCCAGCGGCGGCGCGGCGGGCTTCCTGGCCCAGCCCGGCCTGGCCGTGACGCCGGCCGCGCGCAACGGCCGCATCGTGGTCATGGATGACCTGCTCCTGCTCGGCTTCGGCCCGCGCCTGCCCGAAGCCCTGCGCGTGCTGCAGGACGGCCTCGCGCCGCGACGCTGAGCCCGGCGCCTCCTCATGAACACCCTCGCCTCCCGCTCCGCCGCGCCGGCCCCGCGCCGCTGGCGCCCGGCGCCGCTGCAGATCTTCATCGCCCTCTGCGTGCTGCTCGTCGTGCTCGCGCTGTGCTCGGCCGCGAGCGGCGCGGTACGCATTCCGCTCGGCCACTGGCTCGCGCTCTGGAGCGCGCCGGCCGATCCGCAGGCCACCTTCTTCCGCAACGTGCTGCTCGAAGTACGCCTGCCGCGCATCGTGTTCGCGATCGTCGTGGGCGCGGGGCTGGCGATCTCCGGCGCGGCCATGCAGGCGCTGTTCCGCAACCCGCTCGCCGAGCCGGGCCTGATCGGCGTATCGCTGGGCGGCGCCCTGGGCGCGGTGGGCGCGATCGTGCTCGGCGCGCACAGTCTGCTCGTCATCGCGCCGGCGGCCTTCGCGGGCAGCCTCGTGGCCACCTTCGCGGCCTACCGGCTGGGCAGCCGCCAGCCCGGCGTGGCCAACCTGCTGCTCGCGGGCGTCGCGATCAACGCCATCTGCGCCAGCGTGATCGGCGTCTTCACCTATCAGGCCACCGACGTCCAGCTGCGCAATCTCACGTTCTGGAACATGGGCAGCCTGGCCGGCGCGAGCTGGCCCATGCTGGCCTGGCTCGCCCCCTGGGTGCTGGGCCTGAGCGCCTTGCTGATCCGCGACTGGCGCGCCATGAATGCCCTCCTGCTCGGCGAACGCGAAGCGCAGCATCTGGGCTTCGCGCTGCGCCGCCTGCGTCACCGCATCGTGATCCTGGCCGCGCTGATCGTCGGCCCCCTGGTGGCCGTGGCGGGCACGATCAGCTTCGTGGGCCTCGTGATTCCGCACCTCGTGCGCCTGCCGCTGGGCGCCGACCACCGCTGGCTGCTGCCCAACACGCTGGTGGCCGGCGCGCTCGCGCTGACGCTGGCCGACTGGGTCGCCCGGCTCATCGTGACGCCCGCCGAACTGCCCATCGGCATCGTCACCGCGCTCGTGGGCGGGCCTTTCCTGCTCTGGATGCTCACGCGGAGGCGCGCCTGATGCTGCGAGCCGAATCCCTGAGCTGCGCGCGCGCCGCGCGCGTGGTGCTGCACGACCTGAGTTTCACGCTGGCGCCCGGCGAACGCCTGGGCGTGCTGGGCGCCAACGGCGCCGGCAAGACGTCCCTGCTCGCCACGCTGGCCGGCGAGCTGCCGGCCCATGCCGGCCAGTTGCACCTCGACGGGCGCCCGCTCGCCGACTACCCGGTCGCCGAACTGGCGCGGCGCCGCGCGGTGTTGCCGCAGTCGCCGTCGCTGTCGTTCGACCTGTCGGTGCGCGAAGTCGTCGCCATGGGCACCTACCCCTTCGGCGGGCTGGCGCCCGAGGAATCCGCGCGCCTGATCGCGCGCGCGCTCGATCTGGCCGATGCCGCCGTGCTCGCCGAGCGCCGCTACCTCGCGCTTTCGGGCGGCGAGCAGCAGCGCGTGCAGTTCGCGCGCGTGCTCGTGCAGACGCTCGCCGCGCACCGCCACGGTGAGTACCGCGTGCTCATGCTCGACGAGCCCACCGCGAGCCTGGACCCGCGCCATCAGGTGCAGCTGCTGCAGGGCGTGGCGCGGCTCGCGCGCGAGGAAGGCATCGCCGCGCTGCTCGTGCTGCACGACGTGAATCTCGCCGCGCAGTGGTGCGACCGCCTGCTCCTGCTCGCGCAGGGCCGCGTGGTGGCGCTGGGCGCACCGGCCGACGTGCTCACGCCCGCCAATCTCGAACGCGTGTACGAACTGCCGGCCCAGGTCATTCCGCACCCTGTGCTGGCGGGCGCACCGCTCGTGCTGTTCGCCGCGCAGGTTCCATGCTGAAGCACGCCCACCCGAAGCGGAGCCTCTCATGACCCCTCGTCTCCTCGCGCCGCTGTGCATGCTCGTGCTGGCCGCCTGCGCAAGCCCCGCGACGCCGCCGCGCGCGGCCGACATCCCGGCCGGCGTGCGCTACGTGCTGCTGGGTGAAGTCCACGACAATCCGGCCGGCCACGCGCGCCGCTTCGAATGGCTGCGCACGCGCGTGGCCGCCGGCTGGCGCCCGGCCATCGCGATGGAACAGTTCGACCGCGAGCGCCAGCCCGCGCTCGATCGCGCACTGCGCGAATGCCCTGATGCCGCCTGCGTGATCCAGGCCGCCGCGCCGGAAGCCGGCGCCTGGCAGTGGCCGTACTACGCGCCCGTCATCGAACTCGCGCTCGCCCACCGGCTGCCGCTGCTCGCCGCCAACCTCTCGCGCGCCGACGCCGCGCGCATCGTGCGTGAAGGCCCGGCCGCCGCCCTGGACGCCGCCACGCGCACGCGCTACGGCCTCGACGCGCCGCTGCCGCCCGCGCTCGAAGCCGGCCAGCGCCAGGAGATCGCGCAAGGCCACTGCAACATGCTGCCCGCCAGCGTGCTGCCCGGCATGGTGCGCGCCCAGGTCGCCCGCGACGCATGGATGGCGAAAACCCTGGCGGATGCCACCGCGCCCGCCGTGGTGCTGCTCGCCGGCAACGGCCACGTGCGCCGCGACCTGGGTGTCGCGCACTGGCTACCCGCTGGCGAGAGCCTCGCGATCGGCTATCTGGAGGACGCCTCCGCCACGGCCGCTGCCTTCGACCGCATCGAACGGATTCCCGCCCACCCGCGCGGCGACCCCTGTGCCGCCTTCCGCGGCCGCCCCAGCCCGGCCACGCCGCCCGCCGCGCCCGCCGGCCCGACTTGATCCTCGTCATTCCAACGAGGTTCTGCCCGGTTTATAAATGAGAATAACTCCCACTCGCATTGAAATGACCATGACTCCCCCCGCGCCAGATCTCGCGAGTGCCGCCGCGCTCGACGCCCTCCTGCAGCCCGGCGACGCCCTGCCCGCCGCCTTCGACCGCCGCCAGGCCCTGATGCCGATGTGGGGTGCGCGCCCGGTTTCGCCCGAAGAGCGCGACGCCCGCTGGCCGCGCGTGGCCGCCACGCCGCTGGCCGACCAGACCCTGGCCTACCTGCACATCCCCTTCTGCACGAGCCGCTGCGTGTTCTGCGGCTTCTACCGCAACGCCTGGCAGAAGGACGCCGGCGCGGGCTACGTCGACCGCCTGATCGCGGAACTTGCGCACGAAGCCGCGCTGCGCCCCGCCGGCGGCAGCGTCACGGCCGTGTATTTCGGCGGCGGCACGCCCACGGCACTGTCGGCCGCCGACCTCGGCCGCCTGCTGCGCGCGGTGCGCGAACACCTGCCGCTTTCGGACGACTGCGAGATCACCATCGAAGGCCGCATCTCGCATTTCACCGGCGACAAGATCGAGGCTTGCCTCGAAGCCGGCGCCAACCGCTTCTCGATCGGCATCCAGACCTTCGACAGCACCCTGCGCCGTCGCCTGGGGCGCCAGCACGGCGGCGAGGAAGCCGCCGACTACCTGCGCCACCTGCGCCAGTACGACGCGGTGCTCGTGGCCGACCTGATCTTCGGCCTGCCCAGCCAGGACGATGCCTGCTGGATGCGCGACATCTCCATCGCGAGCGACCTGGGCCTCGACGGCCTGGACGTCTATGCGTTCAATTGCTACCCCTCGCTGCCGATCAACCGCCTCATCGAAAAGGGCACCCTGCCGCCGCCGCAGGATCTGCCGACCCAGGCGCGCCACTACGCCTGGGCCGTGCGCCGCCTGCGCGACGCGGGCTGGCAGCAGCTCTCCAACAGCCACTTCGGCGCCGCCAGCGGACGCGAGCGCAACCGCTACAACAGCCAGGTCAAGTCCGGCCTCGACTGCCTTGCCTTCGGCTCGGGCGCGGGCGGCCAGCGCGGCGGTCTGAGCTACCAGGTCAATGGCGAGCTGGAAGCCTACCTGTCCACGCCCGCGAGCCAGAAGCCCTTCGGCTTCGTGAGCGCCACCAGCCCCAACAAGGCCCTCTTCGGCGCCATCCAGGGCCAGCTCGAAACCGGCCGCCTCGACAACGCCCTGCTCGCGGGCAATGCCGAGGCCGAAGCGCTGCTGCAGGCCTGGCACGCCGACGGCCTGCTCACGCGCGGCGCGACCGAAGCGCAGCTGTCGATCGGCGGACGCTTCTGGGCCCCCACGATGATCCGCGCGCTCGCGCTCACGCTGGAACCCTATCCCGACGCCATGACCGCGCGCCCGGCCGGCATGCCGCACGGGCATCCGGGCGGCGCCCGCCCCGGCCACCCCGGCGCGATGCCCCCGGGCCACCCCGCCAGCGCGCCGCACGGCGCCGGCGGCCGACCGATTCACACCCTCCACGGAGAACATCCCCATGCCGCACGCAAACCTGACTGAGACCCAACGCGCGGAACTCACCGCACGCCTGGAAAAGAACCCCGGCATCATCCTCGAGCAGCTCGCCGAAACGAACGCCTGCTCGCTGCAGGAAGTGCTCGACTGCCTGCCCGCGACGATGCGCCAGCGCACCGAGGGCACGCGTTTCGTGGAATTCATGCAGGCCATCTCCGCCTGGCAGACGCCCGTGACCGTGATCGTGCACACCGCCGACGTGATCCTGGAATTCACCGGCCCGCTGCCCGAGGGCGCCCTCGGCCACGGCTTCTACAACCTGCACGGCAGCGCCGGCCTGCACGGCCACCTGCGCCACGACCGCTGCGGCGCGATCTACCTCATCGAGCGCCCGTTCATGGGCAAGACCACGGTCAGCCTGAACTTCATGAACAGCGAAGGCGGCGCCATGCTCAAGCTCTACGTCGGCCGCGACGCGTCCGGCACGCTGCTGCAGGAGCAGATCGAAGCGCTGCGCGCATTCTTCAGCGCCGAAGCCTGCGCGGCCTGAAGCCCGGCCGCCCTCACCGCGTTCGTGGCGCGGGCGCCTGGAAAACAAAAAGCCCAGTCCGGAGACTGGGCTTTTTGCATTCTGGTGGGGGCACTAGGACTCGAACCTAGGACCAATTGATTAAGAGTCAACTGCTCTACCAACTGAGCTATACCCCCGTGACCGGTGCAGGCGGCGGGCGCTGTGGGCCCGGCGTGCGAGGCGTGGAATATACCTGAGCCCACGCGGCCACACAAGGCCGGCGCGGCACGCCGGCGCGCCTTTCCGGGGCCGGGCACGGCCTCAGCCGGTGGCGATCATGCCCCCCGCCACGCGCGGCTCGGTCACGCGTGACGCTTCGCCGGCGCCGGTCTGGCGCGCCGGCGCCACGCCCAGCAGCTCGATGAAGGCCTGCAGCGGCATGGGCCTGCCGAAGTGGTAGCCCTGCCCGTAGCGCACGCCCAGTTCGCGCAGCCCGCGCGCCTGGCTTTCGTTCTCTATGCCCTCGGCGATCGTCTCGGCCCCTACCGCGCGCGCGATGCCGATGATCTCCGGGATCAGGCTCGACTTGACGCTGGCATCCTCCATCTCGAAGACGAAGGATTTGTCGATCTTCAGGATGTCCGGCGCCATGCGCTTGACGATGTTGAGGTTGGAATAGCCCGTGCCGAAGTCATCCACCGACAGCAGGTAGCCGGCATCCTTGAGCAGGCGCGACTGCTCGATCACGCTGGGCACGAAGCCATGCTCGGTGACCTCGACGCAGATGACGAAGTCATCGCGCCGCGCCGCCTTCAGCAGCGGCCCCAGCAGGCCGTGGATGCGCTCGAAGCAGACGTTCTCGGGAAAGAAGTTGAGCGCGATCTTGAAGCGCGCCATCGGCGGCAGCGCGGCGGCCAGCTCCCCCAGCGCGCGGCGCGCCATGGCGGCGTCAAGTTTCCACTGCAGGTGGTTGTGCTGCACGGCGGGCAGGGCCACGTCGGGGCCGATCAGCGTGTCGCCATCACGGATGCGCATCAGCACTTCGCAGCCGACGATGCGGCCTTCGTGCATGTCCATGATCGGCTGGTACAGGCACACCAGGTGCGCCTCGTCGCAGAGGTAGCGGATGCGCTGGCGGATGTCGGTCAGCAAGGCCAGGCGGATGCGCGCGGCGGCGCTGGCGAGCACGCCGGCGAACAGCGCGAGCAGCAGCCCGCCGGACAGCCAGAGCCGGTGGCGGTCGACGATGCCGGCCAGGCGGGTGCTCGCGTGCAGCACGACGCCGCTGTCGCCGGCCGGCGTGAACAGATCGAAGCCCCACCGCGCGTTGAGCCCCAGCCGGCGGCCCCGCGCGACCCAGGCCGGCGCCGGCGTGGCGCCACCCTGCGCCTGGCCCGCCTCGGGCAGGTGCAGCGGCACGAGGCCGTGCGGCAACGCGAGCCAGAGCGCATCCACGCGCGCATAGATGTCGCGCACGACGTGCGGATCGAGCACCACGCTGAAGCGGTCATCCAGGGTCAGCACGATGGCGGTCAGATCGCCCCCGCCCACCAGCACCGGCACATCCACGTCCAGACCGATGCCTCCGGGCAGGCGGTAACGCGGCGGCTTGAGCCGCACGGGCTGCGCGAGCCGGCCCAGGCTGGTGGTGCACAGCAGGCTGCCCTGGCCGAGCACGCCGATCTCGCGGACGAAGCGCCGGAAGAACAGCTGCTGGTTGAGGGCCGTGAGGCCCGCCGGCGAGCAGGGGTCGCCGCCCTCGCGCGCGAGTTCGTCGAGCAGCGCGGTCGCCTCCCCGAACATGCCGGCGACCACGCGGGCCTGCGCGGCGTGCGATGCGCGCACGCGGTCCACCTCGGCCTTCACGACGCTGCTCACGACGAGCAGCACGGTCAGCCCGAAGGCCGCCAGGCCCGCCGTGGCGCGAATGCTCCTGGCATGCCGGAGGCAACGTTCCTTGATGGGAGACATCGCAGGCGCGTCGGCTAGAGGCTGCTGACGCTGTCAGCGCACACCACGCGGTTGCGGCCGCCGCGCTTGGCGCCGTAGAGCGCTTCGTCGGCCTGCCCGTAGGCCTGGTCGAAGCCCGCGCCCCGCGCCGTGCGGCTGATGCCGAAGCTGGCGGTCACGCGGCGGCCGCCGGGCAGGCGGAAGTCGTACCCGGCGATGGCGCCACGCATGGCCTCGGCCACGCCACGAGCCTGCGTGAAGCCGAAGCCCGGCAGCAGCACCGAGAATTCCTCCCCGCCCACGCGCCCCACTTCGGCGCGCTCGGGCAGCAGGCGGCGCAGGCATTCCACCACGCCGCAGATGACGGCGTCGCCGGCGGGATGACCGAAGCTGTCGTTGACCTGCTTGAAGTGGTCGATGTCCAGCACGACGAGCGCCAGCGCCTCGCGCTGCAGGATGCCGTTCGCGATGTCGATCACCGCGGCGCGGTTGAGCACGCCCGTGAGCGGGTCGTGGTTGGCCCGGAATTCCAGCTCGCCGGCCAGCTCGTTGAGGCGCTGGTTGAGCCGGTTCATCTCGAACTCTTCGCGGTCGCTGCGCCGGATCAGACGCCTCATCTCGCGCAGCAGACGCTCGTAGTGGGCCATCAGTTCGCCGAGCGCCGCGCGGCAGGCGGATTCCCCGGCGGCGTTCTCGTACACGGCCCGCGCGGACGAGAGCGCGTCGTGCTCGTGGGCGAACAGGTCGGTGTCGGGCTGGGGCATGAGATCCATTCAGGCGGACTTCACGGGTTGATCGACGAAGCGGATGCTCGTGAAATCGTCGCTGAGCTCCTGGCCGAACTCCAGGATGGTGTCGTCCTCCTCGTCGTGAAACCAGTTCACGACCACGGTGTTGCCGGCGCGGGCGGCGCCATTGAGCGCCTCGAAGATGTTGAACAGCATCTTGGTGCTGGAACTGTTGAAGTAGGCCAGGGCGATGTCCATGGTCACGGAATCGTTCCGGCAGCCCTCGAGGTACGCGCGCAGCTGCGCGATGAGGGGGCCGTAGAACGCGGCGGCGTTCTCCGGGTAGGACTCGCCGCGCATGCTCAGCGCGTGCCGGTCGAAATCGAACCGGATCTCGGGTGAGCTGGCGGTGGCGGGGATGTACAGGGATTCCATGCTGATGTCTCGCTTCTCTCGAATCAGGCGCTCAGATCGCCGCCTTCAGATAAAACACCGCCGTGTCGGGGCGGTGCTCCAGCGGCTGGAAATCGAACTCCAGCGGCTCGCGGGCGTCGCGCGCGACGGTCAGGAAGCCCAGGCCCGCGCCCTTGCTGCCGGCGGGCGTCTCGGCGCGCAGCGATTCGCGGAAGGCCCGCTTGATCTCTTCGAGCGTCATGCTGCGCAAGGGCTCCAGCACCCTGCGCAGATCGTCGGCCACGGCCGTCCTGACCGGGTTGGCGCACAGCAGCACGTACTCGCCGTCCTTCTCGCTGACGCACACCGAGCCGTGGCGCAGCTCGTGGGTATCCTGGTTGCCGGGCGTCAGGGCGTCGGCCGAGTAGTGGATGATGTTCTGCGCCATCTCGATGAACGACGAGAACAGCTTGCGGCGCGTGAGGCTGCCGACGCCGCTGACCTCCAGCTGCAGCTTCACGGCTTCAGCCATGGCCGCGACGATGTTCTGCGAGAAGTAGCCGACGTAATAGAAGATCACCCGGCGCTCGTGGGCGATCCTGAAGAAGGCGCTGTACTCGTGGATGAGGGGCGGCGTGCTCATTGCGGTTCCTGGAATCGGCAACAGAAGAAGGTCAGATCGTCGCGGCGGCGATGAGGCCCCTGCCACGCGCGCAGCGCGTCCTGCATGCACAGGTTGATGCCGGCGGCGGAGCGATCGCGGCAGGCGAGGAGCCGCTCGCGGATGCGCCGCTTGCCGAAGGCGATGGCGCGGGGCCCGCCGATCTGGTCGATCAGCCCGTCGGTGGTGACGAACAGCAGGCTGCCCGCGCGCAGCGGCACCACGCGGTTCCGCCACGTGTAATCGATGTCGCTGCCGACGTAGCCCACGCCCTGGCGATCGCCGTCGACCATCTCCACCTCGTCCGCCCCGGGATGCAGCACGAACAGGCTGCAGCGGGCCCCGGCGAAGAGCAGGCTGCGCCGCGCCGCGTCGTACCAGAAGCAGGCCGCGTCCATGCCATCGTCGGACCCCGGCGTGTCGTCCGCGTGCCCCATCTGGCCGAGCATCTGCTTGATGCTGCGATTGACGGCACCCAGCAGCAGCGAAGGGTCGGCGGGGCCGGACTGGTCGATCGCCTGCGTGAGGCCGCTGCTGGCGATGAGGGTCATGAACGCGCCCGGCACGCCATGCCCGGTGCAGTCCGCCACGGCGCCGAACCAGCCGTCGGGGCGGGCCACGAAATGATAGAAGTCGCCGCCCACCACGTCGCGCGGCTCCCACACCAGGTCGGCGTCGGGAAGCGCGCGCTGCAAGGTCTCGCGCGAGGTGCGCAGCATCGCCCGCTGAATGACGCTCGCATACTCGATGCTGTGCATGATCTGGCGGTTGCGGGCCGCCTGCATGTCGGCCACGACCTGCATCAGCTGCAGACCCTGGCCGATGCCCGCGAAGAGCCCTTCGCGGGTGATGATGAAACCGTCCGCGAGCGCCTTCTCGCCGTATTCCACCGTCCTGAACGTGAGATCCTCGATGCTCATGCCGGCATCGACCACCAGCGGCGTCTTGTCCATGAAGGCAATGCAGCTCTTGCGGCTGTACAGCTCCTGATGAAACGGCTTGCTGAGCTGCGACAGGAAGATGCCGCGATTGATGAGACCGATCGGCCGCCCCTCCTCGGTCACGGCGAGGCTGTTCAGGTCGCGATGGCGCGAGAAGACTTCCATCACCTGACCGTTGGTGGCCTCGGCGCTCACCGAGGGGCTGGGAATGCACAGGTCCTCGGCGCGCGGCTGGCCAATGCGCACGGCGATGTCGGCGCTGCGGGATGAGGGTTGCGGCAGGGTATCGGTCATGGCGGGGAATGACGAAGCGCCCGGCGGGCGCCCGGGCGGAAAGGACGCGCGCGAGGGCGCGCCGGACGAAGACCGGCCCGCGCCGCGGCCCCCGGACGACCGGGCGCGCCACACAGCGTGCGGCCCACGGCGGCCGGACGCACAGGGGGCTGCGGGAAAACGCGGTTCGGCAGGAGGCGATGCGCAGAAGGGCTCATGAGGACATGCCTGACACCGGATCGAACGCACCGCAGTGGGCCGATCCGCGCGCCGGTACTCGGGAGCTTCCTTGGTTGCGGCAACGCGCCGTTCGTCTCCCGTTCGCCACTATCCGTCGCCCGGGTGACGGTAATGAGTCAGCCGGGCAGTCTTCGTGCGCCGCTTGATGCCCATCAAGCCACCCCCACGGCGCGGGATTTCTTCATACGCATGAAACAATTCCGCCGTCGCGCGGCACGCGGCGTGCGCGGCGGCCAGCGCGGTGGCGGGGGAACGCCTGGCCGGGCCTGGTACGCGCGGCCCTGCGCGAGGCCTCGCAGCGGGGCGCGACGAAGCCGCCGTGGAACCCACCTGCGATGCCATGCGCATGTGGCTCACGCAGAACCGGACGGCGCGGCGCGCCCGGCGCGGGGCCGCCGCAGGGCAACGACGGCCGGCGCGGAGCCTCCGCCCGGCCGCCACCCTTTTGCGCAGACCGGGCGCCGCGCGGGGAACGCGGCGCTTGCGTCAGAACTTGCCGAGGATGTTCACGAACCAGCCACGAGCGCGGTAGCTCATGTCGGTGAGATCGTCGGAGTAGTCGGTGAAGTTGTACCCGACGCCCACCTTGGCGTTCTCGCTGGCGTGGTAGTACAGCGCGGTCAGCCAGCCGGTCTTGCGGTCCTCCAGCTCCTTCGCGCGCAGGCTGCGCAGCTCCACCATCCAGTCCCAGCGGCGCACCACGTCCCAGTCCACCCGCACGATCGCGAGCTCCGCCGAGCTCCTGAACCACGGTGCCGAACTGTCGCGGCTCGCGCGCAGCTCGCCCAGCCGCCAGGCGTACTTGCCGCCCAGGGTCCAGCGCGGCGTGAGGTCGTAGGTGGCGTCGACGGCCACCACGTGGCTGCGTTGCTGGTAGTCGATGCCCGTGGTGGTGAGCGAGTTGCCGCGTGCGTCGCCGGCCAGCACCTGCCCCGGCGAGGACAGGTCGAACAGGTAGGTGTATTTGAACAGCAGGTTCAGGCGGTCGTCGAAGACCGGCCGGTAGCCGTAGCCCAGCATCGCTTCGGTGTACCGCGCCGCTGCCCAGCCGCCCCCGCTGCCGTCGCTGTCGGCCCAGTTGAGCTTGCCCAGCCAGCGGGCGTCGGCGTCGAGCCGGTGCGTCCAGGCGTTCTTGAGCAGCCAGCTGGTGCGCCGCTCGGTGATGCTGGCGTCGCGCCGGTATTCCGCGCCGCCCGAGTAGCGGGTCTGGCTGGTGGAATAGCCGGCGCTCAGCGTGACCGCCTGGCGCTCGATGGCGCCCGTGGTTTCGGCATTGAGGGTGCCGTTCTCGAACCCCGCGCCCAGCGTCCAGCGCTTGTCGGGGGCGTACTGCACGCCATAGGCGTGCGTCAGGCCCGCCTGCGCGCCGGTGGTCTGGCGGTGCTCGGTATAGACGTCCAGCCCGTCCGCCGCGCGCGATTTCACGCCGCTCACCCAGGTGCCGCCACGGCCCGTGACGTTCTCGTCGGTGCGGCCGGTATCCAGCACATACGTCATGTATACGCTCGAGCGGTCGTCGTAGCGGTAATCCACGCCGGCCTTGCCGCCCACGCCACCGTCGCCGGTGGACATCTCGCCGTTCAGGCCGAGCTTGTCGCTGACGCCATAGCGGCCGCCGGCCCCGATGCGGTCGTTGTCGCGCCGCGTGCCGGTGCGCTGGGCGGTGGCCTGCGCGAATCCGTAGGCCCCCCAGCCATCGGCGCCGTAGTCGGCCTGAACGGCGACGTCGGTGCGCGAACCTTCCACGGCCAGGGCGGACGGATAGCTCGTGCTGGTGTTGAGGGCGTCGGTCGTCTTGTCGTCGGCGCGGACGGCGGTGCTGAACTTCCAGCGCTCGGTCGCCTGCCAGCCGACCTGGGCCTCGCCCGCCGAGGTGTTGTAGCCATTGACCTCGTCGCGGCGATCCGCCTTGAGGCGAAGGTCGGTCTTCTCGCCGAGCGGCAGCGCCACCGAGGCGCCGAACTGGTCGAGCGGATTGCTGGTGATCTGGCCGGGCGCCGAGAAGCCGGCCTCGCGGCGTTGCGCGTAGGCGCCGAGACGGCCCCCCGGGGCGACCGCCACGTCCTTGAGATCGACCTGCCCTTCCACGCGCCAGGCGTTGGCCCGCGTGGTGTCGCCGATCACGTCGTTCGCGGCCTGGAAGCTGTAGCCGCCGTCGAGCGAACCGAGCTGCCCGGTGCCCGGCCCCTTGCTGCGCGCGACCTCGGCCTTGAGGTAGGTGGCCTCGCTGCGACGCAGCAGGATGTCCGCGCCCGCCAGGTTCTGGTCGCCGCCGGTCTGGGTCTGGCGGGCCCCGGTGACGCCCACGCGCACCAGATCGCTCACCCACCACGCCACGCGGCCGCCGGCGGCGAGCGTATCGAGCGAACCCACGAGCGGCGTGTATTCATAATCGGCCACCAGGAACACGGGCATGCCGACCAGCGCGCCGGCGCGCACCAGCGTGCCGTCGTCCGACAGGCTGGGCAGCGGGGACGTGAGCACCACGCGCCCTTGCAGGTAATCGATGTCGTAGTCGCTCGCCGGCACCAGCTGCCGGCGCATCCGCACGAAGCCCGAATCCTTGTCGCGCACTTCGACGAAGAGCTTTTCCGCGCCACTCGTGATGTCCTGATGGCGCAGGTAGTAGAGGGAGCCGCCGGTACCGCGGAATTCCTCGCGGGCGGCCAGGGTACCCGGTTCCGCCGCGTAGGCCTGCACCTTGATGCCCGGTTCGCCCGAGGACGTCGAATCCTCGCCGAGGTAGCGCCCCTCGAAGCCATACAGGCCACGACTCACCTGGGTGAGCGCGGTATCGCCGAAGTTGAGCTTGTAGTTGCCCCACATCGCGTGCGAGCGGCCGTCGTCGACGCGCAGGTAGATGCGCCCCTGGGTGGGCGCGTCCTCGATGGAGGTCGAGTCGTCGCCGAAGGTCGCCCAGGTGTCGGTGGGGTCGATGCGGCGGAAGAGCGAGGTGGCGTCCTTGCGGTCGAAGTTGCGGAACAGGTCCTGCACGGGCCGCTCTTCGGTATCGACGCTGCCGGTCAGTGCCCAGCGTTCGTTCAGCAGGCCCTTGGTGTAGAACGCCAGGCGCCCGTCCGTCCAGGTGTCGCCGCTGTAGCGCTGGCGCTCGCCCTGGTGGGCGAGTTCGGCCGGCCCGCTGACGCGGTTGCGCCCCACCGTGAGGTCGGCCTGGCCCACGAAGAACCAGTCGCGCCCGGGCAGGCGCAGGTCGCGGCGATAGACGCGTTGCGCGCCGTCGGGCTCGATCACCGCGATCTCCGCCGTCTGGACGCGACGCGGCACCAGTTGCTGGAACACGAAGCGCCCGTCGTCGTCGACCGGCACCTCGAAACCCAGCGCCCGCACGCGCTGCCCCGGTGCGATGGCGCGGCCGCTGGCGGTGATGGTGCCCGCCGCGAGCGGAATGTTGGCGACCGTCAGGCGGTTCTCGCCATAGGCGCGCATCAGCTCGCGCGCGGCGTCCGGCGCGGTGGCCTCGGGCACGTGGCGGTCCGCCACCGTCAGGGTGTAATCGTCCGTTTCGTCGAAACGCCCCGCCTTGTCATACACCCGCACGCGGTAGTACACCTTGCCGCCCGTGGCATCGGCGAAGCGCCCGAGCAGGCCCGGCGGCACCTGCCACTGGGCGCGCCAGTCGGCGTCGAGCGGCAGCGTCGCCAGTTCGGTGGCCTGGCCGGCATCGTTGGCGGTGAACAGGCGCAGTTCGGCGCGCGCGACGAACAGGCGGTAGTTGCCGTAGGCCGCGAAACGCACGGTGTCGCCGGCCACCACGGTGGTCGGCCAGGCGGCCCCGGCGAGCCGGCGCGGCATGGACAGGTTGTCGTACTGCAGGCGCAGGTCGTTGCGCTCGAGCCGCACGTCGGTGCACCGCTGGCGGTCGGCGCTGGAGGAATCCAGCCCCACCTTGGGGTCGCCGTCGATGGTCACGCGCACCGGCCCGTCGCCTTCGGCGTAGGGGCTGAGCATGGCGCATTCGGAGGGGTCGTCGTGCGTCACGCGCGTTTCGCGCGTCACGACCGGCGCCGGCGTCTCGCGCCAGTAGACCCGCACCTCCACGCGGCGGTTGGCGGCCCAGTTGGCGCGGTCCTCGCGCGGCGTGGCGATGGGTTCGTCGGGCCCTTTGCTCGCGGCGGTGTAGGCCGTCGGGGGCAAGCCCAGGCGGGTGGTCAGATAGCGTCCGACCTGCTCGGCGCGGGCCATGCCCAGCGCATGATTGTCCGCAAAGATCTTGCGTCGCTCGCGGCTCAGGCGCTGCACGTCGGTGTGGCCGATGATCTCGAAACGCAGATCGTCGTGCCCGCCGACCTGCGCGGCGATCTCGTCGAGCCGGGCCCGGTCGGCCGGCAGCAGCACGTCTTCGCCCGAATCGAAACGCGGCACGCCGTGCGCGACGTGGTCGCGCGCCTCGCCCGGGCGCACCGTCTCGTGCGTCTCGCGGCGCTCGCGCAACGCGCGCTCGTCGCCGAGCACGAAAGTCATGCGCGGCAGTTCGCGTTCGGCATTCGCCGGAAGCGGCCGGCCGCCATCGATTTCGCGCGCGCGTTCCTCCGCCGTGCAGCGGTCGGCCATGCGCCCGCGCGCCTCGCCCACGCACCACGCCGGCGGCGCATCGGTGCCCGCCTGCGCGGCGGCGATGCCCATGCCCAGGCAGATGCTGGCGACCGCGCTGGACAACGCCAGGCGGCGCGGAAGGGTGCTGCTCTCAGGGTGCTTCATAAGGGGCGGCTCGCTCGTGATCCGGTCGGAAATCGTGGCGTTGGGGCAGGCGGGACGGCGGCTCATCGCGGCAGCCCTCCCACGCGCTCGACCTCGATCTCCGGGTTGAAGAGCGGTCGGCCCGCCTCTTCGCAATACCTTCGCCAGCGCGACAGGAGCTCACGCTTGAGGTGCTCGATGCGCCCCTCGCCCAGCGCGGGGCGCTCGGCGTCCGTCGCGGCGTAGGCCAGCCGCAGGATCGACGGCCGCTCGGCCAGCGCGGCGATCACCGTGTCGAGATGCTTCTCGTAGTCGGGACGCAGCGTGTTCGCGCCGGCCTCGAAGGCGTCCGCGCGCAGGTCGAGGCGCACCACGCGGTGCACCGTGGCGCCGAAGTTGATCTTGACCAGCTTGCCGCGCGTGACGCGCTCGTCGGCGGGGTTCCCGGTGGTGACGCGATACCCCGACGGCAAGGTGCGCACGTCGAGCTTGAGCACGAAGTTGCTGCCGGTGCCCTCCTTCGGGATCGCCGCGCAGGCGATGTGATAGCGCCCTTCCGCGTCGGTCGTGACGAGCAGCCCGTTGACCGTCGCCACGCGCACCCCGGCGATGCCGGGCTCGCCCTCGTCCTGGTAGCCGTTGGCGTTCCTGTCATCGAACACCTTGCCGATCACGTCGGTGCAATCGAACAGCGCGTCGGCCACCACGCGCACCGCGGCGCTGGCGACGTTCGACAGAGCTTGCCCCGTCGCCCCCTGGCTGGCCGCGGCCTGATTGACGTACTGCCCTTCTCCGACGCCCACCCCGACACCCGCCACGAGCGTGATGCGCTTGCTCTCGCCGGCCGCGAAGGTCTGTGCCGGCAGCACGATCCGGCGTCCGTCGACCTGCGGCGTGACGGGCAGCACGGCCCCGCCCGGCAGGCTCTGGAGGGTCATCGAGCCTTCCATGAAACGGAAGCCGGGCGGCAGCGTGTCGACCACCGTCACGTTGCTCACCACCACGGCCCGCGTGTTGCGCGCGGTGATCACGTAGGGCACCAGTTCGCCCTTCTTCACGGTGAGCTTGCCGCTGGTCTTGCGCAGTTCGATGGCCGTGCCGGCGCCTTGCGGGTCGAGCGGAATGTGGTTGCTCACCACGTGCTGGCCGCCGCCTGCGGGCATGCGCCACGCGAGGTAGTAGGGCGGCGCGGACCCGGCCGCCGGCTGGGCCAGGGCACTGACCACGCAGGGCGCGGCGGGGTTGCTGTCCAGCAGGCCGGCGGGCGCCGAGCAGGCCTGGGTGTCGAGCGGCCCCTGGGCGGCCGGATAGGTCGGCGACAGCACGTAGCCCGCCGGCGGCAGGACGCCTATCGTGTAGTCGCCGGCAGGCGCGCCCGGCAGCAGGAAGAAGTCGTAGTAGCCGTCGGCGCCGGTCGTGACCTGGGCCGTCCCGCCCAGCACGTGCGCCGCCGGATCGAAGCCCGCCGGCCCCTGCAGGGTGACCACCGCGCCCGCGACGGGCTCGGCGTTGAGGCTGTCATACACGATGCCGCCCGGGTCCAGCGGCAGATCCTGGTTGACGATGAGTGCGGCCGGCGCCACGCGGACGGAGATCAGCGCGCGCGCGGGCTGGCCCGCCAGCGTGGGGTAGATGCCGTTGCGCGCGTTGAGCACCGGGTCGGTCGGCCATACGCCGCCGAGGATCTGCCCGCCCGGCGAGCGGAAGCGCACGAGATACTCGCCCGGCACGAGGTTGTCGAAGCGGTAGCTGCCGTCGGCCGCCGTGGTGGCGCTGTGGCGCAGCGCGAGCGCATCGTCGCCGCAGGTCGCGGAACCATCGGCGCAGCCCAGCAGCTCGACCGTCCAGCCGGCGACCACCGCCTCGCCCTCGCCGCGCAGGCGGTCATGGTTGGCGTCGCGCCACACGTTGCCCGACAGCGAGGCCGGCGCGTTGGTGCGGTCGAAGAAGTCGTAGCCCGTGCCATCGACGCCGGGCGTGCCGAACGACACCACGATCTGGTTGGCACCTTGCGTCGTGCCGCCCAGGGAGCCGGCGCGCGCCGCCACGTCGTCATAGCCGGCCGGCTGTGTTTCGGTCAGCGTGTAGCCGCCCGCGCCGGGCATGGGCAGGTCGGTGAAGCGGTAGCTTCCGTCCGGCGCGGTCTGCACGCTGCGCGTCACCGGCTGCCCGCTGGCATCGGTGCCGCTCAGGGTGATGGTCACGCCCGCCAGCGGCAGGTCGCCCGGATCGCGCGCCGCGTTGCCGCTGACGTCGTTGTAGACGAGCCCGGCCAGTGAAGCGCCGCGTTCGCCGAAGTTGTAGTCGCTCCCCTCTCCACCCGCGTAGGCGATGGCGCGGATCACGTCGTTGCCGGCCACGCCGGTGCTCACGCCGCCGACCTGGCCGGCCGCGTCCGTGCCGTCGGCATAGGTCGGCGGTTGCGTCTCGGTGAGCGTGTAACCGGCCGCGTCGGCGGGCAGCACGTCGCTGAAGGCGTAATGCCCCTGGGCATCGGTGGTGGTCACGCGGGTGATCGCCACGCCGCCGGCGGTCACGCCCGACAGGGTCACGGTGACGCCGCCGATGCCGGGTTCGGTGGTCTGGCGCACGCCGTCGAGATTGCTGTCGGCATACACGTAGCCGCCGAGCTGGCCGCCGCGCTCGCCGAAGTCGTAACGCACGCCGGCCTCTTCCGACATCAGCACGATCTCGCCGAAGCGGTCGTTCACGCCGGCCGGATTGGCCACGCCGCGCACCGCGCCGGCCACGCTGCCCGGCGCCTCGATGCCATCGCCCATGCCGGCAGGCTGCGTCTCGTCGATCTGGTAGGTGCCGGGCAGCAGATCCGTCACCGCGTACTGGCCGTCCGCATCGGTGGTGAGCACGCGCTCGACGCGGTTGCCGTGGAAGTCGGTTCCGCTGACCACCACGCGCACGTTGGCGATGCCGGGCTCGCCCGCATCGCGCACGCCGTTGGACGGCGCGACGTCGGCATACACCGACCCCGCGAGGCTGGCCGGGCGGATGGCCGAGAAGTTGTTCCCCGACGACGCCGCGCCGGGCGAGCCCAGCACGATGTTCTCGATGCGGTTGGCATTCGAGCCGCGCGAGCCGTTCTGCACGCCGGAACCCGCGACCGGCACCACGCCGGCCGTGCTGCCGGCGCCGGAAACGGTCCCCGCGTGGGTCAGGCCCGGCAGGTAGGTGGCGGGGCGCACTTCGCTGAGGGTGTAGGTGCCCGGCCCGATGTCCGCGAAGCTGTAGTTGCCGGCGGCGTCGGTGAGCGTGCTCAGCGTCACCTCGTTGCCATTGAGGCCGGTTCCCGTCAGCTGCACCGACACGCCCGCGATGCCGGGCTCGCCGGCCTCCTGGAGACCGCTGCCGTCGCGGTCGTAGAACACGCGCCCGCGGATGCCGCCTCCCACGAGTTCGCCGAAGTAGTACTCGCCGGTCACCAGCGGCGCGCCGCTGGCCGCGACGGTCACGTTGCGGATGACGTTGCCCTGGGCGGACGGGTCCACCGTGCCCGGATTGCCGTTGGCATTGGCCTTGCCCGGCGCGTAACCGGCGGGCTGCGTCTCGGTCATCACGTAGCCCGCCGGCCCCGACGGCGGCACGTTGCGGAACTCGTAGCGGCCGGGCTGGCCGCCCACCGGCGTGGCGAGGATGTCCACCGCGTTGCCGGCGGCATCCGTGCCGCTCAGGCGCACGGTCACGCCGGGAATCCCGTTCTCGCCGGCCTGGGGTGAGCCGTCGTTGTTGCCGTCCTCGAAGACGACCACCGGAATGCGCGTGAGCAGCTCGCCGAAGTCGTAGCCCGTGGCCTGCGCGCCCGACGCGAGCACGATGCCGCCGATCGCGTTCTGGACCGACGTGTTGCCGCCGGCCGAGCCGGCCGTGTCGGCGCCTTCCAGGTAGCGCGCGGGCTGCGTCTCGGTCAGCGCGTAGGTGCCGGGCCACAGCTGATCGAAGCCGTAGTCGCCCGTGCCCGCGGCCGAAGTGCCCTGCTGGCCGACCGCGTTGCCGAACATGTCGGTGCCGGCGAGGTCGACGCGCACGCCGGCGATGCCCGGATCGGTCGCGCCGGCGCCGCCGCTGTAGTCGGCATCGTGATACACGCGGCCACCGACCGAAGCCAGGCGGACTTCGCCGAAATCGTTGTGCACCGACGTGCCGCCGACGCCGACGACGATGCCGCCGATGGCATTGGCATTCGAGCCGAGCGGCCCGCTGGTGACGCCGGTTCCGCTGACGGGCACCGTGCCGGCGGCGCTGCCGCTGCCCGTGACCGTGCCCGCGCGCGTGATGCCCGGGGCATAGCCCGCCGGCTGCGTCTGCACGATGGAGTACGTCCCGGCCGGCACCGCGAAGCTGTAGACACCGCCCGTGGAGGTCGTGCTCAGCGACACCGGATGGCCGTCCAGATCCACGCCGGTCAGCGTGATGGTGGTCGCCAGCCCGCTCTCGCCGGCATCCGCCGCGCCGTTGCCATTGGCGTCGTGATACACGCGGCCGCTGATGACGGACGTCTGCGCGACGATGCCGCCGCTGCCGAAGTTGTTGCCGGCATTCGGATTGGCGCCGCCGTTGGTATCGCCCGAGCCGGTCGTGACGATGCTCGCCGTGTTGGAGAACGTCGTGCCGTTGGCGGGCGAGCCCGTGAGGCGCGCCGGAATGCGCACCGTCGCCGCGCCCAGCGCGGGCATGCTCGCGATGAGGCACGAAACCGTGTTGCCGCTGGTCGTGCAGACCGGCGCCACGGGGTCGAACGTGCCGGCCGTCACGGTGAGCACGGGCGTGCCGGCGACCTCCATGCCGCTCGGCAGGGTATCGCTGAAAGTGGTGGTCTCGGCCGCGTCCGGGCCGTTGTTGCGCACCCTGAGCAGCCAGTCGAACACCTGGCCCGCCGCCGCTTGCGGCAGCGGCGTCTGGGTGCCGCTGACGACGGCCTGCTTGCTGACCATCTCCACGTCGGCCTTGAAGCGGAAGTAGGTCGACTCGCTGGTCGTGTTGTTGCCCTGCGGGTCGTACTGGTTGAGCCCGCTGTCGCCGAACTCGACCCGGGCCTGGTTGGCGTAGGAGCCCTTGGAAGCGCCGCGCAGCCTGACCTTCACCTGCGCCGAGCTGGTTTCGCCGGTGGCACTCGTACCGTTGCCGCCCAGCGCGGGCAGCGTGAACACGATGCGCCCGCCCGCCGCGCCGACGCTCGCGCCCGGCGTCGTATAGGTCACGCCGGCCGGCATGGAAACCACTTCGACGAAGGTCGGCGCGCCCGGCCCGGAGGGCAGGGTATCGGTGAGCACGACGTTTTCCGCGGTCGACGCGCCGTTGTTGGTGACGGTGAGGGTGTAGGTCACGTCGTCGCCGACGTTGACCGGATCGACGTCGTCGAGCTTCTGGACCAGCAGGTCGTATGCCGGGGGCGCCACCGGCGTGACGACCGTGGCGCTGTCGTTGGCGAGGCTGGACTGCGGCGTCGTGGTGCTCACCGCGACGGTGTTGGTGATGCTGGTGTTCATCAACGCCGCCAGCACGCGGGCCCGCACGGTGACCGTCTGCTGGGCGCCACGGTTGATCGACGCCCACCGGCAGACGAGCTGGTCGTTGCCCGCGCTGGTCACCGAGCCGGCGGCCGGCTGGCTGGTGCAGGTGCCGGCCCCGCTGGCGACGGCCGACAGGAACACGAGGTTGGCGGGCAGGCTGTCGCGGACTTCCACGTCGTCGGCGCGGCTCGCGGCCGTGGCGAGGGGATTGCTGACCGTGATCGTGTAGGTCAGCAGCTGACCGGCGGGCACGGTGGCGGGGTTGGCCGCCTTGACGACGCTGACGTCCGCGCGGGCCTCGAGATAGGCGGTGGCGCTGCCGGTGTTGTCACCCAGCTGGGTGTCGGCGGGGGAATCCGCCAGCGCGTAGGCGCTGTTGTCCACCGAGGCGCCGTTGTCGCTGGACGAAGCCCCGTCGGCGTGATGCGCCGCGCTCACGGTGATGACCGGGCAGTCCACGCCCGCCTGACATACCGGCAGGGAGCCGATCACGCAGTTCGACAGCGCCTGGCCCGCGACCGCGCACCCGGTGAAGCTGCCGACGCCGCCGATCGCGGAGACGACGGACGGGCTGCCGACGACGGAAGCGAAGCTATCGGTCACGCGCACGTTGGTGGCGGTGACGGGCCCGTCATTGACGACTTCGATCTGCCACGTGACCGGCTTGCCCGCCTCCTGGCGGTTGGCCGGCGTGCTGCCCGGCCCCGAAACGCGCTTGAGCACGCGGATGTTGGCCTGGTCCGCCGCGGCCTGCGCGCCCACGCCCACCGACGCGCAGTTGTTGCCGCTCTGCTCGTCGGCGGGGCCGCCGCTGGTCGTCACGCACATGCCATTGACGATGCTGGCCGACACCACCGTGGCCTCGGCGTTGAGCGTCACCGTGCCGCTGGCGCCGTTGACCGCCAGCGCGCTGACGGTGCGCTGGCACACGATGACGGCCGGGCCGTCGCGCGTGATGGCCGCGCCCAGCGTGACGGGCGCGCCGTCGAGGGTGCAGGTGAAGCCGGCCGGCGCGCTGATCCGGTTGAGGCGCAGCCCCGCCGGCAGGTTGTCGGTGAGCGTGACGACGCCGGAGAACACCGAGGGCCCCAGGTTGGTCGAGGAGATCGTGTAGTCGAAGGGCTGCCCCAGCGGCACCGTGGCCTGCGGCCAGCTCTTGCCCTTGTTGCCCCGGAAATCCGCGACGGGGTCGATCACCACCGTGGAGGCCGAGCCGGACGCGGGGGTCACGCCCGGCGCGGTGATGCTGGCGGTATTGACCACGCCGCTGCCGGCCGACAGGGCCTTGACGGGAATCGTGATCACGCCCAGCGGCACGTCATGGCCGGCCGCGCCGCTGCCCGCCGAATGGGTGCAGCTGATGCCCGGGCCGGGAGACGGATCGCTGCTCGAGGCGGTGCAGGTCCAGCCATTGCTGGTGAAGGGTGATGCGCCGGCGAAACTGAAGTTCGCGGGCACGTTGTCGGTCACCTGCACGCCCACGGGGAAGTCGCCGCTGTAGGTGGGCGTCAGGACGTAGCTGAAGGTGCTGCCGGTGGTCACGTTGCCGGACGGCGACTGGGCCTTCTGCACGCGCAGCGAGCTGCCCGGCGTGACGCTCATGCTGAGGGAGGCCGTGTTGTTGACGTCCACGCCGTCGCCCACGCCGCCGCCCGCCGCGATGTCCGCGGTGTGCGTGACGGTGGAACCGCCGCCCACGGAGATCACGCCGGTGATCTGCAGGTCGCGGCTCGCGCCGGAGGCCAGGGCGCCGACGCTGCAGCTCAGGGTGCTGGCGCTGAGCGTGCAGCCGCCGGGCAGTGACGCGGTGGGCACGAAGCCGGGCGGGATGCTGTACGTCAGCGTCGAGGCGGGCGAAGCATTGGGGCCGTGGTTGGTGACGGTCCACTGCAGCGTCTGCGTGCTGCCGGCCGCCACCTGCGCGGGCGCGGTGCCAACCACGCCGAGGTCGGCGCCGGCGTTGACGGTGATGGTCTTGGTCTCGCCCGCGGCGTCGGGCGTGCGCGCGGAAACCTGCAGGGTACCCGCGACCGTGGTGCGCAGCAGGATGTCGATGCGGACGGTCTGCGCCGCCGCGAGCGTGATGCCGCTACAGTTGAGCGTGCCCGGCCCGGCCTGTCCGGCCGTCATGCCGCTGCAGCTCACTCCGGCGGGAAGCGCCCCGGTTCCCTGGAAAAGGCTGTCGGCGGGGATTTCGAAGAGGAACGCGCCCGGTGTCACGACCGGCAGGCTGTCGGTATCCGCGAGGCTCACGGTGCTCGTGACGGTGCCGCCGGCGGCGACCGGCGAGGGCAGCGGATCGAGCTGCACGACACGCAGGGCCGCCGAGGCCATGCCGGTGCCCGCAGCCAGTGCCAGCACCGCGCCCCAGGCCAGCGCCCGCAGCCAGGATCGTCCCCGCCGTGATGCCGGCGCGCCTGCAAAGCTGTTCCCCATGCTCATCCCGATCTCGCATCCCCAGAGCGGGGAGGCCGCGGATCGGCTCCCCGATGACCACGCCCTGCGGGCACGGCCATATGTCATCGGGGTGGGAATCTATGAGCGTGGGATACGGACCTCCACGGTTTTGACAGTGATTGACAGAGTGCACGGCGCAGCCGGCGCGCGAGCGCGGAGTGCCGCACCCGGCGCCCCACCCGGACGGGCCGAACGAGCGCCTCGCGGGTCAGCCGCCGGCGCCGGGTGGCGACAAGGCGGAGACCGGAAACCCGAGGGTGAAGGTCGTCCCCGCGCCGGCGACGCTGCGCACCTCTATCGTGGCGGCATGGCGCGACAGCACGGCGTGCGCGAACGCCAGCCCGAGACCGAAGCCGTCGGTGGTCTCCGCCGCGGCGCTGGCGCGCCCGAAGAGGTTGAAGATGTGCGGCAGATCGGCCTCGGCGATGCCCAGCCCCTGGTCGATGACCGCCAGGGTGATGCGGGCCTCCTCGCGCAGCAGCCGGCATACCACCACGCCGCCCTCGGGGCCGTACTTGATGGCGTTGTCGATGAGGTTGGCGAGCGCCCGCGTGATCAGCGTCGCGTCGCCATCGATCAGGCATTCCTCTTCCGGCACTTCCACCTGGACCCGCGCGCGCCGGGCCTGCGCCCTGTCCCACAACTGGTCGGCGGCATCGAGCAGCACGCTGGTCAGGTCGATCTGCTGCAGCTCGTAGTCGGCGGAGCGCGCGTAGGCCAGGTTCGCAAAGCCGTCCGCCATCGAAAGCGTGCGCAAGGCATGGCGCTCGATGCGCCCGAGCGCCTGCTCCTCGTCCAGCAAACCCGCGCGGCGCAGGTCGACGAGCGAGACGATGGAAGCCTGCGGCGAGCGCATGTCATGCGTCATGAAGCGCAGCGCTTCCTCGCGCTGGCGCTGCGCCTCCTCCAGCGCCGACACGTCGACGACGGTCAGGATCCAGCCCCCGAAACCGCCGCGCCCACCCGCCCGGGGCGTCCCCTTGACGATGCAGGCCCGGCCGTCGATGTCTTCCGCGGCGAGATTGAAGCTGCCGCCCACCGCGCCCCGGGCGTACAGCGGCGTGTCGGGCGGCAACTGCACGCGCCGCGCCAGCACGTCGCCGATGCCCTCGCCCAGCACGTCCGCCGCCCCGCGCGCGAAGTAGTGGTTGGCCACGCGGTTGGCCATGCGCACGCACCCCGTCTCGTCGCTGACCAGCACGGGGTCGGCCAGGCCGTCCATGCTCTGCCGCGTGAAGCGTTGCAGGGCGCGCAGCTGCGCGCTGGCGCGCGTCAGCGAGTCGATGCGCTGGCCAAGGGCGTCGCGCGGGCTGCCGGTGTCCGCGCCTTCCAGATGCACGGCGCCGTCGGCCTCCATGCGGCGGAATTCCTCGGCCAGATACCGCGTGGCGGCTTCCAGGCGGCGCCAGTTCCACACCGGATAGGCCAGCAGCAGGCACCCCAGCGCGGCCGCGGGCGAGAACTGGATGAGGGCATAGCGCTGGGCGAGATAGGCCACCAGCAGCGTGGCAACGCTCAGCAGCGCCAGGATGCCCAGCGCATGCCGCCCGCGCAGGCGCCGCAGGGCCAGCATCGCCAGCACGATGGGAGCCACGCTGAAGAGCGCGTTCTCCCAGCGGCTGGCGGCGCGCAGGGTGGCACCGTCGAGCAGGGCCGCGAGCGTGTTGGCGACGATCTCGACGCCGGGCATGAGGCCGTCGCGGCTGGCCACGGGCGTGGGGTAGGCATCCCCCATGCCGCCGGCCAGGGCGCCCACCAGGACGTAGCGGTCGCGCAGGGCCTCGGCGGGGATCTCGCCGTTGAGGACGTGGGCATAGGACAGATAGCGGAAATGCCCCGGCGGGCCCGCATAGGGGATGGGAATGCCTTCGTCGCGCGACCACAGCCCCAGCGGCGTCGGCCTGCCCGCGGCGACGTCCGGATGCCGCTCGCCGAGGCCCTCGGGCACGCCATCCCGCCCGACCCGGGCCATGGCGCGCGCGAAGTGCGGCCACCAGAAGCCATTGAAGCCTTCGCGCAGGAACACGCTGCGCGCCACGCCGTCCCGGTCGAGTTCGATGTGGATGTGGCCGACGGCGCGCGCGGCGGCGGCCAGGGCGGGAATCGGCAGGACCGCGCCGGGCCCGCCCGCGCCGAGGTTCTCCATGCGCATGGGCAACACCACGTTGCCGCTGGCGGCGACGGCCTGCGTCAGCGCCGCGTCGTCGTCGGGGTAGCGCAGGTCGGGTTCGGACAGGATGACGTCCAGCCCCACGACTCTCGCCCCGCTCTGGCGCAGGCGCTCCAGCAGCTGCGCATGGACGTTGCGCCGCCAGGGCCAGCGCCCGATCCGGGCAAGGCTGTGGTCGTCGATGCCGACGATGACGATTTCATCGTGCGCGGGGCGTTCGCCCAGCAGCATGAACCAGTCCGCGAGCAGCCGGTCGGCATGCCCCAGCCCGTTGTAGGCGCCGAGCGCGGCCACGCAGAGCAGGGTGGACGCCAATACGCCCAGGCCGCGCCAGCTTGCCCGCACCATCAAGGATCGCGCGACAGCGTGCGGCTGTTCGTCTGCACGGCCTCGCCGCTGCCGTCGCACACCACGGGCGGCGTGCGCAGGACGCGCGGGGGCGAGAAGGCGGATTCCAGGCCGTCGGGCGACACGGCCCGCAGGCGCACGAAGTAGGGCGCGCAGCGCGGCGGCAGCTCGAACACGGCCTGCGGCGCCGCGACCTCCTGCCGGACGAGCGCGGGGGCGTCATCGGCGGCGGCACTCACTTCGAGCACGAAGCGCATGTGCGCCTCGCCGGCCCAGAAGACCCGCACCGAACGCCCGTCGTGTTCGCTTTCCGGCTCCGGCATGCGCGGGCGGGCGCGCGCCACGAAGTGAGCGGCGACGCTGAACGGGCCGCGTTCGCCGGTTTCGATCTCGTCCGGCGCGATGGACGCGACGCGCCAGAAGTGGTCGCGCTCGCGGCCGACCGCGACCGTGAAGCGGCAGTCGGGCCCGCGTTGCCGGATCTGGCGGGGGTGGGCGAAATCGCGGTCCTCCGCAAGCTGCAGCACATACCCCGCCACGCCGGGAACGTCGGTGCACTGCAGCACCGTGTCGCCCAGCGCGACCACCACGCCACCCGCCGGCGACTGCACCAGCGGCGGCAGCGGCATCGTCTTGACCCGCACCGGGCGCACCACGAAGGGGCCGGGCAGACCGTCGCGGTCCAGGCCGCGCACGCCGACGAAGTAGTGCCCGTCGGGCACGCCGGCGAGGGTCGGCTGCGGGCCTTCCAGCGTCAGCATCGCGCGCTCCAGCGCGGCATCCTCCGCCACCTCGACCTGCCAGCCGGCGATGCCGGCATCCGGCCGCACCGGCAGGGTCGCGGGCAGCTGCTCGATCCGCTCCGGCCAGCGCTCGGGCACGGGAGCCGCCGGCAGCGCGCGCACGTCGACCGCACCCGCGGCGCTCACCACCGCGCCCTGCCCGCCGCGCACGTCGGCCGCCTGCCCGTCGCGAAGGCCGGCCACGACGACGTGACCCTCGCTGACGTCGGACACCATGCGACCGGCTGCGGGCAGCGCTACGCCAAAGCGCGTGCCGCGCACGCCCGTGGATGCGAGCGGCGTGACGACCTCGAAACGCGACCCCTCGCGTTGCGGCCGCACCTGAGAGTCCACGCGGCCGCGCTCCAAGTGGACCACCGTGCGCGAGAGGTCCGCCGCGCTCACTTCGCGCAGGTGCTGCAGGCGCAGCCAGGCGCCGGCGGGCAGTTGCAGCGTCGAGCCGTCCTGCAGGCGCAGGCGCACGTGCCCCGTCGCGCCCACCTCGATGAGGTCGCCCTCCCCCGGTCTGTCGTCGGTCGCCAGCGCGCGCCGCTCCCCGGCCGCGGTCGTCAGGAAAGCTTCGCCGCGCAGAGAGTCCACGGCCAGCGTGAGCGCTTCGCCGCGCAGCGCGTCGTAAGGCAGCCGGAGCGTCGTTCCCGGCGTGAGGTGGTGCGGGTCGCGCAACCGGTTCACGCGGGCCAGCAGGCGCCAGCCGGCGGCATCGTCGAGATAGCGGGCGGCCAGCGCGTACAGCGTGTCCCCGGGCTGAACGCGATAGGCGAGGAAATCCTGCGCGGCGGCCGGACCGGCCCCCGCGCCCGCGAGCGCCAGAAGCGCGCCAAGACGGACGAGCCCCCGCCTCATTGCGCGTCCGTCTGCGCGCCGAGCGCTTCCAGCCGGTATCCCTGGCCGTACACCGAGATCAGCCGGTATCCCTGCTCGGGCCGCAAGCCGAGCTTGTTGCGCAGGGTCGAGACATGGGTGTCGAGGCTGCGCGAGGGAATCTCGACCTCGGAACCCCAGATGGTCTGGCGCAGGTAGCCGCGCGTGAGCAGACGGCCCAGGTGGGAGAACATGCAGCAGGCCAGTTCGAACTCCTTGTTCTTGAGTTCCACCGCAACGCCGTTGATGAATGCCTGGCGCGCATGCAGATCGAAGGTGTAGGGCCCGTGACGCTGGATGCTCCGTTGCGCGGCGGGATAGCTGCGCCGCAGCAGGGCCTGGACGCGCGCGGTCAGCTCCATGACGCGCAGCGGCTTGGTCATGTAGTCGTCGGCCCCGCTCGCCAGGCCGGTCACGACGTCGCGTTCGGCGATGCGGTTGGTCACGATGATGATGGGCATGGCGTGCTGGATTCTCGCCCGCACCCACCTGACGACCTCCACCCCCGTGATGTCCGGGAGATGCCAGTCGATGATCAGCAGGTCGACGCTTTCGCGTTGCAGCTGGTGCATGAGATCCCGCCCGCGCGTGAAGAGCAGGCATTCGTGCCCCAGCGATTGGGCCACCCGCCGGATCAGGTCCAGGTGCGCGGGCTCGTCGTCCAGCACGGCCACGCGCATCCGGTGGGGCGGAGGCGCCGGGGTGGACGAACCGTCGTCGGTTGAAATTTCTGCAGCGGAGGAAGGTTCCTCGAGGGCGTCTTGCATGCGTCGTGCGTTCCTGGAGGGCGCTACCGCCTTGCCCGTCCAGTGGGGTCCGGAAATGTCGTCCGATTATTCCGTGAATGCCATCTGCAATTCACGCACGAACGATCACGCACCCTCATCAAAAACTCACCGGAACCGCCAACCGGCAACAGTCGACGGCCCCGCCGAACCGCCCCAACGACGCGCTGGGCAAGGCCCGACGCCCGCTCAGGGGTGGCGCAGCCGGCGGGCCCGCAACGGGAGCCGCGCCGTTCGCGACGCCCCGGATGTCATGGCGTGCGCGCCACAAACAGGTAGCCCAGGCCCCTGACGGCACGGATCGGCAGCTCGGCGCCCAGTTCGTGGGCCTTGCGCCGCAAACGGCTGACCAGCGCTTCGAGGCGGTGCAGGTCGTACTCGGCCACGTTGCCGTCGCCGCTCATGCGCTCGGCCAGACTCTCACGCGAGACGACCTGCCCCGACTGGTCGACCAGGGCTTCCAGGAAGGTCCGCTCGGACCGCGTGAGCGGAATCCGCAGCCCCAGGGACGACTGCAGCGTCCACCCCGAATCCATGAGCGACCAAGTCGCGTGGCCCGCGCCCGACAGCTCGTAGCCACGGTGCCCGGAGAGCGCCAGCCGCCGGTCCAGGCTGGTCAGCACGGCAATCAGCTCGCGCATTTCAAAGGGCTTGGAAAGATAGGCGTCGGCGTCGCGCAGGCTGCGGATGCGTTCATCGACGCCGTCGCGGACGGTCAGCAGGACCACCCCCATCCCCCCCGCCGCGCGCAGATGGCGCGCGACCGCGTAGCCGTCCTCGCCCGGCAGATCCACGCTGACCACCGCCATGTGACAGGGCCTGCTCACGAGGGAGCGATAGAACGCGGGGGCATCGGAAAAGCCGCTGGCATCGAATCCGGCCTCCGCCAGCGCGCCAAGCATCCGCTCACGCTGGGAAGCATCGTTCTCGATCAGATGGATGCGGTGGGTTCGGGCGGGCAGGGGCATTCGGTACGGGCTCAGTCATCGGGTCCGCAGGCGGATCGCGGAGTCGGCTGTACACATTACGGCAGCATCCGGCGCCCACTCCAACGAGTTGACGTTTCTTGAACTTTACGTTGACCGCAAGCATGAACGCCTGCCCCGCCGCTGCCCTGCCCGACGGTCCGGCAGCGACGCGCGGCCCCTGCCGTGACGCCCGCCGGTCTCTGCGGCCGCCCGCGCGACCCGGCGCCCCGCCCCCGCCCTGACCCCGCGCGCCGTCAGCCGCGAGGCGCTCCGCGAGAACGGTCGCGGCTCTCACGGCCGCGCCGGGCCGGTCCGGCCCGAAACCTGCCGATCCGCGCCCTGCCCCGGCCGGGGCGCCCGCAGGGCGGCCTCGCCCCGCCCGCCGCGTTTGCCGCCAGCCGCCCGGGGCAACGCCGGGGCAGCGCTTGCGCACCCGCCCCGCTCGCCCGGGGCGGCCGCCTCACAGCAGCACGATGTCGAACTGCTCCTGCGTGTAGCCGGTTTCGGCGTGGAAGGAGATCGGCTTGCCGATGAAGCCCTGCAGGTTGGCGATGGCCTGGGCTTCGACCTCGTGGAAGAGATCGACGACGCTGGGCGCGGCCAGGATGCGGAACTCGCGCGCGTTGAACTGGCGCGCCTCGCGCACCACTTCGCGCATGATCTCGTAGGCCACGGTGCGCGCGGTCTTGATCTCGCCGCGCCCGCCGCAGGTGGGGCAGACCTCGCACAGCACGTGGGCCAGCGATTCGCGCGTGCGCTTGCGCGTCATCTCGACGAGCCCCAGCGAGGTGAAGCCGCCGACCGAGACCTTGGTGTGGTCGCGCGCGAGCGCCCGCGTGAGTTCGGCGAGAACGGTGAGGCGGTGCTCCTCGTTCTCCATGTCGATGAAATCGAGCAGGATGATGCCGCCGAGATTGCGCAGCCGGAGCTGACGCGCGATGGCCTGGGCGGCTTCGAGGTTGGTCTTGAAGATGGTGTCGTCGAAGGTGCGCGCGCCGACGAAACCGCCCGTGTTCACGTCTATGGTCGTGAGCGCTTCGGTCTGGTCGATGATGAGATAGCCGCCGCTCTTGAGATCTACGCGCCGCGCGAGCGCCTTCTGGATCTCGTCTTCCACGCCGTGCAGGTCGAACAGCGTGCGGTCGCCCGAGTAGTGCTCGAGCAGGGTGTTCATGCGCGGCATGTAGGCCGCGGCGAACTGATTGAGCTTCTGGAAGTTCTCGCGCGAGTCGATGATGACGCGCTGGGTGTCGCCATCCACGAGGTCGCGCAGCACGCGCTGGGCCAGGTCGAGATCGCGGTACAGGCGCGCGGGCGGGGCGCCGGCAAGGCGCTGCTGCTGGATGCCGGCCCACAACGTGCGCAGGTAGGCGATGTCGGCGGACAGTTCTTCGTCGCTGGCCTGCTGGGCCTGCGTGCGCACGATGAAGCCGCCCTTTTCGTCTCCGGGCAGCAGGCCCTGCAGACGCGCGCGCAACGCCTCGCGGTCGGCCTCGCTCTCGATGCGCTGCGAGATGCCGATGTGGTGGTCCTGCGGCAGATACACGAGCAGGCGCCCGGCAATCGACAGTTGCGTGGACAGCCGCGCGCCCTTGGTGCCGATCGGGTCCTTGAGCACCTGCACGACGATGTTCTGCCCTTCGGCCAGGATGCGTTCGATGGGCCGCTGCGCTTCGCCCGCGGCGCGGTCGATCCAGATGTCGGCCACATGCAGGAAGGCCGTGCGTTCGAGGCCGATGTCGATGAAGGCGGACTGCATGCCGGGCAGCACGCGCACGACGCGGCCCAGATAGATGTTGCCGACGAAGCCGCGGCCCTGCTCGCGCTCGATGTGCAGCTCCTGCACCACCCCGTTGTAAAGCAGCGCGACCCGCGTTTCCTGCGGCGTGAAGTTGATGAGATAAGACTCGCTCATGGCGCCCCCGGAATTCTTTGGTGAAGACATTCTACCGGCACCCGCCGACCCTGCGTGCGCCGCATGGAATGGGGCATTCCGGCCCAGTACGGGGTCGTTCGGGCGCGCGCGGGCGACGCGCGCGATGCCACGCTTTCATGAAAACCGTGCGCGGATTGCGTTCGTCGCCGCCCGGCGGCATTTCGTCCGCTCGTCATTGCGCGGCCCGGCAAAAGCCCGCTCCATTCGCGGCGGCGCATGCCGATGACGGGGTGCGTCAGTTATAAAAAACATACAGGAGACATTTCATGCAACACACGCTTAAAGCACTCACCGCTGCGGTGGCCTTGCTGGCCACGAGCGGCGCCTTCGCGGCCAACACCGGCGGTTTCGCCACGGCCGACGGCAACAGCGGCAGCGCGCGCAAGTTCAGCGCCGCCACGCTGGAGCAGATCCAGGCCATCATCGACGCGGCGCGCTACGACGATGCCGGCAAGAAGGTGGCCACCGGCGCCTATCCGATCCACATCACCTACACGGGCAACGAAGACGCCCTGATCGCGCAGGTCGTGCGCGATCACACCGTCGACGCCTCGGGCAACTGTCCGAACCCGCGCTGGAACGATGCGTACCGCAAGGTCGAGGTGAAGAACTACACGGCCGGCGTCACCCTGGAGGGCGCCAACGGCTCCTCGGCCAACTTCGGTGTCGTGGTCAATGGCGGTTCGAGCAACGTGGTCGTGCGCAACATGAAGATCGGCGCGCTCGCGGGGGCCAACAACGATGCCGACATGATCCGCATCGACAGCGGCTCCAACGTGTGGATCGACCACAACGAGCTGTTCGCGGTGAACAACGAGTGCAAGGGCTCGCCCGACGGCGACCTGACCTTCGAGTCGGCCATCGACATCAAGAAGGATTCGCACAACATCACGGTCTCGTACAACTACATCCACGACAGCAAGAAGGTGGGCCTGGACGGCTCGTCGTCGAGCGACATCGCGGGCGGGCGCGAGATCACCTTCCACCACAACATCTACCGCAACGTGAATGCCCGTCTGCCGCTGCAACGCGGTGGCTGGACGCACATGTACAACAACCTGTACGACGGCATCACCGACTCGGGCATCAACGTGCGCCAGGCCGGCTATGCGCTGATCGAGAAGAACTGGTTCCAGAACGCCAAGAACCCGGTGACCTGTCGCTACGACTCGTCCAACTGCGGCTTCTGGGACCTGCGCGGCAACAACGTCGCGAGCCCGGCGGATTTCGCGACCTACAACATCACGTGGTCCAGTGGTGGCACCAAGGACGCGACCGACTGGACCACGACCGCCGTCTTCCCGAAGAGCCTGTCCTACTACTACGAGCCGGTCACGCCGCAATGCGTGAAGGACAAGCTCGCGAACTACGCCGGGGTGGGCAAGAACGGCGCCCAGCTCGTGGCGTCGGCCTGCAGCGGCTCCGGCTCGTCGAGCAGCTCGGCGGCCTCGAGCAGCAGTTCCAGCGCCGCCAGCTCGAGCAGCAGCAGCGCGGGCGCGTCGTCCTCGGCATCGTCGAGCCAGGCTTCGAGCAGCTCTTCCAGCAGCTCCTCGTCCAGCAGTTCCTCGAGCGGCGCGCCGGTGCTCAGCGGCACGGGTGACTATCCGAACAACTTCTCCAAGTGTTCCGACGAAGGCGCCACCTGCACGCCCTCGCGCGGTACCGGCTGGGTGGCGTTCGGTCGCAAGGGCAAGTGGGTCACCAAGAACGTCGGCGTGGGCAAGAGCGTGGCCTGCACGGTCGCGGCCTTCGGCGTCGATCCGGGTGGCAACCCCAACAAGTGCTCTTTCCAGAACTGAGCACGCGCGGCAGCAATGAAAACGGGAGCCCTCGGGCTCCCGTTTTTTTCGCGCCCCCGCTTCAGAGCTCGCCGATGGCCTCGATCTCGGTCTGCAGCGTGAGCCAGCGCTCCTCGGCCGCGTCTATGCTCGCCGCCAGCTCGCCCTGGCGCTTGAGCAGGCTCTGCACGAGCGCGCCGTCGCCGCCCGCGTACAGCGCCGGGTCGGCCACGCGTTCGTCGAGCAGCGTCTTCTCGCCCTGCCAGCCGGCGAGCTTGCGTTCGAGCTGTTCGAGTTCCTTCAGCAGCGGACGGCGCCGTGCGAGCCGGGCCTGGCGGTCGGCCTTGTCGGCTTCGCGCGCGGCGATGCGCGCGGCCTTGTCGTCGGCGGCCTGGGTATCGGCGCGCGCCGCGTTCTCGCGCGCGCGGCGGGCGTCCAGCCAGACGAGGTAATCGTCCACGTCACCGTCGAAGGGCTGGGCGCGGCCATCGGCGACGAGCAGGAAGTCGTCGCAGACGGTGCGCAGCAGGGCGCGGTCGTGGCTCACAAGCACCATGCTGCCGCCATACTCGGCCAGCGCGCGCGTGAGCGCGTGGCGCATTTCCAGATCGAGGTGGTTGGTCGGCTCGTCGAGCAGCAGCAGGTTGGGCTTGTGACGGATCAGCAGCGCCAGCGCGAGGCGCGATTTCTCGCCGCCCGAGAAGGGGCCGACCCGGGCGTCCGCCATCGCGCCACGAAAATCGAAGCCGCCGAGGTAGTCGCGCAGGTCCTGCTCGCGCGTCATCGGCTCCTGCCGCACCAGGTGCTGCAGGGGGGATTCATCGGGCCGCAGCTGTTCGAGCTGATGCTGCGCGAAGTAGCCCAGCACCACGCCCTTGCCGAGCAGCGCCGTGCCGGCCAGTGGGGCGAGTTCGCCCGCGAGCAGGCGGATCAGCGTCGACTTGCCCGCCCCGTTCGGACCCAGCAGGCCCAGCCGCGCGCCGGGGCGCAGTTCGAGCTTCACGCCATCGAGGATCACGCGCGTGCCGTAGCCCAGGCGCAGGTCCTTGAGCGTGACCATGGGGTCGGGCGCGCGGTCGGGCTCGGGAAACGAAAAATCGAAAGGCGTATCGACGTGCGCGGCGGCGATGCGTTCCATGCGCGCGAGCGCCTTGATGCGGCTCTGGGCCTGGCGCGCCTTGGTGGCCTGGGCGCGAAAACGGTCGATGTACTTCTGCAGGTGCGCCACTTCGCGCTGCTGTTTCTCGAACAGCGCCTGCTGCTGCGCGAGCTGCGCGGCGTGCTGGTCTTCGAAATCGCCGTAGTTGCCTGTGTAGAGCAGCAGGCGGCCGCCCTCCAGGCTCGCGATATGGGTGACGCAGGCGTCCAGGAAGTCGCGGTCGTGCGAGATCAGCAGCAGGGTGCCGCGATAGGCCGCCAGCCATTTCTCGAGCCACACCACCGCGTCCAGATCGAGGTGGTTGGTGGGTTCGTCGAGCAGCAGCAGGTCGGAGCGACACATCAGGGCCTGCGCGAGATTCAGCCGCATGCGCCAGCCGCCCGAAAAATCCGCCACCGGCCGCGCGAATTCCGCGTCGCCGAAACCCAGCCCGTGCAGCAAGGTGGACGCCCGCGCCTGCGCCGAATAGCCGTCGATCTCCTGCAGACGCGTATGCAGCTCGCCGATGCGGTGGCCGTCGTGAGCGGCTTCGGCGGCGGCGAGTTCGCGCTCCACGCGGCGCAGTTCGGCATCGCCATCGAGCACGTAGTCGAGCGCGGAGCAGCCCAGCGCGGGCGTTTCCTGCGCCACGTGGGCCACCGTCCAGGCGGCGGGAATCTCGAGGTCGCCCTGCTCCTGGTGGAGTTCGCCGCGCAGCAGCGCGAACAGGCTCGATTTGCCACTGCCGTTGGCCCCCACCACGCCGATGCGCCAGCCGGGGTGAATCTGCAGGGAAAGATCGTCGATGAGGCGACGGGCGCCGCGCGCGAGCGCAAGCTTGCGGAACTGGATCAAGGTGGTGCGGTCTGGGACAATGGAAAGCGATCCGCATTCTACAGGCCCCCGCGCCCCGCTCCATCATGTCGCTCAACAAGCTTGCCCTGCTGTTCGCCCTGGCCGCCGCCGTGGCGCATGCCGACGGGCCCACGCCCTCGCGCGACCTCCCGGCCGCCCCCACCACGCTGCAGGAGGCCGAGGCGCAGGAGCAGCTCGCGGCCGATCTGCGCCGCGAGGCCGACCGCCTGCGCGACGAGGCGCAGAAGATCTTCGTGCGCGAAGACGCCGCCTGCTACGACCGCTTTCTCGTCAATGCCTGCCGCGACAAGGTGCGTCAGGCGAACATCGACCGCATGCGCCTGATCCGCCAGAAAGAGGTGGATGCGAACCAGATCGACCGTCTGGCCAAGGCGCGCAAGATCGAACTCGAAGCCAGCCAGCGCGTCGCGCCGCAGCCCACCATGCGCCCGTTGCCGCAGGCCGGCGCGCCCGAAGCCGACGAACCCGCGCGCAGCGCGCCCGCCGCGCAAGTGCCGGCCGATGCGCAGAAACGCGCCGATGCCGCGCGCGAGGCCGCCGCCCGCCGCGCCGAGAGCGATCGCCAGAAACGTCAGGCCGACGCGGCCAAGCGGCGGGTCGATGTAGAGCGCGT
>JAVHXQ010000034.1 GCA_031119555.1 Candidatus Dactylopiibacterium sp.
CCCGCCCCCCTCTGCGCGCCGGGGCGCGGCGCCGGCTGGCGCCTCCGCTTCCGCGCCACCCCGGCGGGGCCGCGAACGGATGCCGCGCCGCCCCGGGGCCGGCAGGTGTTTCAGGCGGCCGGCCGGCGCTCCGTGCCGCGCAGCAGCCGCAGACCGTTGCCCACCACCAGCAGGCTCGCGCCCACGTCCGCGAACACCGCCATCCACATGGTGCCCAGGCCCGCGAAGGTCAGCGCCAGGAAGACGGCCTTGATGCCGAGCGCGAACGCGATGTTCTGCACGAGAAGCGCGTGCGTGCGGCGCGACAGGCGCACGAAGCGCGCAAGCTTGCGCAGATCGTCGTCCATGAGCGCCACGTCGGCCGTTTCGATGGCCGTGCCGGTGCCCGCCGCGCCCATCGCGAAGCCGATGTCGGCGCGCGCCAGGGCCGGAGCGTCGTTGATGCCGTCGCCTGCCATGCCCACGCGCGCGCCGTCGCCCTGCAGGGACGCGATCGCGGCGAGCTTGTCTTCGGGCAGCAGATTGCCGCGCGCTTCGTCGATGCCGGCCGCATCCGCCATCGCCCGCGCGGTGTGGGCGTTGTCGCCCGTGAGCACGAGGGTGCGCACGCCCAGCGCATGCAGCTCGGCGATGGCCTCGCGACTTTCGTCGCGCAACTGGTCGGCCACCGCGAACAGCGCGAGCGGGCCGGTGTCGTCCAGCAGCACGATCACGCTTTTGCCCTGCACCTCCAGCCCCTCGAACTCAGCTTCGAGCGCGGGCGAGCACAGGCCGGCCTCGTGCACGAGGCGGTGGTTGCCGAGCCGGCAGGCACGCCCTTCGATGCGCCCCTGCGTGCCGCGCCCCGGCAGCGCGGTGAAATCTTCCACCTCCAGCAGGGCCACGCCCTCGCGCGCCGCGGCGGCCGCCAGCGCGAGCGAGACGGGGTGATCGGAACGCGCCGCGAGACTCGCGGCCAGGCTGCGCAGACGCGCCGGCGCCGGATCGGCGCGCAGGGGGCGCCAGTCGGTCTGCTCGGGACGCCCGCGCGTGAGGGTGCCGGTCTTGTCGAGCGCGATCCAGGCGAGCCGCCGCCCTTCCTCCAGGAAGGCGCCGCCCTTGATGAGGATGCCCTGGCGCGCCGCGGCGGCCAGCCCGCTCACCAGCGTCACCGGCGTGGAGATCACCAGCGCGCACGGGCAGGCGATCACGAGCAGCACGAGCGCGCGATAGATCCAGTCGAACCACGCGCCGCCCGCCAGCAGGGGGGGCAGCACCGCCACCGCCACGGCCGCCGCGAACACGGCCGGCGTATAGACCCGCGCGAACCGGTCCACGAAGCGCTGGGTGGGCGCGCGCGCGCCCTGCGCGGCTTCCACGGCATGGATGATGCGCGCCAGCGTGGTCTCGCCGGCCGCCGCGGTGACGCGGAACTCGAAGGAGCCCGTGAGATTGACCGTGCCCGCGAACACCGCGTCGCCGACCGTCTTGTCCACGGGCAGACTCTCGCCCGTGATCGGCGCCTGATTCACCGCCGACTCGCCGGCGAGCACCTCGCCATCGAGCGCGACGCGCTCACCGGGCTGCACCCGCACGACCGCGCCGACGCTCACCTCGCGCGCCGCCACGCGCTGCCAGCTGCCATCGGCCGCGCGCAACGTGGCCTGCTCCGGGGCCAGGCTCACCAGCTCGCGGATCGCGTTGCGCGCCCGGTCCAGCGAGCGCGCCTCGACGAGCTCGGCAAGCGTGAAGAGCACCATCACCATCGCCGCTTCGGGCCACTGCCCGATCAGCAGGGCTCCCGTGACCGCGATACTCATGAGCGCATTGATGTTGAGATTGCCGTGGCGCAGCGCCACCCAGCCCTTGCGGTAAGTGCCCGTGCCACACAGCAGCACCGCCGCGATCGCCAGCAGCGCCGCCACCCAGCCGGGCGCGCCCGCCCAATGCGCGCCCTCCGCGCCCAGCGCCGCCACGCCGGCCACCGCCAGCGGCCAGCCGCCCCAGCCCGGCGCGGGCGGCTCGGCGCGCGTGGCCTCTCCCGTTTCGGGAGTGAAACCCAGCTTGCGGATCGCGCTGAGGATGTCGGGCAGCGCTGCGGGCGCGTGCGTCACGGTCAGCACGCGCTGCATGAGGTTGAACTCGAGCGCGCGCACGCTCGCCATGCCGCCCAGCGCGGTCCGCAGCAGGCCCTCCTCGGTCGGGCAGTCCATCTGCAGGATGCGGATCGGCGTGCGCTGGCCGGCGTCGGTCTGCTCGGCGCCCGCCAGCGGCACCTCGCTCGCGGCCGGCGCATCGCCGCAACACGAACCGCAGCACGCCTCCACGACGGGCCGTGGCGCGCAGCAGGCCTCCGGAGCGGCGGCGGTCGCGTCCGCGTGATGCGGTTCGTGAGCGTGGTCGTGGTCATGGTCGTGGGCGTGCGCGGCGGCCCCGGGAGGCAGCACCGAGGCGGGCGTGACAACCAGGCGGAAGACGGACGGGCGGGTCATGGCAACTCCGTTGAAGCGATCGTTTTCCGTATTCCACAACCTGAAGCTACTATAGAGTCAAGCCTTCAGGAGGAGCTGGCCGTGAAGATAGGAGAACTCGCCGCCGTGGCGCGCTGCACGGTCGAAACCGTGCGTTACTACGAAAAGGAAGGCCTGCTGCCGGCCGCCACGCGCAGCGGCGGAAACTTCCGCCAGTACGGCGCCGAGCACGTCGAGCGCCTGCGCTTCATCCGCAACTGCCGCGCGCTGGACATGAGCCACGGCGAGATCCGCCGCCTGCTCGAACTGGCCGACCACCCGCAGGACGACTGCGGCGCGGTCAACGAAGTCTTCGACCAGCACATCGCGCACGTCGCCGAGCGCATCCGCGAACTCGAACAGCTGCGCGCCGCACTCACCCACCTGCGCCAGCGCTGCTGCGACACGCAGGCGGTCGATGCGTGCGGCATCCTGCACGGCATCGCCGAAATGGAAAACGCCACGCTACCCGAACGTCATACCCATCTCTGATGGTCGCGGGCCGCCGATCCAGCTTCGGACCGGGGGCAGCCGCGCGGGCCCTGCCGACCCACACTGCGTGGCGTTCGACAAACCGCCCGCTCGCCCCGACCCGCAGCCGGCTGGCGGCGCGGGCGGATGTGGCAGGGTCGCGACCACACTGCCGCAGCAGACCGCAGACGACGCTCCAGCAATGTCCCTGAGGGCGCAATGACGCTAAAATCCCGGGTTATTTTGCCTGACCCAGGCCGTTCTCCACCCGTCGGGATCCTCCGTGCCCTCAGCTGCCCACACACCACGACGAGTCGCAATCGTCGGCAACGCATTCCGTTTCCCTTCGACCACACGCACCCGGTTCTGGCCTGACCTCCTGGCCGCCAGGAATCTCGTCACCGAAGTCCCGGCGGATCGCTGGGCCACGGACGCCTTCCTCCACCCCGACCGGGCGCACGCCGGCACCTCCTGCACCTTCGCCGCCGGCACGCTGGGCAACGTGAGCGGTTTCGATGCCGCGTTCTTCGGCATCTCGCCCCGCGAGGCGACACACATGGATCCGCAGCAGCGCATGCTGCTCGAAATGAGCTGGGAAGCCCTCGAGGACGCAGGCATTCCGCCCTCTAGCCTGCGCGGCAGCAACTGCGGCGTGTATCTTGGGCTCGTCTGCGCCGATCACGCCTTCCGCTTCGGCGAGGATCTCGCGGTGATCGACGCCAGCAGCGCGACCGGCAACACGGCCAGCGTCGCCGCCAACCGCCTTTCCTATTTCTATGACTGGCACGGCCCGAGCATGGCCGTCGATACGGCCTGTTCATCTTCGCTGGTCGCATTCCACCAGGCCTGCCAGGCGATCCGCTCGGGCGAAATCTCCTGCGCCATCGCGGGTGGCATCAATCTGCACCTGCACCCTTACGGCTTTCTCGTGTTCTCGAAGGCCTCGATGCTCTCGCAGCGCGGCCTGTGCAATGCCTTCGACGCCGACGGCGACGGGTACGTCCGCTCCGAGGGCGGCGGCGTGTTCTTCCTCAAGGATTACGAACAGGCGCTCGCCGACGGCAACCGCATCCTCGCCGTCGTTGCCGGAACTGCCGTCAACACCGACGGGCGCAAAGCCGGCCTCACCGTGCCCAACGCCGACGCCCAGGCAGCACTGCTGCGCGAGACCTACCGCCGCGCCGGCATCGCTCCCGAAGACATCGACTACATCGAGGCCCACGGCACGGGCACGGCCATCGGCGACCCGCTCGAAACCGCCGCGCTCGGCGAAGCGCTCGGCAAACTCCGTCCCGCCGGCAAGCCGCTGCCCATCGGCTCGGTGAAGAGCAATCTGGGCCATCTCGAAACGGCCTCCGGCGTCGCGGGTCTGGTCAAGGCCATGATGGTGCTGCAACATCGCGTGCTGCCGGCCACCGCGGGAATCCGCAACCTGAACCCGAAGATCCGCACCGGGGAATGGAATCTCGACATCGTCCGCGAGAATCGTCCGCTCAAGGCGCAGGGACGGCTCGTCGTGGGCATCAACTCCTTCGGCTTCGGCGGCGCGAATGCCCACGTCATTCTCGAAAGCCCGCCCGAAACCCCCGTTCCGCCAGCGGCCCGCGAGGATTCCGCCAAGGCCTTGCCGCTGCTGGTCTCCGCCGCCTCCGAAGCCGCAGTCCGCGCGTGGGCCGGCAGCTTGGCAGACACCCTGCGTGCCAGCCCGGAAACGCCCCTGTACGACATCGCGCACCGCTGCCTGTTCGGCCGCGAACAACTCGGCGTGGGCGCGGCGCTTTTCGCCAGCCACCGCGATGAAGCGCTCGCCGGGCTGGACGCGCTGGCCGCCGGCGGCGCGGAGACCAACTGCGAAACACGCCTCGCCGAGACCGGCGGCCCGGCCTTCATCTACTCCGGCAACGGGTCGCAGTGGTTCGGCATGGGCCGGGAACTTCTCGCCGAGCCGGAATTTCTCGCCGCGGTGCAGGAAGTCGACCAGCTCTTCGAGCCACTTGCCGGCTTCCGCCTCGAAGACGAGCTGCGCAGCGAAACCGACCGCCTGGCGCTCACCGAAGTCGCGCAGCCGCTGCTGTTCGTCGTTCAGGTCGGCATCACCTGCCTGCTGCGCGCGAGCGGTCTCGAACCGCGCTGCGTCGCGGGGCACAGCGTGGGTGAAGTCACGGCCGCCTGGGCCGCTGGTGCCCTGACGCTCGCCGAGGCAGTGCGGGTCCTGCATCGGCGCAGTCAGCTGCAGGGCCGTACCGCGGGCAGCGGCCAGATGAGCGCGGCCAACATCGGAGCCGCGCAAGCCGAAACCCTGCTGCACGATACCGGCATTCGCGACGTCTGCATCAGCGGCATCAACAGCCCCCGCAGCATCACCCTGGCCGGACCGGCCGATGCGCTGGGCGCCTTCGAACAGGCGCTGGCCCGGAACGGGGTCGCCTGCAAGCGGCTCGCGCTCGACTATGCATTCCACAGCCCGGCCATGGAACCGCTGCGCGAGGCCGTGCTTGCGAGCCTGGCCGGCAGCCGGGGCCGCCAGGGCGATCTGCCCTTCTTCTCCACGGTGCACGGGCGGGAACTGCCGGGGGAGAATCTTGATGCCGAGTACTGGTGGCTCAACATCCGTCAGCCGGTCAGGTTCGAAGCCGCCATCCAGGACATGCTCGCCCAGGGCGTGCGGATCTTCGTCGAGATCGGGCCGCATCCCATCCTCAGGCAGTACATCAGCGCCACCGCGGAGGCGCAGCAGATCGAATCCCGTCACGTGGCGACCGGTAGCCGCGGCAAGAACATGGCCCGCGGCATCCGCGCCGCCGTGGGTCGAGTCGCACTGGCCGGTGGCCGGATCAACTGGGAGCCCCTGTTCCCGCACCCGCCCCGGCCCGTCCACCTGCCTTCCTACGCCTGGCAGCACGAAGACTTCTGGCTCACCCCGAGCAGCGAGAATCACGGCATCCTCGGCGCCCGCTGGCAGCATCCGCTGCTCGGCGCGCCCCTCGCCCAGCACGAAGGCTGCTGGGAGCAGGTTCTCGATACCCGGCGCTTCCCGTGGCTGGCGGATCACCAGGTCGGCTCCGCCATCGTCTTTCCGGGGGCCGGCTACGTCGAACTGGCGCTCGCGGCCTCCGGCGAGGCCGGCACGGAAATCGAGGCGCTCGAGATCCATGCCCCGCTGATACTGGCCGGCAAGCATTCGCATGTGGTGCGCACGCGCATCCGCGAGGACGACGGCCGCTTCACGATCGAGTCACGCGAGCACGCCGGCGAGCCCGGGTGGACGCTGCATGCCGGCGGGCGCATCGTCCCGGCCCCCGGCGAGCGGCTGCTGGGGCCCTGCTGGCCCGGCGAACCGGAGCGCCCCTGTGATGCCGACCGCGCAAGCCACCTCGCCCTCAATCACCGCCTGGATCTCAATTACGGCCCAGCCTTCCAGGCCGTCGAACGCGCGTGGATAGACGCGGACACCGCGCTGGCCCGTCTGCATGCCTCCCCCGGGATCGTCGCCAGCCATGCCGGCCTGCGCCTCCACCCCGGTCTGCTCGACAGCGCCTTCCAGCTCGTCGCGCAGCTGCTGCGGGGCGACACGGCCCAGGCGCGCGGCCTGGCCTTCGTCCCCACGCGCATCGAACGGCTCCAGTTCCGCCAGGGCGGCATGCCCTGCCACGCGCTGGCGCGCCTGAAACGACGCTCGCCGCATTCATTGCTGGCCGAATTCGCGCTCTTCGACGAGACCGGAACCGCCGTCGCCGTGCTCAGCGACGTCCGCTTCCGCGCGGTCCGCCTCTCCCGCGACCCCGCGGAACAGATCCATCACCTGCGCGACCATGCTGTGCCCCGCCCGGGCTGCGCTGGTACCGCCGTCGCGACCGACTCGCTGCCAGAGCGGCTCGCGCACCGGTTCGCGCAAGGCCCGGCCGCCGACAGCCTGGCCCGCTACGCGGGCGAACTCGCGCCCCTGCTCGACGAGCTCTGCCTGCGTTTCACGCATGAAGCCTTCCTTGCCCAGGCCGGGCAGGCCGCGCCCAGCGCCACGCAGGCCCCGGACTCGCCGCGTCTGGCCCGCCTCGCCCACCGCCTGCGCGCGGCCGGCCTGCTCGACGACGAAGGGCGGGTCGTGCCCGCCACGGAAGACACGCCCTCTGCCCGCAGCGTCTGGCAGATGCTTCTGGCCGAGTACCCCGATCATTTCCTCCCCATTCACCTCACGGGGCTCGCGGGCACGGCACTGCTGCGCGGGCCGGCGGCCGAACCGGCGACCCCGCTGCCGGCCAGCGTCAGCCCTTCCAGCCTGATCCGCGAGATCCTCACGCCGACCGCCTGCGTGGAAATCGGACTGGCGCTGGCCGGATATCTGCGCGAACGACTCGACAGCCTTCCGCACGGTGCACGGCTTGCGATCCTGGAATACGCGCCGGGAGAGCCCCTGCACGCGGGAGCGATCGCGGGCGCACTCGATTTCTCGCGGGCCGACTTCCGCTTCGTGAGCACGCTGGACGACGCCGCCGAACCGATGCAAGACCTGCGCGAGCGTTTCCCGGCCATGCGCTTCGACACCCTCGCCGACGTCGCGACGGACACCCCTCGCGATGACATCGCCATCGTCACGGCCGCGCTCCCACCCGCGCAAGACATGGCACGCGCCCTGAGGGATGCGCGCAGCCGGCTCAAGCCGGGGGGAACGCTGCTGATCATCGGCCACACACCAGAAGCCTGGATCGACTTCTGTCTGGACGGCACTGCGGACAAGCGCTTCGCGGGCCACCGGCAGCTCGACGAGCGGGACTGGACGGCCGCCGCCCATGACGCCGGATTCGAAGAGACCCGCTGCCTGCCGCTCGCCGCCGACGTGCCGGCGGGGCCCTGGCTGCTTGCGGCGACGCAGCCGCGCACGCCGGCCACGCAACAGGCGCCAGCTTCTCCCGCCCGCCACTGGCTGCTGCTGAGCGAAGCCCACGGCCCCTGCCACGAGATCGCCCGCCGCCTCGCCGAGCGCCTCGACCTCGCGGGCGACCACGGCGTCATCAGCGCGGCCAGTGACGAAGCACTGGATGCCCTGTTGCACGGGCAAGCCGTGCCACCCGCAGGCATCGTCCTGCTGAGCGGACTCGGCGGCGATGACGAAGGCATTGCGCGGCAGACGCGGCGCAGCCTGCTCGCCCGCGCCGCCGCCATGGCCTGCGAAGCGCGCGAACTGCGCATCCCGCTGTGGATCGTCAGCCACCAGGCTCGAACGGACCTGCTGCCCGCCAACGGCGGCCCGGTTGCCGCGACCGTTCCGGCCGACGCCATGCTGTGGGGCTTCGCCCGCACCCTGGCCAACGAATCGCTGGCCGCCACGATCCGGCTCGTCGACCTCGCCCGGCTCGATGCCACGGACGCCGCGCAGTGGCTGCACGAAGAACTCCTGGCGGCAGACGATGAGCGGGAAATCCTGCGCGACGCGCAGGGCCAGCGCTTCGCCACGCGCCTGCAGCGCTGCCCGCCGGCACGCGCCGACGACGACGCCACGCCAGCCTGGCAACTCCGCTTCAGCATGCCCGGCCAGCTGCGCAATCTGGTCTGGCAAGCCTGGAGCGCGCCACGAATCGCCGACGACGAACTTGAGATCGCCGTCGAAGCCAGCGGCCTCAACTTTCGCGACGTGATGTACGCGCTCGGCCTGCTCTCCGACGAAGCCCTCGAGAACGGCTTCGCCGGTCCGACGCTGGGGCTGGAGTTCGCCGGCCGGGTACTGCGCGCGGGTGCGAAGGCGGATTTCGCGCCGGGCGAACGCGTCTTCGGCTTCGCACCGGCCTGCCTGGCCAACCGCCTGGTCACGCGCGCCGCCTGCGTCGCGCGGGTGCCCGAGGGGTTCAGCGCCGCCGCCGCCGCCACCATCCCGACCACGTTCTTCACGGCCTACTACGCCCTGCATCACCTGGCGCACGTCCGGCCCGGCGAGAAGGTGCTGATCCACGGCGCGGCGGGCGGCGTGGGCATCGCCGCGATCCAGATCGCGCGCTGGCAGGGCGCCCGCATCTTTGCCAGCGCGGGCTCGGACGAGAAGCGCGACTTCCTGCGCCTGATGGGCGTGGACCACATCCTCGACTCCCGCTCGCTGGAATTCGCCGAAGACATTCTCGCGCTCACCAGCGGCGAAGGCGTGGACGTGGTTCTCAACTCGCTCTCGGGCGAGGCCATCCAGCGCAACTTCCAGGTGCTGCGGCCCTTCGGGCGCTTCCTTGAACTCGGCAAACGGGATTTCTACGAAAACACCCATGTCGGGCTGCGCCCCTTCCGCAACAACCTGAGCTATTTCGGCATCGACGCCGACCAGCTCATGGCCGCGCGCCCGGACCTCACCGCCCAGATCTTCGGCGAGGTCATGGACCTCTTCGCGCAGGGCATCCTGCATCCCCTACCCTTCCGCGCCTTCGCCGCCAGCGAAGTCGTCGATGCCTTCCGCTACATGCAGCAGGCACGCCAGATCGGCAAGATCGTCATCACGCACGAAACCGCGCCGGCCATCACGGCGGCGCCCACCCCGGCGCAACCGCTGCAACTCGCGGCGGATGCGAGCTATCTCGTGACCGGCGGGCTCTCGGGTTTCGGCCTCGCCACGGCCGAGCGCCTGGCCGAACGCGGCGCCCGCTCCATGATCCTCGTCAGCCGCAGGGGCGAAGCCGGCGCCGAGGCCAGCCCCATCCTGGAGCGCCTTCGCGCGCTTGGCGTCGCCATCCACGCGCGCGCCTGCGATGTCAGCGACGAGGACGCCCTGCGAACCCTGCTGGCGCAAGCCGCGCGCTCGCTGCCGCCGATCCGCGGCATCGTGCACGCGGCCGCCGTCATCGAAGACGCCCTGGTCCGCAATCTCGACCCCGCCCAGTTCGAGCGGGTTGCCCGCCCCAAGGTGCTCGGAGCCATGAACCTGCACCGCCTGAGCACGGGCCTCGCACTGGATTTCTTCGTGCTGTACTCGTCCGCCACCACCCTGCTCGGCAACCCGGGGCAGGCGTGCTACGTGGCCGCCAACGCCTGGCTCGAAGCCTTCTCCGCGTGGCGTCGCGCACAAGGGCTTCCCGCCTGCTGTGTGCAGTGGGGCGGCATCGCGGATGCCGGCTTCCTCGCGCGCAACACCGGCATCCGCGATGCGCTGCAGTCGCGTATCGGCGGGTCGGCGCTGCCCGCGCGCCTGGCGCTCGATGAACTGGAACGACTGCTCGCCTCGGCAAGCACCAACGTCGGGGTGCTGGAACTCGACTGGCCCGCCTTGAGCCGCTTCCTGCCGACCTCGGACGCCTCTCGGTTCGATGAGCTCCGCCAGCGCCACGCCGACGGCACGACGGCCGAAGCCGACGGCAAGGGCATCCGCGAACAACTCGCCGGGCTGTCGGAAAAGGCACGGCTGGACCTGCTGGTCGGCCTGCTCCGGGCAGAACTCGGCGCCATCCTCCGCCTGGCGCCAGAGAAGATCGCCGCGGACCGACCGATCCAGGAACTGGGCATGGACTCGCTGATGGGCGTCGAACTGGTCGTCGCCGTCGAAGCCCGCTTCGGCGTGAAACTGCCGGTCATGGCGCTCAGCGAAAGCCCCACCCTGGAGCGGCTGGGCGCCCGCCTGCTCGAATCCCTCGGGGCCGGCGATGAGCCGTCCGACGAGACCCACGCGCAACCTGCCCGGCAGGTGCAACAACTCGCCACGCAGCACGGCGAGGACGCCCGCGACAGCCGTCTCGAACAGATCGGCGAAGACCTGCGCCAGACCGGCCCGGCAAGGATGATTCCGACATGACGACAAAACCTTTTGGCGGGCTGGGCTCGCAGCTCAAGGACAAGATCCTTCAGCAGGCGCTGGAGCGCCGCCTGCGCGCCACCGAGAATCCGCCCCCGCCGCCCCGTGCGAACGCCGACGGCGTGGCGAACGTGCCGGAGGCATTCTGCAGCTTCAGCCACCACCCGGGTTACCAGCAGCTGCGCATCCTCCATGAAGGCGCCAGCCGCCTCGGCATCGAGAGCCCCTTCTTCCGCCTCCACGAAGGGCGGGCGGGTGCGCATTCGCGCATCGACGGGCGCGAAGTGCTGAACTTCGCGAGCTACAACTATCTGGGCCTCAGCGGTCACGCGGACGTCAACGCCGCCGCCCGGGCGGCCATAGACGACTATGGCACCTCGGTCTCGGCAAGCCGCATCGTGTCCGGCGAGCGCCCGTTGCACCGCGCGCTGGAGAGCGCCCTCGCCAGCCTCTACGGCACGGACGACGCCATCGTGATGGTCAGCGGCCACGCCACCAATGTCACCGTCATCGGACACCTGTTCGGCCCGCGCGATCTCATCGTTCATGACGAGTTCATCCACAACAGCGTGATCCAGGGCGCCCAGCTCTCGGGCGCGAAGCGCATGTCCTTCCCGCACAACGACTGGGCCGCGCTCGACGCGCTGCTGAGCCGGCAGCGGCTCGACTTCGAACGCGTCCTGATCGTGCTCGAAGGCATCTACAGCATGGACGGGGACTTTCCGGACCTGCCGCGCTTCATCGACATCCGCAATCGTCACCGCTGCTTCCTGATGGTCGATGAGGCCCACTCGCTGGGCGTCATGGGCGAACACGGAACGGGCATCCGCGAACACTTCCAGGTCGCGCCGGGCGACGTGGACATCTGGATGGGAACCCTCAGCAAGACGCTGTCGGGCTGCGGTGGCTTCATCGCCGGAGAGCTCGCGCTGATCGAGCACCTCAAGTTCCTCGCCCCTGGGTTTCTCTACAGCGTGGGCATCTCGCCCCCCCTCGCGGCGGCCTCGCTGGCCTCGCTGCGCTGCCTGCAGGCCGAGCCCTGGCGCGTCGCGCGGCTCCAGCACAACGGCAGGTACTTCCTCGCACGCGCCCGCGAGGCCGGCATGAATACCGGCAGCAGCACGGGGCTGGCCGTGGTGCCCGTGATCGTCGGCGGTTCGGCGCGCGCCACGCGGCTATCCAACGCGATGCTCGAGGCCGGCATCAACGTGCAGCCCATCCTCTATCCGGCCGTACCCGAGAAGTCCGCCCGCCTGCGCTTCTTCATGTCCAGCGAACACTCGGAAGCCGAACTCGCGCATGCGATCGATGTGCTGGGCGGTTTGCTGGAACGCTTCTGATCAGAGGATGACGCGCATCCTGAGCAGGCGCCGGAAGGAAAGCAGGCGCCCCGCCAAGCCCAGCTCGACCTCGCCGCAAGGCTCGAAGCGTCGGCTGGCATAGAGCCGTCTCGCCGCCTCGTTGCCCACGCGCAGCTCCAGCTCGGCCTGCGTGGCGCCCGCGTCGCGCGCCCTCGCCAGCGCCGCGTCGAGCAGGGCGGCCGCCAGCCCCTGGCGGCGCGCACGGACCACCACCTTGAGACCGTAGATGTAGAAGGCGCTCTTGCGGTCACGCCGCTCGATGCACACGAAAGCCAGCCAGCGCCACAGACCGCCCGCTGCGCCAAACACTCGCCGGAAATCCTCACGCGTTGGCGCATAAGGCCCCACGCCATGGCGCTTGAAGGCGATGAACCCCAGCGCCTGCTGGTCATGCATCGCCAGCAGCACATGACTCCAGCGCAAGGCCGGGCCGAAGAGCGCCACGCGCTGCGCGGCGTTGCCCAGCACCCGTTGCAGCGAGCCACGACCGCTCGCCACCAGCTGCAGCGCGGCCTCCCCCGCCTCCTGCGCGGACACCGGCGCGACGATGCGAACCCCTTCAGGCAGCATGCGACCCCCGCCCGTCATGCCCCGCCGCATCCTGAACGGCCGCAAGCCACGCCCGTGCCAGCGCATGCATCTCCAGCGGCCGGGCCGGCATGCCGTCCCGCCTGGGCTCATGCCGCGACGACCAGATGAAGTAGTCGGTGCGGGAATCCTCGAAGCCGGCCGCCGCGTAGGCCTGCGGCAGGATGGGGACATGATCGCCGTACCAGCACAGCCAGCCGGCTCGCGGCAGGCTGCGCAACGTCTGCTGCAGGATCTCCAGCATGCGTCCGGCATTGCGCACATGGCGCAGATAGACCGCCAGATCCGGCGCTCCCGCCCCCCCGGTATCCGCCATTTCACGCGCGCTGGCCTGCTCCAGATGGAGCGGACCGTGATTCTCCATGCTGATCACGAACACGAAGGTAGGCCGCCCCGAGCGCTCCAGCAGTTCGCTCACCTTGCGCGCGAGCGCCACGTCTCCCACGTAAGGCCCGGCGCGATCGGTGGCCTCGAAAGCCTCCACGTCGATGAACTCATCGAATCCCAGGGTCGGAAAGACTTCGCTGCGCCGGTAGAAGCCGCGCGCGTAAGGGTGCACGCAGACTGTCCGGTAACCCGCCTCCCGCAAGGCATGAACGAATACCGGCACATCGCGCAGGCAGCGATAGGGGTTGAAACGGTGCACCCCCAGCGCCTGCTCGCGCTGGCCGGAAAGAAAGGCGAACTCCGAGCGCACGGTGTTCGCGCCCCACGCCGGAACCTCCAGCGTGCCATGCATCATGGCCCCGGCGCGCGCCTGGTCCAGCCACGCATAGACATGCGGCGCGATACCCGGCCAGGCCCGCCGCGCATCGAAGAAGGATTCGCTTTGCACCGCGACCAGGTGGGGCATGCCCGTGGCCGCGATGCCGCCTGGCAGGACGGCGGGAGCGAAGGCGGGGCGTTCGCGCTCGGCCAGCGCGTAGCGCCACATCGCGCCCACCAGCCCCAGCGCCTGGAGATCGGCCCCGGCATCGAAGCCGACACGGACCCGCTTCACGCCGTGCCACCCGGCAAGCAGCAGCCCCCCCGCGAGCGCAACGGCCAGTGCCATGACGATGAAATACCCGGGGCCGGCAAAGGGCGACAGCCTCACCGGTTCGAAGTACAGCGCGCCGCCGATGAGCAATGCCGCCCCGCTCAACCCCAGCGCGGCGTTGGCGTACCCGAAGAAGGGGATATAGAGGCGCGGATGGCGCAGCATGTCGAGGAAGTACTCGAAGTCCTGAAAGATGAACGGTTCGCGCAAGGCGGCGAGTTTTACCCGGTTCACCACCAGGATGAACAGCCACCATGCCAGCGCCTGCGCCACCGCGAACAACGGCCGCCCGGTCAGCGCCAGGCCCGCCGCGGCCAGTGCCAGCAGGGAGCCCGCATGCAGCAGCCAGCATGCCGCCGGTCTGCGCCACGCCGCGCGCGGACGCAGCAGGGCGCGCTCCAGCAGACAGGAGAGCAGCAACAGAAGCATCAAGGCGCCTGGCAGAAGCATGCCCCTCCCGGGATCAACAGAAAGGCACGGCTCTCGTCACGCGCCCGGCCGGCACACGGCCCTCATCCGGCATATCGCAACCAGCGCAGGATACGGATCGACAGCGCCGGCGGCAGGACCGCCAGCCACCAGCATCCCGCCGCCAGCCAGAACGGAAAGGCGATGCGCGCCCGGTTGGCCGCCAGCCCCCGGGCAATGGCGCGCGCCGCGCGCGGCGGCGCCCACAGGAAGGGCTTGGGTCCGGGCATGTCGCGGCACATGGCCGAATCGACGTAACCCGGCAGGATCACATTCACGGCGATGCCCTCGGGCGCCAGCCAGCCACGCAGCGCCTCGCCATAGGCCTTGATCGCGGCCTTGCTGGCGGAATACGCGGGGGTCGCGGGCAGGCCGAAATAGCCCGCGAGCGAGCCGATCAGCGCGATCTGGCCGCGGCCACGCGCGCGCAAGGCCGGAAGGAGGTGGAGCACCAGTGCCATCACCGCGCGCAGATTCACCTTCAGCAGCGCGTCCACATCCTCCCAGCGCTCGGGCTCGCCGCCCGCGCCGACGTGCGTGTTGCGTCCCGCCGCGGCCACCACCAGGTCCGGCAGCTCACGCGCGAGCACGCCATCGAGCCACTGGCGCAGCGCGCCCAGGTCCTCCAGGTCCACCGCGGCGGGATGGACCCGCGCCCCGCGCGCCTCGCAGCGGCGCGCGATATCGGCCAGCTGCTGGTCATCCCGACCCTGCAGATGCAGGCTGCGGCCGGGTGCCGCGTAGTGCAGCGCCAGGGCTCCGCCGATGGCGCCCGTTGCGCCGGTGATCAGGATGGAGCGGAACGCGTCGGACCTCATCCCAGCACGTCCAGCGGAGAACGCTCGCAGACGAGACGGGGCAAGGCATTCTCCACCGCAAAGGCAATGCCCTCGCCCGAGTACAGTCCGCCATGGATCTGCGTGGCGTGAATCACCGTCTTGCGGAAAGCCCGGTACAGCGTCTCGTCTGGCGCCTCTCCGGCATGCCAGAAATCGTCCAGGTCATTCTGGAAGGTCAGGCCCGGCAGATCGTAGATGGCGTCGGCAAGGGCGATGGTCGGGTTGCCCGCCGCCAGCGCGACCGAACCCACCGTGCTATTGACCGTCACGGTCGCGGCCGTGAATTTGAGGATGTCGGTCAGGTCGCCGGTCTCGACGAAATGCACCCGCCGCCGGATACCCAGCTCCCGCGCAAGCGAGCGCGCACGGGCGCCGTGGTCCGTCAGCCCGGTGTCGAGCGGATGGTTCTTGATCAGCAGATGGGCATCCGCCGGAGCATGCACCGCGAACGAACGCATCACGCGGCGCATCACGTCCTGCATGCCCGCAAAGTCCGAATGCACCTGGATCTGGGCATCGCCATCGAGCTGCAAGGGCAGCAGGAAAACCTTGCCCTGCTGACGCGCCAGCTCGTGCAGGACACGCGCGTCGCGCCTCTGGTGATAGAGCCGCAGCAAGGGCAGGCGCTTGAGATAGCCCGCGTACTGCCAGGCCGCATTGATCGGGGCATGGGTCGTGTAGCCCGGATAGAGCAGGGGATTGGGCAGGCTCGCGGCGTGGTAGAGCACGTCGTGCAGGGCGCGCAGGGAAAAGGGCGCGGCGAACGCCGTCCGCTTCTTCAGGGCCGGAAGACGGCTCGCCGACGCCAGATACCACGCCGGGTCACGCGGCAGCAGCGAATGCGCATTGACCCCGCTGCGCTCCAGCGTCACCCACTGCGGGCGGAAGTACCCTTCCTCGAAGACATGGTTCCGGATCTGCCGCGCCTCGGCGCCGATCACGGCCGGCCGGTGCACGGGCCGGCAGTCGCCGAACATGATCTGGTCGGTAATGTCCAGCTTGCGGTACTGCTCGGCGAGATAGGCCGGCAGGTGCTCGACCGGCTCACGGAACGAAAGCGCGCGCCGCCCCCGCCAATAGGCGGCGTCGCCCGCATTGAAATTGATCTTGAAGACGCGGTGCCCCTCGGCTTCAAGACGGGCGGCGAGGCGTGCGAAGAACGGCGAACACACCCCCTGCAGCATCAGGAAGTTTCTTTTTTTCCACAGCGCCCCCGCGCGTGCGGCAAAACCCACACCCTCAATGATCCTCATTTTTCCGTCCCGCGCCGCACTGCTTCCAGGTCTGTTCGTGCCCGGTCTGAAGCGGTGGCTGCTCGCGCGCTCGCGTTGCTCTGATCAACTGTTAATTTTATTAAAAAAGCACAACCAACGTAAGACATAAACATATGACGCGACGATTTTGTTGTAATCACGCGGCTTTGATGCGTCGGGTGGTCATCCCCCGGAACGTGCCGGCCTCGCGCGGGCCGTTTGTGGTGGCGAGCGCTCCGCTGCCGGGCGGTTCGCGCATGACAGCGGACCCGCAGCCAGCCTGATCACGGCGGCTGGCGAGCCGTGCCCGCCAGGCACGGCGCCGCGTCATGAAGCGGACAGGCTCGGTGCCGGACGGGGAGCTCATCGGCAGAGCGTGCAGCCGGCGGCAGGCGGGCGCCTTTCACACGCACGCGCACGGGGCGGCCTCTAGGCGTGCCTGCATCGGCCAGGAACCGGCAGGCGCATCATGGGCAAGAGGCAGCGCCGGCCCGTATACCGGCCCGGGCCGGATGACCGGCGGCGGCACGCCCTCTTCCGACGCCCCGCCCGCCACACCGAAGCGCGACGCGCGGGGCCGGCGCGCTCACGATGGAAGACCCCTGCCGCGAAGAGGCAGGGGCCGATACGCCGGCCGTGCCAGACCTGTCACCCGTTCGCCTCGACAAGCGCCCCGGCCGCACATGAGAAAGGCCTGCGCGGCCGGGGCGCCGATCTGCCGCACCGATCTGCCGCCGACCTGCGCGGCGCCAGCGCGAGAAGCGAACGCCCGGCGTTCAGCGCGTCCGGCAGGACTGCAGCCCCGCCAGAAGCCACAGGCGGGCCTTGCGCCACTGGCGGCGGACGCAGCCGTCGCGCAGCCCGTCGAGGCGGCCCCTTGCAACCAGCGCCTGGCGTGCGGCGGCAAGCTCGGCAATGACCGTCGCGCAGGCCGTGAAACTGCCCTGGGTGGCGGCGAGGTAACGCGGGTAACGCAGCAGCGCGCCCGCGACCAGTTCATCGAGCAACAAACGCCGGCCGCGCCTCGCGCTCACTTCCGGCAAAGGGGAGAGGTCTTCGGTCAGCCCCCAGCCCGCGTAGAAAGGTTGCCCATGCACCACCACGCGCTTGCCGCGCAGCAGGGCATCGAAGCCGGCGAGCGAAGTCATCACGTGCAGCACATCGCACGCCTCGATGCAGCTCACCACCGAAAGCCGGTGCTCCACATGGTCCGCCAGGCGCGCCGCTTGCGCGAGCGAAAAGCCGCCAGCGCGGTTGCCACTCATCACGTCCGGGTGCGGTTTGTACACCACGAACGCGCCCGGATGGCGCGCGCGCGCGGCATCCAGCAAGCCCGCGTTGGTGTTCACGGCGGGGCAGCCGAAACGGATCGAGGCATCGTCCTCCACCTGCCCCAGCACCAGCACCACTTCACGCCCCGCCGCCGGCCAGCGCGCGGGCGCCAGCGGCTCGAGGTTGTACTTGGTCAGGCCATTGGCCACGATGGCCTCGCGCACACGGCGGGCCTCCTCCAGCTCGGCGGACGAGAAGTGCGCGCGCGCCAGGATGTCCTCCAGATTGCTTGGCCGCGAGGGATCGAAATAGATCCCCCGTGAGTCGAGCACCAGGGAGCGGGGCGGAATGAAATCCGAGCCCAGCCCCACCGACCGCAGGAAGCCATCCTCCATGCGCACGACCTGCACGGTGGCGGGCAGGCCGGCAGCTTCCCGGCGCCCCCACAGCACGCATGTCGCGCCGCCCGGCACGCGGGAGGCATCCTTCACGAAATGCACCGCGCTGCCCTGCAGGAAGGCGCGCACGAAAGGCCTCTTCCACAAGGAGAAACCATGCGCCCAGACCTGGGCCGGAAACTGAGTGCGCAGGCGGCGCTGACGCGCCATCCAGGCCAGCAGCGTTTCCACCTCGCATAACCCGCCGCCTTCGGGGTCCAGATAGCGCGGGTACTCGATCAGCGCCGCATGGATCAACTGGGCCAGACTCGCACCGCCGCGCCGCGCGGGAGCGGGCAGGGCATCCGTCGTCAGGCCCCAGCCGGCATAGAAAGGCATGCCGAAACAATGCACCGGCTTGCCCCACAGCAGCCCTTCGAAGCCCATCTGCGAGGTCACCACGTAAAGCGCTTCGGCCTCTTCGATCAGACGCACCGGGTGCACGTCCTCGGCGAGCACGCGGACGCGGGGGTTCCCCGCCAGCGCGGCCAGGTCGAAATGCCCCTTGCGGAAACCCGCAAGCACATCCGGGTGCACCTTCAGCAACACGCAACAGCCCGGGTTGTCGGCCAGCGCCGCTTCGAGCATGCGCCGGAAGCTCGCCGTGTCGGCCTTGCCGTAGGTGATGGACGCATCTCCCAGGGTCTGGTCCACGACCAGCACATAGCGCGGAGGCAGATCGCCCGCGTATTCCCGCGCATGGTTGTATTTCGACACGCGCGCCGCGCACCAGGCCGCCTGCAGCGCCAGCGCTCGCGCGCGCGCCGTCTCATCGAGCGGCACGGCGATCAGGGTTTCAAGGCGCGACGGGCGGCCCGCGTCGTAGTAAATGCCATCCGCATCCAGCACCACCGACAGCGGCGGCGTCCGCTTGCCCAGGTCCAGCGAGCGCAGGAAGCCATCCTCGATACGCCTCACCGGCAACCCCAGCCGACGCGCAGTGGCCTCGGCCACGTCGGCACTGGGCTTGCGCCCCCAAGGCCAGCACCGCGTCGGCGCCTTCCGCCCGGTCGACCAGGCGGCTTCCCGCCAGCAGCGCAGGCAGCGTCCGCACCCCGCGCAAGCCCCGCGTCACCAACGCCAGGCGCATGACCCTGGACTCATCGTTTTCAGCACACATCACTCGAACAATCCCTCGCGACCTGGCGCGGCCAGGCCGGCATCCGCAAAACCGCCACTCCCGCACCTGCCGGAATGCAGCAAACTTGATGTAAATCGCGCAGAGCCATCGTCTTCCCGCCGTATCTTGAGCAAGGGCAGCGGCAGCGGCACGCCCCGCTCATTTCCGCTGCGCGAGCAGCCACATCCCCGTGCCAGGCATCGTGGCCTGGCCGGGCACAGACGTTAGAATCACGCCTTCACCACCACGGCCCCCGCATGCTCGCTCGCCTCAAGACCCTGCTCGAACTCCGCGCCGCGCGCCGGCCTGCGCCCCCCGGGCTGCCCGCCACGCGCTGGCTCGTACTGGAACAGGGCTCCAATCCCAGCACCGACTACTACATCCGCCCGCAGATCGAGGCCAGCGGCCTGCCGGCATGCTTCAGGCATATCGACAGAGACATGCCACAGGAGCAGGATCTCGCGCCCGGCACCCGCGTGGTGATCGTCCGCTATCTCACGCCGGCCTGGGCCGAAGCGCTGCGCCGCCGGCATGCCGAGCTGGCAGAAGTCATCTACTTCATGGACGACGAACTGCTCGAGCCGCGCCACTGGAAAGACCTCCCCGCCGCCTACCGCAAGAAGCTCGACACCTACTGCCGCCGCATGCGCCCGGCGATCCAGCGTCTGTGCCACAGCTATTGGGGCTCCACCCCGCAGCTCTGCGCCCGCCATGCCGCTCTGGGCATGCGACACATCGCCCCGCAAGCCCTTCCGGAAGACCGCCAACGCGCCGTCGAGCCCGTGCCCGCCACGGGACCGGTCCACATTTTCTATCACGGCAGCTCGGCCCATCTGGCGGAAATGGAATGGCTGCAGCCGGTGATGGCGGAGGTGCTCGCCGCCTGCCCGCGCGCCCATTTCGAGATCATCGGCAACCACGGCGTCAACAAGCGCTTTCGCGGCCTGCCGCGCACCCGCATCCTTCACCCCATGAGCTGGCCCAACTACCTCGCGCACTGCCGCGCCATGTCCGGCCATATCGGTCTCGCCCCGCTCCTGCCGGGGCCCTTCAACGGCGGGCGTTCCCACACCCGCATCTTCGACATCACCCGCCACGCCGCCACGGGCCTGTACGCCGACGCCCCGCCCTACGCCGGCCATGTTCCCGCCAGCCAATGCCTGCCGATGGAAAGCACGGCGTGGCGGGACGCACTCATCCGGCTCTGCCGCTGAAACCCCGGCCCGCCGCTCAGCCCGCCTTCACGCAGGCGCCCGAATCGATCACCGCCTTGATCTTGTCGCGGATCAGCACATGCCCCGCCGCGTTGGGATGCACGCCGTCGCCCGCGTCATACGTGGCCGAAAGCTTGCCGTCGGGGCCGGCCAGCGCCTCGCGCACAGGCACGAAACACCGCCCGGCCAGTGCGGCGAGTTGCTCATCGATCTGTACCAGCCGTGCCAGCAGGCCACTCGACAGGTCACGCGGCTGAGTGGAGAGCAGGATCACGGGCACGCCCTCCGCCAGCGCCGCGGCGCGGATCGCGTGCAGATTCGCCACCGTCTCGCTCACCGCGTACCCCAGCGCCGTGTCATTCGTGGGGTACGACACCAGCAGGAGCCGGGGTTTCGCCGCCAGCGCCGCCGTCACATTGGCGGCAGGCTCCGGCGCAGGGCGCCCGGCCATGCTTGACGAACCCGTCGGCAAGCCCTGGTAGCTCACCGTGCCGCCCACCGCCAGATTCCGGATCGTGACTTGCGACCCCGAGTAATCCGCCTGCAGCAAAGCCGCCCAGCCCTGGCCCGCCAGGGCGCCAGCGCCCGCCGCGCTGGACGAACCGATCACCCCCCAAGCGCCAGGCGTCACGCTTGCCACGCTGCTGCTGGACGACGACGACGAAGCGCCCGCGCCGTCCGGCAAGGTCGCGCCACCCCCGCCCCCGCCGCCTCCGCAGGCCGCCAGCCACAAAGACACGGCGCCCGCGCCGCAGGCGCGCAGCCAACCAGACCTCATCTTCATGCAAGACTCCCTGTGAATCACTTCCAATCAAAGGCACGGGGCATGAAGCACATGCCGGCCGGATCACGCTTCGCGCCAGCCGGCCCGCCCTGAGCGTCCCCGGACGGCTCGGCGGCACGCCCGGCGGCTCATACCGCCACCTCCTGCACGAGCATGGCGCCATAAAAAGCATCGGGAGAATCCTCCCCCACCGCACCGACCGCCTGCGCAATGCGTGCCTTGAGCGCCTCGCCCGCCTCGGCGTGCTTGCCCGCGATCATGCCGCGCAGATCGAAGTCCGCCGACGGCGCCTGCACGATGAAGCGCGCATTGGTCTGCAGCAGCACGTAGGCGGGCCGCTCATGCGCCAACACCTCGCGCGAGATCGAACCCGCGCCATGCACGAACACCAGCCGCCGGAAAAGACGGTGCAGGAAGCGCAGCATCTGCACCGACGACGACGACCCGAACACCACCAGCGTCTCCTGCCAGGGCGCATCCGGCGAAGCAAACACCGCCACGTGGCCGAAGTTGGGCAGCAGATTGTCAAAACTCGCCAGACTCCAGACATGGGGCGCATCCAGAAACTCGGTCGGCGCCTTCACGGCTGGCATCACCTTGCCGCCCAGATCACCCTCGTAATCCACCACCTTGAAAGTGTCGCCACCCAGCACCTCGGCCGCCCGCTCCACCGCCAGCCCGAGCGCTCGCACGCATTCCAGCGCGCCGGCGCGCGCGCCACGATCCGTCCAGTGCGTGTCGGTTTTCATGAACTGCGCCTCGCGCGGCACCTGCAGGCGCAGCCACGGCGCCAGAAACAGCATGGGTACGGCATCACCCGCCAGCGCGGCCAACTGATCGACCGGCGTCACCGCCCCGCGCGCATGCGGGTAGCATTCCCCCAGCACCTGCTCCTTGGACGGCACCACCGCCAGCACGTGGCGGAAGCCGTAGCCAGCCGCGGCCTCACGCGCGCCCTCCAGGTAGGCCTGCCACCCCTTCAATTGCACGGCGTCGATCAACTGGCGCCCGGTGTGCTGGTCCACGCTGCCATTGGTGTCGTTGTCCAGAAACAGCCAGCCATCGCGTCCCTGCAGGGCCATGGCGGCTTGCGCGAAGGCGTAACGCTGCAGCCACACGACCCGGCCTCCCACCTCGCAGCCCAGCTCAAAACCTTGTGCCGGCATGGGCAAGCGCCCACTGAAACCGCACACCAGGCGTGGATGCGCTGTGGCCTCGGCCTCGGCCACAGCGAGCACACGCCGCAGCACGTCCGGCCGCTTCATCGAAAACGACAAAGCCACAGCCTCGCCATCCGGCGTAGCCCGCAACAGCACCCGCCCCACCTCCACCCCCTCAGGCGCCAGCATCCAGCCGCGTACCTCAAGCGTTGCCTGCGACGAATCGAAAGCGCGATTCACCTGCGGCAGGTCAAGCCAGAAATGCCAGCCTTCCGCAGCGCGATAGCGCTCAACCGCAGTGGTTGTTTTGAAACTCAACTATGTGCCCTCGAAATCCCATGCGGTATAGACAACGGCAGAATCCAGGCGAGGCAAGCACCAACTAGATTTCACCACCACGAGAACCATTAATGCCCCGCCTGTTCAACGAATTCAACCCTGGAGAACCGGCTTTCCCAGAACCCGGCAGGATCGCTCCGTTCTGCGGCAGTCAGACAACAAAACCCTCCGTCGCATCAACGGAAGCGGATATCAACTGTGCAAAGTCGAGTTCTTGCGGAGTATTCACATCAAAACAATACGGAAAATCTATTTCATGCAGAACCGGCTTGTTTCCAAAAAAGTATGAGTTACTTCGAAAACCTGAAAGCGGCTGAATGAAAATAGCCCCATCCTGAAAAAAAACCGGCTCAAGTTCTTTCGAAAGAGCGTGCCGCTTGGCATAAGGGTTATAGTTAACCGGAAAGCCAAACTTGCTCCACATATGAGACTGAACGCGAAAGACAGACAACAAGGAATCGTGCCCCTCACCGCGCGCCTCAAAAAACCTCCGTAGAGCACCATCATAATGGTGGCCGTATATAAAAGGGTTCGTGCAATGCGCCCAAACAGCCACATCAGCTTCAATCCGAGAAGAAAAATCCCCAATCATCACATTTGCTGGTGATACGGACTCGTCGCAGGCCAGAGGGTCGCGATGGATGGCAATTGCACCAGCCTTCTCCGCCACCGCCAATATTTCCGGGCTATCCGATCCAACGTAAATCTTATCAACAAGATCAGCCATCTGAAGTTGGCGGACTTTTCTTTCCACCATCGTCAAACCGCCAATCTTCTGCAAGTTCTTGTTTGGCACCCGAACGCTACCACCACGAGCAGGAATTAACGCTGCAGTAATCACAAACCCCTCCCTGTCCATACCATAAGTCACTCGAAGCACCCAACAGACCCACTCATCAAGAAAACGCCTCAGGGTGGGTCATTGACTGCAAGATCCACACAACAGTGAAAATCGCCGTACCGCGCCTCCTTGACGGCCACGCAAATCCTTCAAATCCCAGTTCAGAATCTGGAGAAATATTCAGCAAACCCCCCGCCACCCTTGCTAACTTCCATCTCTGACACAAAATCAAAAATATCCACCGAATTTCGCGGAGAAGAAACAAAGAAGCGCTCGGCCTGAATGTAAAACACAAAGTCAGGGGAGTATTTCTTCAAAAAATCAAAATCAAAGATGTTCGCATGAACAAAAATCACTTCTGCGAAAATTTCCGGAATAAACTCATACAGCCAGGAGGCAAACGAATCGTGGAATATCAAGCACCTGCCAGAGGAAATGGGATTGGTGTAGTACCGCACAGAGCCGGTATTTGCAACCTTATTAAAAAAAGCCAGACTCGCTGATTTCCTGGAGGGGGCAAGAAAATCCACATCCTCTGGATCATAGAAAAGCTTACCCCCTAAATCCCCAACCTGATTCGACAACGTCCTTAAAACAGGAATACTCTGAAGCAAGCGATCCGATTTGATATCTGCCTCAACCTGAAACCAGGAAAAATACCTAATAGCACCATCGTGCGTCCAATGAGTATCCTGCCTCGAATAAAGAGGTCTGTCGGACGAGCCGGACAACACCTCTATGTTATAAAACGGCTCCCAGACTTTTGCATACGAAGAGCTTATGTATTTTGAAATCGGCCGCGGCCCCATGGATTCAAAGTCATCCGCAGCGGGAAGCAAGGACCTGAGGACAACCTCTTTGGAGGGAACAACGAGATGTTTATAAATTGCACCAACAGAATGAAGACAGACTTCGGATCTAGACCAATGGATCTTAGCAATCTCGGCCATGAACTCGTCCGGAACATTGAACTCGCCTCGGATCTGCTTTTGGGTGGAGTTGGAATCGAGATCCAGGAACAAGAACCCATCCGAGCCGACTAGCGCCTTATCTACCTCCTGCTGCCCTGGCAGATCAAGAGTAAGCAGGCTACGAAAATCCTTTCGCTCAAGCTTTCTCATCAACCCAAAAACGCTTGCATGCCTGTCGTTGAACTTTTGGATTGTTTCGCAAGAAAGCTCTTTGCGATAACGGCCAGGAGATACATCCCCCCCCGTCCAGTGATTCCCGATCCAGCTAGGATTGTTGTCTATCCTCTCGGGGCGTTCTGACTCGATGCTTGCAGCAAGATCGCCATCCATTTCCACTTCAAAGAAGCCCAGCAAGTCGGAAACAAGAGAATCAAAATCCAGGCACAGCTGAGCATAGGAGAGATTCAGAACATCCCTGCTCGGCCGCACCAAGCGATCGGCCATAGCCTCAAACATTCTAAAGTGAATTGAGTTATCTACATTCTGCACAAACGCGTCTATCCCGGCAGAGCGTATTTTTTCTCTTTTGCTCTCCAGTGCGCTCTCGGAGAGCCTCCCCGTGACGTCCGGATGCTGCAATGCCCAATAGTACTGGTTACATGCCATGTCCCTTGGGTCGCGGAAATTCGTGATTACGCGGACTCCAGAGGTGATCAAAGACTCGCACACGATGTGCGGTGTGTTATACAGATAGCCATATCCAACGGGCTCTGGAGACCAATTTTTCAGGCCATCCACATCCCCGGAAGGTATGAACTCATCAGATATATTGACAAATTTATGAGTATTCGCTGTTATTGCTCGAATCAACCGCCCCAGAGAACCAGTGCCGCTGGTAGGTGTCGTTAGAACAACGAAGGATTCTCTATTTCCAGTCATCACGATCTCGTAAGGCAATATTTAGCATGCGCCGCGGCACACCCGGAATATGACAGAGGCTTCGCCAATCTGGCATGCATTTTATTCCAGGTCGAGATCTGGGCACTCATTTTAATTTTATCTACCCAGACCAGAGAGTTTCCAGCCGGCACATGGATTCCATCCACCCCATCCCCGACCTTCTCCGCCATCCCGCCAATATCCGACACGAGCAGCGGGCGGCCACAGGTGAAGGCTTCCTGTATCACCATGGGTGAGTTCTCCCACCAGATCGAAGGCACCACCACCCAGTCCACCCCCGCCATGCGGCGGCGCAGTTCGTGCGGTTGGTAAGGGCCGACCCAGCGGACGACGCCTTCTTTGATCAGCGGCTCGCGCAGCTTCATGATTTTTTCGCGATAGGCCTCTGGCTGATGCTCCAGATTCGCACCGTGCACTTCCAGCACGATCTGCTTGCGCTCTTTCTTCTTCATGAGGTGCAGGGCTTCGAGCAATACGTCCAGCCCTTTGAAGGGGTTGATCTGACCGAAGAAGCCGAAGCGGTTGCGCGTTTCGCCATCGCGCAGGGGGCGCGGCGGCAGTGGCGCTTCATCGCTCTGCCCGTTCTCGATGACGACGATCTTTTCAGGCGCGATGCCCCAGTCGATGTAGCGCTGGCGCAGGAATTCGGAAGGCGACACGAACTGATCTACCAAGGCGAAGTATTGCTGGTAGCGGTGCTTGCGCAGCCAGAAATCCTCAGCGGTCTTCTCGGGGAAGCATTGCCGGCATTCGTCCAGGCTTTCGCGACTGCACAGCTTGAAACTTCCGGTCTTGATCATCTGCCCGTTGTTGTTGCAGATCGCCATGTATTCATGCAGCGTCATGACGATGCGAATGTCAGGGTCCACCTGTTTGATGACGCGCAGGTAATCCAGTCCCAGATGCGCGTAGTGGTGGGTATGCACCACGCTGGGTCTGAGAGCGCGGATGAGGTCGGCAAACCAGGTGGTGACCGACTCCTTGTGCACCGGTTTCATGTTGAACCAGTCGTGCACGGCCTGTTCCCACAGATATTCATTGGGGCGGCGCAGGCTGATGGCACCCGTGGCGCCACGCCCCCGGTCGGCCCGGCCGAGGTACCACGCATCTTCCACTTCAGGTAGCTCGCGATAGGCCTTGAACAGGTTGTAGGCTGCGATTTCTCCCCCACCGAGGCTGAAGTCTGGGTGGGCGTGGGCCATGACGAGAATGCGATGGGTTGTGCTCATGCGTGTGCTTCCTCGATTGCGGCAGACGTCTGCCCGGTGCCAAGCCCAGCTGCCGCCAGCGCTTCGATCTGGCGCCGCCACCGTAATTGATGGCGCACTGCGTTGTAGATGACGACACGGCTGCGGAAATCGTCCTGACCGAGCAGGCGGAAAGACTGCCGCTCCAGATGGGTCAGTTGGACGGCGGGCTCGTAGGCGACCTGCAGGCCAATCTCGCGCAGCTTGAAGCAGAGGTCGGAATCTTCGAAGTCGCCTATCAGGTAGCCGGTATCCCAGCCGCCGACGCGATCGAAATCCTCGCGTCGCAGCAGCATGCAGGCACCCGTCACGGCGGGTAGCAGCGTGAGTTCCCGATGGGGATCAAGCGCCGGGTCGAGACCCAGGAAGGGATGGAAATTGGTCCAGATGCCGAGTTCCTCGCGGCGCCGGAACTCCATGCCGGCATGCTGGATGGAGCCGTCCGCAAAGGTGAGGCGCGGTGCAACCACGCCGATGTCGGGGCGTTCATCCAGCACCCGCGTCAGCGCCGCGAGCCAGCCGGGCCGCTGCGGAAAAGCGTCGCTGTTGAGGAACAGCAGCTTGCGGCCACGTGCCTGGCGCGCGCCCAGATTGTTGGCCCCCGAGAAGCCCCGATTGACGCACCCCCACAGCCATTTGAACGGCAACTGGTAAAGCGCATGCAGTGCCTCTGCCTCGGCCCGGAAAGAGGCGACCAGCGCGGGGTCATCCAGCACATAGATGATTTCGGCCTTTTCACGCAACCAAGGGTCGCGCGCAAATTCCATCAGTTGATGCTCGACGAAATCGGTGCGCCCATAAAGCGGAACGATGATGCTGACTTCGGGGGCCACGGGGGAAACGCCCAGCTCCCGCTTGCGCAGCGGCAACGCGTCGAAGCCGGCCTGGCGTGCCTCGAGCATGGGCGCGAGCAGCGGCGCATCGATGACGGGAATTCGTTCATGCAGGTCTGCAACCGGAGTTGCCGCGGGCAGAAGCCAGCGTGCGGCAGCAAGGGCCTCTGCCGCCATGACCCCGGCCTGATGCGCGCTCAGGGAGTGGAGGCTGGTTCCCGTCATCGCCCGCAGGCGGAAGTTGCCACGCGCAGCGCCGTCGAGCAGGACGACGAAGCCCGCGTTGGCGGCACGCTGGTCGAAACTGCCACGCACGGCCTCGAACACGTCCTGGCGATTGAAACGATAGGCCTTGTCGAGCGCATGCGGCCTGCCGGCGCCGTCTTCCACCCACACGATGGTGTCGCGCCGGGCAACTTCCCAACCGATGACGACGGTTTGCCCGCTCCGCTCGCTGAGTGCCGCGGCCTCGAGGTGGCCGCGGGCGTAAGTGCAGGCCTCGGGAGAGTCGGGCATCGCCGCGACGAGCGCACTCCAGCATGGGCTGAACGCCGGCATCTGGTACGCCAGGGCATGCAGCGCATCGCCAAAACTGGCATCTTTCAGGACCTGTGTGGTCAAGGGCTGCGGCTGCAGGACCGCGCATTCAAGAAGCTGCTCGCCCAGCGTCAGACGCACCGATGCGGGCCCACCGTCATGATCGGCCATCAGGACGAAACCGCAACGCGTGTGTTCGTCGAGGCTGAAATGCGTGCGTACATCGGGCCTGTCGAGCTCCACGAGGATGGGCTCTCCCGCAGAGGGCGACAAGTCGATGCGGACGGGGCCGGTGCGCCAGCCACTCAGGATGATCCGCCCTTCCAGATGCAGCGCCATGTCGATCTTGACGCAGACCTCTTCTCCTTCATGTCGGAGGATGACGGGCGTGCGCTGGACATCTGGCTTCGCTGCCGTGCGCGCCTGGGGCGCCGCATCCGGCGTGGTGAAAGCCTGCGGCTTACTCGTACCGAAGAGATTCATGTGCATGTCTCGCGTGGTTCAGTCGGGAATTCGCTTGCGGAGCAACGCCCGCCGGGCCGCATATGGGCTGGGGGAGCACGAGGCTGAAGTTCTCGTGCTGACGGCTCAGGCACGCGTGATAAGCCGGGTCCGCCGCCAGCTCGGCAGCCCAGCGCTGCTGCATCCAGCGCGTTTCGGCGACGAAGCGGGCCTGCTTGTCGGGGGTGGAGTCGGTGCCACGGGTTTTTGATTCGTGGTGGTACAGCTCGGCGTGACAGGTCCACAGGTTGCGGTAGCCCGCCTCGCGCACGCGCAGGCAGAAGTCGACGTCGTTGAAGGCGACGCGCAGATTCACTTCGTCCAGCCCTCCGGCTTCCTGGAACACGCGCTTGCGCACCAGCAGCACCGCGGCGGTCACGGCGCTGGGGTTGTAAAGGGTGTGCATGCGGCTGAAGTAACCACCTTCCTCGCGCGCCAGATGCTTGTGCGCATGCCCGGCCACGCCGCCGATCCCCAGCACCACGCCACCGTGCTGCAGGGTGTTGTCGGGGTAGTAGAGCTTGGCGCCCACGCAGCCGATGTCCGGCCGCAGGGCGTGGCTGACCATTTCGCCCAGCCAGCCGGGGCTGATGACTTCGACGTCGTTGTTGATGAGACCGACGATCTCGCCACGCGCGTGGCGGACGGCGAAGTTGTTGATCGCCGAATAATTGAACGGAGCGTCGTAGTGCAGCACGCGCACCCGGCCGGGGCTGCGGGGAGCGGCCTCGAGTTCGCGCAGGTAGGCGAGGGTTCGCTCGCAGCGGCTCTGGTTGTCCACAACCAGGATTTCGTAGTTGGGGTAGGTGGTGCTGGCGAGGATGGATTCGATGCAGGTCCGCAGGATCTCGTGTGCGTCGCGCGTGGGAACGATCAGGCTCACGAGAGGCGCTTGATCCGGCAGCGGCCATGCATGGCGGTAGATGCCGGGCGCGACGATGCTGGCCCGCACGCCAGGGTGGTGGCAGTCAAAGAAATCCTGCAGCGCGCGCCGGCCGGCTTCTGATGCGTAGTCCTTCTGTGCGTGGCCGCGCGCGGTGGAACCCTCGGCCATGCGCCAGTGATAGAGCACTTCGGGAATGTGTACGATGCGGCCGCTGTCGCCGGGGGTCCCGAGGGCGCCCAGGCAACGCAGGAGCAGGTCGTAATCCTGGCTGCCCTCGAAACCCTCGCGGAATCCGCCTGCCTGGCGAACGAGGTCGTGACGGTAGATGCCCAGGTGCGAGATGTAGTTCTGCGACCAGAGCAGGTCCGGGTTCCAGGCGGGTTTGAAGAAGGGGTCGCGACGCTCGCCGTGCTCGTCGAGCTTGTCTTCGTCCGAATACAGGATGCGCGCCTGCGGATGCGCTTCGATGCTTTGTGCGGCGGCGAGCAGGGCCTGCGGCGCCAGCACGTCGTCATGGTCGAGCAGCACGATCCAGTCGCCCGTGGCGAGTTCGAGCGCGCTGTTGCTGGCGGCGGAAATATGGCCGTTGCGCTCGCGCCATGCGATGCGGATGCGCGCATCGGCGGCCGCGTGGCGCTGCAGGATCTCTTTGACGTGAGGCGCGCGCGAAGCATCGTCGGCAATGCACAACTGCCAGTGCGGATAGAGCTGTTCGCGCACGCTGGCGAGGCATTCCTCCAGATGCACGGGATCCGTGTTGTAGACCGGGACGACGATGGAAAAGAGGGGGCGCGAAGCCTTGCCGGCCAGGCCCGCCGCGGCCGCCTTCCAGGCGGCTTCACGCGGTGTTTCGACGGCGGAGATCCATTCGGAGTATTCGATGAGATCCCGCACGCGCCGCTCGAAGAGGCTTTCATAGTCGGCACGCAGCGCGTCGAAGCTGCGCTTCTCCGGCAGACCGGCGGCATAGCGCGGGTGGCGGCTGAGCAGCTTGTTGCGGATGCCGGTGATGGCAAATGCGGCGCTGACCGGAGCCAGATTGAAGCGTTCGATGCGAAATTCGCCCGGCGTTTCCATCGGATCGAAGCGCAGGCGAGCGGGGGCGCGGATCTGGACCAGACGTTTGAAGAGCCTGCCCTTGCGCACCGGGAGGCTGAAGGCGTTCGCTTCGGATTCCCCCTCGCCGTGATCGAGATAGAAGCGCGCCATGGCGCGCGGGCCGGGCAGGTCCAGCTGCAGTTCGACCATGTACCAGCCCGGCGCCAGCACGCCCTGCATGCGGAAATGCGGGTCCTGGCCTTCCGCGCGGTAACGCTGCCTGCCCCGCTCGATCACGCTGATCTGGGCGGCGGGCTGAAGCCGGTGCAGGCAGCCGCGGCCCAGCACTCCGCGCAGTACGACGCCCAGCTTGCGCAAGGTCAGCGCAAACCGGGCGCCGCCGGACTCCGGCTGCGCCGGCAGGGCAAGACTCTCCTGCATCACAGGCCAAACACGATCTTGGCGCTCACTGCCATCTGGTAGAGGATCTGGGTGAGGTCCTTGGCGATCTGGCGCGACTTCACGTCGATGCGCGGCAGCACCAGCACTTCATCGCCGGGGCGCATTTCAACATTGCGGCTGGAGCTGCCGAACCAGCCCGAGCTGGTGCCGCCTTCGGAGTAGCTGCCGTCGCGGTGCGCCACGATCAGGCGCGAGACGTCCGCGTTCTGGGTATAACCCCCGGCGCGCTGAATGTAGTCCGAGGTGTTGAGCACGGAATCGAAGGCGATGGCGTTGGGGAACATGACTTCGCCCGACACCAGCACCAGGCCGTCACGCGGCGGAATGCGCAGCACGTCGCCATTCTCCAGGCTCAGCTCGTCGCGCTCCTTGCTCTGGGCAATCATGACCTGCCCGGCGGGTTCGATCTTCTTCGCACGCTCTATCCATTGCAGCAGAAGGTCGGCCTCTTCCTTGCGCAAACGCGCTTCGTCGCTGGTGCCGGAGCGCGCCGTGAGCGCGGCGGTTTCAAGACTGCGCAGGGAGGTGTTGAGCAGCGCCTTCTGGCGCAGCCTGACACTCGGGCGATACAGCTGGAGGCTTTCGATGTCGGATCGCGGGGTGAGCTGGATGCGGTGGATCAGCTCGCCGAGCCTGGCGCCGTAAGGCAGCACATACTCCTGGGCCGAGATGTGCTCGCCCTCGACGCGCACGCTGATGGTGCCGGGCTTCTTGTCGGCGGTGAATTCGAGTTCGTCGCCGTTCTGCAGCACCACGCTGCTGGCCTGCTCCAGCGCGTAGTACTCGGTATTGCGCACCGCGCCGGTATTGCGGACCACGCGCACGTGGGTAGCGTCGGCACGCGGGCGCGCCAGCTCGGCAAGTTCGGCCACCGAGAAGCGCCCCTTGCTGAATTCGAACCGCTTGGCGTTCTCGACCAGCCCATCCACCTTCACCACGTTCTGCCGGGGCGTCACGAAAATCACGTCGCCATCGGCGAACTGGACCAGCGGCATTTCGCCCTTGAGCAGGAAGTCGTACAGGTTGATTTCGCTGCGCACCGCGCCGGCGCGCTTGATCTGCACGGCCAGGAAGGAGCCGCGCTCCGCGTCGATGCCCCCGGCCTGGTCGAGGTAGTGCAGCAGGCTATCCATGGAAGTGCCCTGGTACAGACCAGGCCGGGACACGAAGCCACCCACGTACACCCGCACCGCCTGTGCCGCGGCGAGGCTTGCATAGCACTGCACGTTGGCACGGAAGACCTTGCGCACGGCGGACTCGACCACGCGCTGCAGATCGGCATTGCGCACGCCCTGCAGTTTGAGCGGGCCCAGGTTCGGCACGAAGACATTGCCCTGCGGGTCGACGACCAGCGTGGTGTCATATTCGAAACCGCCCCAGAGGCGGATCTGCACCTTGTCGCCCACGGCGATGCTGTAGTCGCTGTTGAACTGCACCGGCCCCTGGTTGGCGAAGTAGCCGGTGAACAGCCGGGTGCCGAACACATCGCTGCGCTCGTTGGCCTTGATGTCGGCGGGCGGCACGCTCGCGATCTCGACCTTGTCCTTGGGTGCCGCGGAATTTCTGGTGGCCATGGCCTTGGCGTACTCCGCGGCAATCGCAGAGGTTTCGCCGCCCGCCAGATCCGGCAGCAGGTTCTGGGCCGACGCGGCGGCGAAACCGGTGGCGAGCGCGAGCAGCATCAGGGCTTTGAACAGGCGAAGCATGGCCTTAATCCTTGTGATCACGAATGATGGCGGCGATCAGCTGAACGATGCCTGCGACGAGCATGGACACGATCAGGAAGACCACGAAGTTGTAGAGGCGGCGCGGCTGGAGCGGAAACTCCGGCAGCGTCGGGGCTTGCAGGACGGAAACTTTCTTGAGCAGGCGCAGGGCTTCGACCCGCCCCTTCTCGAGGGCGACGAGCGCGGTCTTGTAAACGGTGCCGGTGAATTCGGCTTCGGTCGTCAGGCGCTGGTACTCCTCGACCGTGCTGTTGAGCGTGTTCCCACCGGGGGCGGCCAGGCGGGATTTCTCGGCCTCGATCTGCTGTCGCACGGCGGCAATCTGCGCATCGAGTTCGCCCACCTTTGAGCTTTCCGGCATCAGGTAGGCCAGCAGGGCCGTGCGCCGCGTGTTGAGCTCGGCCATCTGGCCTTCGAGGCGGGCGGCGATGCTGGCCCGGGTTTCAACCTCTCCCTGCGGCGACACCAGCCCCTTGGCATTCTGGTAGCGCAACACCGCCTGACGTGCCGCGTTCGCGCGCGCGTTCATGACGGCCACTTGCTGCTCCAGGAACTGCACCTGTTCGCGTGCCAGGGTGTGGCCGAGCTCGTTCAGGTGGCGCTCGCCTTCCTCGACCATCGCGCGCGCAATGGCATGCGCCATGTCCGGCGTGTAGGCCTGGGCCTTGATGACCAGCACGCCGGCATACTCATCGAACTCCACGCTCACGCGCGAGAGGAAATAGCGGTGGAACTCTTCTATCGTTTCGGCGCCTTCACTGAGGCGAGAGAAAACGTCGGCGGAGTGTCCCGAGAAGTGCTTGCGCAGGTTCAACCGCGCATCGAGCTTGCGCAACAGACCCTCGGAGAGCAGGTAGTCGCGCAGGATCAGCTGATCGGCATGATTGGTGCTGCCCAGGCCGCTCAGCAGCCCGGCGAAATCCATGCTTTGCCCGCCGGCCAGATCCGTGCGCTGGACCAGCACGCGCGCTTCGGAAATGTAGCGATCCGAAGCGATGAAGCCCCAGTACAGCCCCGCCAGCAGGTTGAGCACAAGAGCGAAACTGAACACGCGCCGGCGCAGCATGGCCGGGACCAGCAGCTGGTTCGCCCAGTGCACGAAAGCCGCCGAAACGCGGCCGGGCAGGGATTGCTTGAGGATTTCGATCATTTCGGGATGGTTTCCTTATAAGCCCTGAGCGCGTCGTCGATGGCATCGAACCACTGGGCGCGCCCCTCGTGGAGCCAGATGCCCGCGCTGCAGAATTCCTTGAGCGTGCCCTCGCCGTGCGACACCATGATCAGGCTGCTGCGCCCGGTGAGGCTCTTGAACGCATCGGCCGCTTTCTTCTTGAAGGCGGCGTCGCCGGTCGACGTGACTTCGTCCGAGATATAGACGTCGAAATCGAAGGCCAGCGAAAGCGCGAACTGCAGGCGCGAGCGCATGCCGGACGAATAGGTCTTGACCGGCTCGTCGAAGTAGTCACCAATTTCGGCGAAGGCCGCGATCTGGGCCACGCGCTCGTTGAGCTCGTTCTCATGGCCGTGGATGCGGCACACGAACTTGGCGTTCTGGCGCCCCGTGAGCGACCCCTGCAGGCCGCCCCCGAAACCCATCGGCCATGACACCCGGCAATGCCGCTCGATGCGGCCGCGATTGGGCATGTCCGTGCCCCCTATCAGCCGCAGCAGCGTGGACTTGCCCGCGCCATTGCGCCCCACGACGCCCACGCTGAGCCCCGGGGGAATGGTGAAGCTCACGCCCTGCAGCACCCACGGACCCTGGCCGTGGTCAGTGAGGTAGCGCTTGTGCACATCATCGACGACGATCATTGCTGCACCAGCCGTTCAGCGAAGCGCCGCTGCAGGACGAGCCCCATGAAATTCATGCCGAGCGCCCACAGGAACAGGTAGCCGAGGTCGAACTCGGGAATGGCGTGGTAATAGGGCGTGAAGCCGAGCCGGACGGCTTCGAGGCCATGCACGATGGGATTGAGCACGACCCAGTCGCGGTAGGGCTGGGGGATGGAGCTGACCGGCATGAACACGCCCGAGAGCAGGAACAGCGGCATCATCACGAAGCCCAGCAGCATGCTCATTTCGCTGATCAGGCTGGTCAGCACCGAGGTGATCAGCCCCCAGCCCAGCCCGATCAGCCAGAGACCCAGCACCCCGGCCGCGACCATCAGAGGCGCGTCCGGCAGGATGTCGTGCCCCCACAGGCCCGCCGCGCCAAAAATGATGAGGCTGACGACCAGCATCAGGATGCCTTCCAGGACGCCGCGCACGATCACCGTATCCACCGGCTTGACCTGCCGATAGGCGAACAGCGCCATGTTGGCGTCGATCGCGTGTTCGAGCTGGTTGGCCGTGCGGCGGAAAATGAAGAAGGCGCACATCCCCGAGATGAGCCAGATCACGATGTCGATCCCGCCCATGGTCCGGGCGCGCAGCCCGGTAAAGATGGCCAGCATGTAGGAAATATGGAACAGCGGTTCGGCCATCAGCCAGGCCCACGCCGCGCGCTTCGAGAACAGCCGCGTGAGGGCTTCGCGCAGCATGAGCGCCCGCCACACCGACAGGGTGACCGCGAGCGGCGAGCGGGCGGCCGCGTCGCCGCGGCGCAAACCGTGTTGCACTGGAATGTCTGGCCCGTGGCCTTCGGATACGCTGGACATCTTGTTGTTCTGTGCTTTCGTCGCACGGCGACGAAGCTTTCTGGCCCTCATCCAGACTCCCCGCGAAGGGCCCCGGTCTGGGAGGGACTAGTTAGTTTAAGTCAGACGGCATCGACAATCCGACGAACGCATTGCCGGCGGCATTTTGCCTCAGCTTACTCAGTCGGGATATAGCGGCCGGGATTAAACAACCAACCTTTGACCTGCCTCCAGAGGCCCATTCCAGAGAATCCGGGCCTGATTCCAGCCGTTCGGAACGCAGCGGACCGGGCGCTCCGAAACCCTGCGCAAGCACCGTCCGCAGGCGCTCTCATGCAGGCTGTCATGTGAATGTCAATCACATAAAAAAGCTATCAAGATGGACTCCCGGCAGCAGCTTCCGCGCGCGAGCGGGCTCCTGCATGCCCTGGGACGGATGTGGCAGCGGCGCAACGCGCCGCGCTCCAGGAATGACGATGGGGCCCGCTTCCGGCAGTCAGGCACGTTCAGGCAGCGCTACGGAATGAGGCACTCGCGGATAAGGCACTCACGCAGCGTCGCCCTGTTCACGCACACTGGAGCCTTCTGCGTCTGGTACCTTCCGCCCATGAAAATCGCCACCTGGAACGTGAACTCCCTCAAGGTCCGCCTGCCCCACCTGCTGGACTGGCTCGCGGCCGAAGCGCCGGACGTGGTGTGCCTGCAGGAGCTCAAGTGCGAGGACCGCGTGTTTCCGCACGCCGAGCTGGCGGCGGCGGGCTACCACGCGGTGTGCAACGGGCAGAAGACCTACAACGGCGTCGCGATCCTGTCGCGGCACGAGATCACCGCGGTGCACCGCGACCTGCCCGCATTCGCCGACGACCAGAAGCGCGTGATCGCCGCCACCGTGGGCGGGGTGCGCATCGTCTGCGCGTATTTCGTGAATGGTCAGGCCGTGGGCTCCGACAAGTACGCCTACAAGCTCGCATGGCTGGAAGCGCTCACGGCCTGGCTGGCGGACGAACTCTCGCGGCATCCGCGCCTCGTGCTCGCGGGTGACTTCAACATCGCCCCGGAAGATGCCGACGTGCATGCCGACTGGAAGGAGGCCATCCTCGTCTCGCCGCCCGAGCGCGCGGCCTTCCGCGCACTGCTGGGGCTGGGGCTGGCCGACGCGTTCCGCCTCTTCGCGCAGCCCGAGAAGATCTACACGTGGTGGGATTACCGCATGATGGCGTTCCGGCGCAATTTCGGCCTGCGCATCGACCACCTGCTGCTCTCGGCGCCGCTCGCGCCGCAAGCCACGCGCTGCTGGGTGGACAAGGCGCCGCGCAAGCTCGAACGCCCCTCCGACCACGCCCCCGTGCTCGTGGAACTGACCGACGCGGGCTGATGCCCCGCCCGCGCCGGCGCGTCGTCAGAAGCCGATCACGGTGGATTCCCGGGGCCAGCTCACGAGGTGGCGCACGCTGAGTTCCAGGCTCGCGCCGGGTGCCAGCGTGCGGGTCCAGGCCACGACGCCGCGCTGCCCCTGCCAATCCTGCTGGTCGGGCTGCGGCACAAGGCGCGACTCCACTTTCAGCGCGCTGTCGGTGCCCACGGGCGAGGGCTCGAGCACCGTGACCGGCATCGGGCGCGCGTGCTGGCTGGTGATCGTGTAGACGCTCGCCAGTTCGCGCTGGCGCCGCTGGCTCATGAAGCCCTCGTTGCCTTCCTGCGCGGGCTGGGCCTTCACGACGACGCGCACGCGGTCGTCCTGACCGAAGGGCAGTTCGAAGCGCTCACCCTCCTGCGCGGCCCAGTGCGTGGCCCCCACGTAGGCGCCGTCGCGGTAGAGCTGGATCTCGCCGGGCAGCCACACGCCCTGCGGGCGCTCGGCGCTGGCCACGAGGAAGGCCGCGGCCGCCTCGCGCGGCACGATCTGCACGCGCACCTGCCCCGCCAGCGGCTGGCGCGCGAGCGACACCGTCACGCGGCGACCGTCGGACGGCAGCGAGATGCGCGCGGGAACGTCGAACTCGGTCGCGAACGCGGTCTGCACCTCATTCACGTCGAACAGCGGCGGAGCGTCCGCGACCGCCGCGCTCTCGGCACGCATCATGGCGGCCGGCGCCGGCATCGCCTTGGCGAGCGCGCGCACCGGCGGCTCCGGCGGCCGCAGGCCTATCGTCCAGGTCTGCGGCTGCGGGCCGACCGGGGTATTGCGCGGCTGCCCCGTGGATAGCCGCAGCGCCACGTTGCTCCAGTCCTCGCCGCTGTTCTGGGCGATCAGCGCCTGGCGGTCGAGGTCGATGCGCCCGCTCGTCGAATCGAGCGTGGCGCGGTACACGGGCTGCCAGCCCGGCCCGTCGATCTGGTAGCTCAGGCGCACGTCGCCGGGCCGGTCCGCCGCGAGACTCAGCACGAGGCTGCGCGTGTCGCGGTGCGTGGCGGCAATGCGTTCGAGTTCGCGCGCGAGCACGGCGCGTTCCTTGTCGAGCGCGCGGCGCGCCTCGGCCACGCGCTGGATGCGCGCGAGCGCATCGCTGCCGCCGCTGCGTATTGCGGCCAGCGTGCCGGGCAGGTTCTGCGCGGCATTCGGCGTGCCGCCCTTGCCGATGTCGCGCAGGTAGCCTGTCACGAGCTCCGCCGACTGGCGCTCGATCTCGAGCCGCCCGATGCGGTCGTCGAGCGCGTCGAGCTGCGCTTCAAGCTCGGCCTGACGCGGGTTGGCGGCCTCGGCGCGGGCCACTTCGCGGACCGAGAATTCGCCCAGGCGAACGCCGGCGTCGGCTTCGACGCGGATCGTGCGCACGTCGAAGCCGGCGGGCAGGCCGCTCACTTCCAGGCGCTTCGCGCCCGCCTCCACGCGCGCGACGCGTTCGACGGTCGCGCTGCCCGGGTAGAGCGTGACACGGGTGATGCGCGTGGCCTGCTGCGCCAGCGCCGGCCACGCCGCGCACACCAGCAGGCAGCCCGCGAGCGGACGCAGGAGGCGACGGGAAAACCGGCGCGTGATCAGGGCCGGAACGGGTGAAACCTTCATGAGCATCTCCTTCGCATCGGGCACGGCACCCAGGGTGACAGACTGTTCTTGCCGCGATCGGTTCAGGGCGCCACACTCGCACACCTGATCGCATCCCGCCACCCTGGTCACTTCCGCACGTCATGCACCTTCCCGCCGTCCGTCCGCGCTTCACCAGCCTGCGCCTGGTCTGTCTGCTGCTGTGGCTGCCCATGGCGGCCTCCGCGGCCTCCGCCGAAACCGACATCGTGGCCGCGCGCGCCGCCGAGCTCAGCGCGCGCATCCCGCCCGCGCATCCGCGCCTGCTCGTGCGAGCGGCCGAACTGCCGGCGCTGCGCCGTTTCGTGAGTGATGCCCTGCCGGCGCTGCCGGAGGGCGCGAAGCTCGCGAGCTTCGCCATTCCCGCCACGACCGACGCCGCGCTGATTGCGCAGCCCGAGGCCGTCAGCAACGGCACGCCCGAGGGCGCGCGGCGCTGGCGCGAAGGCTATCAGGCCGCCAGCGCGGCGGGCGTGATGGCGCAACGCCACGCCTTCGCCTGGCTGCTCACGCAGGACCCCGCGCAAGGCCGCGCCGCCGCGCGCGCGCTGCTGCACCTGGCAAGCTGGAAGATCGACGCCGCCACCTATCGCGCCAACGACGAGCTGTTCATCCAGCACCTGCGGCCGATGATCTTCGCCTACGACTGGGCCGCCGACGCCCTGAGCGACGCCGAACGCGCCACGGTGCGCCGCGCGCTCGGCGAACGGCTCACCCTGCTCGCCGGGCGCATCCAGCCCAAGTTCAGCCTGCTGACCGCGACGCCGCCCGACAACTCGCTGAGCCATCCGATGCGTTTCATCTCGACGCTGGGCCAGGGCGGGCTCGCGCTGCTGCACGAGGTTCCCGAGGCGGCGGGCTGGCTCGCCTGGAGCTACGAGTACTACCTGCGCCAGTTCCCGGTCTGGGGCGGCCCCGCGGGCGGCTGGGCAGAGGGCCTGGATTACTGGAGCACCGGCATCACCCAGCACCAGCGCTTTCTGGAGGGCATGGCCCAGCTTGGCTTCGACGCACCGCTGGCGCGCCCCTTCTGGCGCAACACGCCCTACTTCGCGATCTACGGCCTGATGCCCTACGGCGGCTCATCCTTCGGCGACCTGACGAACATCATCCGCCCCTCGGGCAGCACCGCGCTGATCCTCGAGAAAGCCGCGGTACTGGGTCACGACCCCTACCCGCTGGCCTTCGCGCAGGCCCTGCGCCAGAAGCCGCCCACGGGCGACAGCTATTACACCTATGGCGCGCTCGACGCGCTGCTCACACGCTGGCGCACCGTACAGGCGCAGCTGCCCGCCGCCTCGCTGGCGGACCTGCCGCAGAGCCGCTACTTCGACGACATCGGCGTGGTCGCCATGCATTCAGCATTGGGCGACGCGGCGCGCGACATCATGTTCGCGCTGCGCGCCAGCCCGCAGGGCTCGGCCAGCCACGGCTTCGCCGACCAGAACAGCTTCGTGCTCAATGCCTTCGGCGAACCCCTGGCGATCAACTCGGGTTACCGCGAGTTCTACGGCAGCGCGCACCACGTGGGCTGGACGCGTCAGACGCGCGCCAAGAACGCCGTGCTGTTCGGCGGCGAGGGCCAGCGCATCCGCGACGCCTCGGCCACCGGGCGCATCACGCGCTTTGCCGATGGCAAGCGCTTCAGTTTCGCCAGCGGCGACGCGCAAGCCGCCTACGCGCCGCACGCCACGCAGGCGCTGCGCCATGCCTTCTTCGTGAACCGCCGCTACGTGGTGCTGCTCGACGAAGCCGCCGCGCCCGCGCCAGTGCGCTTCCAGTGGTTGCTCCATGCGCGTGGCGAGATGCAGCTCGCCCCGGCGACGGGCGAAATCGTGCAGCGCCAGGGCGACGCCCGCCTGACCGCGCGCCTGCTGCAGCCGGCGGCCACGGCGCTGAGCTTCAGCCAGACATCCGCGTTCGACCCGCCCGTGCAGGAAAGCATGCGCCGCCGCATGCCCGACGAGTGGCACGCGCGCGTCGAGACGCGCGCCGAGGCCACGGCGGTGGAGTTCCTGAGCCTGCTCTACCCCTGGCACGCGGGCGATCCGGCCGGCGCCCCCGCGAGCACGCCGCTGCCCGCCAGCGAAGGCCATGCGCTGCGCGTCGGCGACGACACCGTGCTGATCGCGCGCGAGGCCGCGCGGCGGGTGCGCACGCCGGAATGGACTTTCGATGGCATGGCCGCGAGCCTGACGCCGCAAGACCGGGCGCTCGACTACGCACTCGTGGACGCCACGCGCATCGCGGGTGCCTTCCTGCTGGAAGCCAGCGCGCCGCTGTCCGCCGAAGGCCACGCCGATGCGCGCGTCTTCACGCTCGCCGCGACGCTCGCGGCACCCGCCACGCTGACGCTGCGGCCGGCCTTCGCGGTGCGCGAGGTGCGTGGCGCCGCGCACTGGGCGACCGCGCCCGGCGGCGGGGTGCGCGTCACGCTGCCCGCGGG
>JAVHXQ010000071.1 GCA_031119555.1 Candidatus Dactylopiibacterium sp.
GCGCGAGGCTGCGGAGCGCGAACTCGCGGCGGCCGCGCCGCCTGAGCGCGCCGCCCTGCTGGCGCTGGGGGCGGGGGCCGCGTTGAGCCGGGGAGACGTCGCGCGGGCCGCGCAGCGTCTGGCGCGCATCGAGCTGGCCGCCGGCGGACCGTTGACGCGGCTCGCGGTGCGCCTGCTGGAGGCCTGGCGGGCCTGCCTGCAAGCACGCTGGGGCGAAGCCGAAATGCTGCTGGAACTCTGCATGCAGGGCCCGCCTGCGCGCGGCGCGGGCCTCGCGCTGGCGCTCGGGCGCTGCGATCTGGCGTGGGTGCGGCATGTCCGGGGGTATCCGGCCGAGGCCCGCGTCCTGATCGATGCGCTGCTCGCCGAAGCGGCGCTGCGCGCCCATCCGCTGCTGCATTGCAAGGCGCGCATGCTGCGCGCCGCGATGTGTCTCGCGGGCGACGAACCCGCGCGTGCCGACGAGGACCTGCGCGTGGCGCTGGGGCTGTCGCGCCGGCACGGCATGCTCGACTGGCCGGGCTGGCTGCCCGGCCCCATGGCCGCGCTGATGGCGCATGCGCTGGCCCGCGACATCGAACCCGGCCAGGCCACCGCGCTGATCCGTGCGCGGGGGCTGGCGGCGCCGCATGCCGGCACGCCGCGCTGGCCGTGGCGGGTGGAGATCCGCGCGATGGGCGGGCTGCAACTGAGCAGCGGCGGGCAGCCGGTGGCGCAGTCGGCGCGGGGCAATCGCCGCACGCTCGACCTGCTGCGCGCGATCCTTGCCCATGACGGACGCGCGGTGCCCATCGAGCGCCTCGCGGGCGAGCTGTGGCCCGACGCCGAGGGTGACGCCGCCAAGGGCGCGTTCGACGTGAGCCTGCATCGCCTGCGCAAGTTCCTGGGCGGCCACGACCTGATACGCGTCAGCAATGGCCGCGTGAGCCTGGACCCCGGCCTGTGCGGGCTGGATCTGTGGCACCTGCTGGATGCCTGCGCGGCGGCCGCGCAGGTGCGCGACGAAGCGGCGGCGGGCGGCGCTGCGCGCGACCTGCTGGCGGCGTATGGCGGGAGTTTTCTTGCCGATGAAGGCGACCAGCCCTGGCTGCTGGCGCAGCGCGCGCGCCTGCGCAAACGTTTCGCGCAGGCCGTCGAGGGGCTGGGCCGGCTGCTGGAGCCGGCCCGCCCCGAGGCCGCGGCCGGCCTTTACCGGCAGGCGCTCGAGCTGGAGCCGGAGGCCGACGGTCTGGCGCGGCGGCTGGCCGCCCTCGTGCCCGCGTGAGCGGGCCGGGCGGGGTGGATCAGGGCAGCTCGCGGATGAAGTCGGCGCGGCTGCGGCGCACCTTCTTGAGATTCACGAGCCAGTCGCCCTCGCTGGCACGGTAGCCCAGCGGCAGCAGGATCACCGAGCGCAGGCCGCGTTCGCGCAGCTGCAGGATCTCGTCGACGGCGGCCGGATCGAAGCCTTCCATCGGCGTGCTGTCCACGCCTTCCTCGGCGGCGGCCACGAGCGCGGTGCCCAGGCCGATGTAGGCCTGCCGGGCGGCATGCTGGTAGTTGGTTTCGGCGTCGCGCGGCACGTAGTTCGCGAGCAGTTTCTGGCGATAGGCTTCCCAGCCCTCGTTGGTGAAGCCGCGCTCGGCGTTGACGAGATCGAACATGGTGTTGATGCGTTCGGCCGTGTAGTTGTCCCACGCGGCGAAGACGAGCAGGTGCGAGCCGTCGGTGATCTGGGCCTGGCCCCAGGCCTGGTCGCGGATGCGCGCGCGCAGCGCGGGGTTGGTCACGACGAGCACTTCATAGGGCTGCAGGCCGCTGGAGCTGGCCGAGAGGCGGATGGCCTCGAGGATGCGCTCGAGCTTCTCGGGCGCCACGGCACGTGCCGGATCCATTTTTTTCGCGGCATAACGCCATTGCAGTTTGTTGAGCAGATCGGACATCGGAAACTCGCTTTCGCTGAAGGGGTGGGAGGTGGGTCGGGGGTGTGCGCGGACGCACGGGTGGCACGGCGGATCTCAGGCCGGGGGGCCGGCGTGGGTCCGCAGCAATTCGTCGGTACGCGCCAGGGCGCTGGCGAAGGGGCTGTCGTCGCGGCGCAGCTTGGCGAGCAGCGAGGCGCCGAGCCAGGCCTGGTAGAGCCACTGGGCGAGGGCCTCGGGCGCCTGCCGGTTGGCGATGGAGCCATCGGCCTGGCCGGCCGCCACGTGGGCGGCGAGCTGGCGCAGGACGGCTTCGGTCATGGCCAGCATGCGCGCGCGCATCGCGTCGGACAGATCGGCGATCTCGGCGCCGAGCTTGGTGATGAGGCAATGCTGGGCGGCGTCCGTGCCGCGCTGGCGCTGCGCCCAGTGCTCGAAGCTGCGCAGCACGCGCTGCGCGCCCGTGAGGCCGGGCTCGGCGTCCAGCGCCGCCATGCGCGTCGTGCAGGCCGCTTCGTAGCGCTCCAGCAGGGCGACACCGAAGGCTTCCTTGGAGGCGAAGTAGTGATAGAACGAGCCCTTGGGCACGCCCGCGCTGGCGAGGATCTCGGCCAGGCCCACGGCCACGAAGCCCTTGCCGGCAATCAGGTGCTGGCCGCAGTCGAGGATGTGCTGGCGGGTATCGGGGCGTTCGGTGGGCATGGGGCGATTCTGGCACGCAATTAGACCGGTCGTCTAGCGCTTCGTGGCGGCGTCCGCTGGCGCGGCGGCACTGTCTCGAAGGACGTGGCGCGCGCGTCGGGCTGGCACGCCGACTACGCTCGTCGATGGACGTCTGCGGGGGGATGCCGGCGCGGCGCGCATGGGGCCGCGCGATCCGTCCGACGGCGCTGGCTCGCGCGGGGAGGTGCGGCATGGCTCACATCGTTTTCATTTCACCGTTTCCGCTGTTTCCCGCCACGGGCGGCAACCGCGTGCGCACGCTCCACATGCTGCATGCGCTCGAGACGCTGGGTCACGCGGTGCATTTCGCGCTGATGCCGTCGCGCCGCATGGGCGACTTCGACGAGGCCGCGCACCGGCAGGCGCTGGGCGCGCGCTTCAGCCTGCTCGAGCGCGGCGGCGCGCGGGAAGCGCTCTATCTGCTGCGCCGCGCGGCGCGGCGGCTGTGGCGAAAGTTCGCGCGCGCACCGCTGCGCATGGCGAGCGTGGACGAAACCTACTTCGGGGGCTTCACGCGCCAGCTCCGGGCGCTGGACCGGGCCGTGGGCTTCGACGCGGCGGTGGTGCAGTACGTGAGTTTCTCGGGCGCCTTCGAGGCCTTCGGCGCGCGCACCGCGAAGATCATCGACACCCACGATTCGCTGGCGGGGCAGATGCCGGCGGCCGAGGAGCGGCGCGGCCTGCTGCGGGCCGACCGGATCATCGCGATCCAGGACCGCGAGGCCGAGCTGTTCCGCGCGCTGATCGCCCCCGAGGGCGCGCGCGTGGTCACGATCAGCCATCTCATCGAAGCGCGCGCGTCGCTGCCGTTGTGGCCCTGCGAGGGGGCCGCCTTCATCGGCTCGGATTTCGAGCAGAACAACGAATCGCTGACGTGGTTCATCCGCGCGGTGCTGCCGCGCATCCGCGCGCAGGCGCCGGATTTCACGCTCCGGGTGGCGGGCAGCGTGGGCCGCGCCGTGCCCGACGCGCCGGGGGTGCGCAAGCTCGGCGTGGTGGCGGACCCGGCCGAGGCGTTCGCGGGCGCGCCCATCCTGGTCAACTGCATCACGCGCGGAACGGGCGTCAAGATCAAGTTGCTGGAGGCTTTTGGCGCCGGTCTGCCGGTGGTCAGCACGACGTGCGGCGTGGCGGGCATCGCGGTGCCCTATCTGCGCGGCACTTGCGTGTGCCCCGATGGCGACGCCGAATCGTTCGCCGCCGCGACGCTCGCGCTCTACGAAAGCGCGGCGCTGCGCGAGCGCCTCGCGGCCGCGAACCTGGCCGTCGCGCGGGAATGGAACGCCGCGCAGCATGCGGCGCTGGCGCGGCTCTTCCAGCCCGGCGCGGGCTGACGCGGCGCGGCCCCGCGAAGTCTGTCCCACCGGCGGAGTCCTCGCCCGCCGCGCGGACGCCGGGGCGGTCGGGGTGCTGCGCGCGGACGCGCGGGCCTGGCCGCGTGGACGGCAGAACGCCCCCGCCGGCAGGCACCGGCGGGGGCGTCCGGACACACGCGGATCAGGATCAGGCGGCCTGGCCCTTGATGAGGGGCAGCGTCTCGCCGTTGCCGATCACGATCTTGCGCGGCTTCTCGGCTTCGGGGATCTCGCGTTCGAGTTCGATGTCGAGCAGGCCGTTCTCGAAGCGCGCGGCCACCACCTTGACGTGGTCGGCGAGCTGGAAGCGCTGCTCGAAATCGCGCGCGGCGATGCCCCGGTGCAGGTAGTTGCGCGCTTCGGCGTCGGTCGCCTTGCGGCCGGCGACGCGCAGGGTGTTCTTCTCGGACTCGATGTCCAGTTCCTCGCGCGAGAAGCCGGCGACGGCCATCGTGATGCGGTACTTGTCTTCGGAGACGAGTTCGATGTTGTAGGGCGGGTAGCCCGGCTGTTCATGGCGCAGCGCGGCCTCGGCGAGCTGGGCGAGCCGGTCGAAACCGATGGCGGAACGGTAGAGCGGGGAAAAGTCATAAGCACGCATGGTCGTATCCTCGATAAGCAAGCGATAGATGGGATGCGGGCCCCGGTTCTCCAGCGACCCGCACTTCCTATCTATGGACGGGCGGCGGGCTTTTCAAGCCCTTTGCGGGCGCGCCGTTTCGTGTGCGCCGTGCAAGGCAGTGTTGCGGCCGGCGCGCTTTCGCCCGCACGCCGGCCGGCTTAAGCTGGCGGCCGATCGTGCCCGCTGCCCGCGGGCCGCCCTTGCAGGAGCCTGGCCGTGAATACGCTGCATTACATCTTCGATCCCTTCTGTGGCTGGTGCTATGCCGCCGCGCCCTTGCTGCGCGCGGCGCAGGGCGTGGCGGGGCTCGATCTGGCCCTGCATGGCGGCGGCATGCTGGCGGGCGCGCGGCGCCGCGCGATCACGCCGCAGTGGCGCGACTACGTGATGCCGCACGACCAGCGCATCGCCGCGCTGACGGGCCAGCCCTTCGGCGCGGCCTACTTCGACGGCCTGCTGCGCGACACCGCCGCGGTCATGGATTCGGCACCGCCCACGACCGCCATCCTGGCCGCCGAGGCGGTGGCCGGACGCGGGCTCGACATGCTCCACGCGCTGCAGCACGCGCACTACGTGGCGGGGCGGCGCATCGCCGAGCCCGCCGTGCTGGAGGCCATCGCCGCCGGGCTGGGCCTGCCGGCGCAGGCGTTCGCGGCGGCCTTCGGACGCCTCGCGGGCGCGGCGACCGAGGCGCACATCGACGAGAGTCTGGCCTGGCTCTCGCGCAGCGGCGGGCAGGGGTTCCCGACCTTCGCGTTCGAGGATGCGCGGGGCCACCTGACGCGGCTCGACACCGGTGCCTTTCTCGGCCAGCCCGAGGCGTTCGCGGCGGCGCTGCGCGAGCGTCTGCCGGCTGCCGCCGGGGGGCCGGCGGCAGCGCAGTGCGGGCTCACGGGCTGCGTGCCGCCGGGCGACTGAACCCGCGCGGGCGGCATCCGCGTCAATCGAGCTTGCGCGCGCTCTCGAGCGTGTGGCGCGCGTAGCGCGTGGCCTGGCCGCCGCGCCCGACGAGCAGGGTGTCGAAGTCGCCGTAGCCCGCCAGATCCATACCCGGCGAGGCCGGCGGCATGCCCGGCGCGGAAAGGCCGACGGCGCGCGGCTTTTCGCGCAGCAGGCGCTTGATGTCGGTGGCCGGCACGTGCCCCTCAATGGTGTAGGTGCCCACGCGCGCGGTGTGGCAGGCGCCGAGCGCATCGGGCATGCCGTACTTCGCGCGGACCGCGCCGACATCCTCCACGTCGTGCATCTTCACCGTGAAGCCGGCTTTCTGCATGTGCTCGGCCCACTTGTGGCAGCAGCCGCAGGAGGGGGACTTGTACATCTCGACGACGGGGCCGGCGGCCTGGAGGGTGGCGCTGGCGAGCGCGAGCGCGGCGGCGAGCAGGGAAGTCTTCATGGCAGTTTCCTTTCGGGAGAATGAGGGGTGAGGGTGCCGGCGGGCGCGCCTTGCGCGCGGGCCTCGCGGCGGTGCATGAGCAGCCAGGCGGCGGGAATCAGCAGCATCGAGAGCAGGGGGGCGGTGATCATGCCGCCGAGCATGGGCGCGGCGATGCGCTGCATGACTTCCGAGCCCGTGCCGTGCGACCACAGGATGGGGAAGAGGCCGGCGAGGATGGTTGCCACCGTCATCGCCTTGGGCCGCACGCGCAGCACGGCGCCTTCGCGGATGGCGTCGAGCAGCGCGGCGGTGTCGGTGCGCCCGCTCGCCTGGCGCGCCTGCCAGGCCTGCTTGAGGTAGAGCAGCATGATCACGCCGAATTCCGCCGCCACGCCGGCCAGTGCGATGAAGCCCACCGCGCCCGCCACCGAGAGGTTGTAGCCCAGCAGCCAGAGCAGCCAGATGCCGCCCACGAGCGCGAAGGGCAGGGTCGCCATGATGAGCAGCGCCTCGCCGATGTTGCGGAAGGTGAGGTAGAGCAGCAGGAAGATGATGAGCAGGGTGGCGGGCACGACGAGCTTCATGCGCGCGCTTGCGCGTTCCATGTACTCGAACTGGCCCGACCAGCCGATCGCGTAACCCGCGGGCAGGGTGAGCTGGGCGGCCACCGCGCGCTGCATGTCGTGCACGGTGCGCGCCAGGTCGCGGTCACGGATGTCGACATACACCCAGCCCGACAGCCGCGCGTTCTCGCTCTTGAGCATGGGCGCGCCGTCGCTCAGGCGCACCTGGGCGAGGTCGCCCAGCACGAGGCGCTGGCCCGCCGGGCCCACCAGCGGCAGCTCGCGCAGCTTCTGCACGGAGTCGCGCAGCTCGCGCGGATAGCGCACGCTGATCGGATAGCGTGCGAGCCCTTCGATGGTTTCGCCCACGTTCATGCCGCCGATCGCGGTGTTCACCACGTCCTGCACGTCGGCCACGTTCATGCCGAAGCGCGCGGCGGCGTCGCGGTCGATGTCGACATCCACGAAGCGCCCGCCCGTGAGCCGCTCGGCCAGCGCCGAACTCACGCCCGGCACGCTCTTCACGATCTGCTCGACCCGGGTCGCCAGATGATCGATCTGCTCCAGCGAGGCGCCGCTGACCTTGATGCCCACGGGGCTCTTGATGCCGGTGGCGAGCATGTCGATGCGGTTGCGGATGGGCGGCACCCAGATGTTTGCCAGCCCCGGCACCTTCACGACGCGGTCCAGCTCGGCGACGAGCTTCTCGGGCGTCATGCCGGGCCGCCACTGATCGCGCGGTCTGAACAGGATGGTGGTCTCGAACATTTCCAGCGGCGCCGGGTCGGTGGCCGTCTCGGCGCGTCCGGCCTTGCCCCACACGCGCGCGACTTCGGGCACCGAGCGGATCAGGCGGTTGGTCTGCTGCAGCAGCTCGCTCGCCTTGCCGGCCGAGAGCATGGGCAGCGCGGTCGGCATGTAGAGCAGATCGCCCTCGTCCATCTGCGGCAGGAACTCGCCGCCGATGTGCGCCAGCGGCCACAGGCTCGCCACGAGCGCGACCGCCGCGACCGCGAGCGTGGCGCGCGGCCACGCCAGCGCGCGTTCGAGCAGCGGGCGGTAGAGCGCGATGAGCGCGCGGTTGAGCGGGTTGGCATGCTCGGCGGGAATGCGGCCCCGGATCAGGTAGCCCATGAGCACCGGCACCAGCGTCACCGCGAGCAGCGCCGAGGCTGCCATGGCGTAGGTCTTGGTGAAGGCCAGCGGCGCGAAGAGCCGCCCTTCCTGCGCTTCGAGCGTGAAGACCGGAATGAAGGACAGCGTGATCACGAGCAGCGAGAAGAACAGCGCGGGGCCGACCTCGGTGGCGGCTTCGGCGATCAGGCGCCAGTGCGTGGCGCCGCGCGGCGTTTCGCCCGGATGCGCGTGGCGCCAGGCTTCGAGGTGCTTGTGCGCGTTCTCTATCATCACCACGGCGGCATCCACCATGGCGCCCACGGCGATCGCGATGCCGCCCAGCGACATGATGTTGGCATTGACGCCCTGCCAGTGCATCACGCTGAAGGCCCCCAGCACGCCCAGCGGCAGGGTCACGATCGCGACCAGCGAGGAGCGCAGGTGGAAGAGGAAGAGGAAGCACACGAGCGCGACCACGACGAACTCTTCGACGAGCTTCAGGGTGAGATTGTCGATCGCGCGTTCGATGAGCTGGCTGCGATCGTAGGTGGGCACCACCTCGACGCCTTCCGGCAGGCTCGCGCGCAGCGTCTCCAGGCGCGCCTTGACGGCACGGATGGCGGACAGCGCGTTCTTGCCCGAGCGCAGGATCACCACCCCGCCCGCGACTTCACCCTCGCCGTCGAGCTCGGCGATGCCGCGCCGCATCTCGGGGCCGGTCTGCAGCGTGGCCACGTCGGCGAGCCGCACCGGGACGCCCGCCGCCGAGCTGCGCAGCGGAATGCGGCGGAAGTCGTCCAGCGTCCGCAGATAGCCCGAGGCGCGCACCATGTACTCCGCCTCGCCGAGTTCGAGCACCGCGCCGCCGGCTTCCTGGTTGGCGCGCTGCAGGGCGCTCACCACGGCGTCCTGGCTGAGGCCGTAGGCGCGCAGGCGGTCGGGGTCCAGCACCACCTGGTACTGCTTGACCATGCCGCCGATCGAGGCCACCTCGGCCACGTCGGGGAGGGTCTTGAGCTCGTACTTGAGGAACCAGTCCTGCAGGCTGCGCAGCTGGGCGAGATCGTGCCGGCCGGAGCGGTCCACCAGCGCGTAGGAGTAGATCCAGCCCACGCCCGTGGCGTCCGGCCCGAGCGCCGCGCGCGCGCCGGCGGGCAGGCGCGACTGCACCTGGTTGAGGTACTCGAGCACGCGCGAGCGCGCCCAGTAGAGGTCGGTGCCATCCTCGAAGAGCACGTACACGAAGGAGTCGCCGAAGAACGAAAAGCCACGCACCGTGCGCGCGCCCGGCACCGACAGCATGGTCGTGGTGAGCGGATAGGTGACCTGGTTCTCGACGATCTGCGGTGCCTGGCCAGGCCAGCTCGTGCGGATGATGACCTGGGTGTCGGAGAGATCCGGCAGCGCGTCGAGCGGCATGCGCAGCATGGAGACGACGCCCCAGGCCGCGAGCATGAGCGTGGCGACGAGCACCAGGAAGCGGTTGTGGATGGACCAGCGGATGAGCTGCGCGATCATGGGCGGGGCCCTCCGTGCGCGGGGTGGGGCAGAGGTGCGGGGATCACTGGCCGCCCTCCTGCGTGATCTGGAGCAGTTGCGGCTCGCCGTTCGCGGCCAGCGCGAAGCGCACGCGCACCCGCGCGCCGGGCGCGATGTCGCGCGGCCAGCCCTGCGCCGGCGGCTTGAATCCCATTGTCATGGCACCCCACTTCAGTTCGGCGATGGGCGGATGCGAGAGCATCGCCAGGCCATCGACGATCTCTTCGAACACCGCCGTGGTCTCGTAGGCCGGAGGGGCCGCGGCGGGCTCGGCGAGGCGCGTGCCGGCCGCGCGCAGGCTGGCTTCGGAATCGAGCAGGAACTGGCCCGACACCACGACCTGCTGGCCCGCCGCGAGGCCGTGGCGGATCTCCACGAACCCCTGCGTTTCGCGCCCGGCTTCCACGTCGACGGGGCGGAAGCGCCCTTCGCCCTCGGCCAGCATGACCACGCTGCGCGTGCCGGTGCGGATCAGCGCTTCGGCCGGCACCAGCAGGCTCTCGCGCGTGGCGCCGGCGAGCGCGAGCGACACGAACATGCCGGGCGCGAGCCGTTGCCCGGGGTTGGCGAGGACGACGCGCACGCGCAGGGTGCGCGTGTCGGCGTCCACCTGCGGCAGCACGGCTTCGACGCGGCCCGTGAAGGGCGTGTCGGCAAAGCCCGCGGCGGTGGCCTGCACGGCCATGCCGGGGCGCAGCAGGGCGGCCTGGCTTTCGGGGATCGCGGCATTCACCCACACGCTGTCGAGTGTGTTGAGGCGGAACAGCGTGCTGCCCGGGGCGACCGTCATGCCTTCGCGCACGCCGATCTCGATGAGGCTGCCCGCCTGGGGCGCGCGTATCGTCACGCGCGCCTGCACCTGGCCGCCGCGCTCGACCTCGGCGATGAGCGTGGCGGGCATGCCGGCCTGGCGCATGCGTGCGCGCGCCGCGTCGAGCAGCGCGGCGGTATCCGCGCCGGTCATGCTGCGCACGGCGAGGAACTCCTCCTGCGCGGCGACCCAGTCCGGCACGTAAAGCTCGGCCAGCGGCTGGTCGCGGGCGACGCGGTCGAGCGTGGCGCGCACGAAGAGCTTCTCGACGAAGCCCGCGTTGCGCGCCTGGATCACGGCGAGGCCGCGCTCGTTCCAGTCGACCGTGCCCGAGGCGGCGAGCCGGGGCGCGAGCGTGCCCAGGCGCACGGCCACCGTGCGCAGGCCGAGGCTCTGCGTCTGGCGCGCACTCACGCCGATGCTGCCCTCGTCGCTGCCGGCATCGGCATACACGGGCTGCAAGGGCATGTCCATGAAGGGCGACGGGCCGGGCTTGTCGAAGCGCTGGCCCGGCACCATGGGGTCGTGCCAGTAGAGCACGCGGCGTTCGCCGGCGGCGGCGGGGGCGTCGGTGTGGGCGGGCGCGCCGTGCGGCGCGCGCGCCCATGACCGACGAACCCCCGGTGACCGATGGGAAGAAGGATGCGGCGTATGCCAGGGCAGGGTCGCTGGGCGATGACACCGCCCGGGTCACGCTGCTCAGCGATCCGCGGAATCTGCATGTCTTAATCGAGACCAATCGTCCACAGTTGACGGTGACCTTCCAGGAAGAGACCGGCGAGGCGCGCCCCGCAAAAACCGCCGGGATGGATCGTCCATCGC
>JAVHXQ010000035.1 GCA_031119555.1 Candidatus Dactylopiibacterium sp.
CGCAGCTCCCGGGGCTGAATCAACCCTGATGAGGGTTTCCGGCGGTGGATTCCGGCGCGGTGCGGTCTATGCGGAGCGCATATCGGGGGGAGGGGGCGCGTCTGATGCCGGTTGCATCGGTGGCAGGGCAGGGGGCGGCGCGACGGCCCTAAGCGCGGAGAGGGGCGCGCGTGAGCGAGCCGGGTCAGGGCGTTGGTCGTGGCGAAGGGGCGCGGGCAACCTGCGGCGTGGCTGCCACGAGTTGGTTGCGTGATGCGGGCACGAGCCTGCGCCAAGCGGACCGGCGCCGCCGTGCAGGTGGATGAAGGGCGGCGAAAGACCTGGCTCAGCGCTGCCAGGCCGGTTCGCGCAGGGCTTCGACGAGAAAATCGAGCGCGCGACGGACCTTTTGCGGCAGTTGCTTGCGGGTGGGGTAGACGGCGTGGATCGGAATGGTGGCCGAGCGCCACTCGGGCATCAGTTCCAGCAGGGTTCCGTTGCGCAGATCTTCGTGAATGAGAAAGTCGGGTTGCAGGATGATGCCCTGATGCGCCAGCGCGGCTGCGCGGCAGGTATCGCCATTGTTGGCATGCAGGCGTGCCCGGATGCGGACCGACACCTCGCCCGCGGGCCCCGAGAAATGCCAGACGTCGCCGCCCGACCAGTAGGAGTACGAAATCGTCGCGTGGGCGGCGAGTTCCTGGGGGTGGGCAGGGCGGCCGTGCCGGGCGAGGTAGTCGGGCGAGGCGCAGAGCACCATGCGCGTCGTGGCGAGCCTGCGGCTCACGAGCCCCGAATCTGGCAGGCGCCCGATGCGCACGGCCAGGTCATAGCCTTCGTCGACGAGATCGACGACGCGGTCACTGAGCACGATATCCAGCGAGATCCTGGGATTCTCGGCCACGAAGCGCCCCCACAGCGCCGCGAGGTGCATGGCGCCGAAGGTCTGCGGCGCGCCGATGCGCAGACGGCCGTGGATTTCGCCGCTCTGGGTGCTGAGTTCGGCTTCCGCTTCTTCCACGGCCAGCAGGATTTCACGACAGCGCCGCAGGTAGCCTTCGCCTTCTCCGGTGAGCGAGAGGCGGCGCGTGGTGCGCTGGAGCAGGCGCACGCCCAGGTGCTGCTCCAGGTCGTTGATGTGGCGGGAGATGGCGGGCTTGGAAAGGCCCGTGGCATCCATCGCCCCCACGAAGCTGCCCGCATCGACGACGGCTACGAAGGTTTTCATGCCTTGAAGGATGTCCATGTTTCTGATTCCGGAACAATGTGTTGGTGTTTTGCTAGTTTGTGTCGCAAACATGCGTGGGTAAAGTGTTTTCCACGGCGGCACCACGGGTGCCACGGCCAGCGGATGAGCCGCTGCCGGTCTGAACGAAGGAACACATCATGAAAATCACCGTCATTGGCGCAGGCAACATGGGCGCGGGCTTCGTGAAGCAACTCTCGGCCGCGGGGCATACCGTCCGGCTCACGGCGCGTGACATCGACAAGGCGCATGCGGTGGCGGCAGGCCATGCCGGCGTGGAAGTGCTGCCGCCCGCCCGCGCACTGGCAGACTCGCAGATCGTGATCGTGGCCACGCCTTTTGGCGAAGCGGTCTCCGCGCTGAGGTCGCTGGGGAATCTCGCGGGGCGCATCGTGATCGACATCACCAATCCGCTCACGCCCGATTACATGGGGCTCACGCTGGGGTTCGACACCTCGGCCGCCGAGCAGATCGCGACGGCCTTGCCGGAAGCCCAGGTCGTGAAGGCGTTCAACACCCTCCTGGCGCAGGTGCTGGCTGCAGGGCCGGACTTCGGCGGCCAGCAACGCGCGCCGGTGTTTTACGCGTCCGACAGCGAATCCGCCAAGGCCAGCGTGCACGAACTCATCGCCAGCATCGGCTTCGAGGGCGTGGATGCCGGTGCGCTGCGCAACGCACGCTACCTTGAACCGCTCGCCGGGCTGAACATCTACTTCGCCTACGGCGCCGGCCACGGCACCCAGATCGCCCCGCAGTGGCTGCACCGGAGCTGACGGCCGCGAACTCGAGCTCACGGTCAGGCGCCGGGCCTGGCCGTGAGCCCGGGATGGCATGTGGGGCGGAACCCGATGAGCGGCGACTGCCGGCAGGAAAACTGCGGCGCGCTACCGGCGCGTTCTGCGCGGTGAACGGGCTTCTCTGTGCTTGAGCTTGTCACAGGGCTTTGGCCATTCACAGCCAGGAGGGCTTAGCGGCAGCGGTTTGACGCAACATGCCTGAAGCCGTCGTTAAAACTGACGATAATTTTTATTATGTAAAGTTTGGTGGCTATAAAGAGAAACCTCCGCAGACTGCTTTCCGCACAGTGCGGCGGCTTCTTCCTGAGGGGCTTCAACGACGCAGCCGTCCGGAGCCTGCGCGCCGCCGACTGAGGCGAGCGCTTATCGTGGCGCCCGGCCAGCAATCCTGTTGTGCGACGCAGGCCGAGGGACGAGATGCCTCCGGTGGCGCGCCCACTCCGCGGGCTCGGGCGACGGGTACGGCGTGAGGCGTTCTGCGGTCCGGTGCTCATACCGGCGCGGGCTGGCCGGCGAGGTTGTTGAGTTGCGCGAACAGCGTGTCCGGGATCTCTATGCCGTGCTGCGTGGCGTGGGCTTCTCGCGCGCCGCGGCGGGCTCCCGGCAGGCGCACGGTTTCGTCCAGCAGCATGGCGGCGATCAGGGTTTCGATGCGTTCAAAGTAAGCCGCGCGTCCGGCGAGCGCGTCGGGGTCGAGCACGAGGATCGCCTGGCCGAGGCGCGGCGCGTTGCCTTCATCGGTGAAGAAGGAATCCGCCTCGAAACCGAACGCGGCGCCCGTGAGCCCCACGCACAGCAGTTCCACGAGCAGCGCGAGCATGGTGCCTTTCACGCCGCCGGCGGCGCACATCATGCCGGTCAGACCGGCGTGGGGATCGGTCGTGGGCTGGCCCTGGGCATCCAGCGCCCAGCCCAGGGGAATTTCCCGGCCTTCCTGGGCGGCGAGCATGAGCTTGCCGCGCGCGACCTCCGACAGGCTGAGGTCGATCACCAGCGGCGGCGCGTCGCGGCGTGGAAAGACGGCGGCCACGGGATTCGTGCCGAACAGCGCGCGGCGGCCGCCCCACGCCGGTATCGCGGCGGGGGAATTGCCGAACAGGAATCCGACGTGACCTTGCCGCGCCACGGGCGCGAGATGCAGGGCGGCGGCGCCGAAGTGGTGGCTGTTGGTGACGCCCGCGAAGACCACGCCCTGCTCCGCCACGCGCTCCAGACTGGTGTGCACGGCAAGTTCCAGCGCGGGGTATGCGAAGCCCCTGCCCGCGTCCACGAGCACGGCGCTGCCACGGCTGCGCACGATGCGGGGCCGGGCGTGGCCTTCCACGCGGCCGAGTTGCAGGTGTCTGGCGTACTGCGGCACGCGCGCGACGCCGTGGGAGGCGAGCCCTTGCGCGTCGGCCGCGACCAGCGCACGGGCCGTGCTGAGCGCGGCGTCGGGGGAAGCGCCCGCCCGCTCGAGCGCACGGGCGGCGAGCGTCTGCAAGGACGAGGAATCAATGCGCGGCATGGGTCGGCGCCTCCGGGCGCAGCGCGGCGGCCACGCGCTCGGCGATGAGCTGGCTGACACGCAGGTTGGATTCTTCGGTGAGGCCCGCGATGTGCGGCGTGAGGATCAGGTTGGGCGCGCCGCTCAGCGGGCTGCCGGCGGGCAGTGGTTCGGTCTGGAAGACGTCCAGCGCGGCACCGCCCAGCCGCCCCGAGCGCAGCGCATCGGCCACGGCGGCTTCGTCGACGATGCCGCCGCGCGCGGTGTTGATGAGGATCGCTCCGGGTTTGACGCGCGCCAGTCGCGTGGCGTCGAGCAGGTGATGCGTTTCGGGCAGCAGCGGCAGGTGCAGGCTGATGACGTCGGAGGTGGCGAGCAGCACTTCGAGCGCGATGGGCGTGACGCCGCTCCGTGGCCAGATGGCGTCTGAGGCGTGCAGCGCGGGGTCGCAGGCCACCACATGCATGTCGAGGGCGCGGGCGAACCGGGCCACGAGCTGGCCGATGACGCCGAACCCGATGAGGCCGAGCTGGCGCCCGCCGATCTCGCGTCCGCCCGACAGCGCGGCGCGCGGCCACTGCCCGCCGCTCACCTCCGCGCTGGCTTCGAAGCCGCCACGCAGCAGGCGCAGCGCGGTGGCGATCACGTACTCGGCCACCGGGCGTGCATTGGCGCCGACGGCGGGAATCACGCGGATGCCGCGCCGCTGGGCGGCGGCGAGATCGATGTTGTCGAGGCCGACGCCCAGGCGCCCGATCACGCCGGCGGGGGCGAGGTGTTCAAGCAGCGCGCCGCGCACCTGGGTGCGGTTGCGCACGATGAGCGCGCTCACGCCGCGCGCCGCGGCCAGCAGCTCGCCGGGTCGATCCACGAGGTCGGGTGCGTAAGTGACGTCGAACTCGCCGCCCAGCCTCGCCACGGCCGAGGCTTCCATGAATTCCGTGATGAGCACCCTAGCGCGCATGGGGGGCGTCTGCGGGCGTCATGAGATCGGGCTTGCCGGCCTCGCCAAAGAACGTGGCGAAGGCCTGCATCCAGGTTCCGGCGCGGGCGGTGGCGGTGGGCGCCCGCGCGCCAGGCGGCGGAACCCGGTCTGGCCGCGGCGATGACGCGGGCATGTTCGGCGAAGCGGGTTTCAAGCGGCCTCCAGTGCGGGTGTGGCCCGGCAAGAGCGATCAGGGCCGCACAGGATAGCCGTCGTGCCCCGTCGCCCACGGCGGGCCGGACAGAATCTTTTGCGTGTTTCTTATACCGGCGCCGGCGCATGAACTCATGCGCCGGCGGGCGCCATAGCAAATCCGTATTTGTTATTTATGGGAAGCGGCTGGAGTTCATAACATTTTCCTCTTGCCGGGCGGCGCCGCGTCGCCGGCGTCATCCGCCCCGGGCGGCACGAGGAGAAAATGGTTCATTTCATCGTTCACGAAAAGCAGGACACGACGGGTGTCGTCGTCGTCGAAGGCGTGGCCGCCGGCCAGGCCGTCACCGGCTGGGTGATGGACACGGACGAAGCGGTGCAGGTCACCGTTCGCGACGCGATCCCCATCGGTCACAAGCTGGCGCTCACCGACATCGCCGAGGGCAGCGACGTCATCAAGTATGGGCAGGTCATCGGTCGTGCCGTGGCGGCGATTCCGCGCGGCGCGCATCTGCACGTCCATAACGTCAAGACGAAGCGGTGGTGAGCGCGATGAGCCTGCAAGACACTTTCTGGGGCTATGCCCGCGACAACGGCCGCGTCGGCGTGCGCAACCACGTCATCATCCTGCCCGTGGACGATCTGTCGAATGCCGCGTCCGAGGCGGTCGCCAACAACATCAAGGGTACGCTGGCCTTGCCGCACCCTTACGGCCGCCTACAGTTCGGCGCCGATCTGGAACTGCACTTCCGCACGCTGATCGGCACGGGCAGCAACCCCAACGTGGCCGCGGTGGTGGTGATCGGCATCGAGCCGGGCTGGACGCAGCGCGTCGTGGACGGCATCGCCGCGACGGGCAAGCCGGTGAAGGGCTTTTCGATCGAGCTCAACGGCGACATCAACACCATTGCCGCCGCCTCGCGCACGGCCAAGGAGTACCTGCAGTACGCCAGCGGCCTCGTGCGCACCGAGCACGCGCTGGAGAAGCTGTGGATCTCCACCAAGTGCGGCGAATCGGACACCACCTCCGGCTGCGGCGCCAACCCCACGGTGGGCAATGCGTTCGACAAGCTGTATGCCGCCGGCACCACCCTGCTCTTCGGCGAGACTTCCGAGATCACGGGCGGCGAACACCTGGTGGCGGCCCGCGCCGCCACGCCCGAGATCGGTCGCAAGTTCCTGGAAACCTGGAGCGCCTACAACGACTTCATCGTCGCCAACAAGACCAACGATCTGTCGGAGTCGCAACCCACCCGGGGCAACATCGCCGGCGGGCTCACGACCATCGAGGAAAAAGCGCTGGGCAACATCCAGAAGATCGGCAAGCGCTGCCGCGTGGATGGCGTGCTGGCTCCGGCCGAAGCGCCCGACGGCCCCGGCCTGTGGTTCATGGATTCCAGCTCCGCGGCGGCCGAAATGGTCACGCTGGCCGCCGCCGCCGGCTACGTGGTGCATTTCTTTCCCACCGGTCAGGGCAACGTGATCGGCAACCCCATCATTCCGGTCATCAAGCTCACGGCCAATCCGCGCACGGTGCGGACCATGAGCGAGCACATCGATTACGACTGCTCGGGCCTGCTGCAGCGCGAGTACACCCTCGACCGCGCCGGCGATGGCCTGCTCGACGTGCTGTTCCGCACCGTCAACGGCCGCCTCACTGATGCCGAAGCACTCGGCCACCGCGAATTCGTGCTCACCAAGCTCTATCGCAGCGCCTGAACCCGTGGCGGGCCGCGTCCGGCCGCCCGCCGCTCACCGATACGGAGATTTCCCATGAAACACCCGAAGTTCCTGCTCGCGCTCGCGGGCGCCCTGCTCCTCGCCAACAGCCCGTTTGCGCGCGCCGAGGCGCGTGAGATCCGCATCGCCCAGCAATACGGCATCAGCTACCTGCCGATGCTGATCGTGGAGAACCAGAAGCTCGTCGAAAAGCACGCCCGGGCCGCGGGGCTGGGCGAAGTGAAGGTCTCGTGGGCCAAGTTCGCGGGCGCCAACGTCATGAACGACGCCCTGCTCTCGGGCACGCTGGACATCGCCTCGGCCGGCGTGCCTCCGGCGATCACGCTGTGGGGCAAGACGCGCGGCGAGATCCGGCTCGTGGCGGCGATGAACTCGATGCCCAACCTGCTCAACACGCGCAACCCCAAGGTCAGGAGCATCCGCGACCTCAGCAGCGCCGACAAGATCGCGCTGCCGGCCGTGAAGGTGGGCTTCCAGCCCGTGCTGCTGCAGATGGCGGCCGAGAAGGAGTTCGGCCCGGCGAACGTGTTCAAGCTCGATCCGCTGACCGTCTCGCTCGCCCACCCGGACGCACTCATCGCGCTCACTTCGGGCAGCAGCGAAATCACCGCCCACTTCGCCGCGCCGCCGTTCGCGCAGCAGGAACTGCGCCAGCCCGGCATCCGCACCATCCTGAATTCCTACGACGTGCTCGGCGGCCCGGCCACCTTCAACGTGCTGTACTCCACGAAGCAGTTCCACGACGGCAATCCCAGGCTCTATGGCGCCTTCCTCGCCGCGTTCCAGGAGGCCACCGACCAGATCAACCGCGACAAGCGCGCGGCGGCCCGGACCTACCTCGAGCTTTCAAAGGACAAGAGCAGCGTGGAGGAGATCCTGGAGATCCTCGCCGACCCGCAGGTGATCTTCACGACCACGCCGCAGAACGTGACCAAGTACTCCGACTTCCTGCAGCGCATCGGCAGCATCAAGGAAAAGCCGGCGAGCTGGAAAGACCTGTTCTTCCCCGAAGTCCACGCCCTGCCCGGCAGCTGAGCCGGCGCGCCGTCAGGAGTCCGCACCATGAACCCTCCCCTGCTGGACGTGCGCGGCCTCACGCTGCGCTACGAAACCGACGCCGGCCTCGTCACGGCCACGTCCCGCGTCAGCTTCCAGGTTAACCGGAGCGATCGCTACGTGCTGCTGGGCCCCTCGGGCTGCGGCAAGTCGACCCTGCTCAAGGCCGTGGGCGGCTATCTCGCGCCCGCCGAGGGGCAGATCCTGCTCAAGGGGGCGCCCATCCGCAAGCCGGGGCCGGACCGCATGATGGTGTTCCAGGAATTCGACCAGCTCCTGCCGTGGTGCACGGTCACCCAGAACGTGACCTTCGCGCTCACCGCGAGCGGGCGCCTCAAGGCCGCCGAGGCGGAAGAGCGCGCGCGCCACTACATCGCCAAGGTGGGGCTCGCGCGGTTTGCCGACCGCTTCCCGCACACGCTGTCGGGCGGCATGAAGCAGCGCGTGGCGATTGCGCGCGGCATGGCGATGGAGCCCGACATCCTGCTCATGGACGAACCCTATGCCGCGCTCGACGCGCTCACCCGCCGCAGCATGCAGGACGAGCTCCTGCAGCTGTGGGAGGAGATCCGCTTCACCGTGCTCTTCGTGACGCACTCCATCCCGGAAGCGATCAAGCTCGGCACCCGCATCCTGCTGCTCACGCCGCATCCGGGCCGCGTCAAGGCAGAACATCGCAGCGACGGCACCGATCCGGCGGGGCCGGATGGCGAACTGCTGTCCGAGCGCATCCATCGCGAGCTCTTCAGCGACGCGCGCGAAGAGGAGGCCGGCCATGTCTGACTCCGGCACCGTGCGCCTTCCCCTGCCCGCCGCGCGCACCGGGGCCGCCCCCGCGCAGCGCCGCCGCGTCTGGCGCAACAGCCCGCTGCTGCGCAAGGCCTGCATCCTGCTCGTGCTGGCCTGCGTCTGGCAGATCTACGCCGTGCAGCTCGACAAGCCGCTGCTCTTTCCCACCCTCACCGATACCCTGCAGGCGCTCTGGAGCAGCCTCGCCTCGGGCGCGCTGTTCACGCGCATCGGCTTCACGCTGCGCACGCTGCTCATGGGGTACGCCGCAGGCATCCTGCTCGCCGGCGTGGTGACCGCGCTCGCGGTCGGCTCGCGCCTGGGCAACGACCTGCTCGAGACCTTCACGGCGATGTTCAACCCGCTGCCCGCGATCGCCCTGCTGCCGCTCTCGCTGCTGTGGTTCGGCCTGGGCAACGGCAGCCTGATCTTCGTGCTGGTCCATTCCGTACTGTGGCCCACCGCCCTCAGCACGCATGCGGGGTTTCGCGCCGTGTCGCCCACCTTGCGCATGGTGGGGCGCAACTACGGCCTCACGGGGCTGCGCCTCGTGCTGCGCATCCTCGTGCCGGCGGCCTTCCCGAGCATCCTGACGGGACTCAAGAACGGCTGGGCCTTCGCCTGGCGGACGCTGATCGCGGCCGAACTGGTGTTCGGCGTGAGTTCGGGTGCGGGCGGCCTGGGCTGGTTCATCTATGAAAACAAGAACCAGCTGGAAATCCCCTCGGTGTTCGCCGGCCTGCTCACCGTGATCCTCATCGGCCTCTTCGTCGAGAACCTGATCTTCCGCACGATAGAGCGCCGCACCGTGCGCCGCTGGGGCATGCAGGCCTGACCCCGGCGCGCCGGGCGGCATGACGGAGGCAAGCCCGCCGCGCGCACGCGGCGGGCGAGGCCCTGGAGTACACTGTCCGTCGCTCATCTGACCCGGAGGCTGCGCCAGACATGTCCGACATCCAACGCATTCCTTACGCCACGCTCTGCCAGCGCGTCGCGGCCGCGCTCGAAGGCGCGGGCATGACGCCCGAACTGGCGCTCACCGAAGCCACGATCATGGCCGAGGCCGACCTCCTGGGCGTGCCCTCGCACGGCGTGCGCATGTTGCCGCCGCTGCTCAAGGCGCTCGCCGAGGGGCGCGTGAATCCGCGTCCGGAATTCAGCGTGCTCAAGGAAACCGCCGCCACCAGCCTCTTCGACGCCGACAACGGCCCCGGCCGCAGCGCCTCTGCCTTTGCGATGAACGATGCCATCGTGCGCGCGCAGCAAACCGGCATCGGCGCCTGCCTCGCGCGTCGCACCACCCACTGGGGGCGTGCCCACGCCTATGCGGCCCGGGCCGCGCAGCAAGGCATGATCGGTCTGTGCATGACCAATGCCATCCCCAGCATGGCCGTCTGGGGCGCGACGCGCCGCATCATCGGCAACAATCCGCTCGCCATCGGCATTCCCCATGCCAACCCCCACGCTCCGCTGGTGCTGGACATCGCGATGAGCCAGGCGGCGGTCGGCAAGGTGAATACCTGGCAGCGCGAGAAGCGCGACGTGCCCCCGGGCTGGGGCCTGGACGCCGAGGGGCGCCCGAGTCAGGACGCGGCCGCCATTCTCGCCGGCGCGGTGCTGCCGTTCGGTGGTCACAAGGGCGCGGGCCTCGCGCTGATGATCGAGCTGCTCACGGCGGCACTGGCCGGCGGCGCCTTCGGCAGCGAAATCCGCGATGCCGACCCGAGCGGCCTGGACCCTGAATCCTGCAAGCTCTTCATCGCCCTCAACCCCGACGCCTTCGGCGGCACCGACACCCTGCACGCGCGCGTCGAGAGTTATCTGGCCTACCTGGGCAAGGAGGCCGCGCCCTTCACCTGGCCCGGCGAACGCGGCTGGGGCGAGCGCGACGCCAACCTGGTGGCCGGCGTGCCGCTGCACACGGAAATCGTCACCCAGCTCGCCGCCGCCGGGGTGGCGCTCGGCACCGCATGATCGCTCGTTCAGGCAGCCCGGCGGTACGCCCGCGCGGGCGGCTGAAACGGCGGGATGGCTGCGGGTACGCCGACAGCGCGCCCCTTTTCCGTCCCTTTCCCGCCCTCGCGGTGACAAGGTCGTGCGGGGCGCCGCGCGCCCATGACGTAAGCATGCGCGATGGCATCGGCTTCAGCGCCTGACCGCCCGCCCGTGGCCCCCGTGCGCAGCTTCGCGCCACTCGTGGCGCCAGGTGCGCGGGTATTGATCCTCGGCAGCATGCCGGGGCAGGCCTCGCTGACGGCCGAGGCCTATTACGCCCATCCGCAGAACCGTTTCTGGCCCATCATGGGCGCCGTGCTGGGCTTCGATGCCACCCTGCCCTACGCGCTGCGCTGCGCCGCCCTGACCCGTGCCGGCATCGCGCTGTGGGATGTGCTCAGCGAATGCGTGCGACCCGGCAGCCTGGATGCCGCCATCGAAGCCGGCAGCATGCGCACGAACGACATCGCCGGTCTGCTGCGCGCGCACCCCGGCATCACGCGCATTCTTTTCAATGGCACGGCGGCCGAGAGCATTTTCCGCCGCCACGTCGCATCGACCTTGCAGGGCTGTGGCTCACCCGGCCTGCAGCGCCTGCCCTCGACGAGCCCCGCGCACGCGAGCCTGGGCTACGCCGAAAAGCTCGCGCGCTGGCGCGAGGCGCTGGAGCGCGCCTGAGCGCGGGTGCCTCAGGGCGCCTTGGGTTGCGCGCTGCGGGGGCGGAAGGCGCGGCAGATGGCGGCGTGGGTTTCCACGCGGGGCGCGCCTAGGAGGTCCAGGCAATAAGGCACGGCGGCGAAGATGCCTTCGACGACGAGCTTGCCCTCGGCGTCACGCAGGCCCTCGAGCGTTTCGCGGATCGCCTTGGGCTGCCCCGGCAGATTGACGATGAGACTGCCGCCACGGATCGCCGCCGTCTGCCGCGAAAGAATGGCGGTGGGCACGAAGTGGCGCGAGATGCGGCGCATCTCTTCGCCGAAGCCCGGCATCTCGCGGTCGGCGATGGCGAGCGTGGCTTCGGGCGTCACGTCGCGCGGCGCGGGGCCGGTGCCGCCGGTGGTGACCACGAGGTGGCAGCCCTCGATGTCCACCAGTTCGATCAGCGTGGCTTCGATGCGGGCGCGCTCATCGGGAATCAGGCGTTCGCAGGCTGACCACGGGCTCGCGAGCGCGGCGCCGAACCAGTCGAGCAGCGCCGGCAGCCCCTGGTCGGCATAGACGCCGGACGAGGCGCGGTCGCTGATCGAAATCAGCCCGATCTTCAGCGAGGGGGTCATTGCGCCGCCTCGTCGCCGGGCGCGTCGGCCTGGCTGGCGCGACGCTCCTCGAACTCGCGCAGGATCTGGAAAATCTCGCGATAGGCCTTGGGCGGCTTGTTCTCGGTGCGCTCCTTGAGCGCATTGCGGCGCAACTGGCGCAGATGCTGCAGGTCGGCGTCGGGAAACTCGTTGCCGATCTCGGTAAGCATGTTTTCGTCCTCGAGAAAGCGCTCGCGCAGCTTCTCGAAGCGGTGCATGCGCGCGATCTCGACGTGCGACTTGCCCTCAATGGCTTCCAGCGCGGCCTGGATGGGGCCGATCTCCTCACTGCGCATGAGCTTGCCGATGTACTGCAACTGACGCGCGCGCGCGCCATTGGCGGTCAGGCGCCCCATCTCCGTCAGGGCTTCGCGCAGGTTGTCCGACATCGGCACTTTCTTGAGGCGCGCCGCGCCATACTCGGCCAGTTTCTTGCCCAGGTCCTGCAGGGCGTCCATGTCGCGCTTGCGCTGCGATTTGCTGACAAAGTAGGTGTCTTCGGCGGGTTCGGTTTTACGCATGGCGGTTTCTTGACGAACGCGGCCCGCCGGAAATGCCGGCGGGCCGCGCTCTGAAGTTCTTTAAACGTTAAGATTATAGCCTTTCGCGTCCAGGCTTCCGCCCATGCCCAGCAAGAACGACAGCTTTTCCCATTCGCAGCCTCAGCTCCAGGACATCGCGCGCGACATCCTCGCCTACGCGGCCGAACGCGGCGCCAGCGCCTGCGAGACGGATATCTCCGAGGGCTTCGGGCAGACCGTCACCGTGCGCCACGGTGAGGTCGAGACCATCGAGTACAACCGCGACAAGGGAATAGGCGTCACCGTGTATCTCGGCCAGCAGCGTGGCCACGCCAGCAGCTCCGATTTCTCGCGCGATGCGCTGCGCGCCACGGTGGATGCCGCGCTCTCCATCGCCCGCTTCACGGCGGCGGACCCCGACGCCGGTCTGGCCGACGCCGACCGTCTGTGGCGCGGCGGCGAGCCCGGGCTGGATCTGCACCACCCCTGGCACATCGATACCGACGAAGCCACGCGCCTTGCGCGCGAATGCGAGCAGGCCGCCTTCGACGTCAGCCCCGACATCCGCAACTCCGACGGAGCGAGCGTCTACCGCCAGTCCTCGCAATTCGTGGCGGCCAACAGTCTGGGTTTCTGCGCCGGCTTCGCCACCTCGCGCCATTCGATTTCCGTGGGCGTGATCGCCGGGGAAGGCGACGCGATGCAGACGGGCGACTGGTACAGCTCGATGCGCGACGCGGCCGAGCTCGACGCCCCCGCCCGCATCGGCGCCACGGCGGCCCGGCGCGCCCTGCGCCGCCTGGGCTCGCGCCAGGTTCCGACCTGCGACGTTCCGGTGATTTTCGAAGCGCCGCAAGCCTGCGGCCTGCTCGGCGCCTTCGTGCATGCCACGAGCGGCGGCAGCCTTTACCGGCGCGCGAGCTTCCTCCTCGATGCGCTGGGCCAGCCGGTCTTTTCGCCGGCGGTGCGCATCGACGAACTGCCGCACATCCCCAAGGCGCTCGGGTCCACGCCCTTCGACGACGAAGGCGTCGCCACGCGCGACCGCTGCGTGGTCGACGACGGCGTGCTGCAGGGCTATTTCCTCGGCAGCTACTCCGCCCGCAAGCTGGGCATGCAGACCACCGGCAATGCCGGCGGCTGCCACAACCTCATCGTGCGGCCCGGCAGCAAGAGTCTCGCGGAACTGGCGCGCGAAATCGGGCGCGGCTTCCTCGTGACCGAGCTTCTGGGCCAGGGCGTGAATTACGTGACCGGCGACTACTCGCGTGGCGCGGCTGGTTTCTGGATAGAGAACGGCGAGATCGGCCATCCCGTCAACGAGATCACCATCGCCGGCAACCTGCGCGAGATGTTCCGCGACATCGTGGCCATCGGCAATGACACGATCATCCGCGGGGGCAAGCAATGCCCCTCTCTCGTGATCGGCCGCATGAAGCTCGCGGGCGCCTGAGCGACGCACGGTACGCGCCGCCCCCTGGGCGGAGGCTTGGCGCGGGTTTCCCCTCGTTAAGCCTTACCCTGACCTGCTTCGATAATCGATGCCGCCCGGTTGCGGGCACGCCATCCAGAACGAAACAGGGAGACAGCCCATGACCGAACGTCGTTCCTTCCTCCGGCACGCGGGTGCCGGCCTCGCCGCGAGCGCCCTGGCCGCTCCGGCACTGGCCCAGAGCGCTTCGCTGCCCACGCTCCGCTGGAAGCTCGCATCGAGCTTTCCCAAGAGCCTGGACACGCTGTTCCATGCCGTCGAATGCGTCGCGCGGGACGTGAAGGCTGCCACGGGCGGCAAGTTCGAGATCCAGCTCTTCGCGGCAGGCGAACTCGTGCCCAGCGCGGCGGTGCTCGACGCGGTCAAGGACGGCACCGTCGAACTCGGCCACTCGGCAAGCTACTACTACGTGGGCAAGGACCCGACCTTCGCCTTCGACTGCGCCGTGCCGTTCGGGCTCAACAGCCGCCAGCAGTCGGCCTGGATGTGGGCCGGCGGCGGCATGCCGCTGCTGCGCGAGTTCTTCCGCGGCTACAACGTCTACAACATTCCCTGCGGCAACACCGGCGTGCAGATGGGGGGCTGGTTCCGCAAGGAGATCAAGACCGTCCAGGACATGAAGGGGCTCAAGATGCGCATCGCCGGCATCGCGGGCCAGGTCATGGGCAAGCTGGGCGTGGTGGGGCAACAGATGGGGCCGGCCGACATCTATCCGGCGCTGGAGAAGGGCACGATAGACGCCGTGGAGTGGGTCGGCCCTTACGACGATGAGAAGCTCGGTTTCAACCGCGTGGCGAAGTACTACTACTACCCGGGCTTCTGGGAGGCCGGCCCGCAGCTCTCGATCTACGTGAACCTCAAGAAATGGTCGGAGCTGCCGCGCGAGTATCAGGCCATCCTGGAAGCGGCCTGCGCCAATGCGCACGTGCAGATGCAGGCGGACTACGACGTGAAGAACGTGGTTGCGCTGCGGCGTCTGGTGGCGGCGGGCGCCCAGCTGCGCGAGTTCCCGCGCGAGGTCATGATCGCGGCGCAGAAGGCCACCTTCGAGCTTTACGACGAGTTCTCGGCCAAGCATGCGACCTTCCGCAAGGTCTACACGCAGTGGCGCAGGTTCCGCGACGAGCAGAACCTCTGGTTCCGCGTCGCCGAGCGCGCCTATGACGGCTTCATCTACTCGCAGGCCGGCGGCGCGCAGCAGACGAAGCGCTGAGGCGCCGCCCTCATTGCCCCCGCTCGATCTGGCGCAGCTGGTAGCCCGCACGGGCCAGCCGCGCCACGATCCCGTCGTCGCCCACGAGGTGGGCCGCGCCCACCACCACGAACAAGGACTCGCCTTCGCGCGCGGCACTCAGGATCGCCCGGGTCATGACGGCATTGCGCGCCGTCAGCAGGCGCTCGCGTTCCGCTGCCGTCAGCTCGGTCTCCACGTGCGCCGCGATGGCAGGCGCATCCCCGTCCCGCCAGGCCGTCACGAGCGACTCGAGCATGGCCGGCACTTCGTCGCGCTCGATCTGGCCGATCAGGCGCATCAGGGCGTCCGCCTGCTCCGTCTCGCTGCCTCCGGCCACGGCGGCGATCTGCTCCTCGGGCCGCTCCAGCGCGAGCATGGGCTTGCGTGCCGCGCGGCCGCGCTCCAGCAGGGCGTTGTCGATGCCCAGCGCGGTTTCGAACCCGGCCGCCTGCGCTGCTTTCAGCGTGAGCAACATGGCAAGCATCCACGGCCGCAACGGCTCAACGTCCTGCGACGTCAGCGCGAAGCGATCGAGCACCGCGCGCAGCCGCTGCCGGTCCGAAGGCGACAAGGTTCCGGTCAGCGCAGCGCCGGGCACGCGGCGGGCCGCCGCATCGAACAACGACGCGAGGCGGGGGTCGGCCAGATCGACCTCCAGCGCGAAACGCGCGCTTGCGTCGAAGCGCCGCAGCACCGCCGGGTCGAGCGGGAAACAGCTCGCGCGACAGACATGCACCGAGCCGAACAGATACACTGTGGCCCGCTCGCTGCGCGCCTCCCACAGGCTCAGCGCATCGGCAGCCCAGGCCGGCGCGTTCGCCGCGAGGAGCCAGAAGACCCACGCAAGCGCGCGCACGGAGGCTCCGCCCGCCGCCCGCATTCTTTTCATCCGCATGAATTCCGATTCTCCAGATAGCGCGCTGAGCGCCGTTTTCCTGATGGGCCCGACCGCCAGCGGCAAGACCGCCGCCACGCTGGCGCTGGCCCGCGACCTGCCGATCGAAGTCGTCAGCGTCGATTCCGCGCTCGTCTATCGCGACATGGATATCGGCACGGCCAAGCCCGACGCGGCCGAGCGCGCGGCCTGCCCGCATCATCTCATCGACGTCGTGAGCCCGGAAGAAAGCTACTCGGCGGCCCGCTTCCATGACGACGCGCTGCGGCTCATCGCCGCGATCCAGGCGCGCGGCCACATCCCCCTGCTGGTCGGCGGCACCATGCTCTATTTCAAGGCGCTCGTCGAAGGCCTGTCCGACCTGCCGCAGGCCGACGCGGCCCTGCGCCGCGAGATCGAGGCCCGCGCGCACCACGAAGGCTGGCCCGCCCTGCACGCGGAACTCGCCGCGCTGGACGCCGATGCCGCCGCACGCCTCAACCCGAACGATGCCCAGCGCATCCAGCGCGCGCTGGAAGTGGTGCGTCTGACGGGGCGTCCGCTGGCCGAGAGCTACGCCCGCCGCGCCGCTGCACGCCCGCCGCTGCGCCTCCTGCCGCTGGCGTTGCAGCCGGCATCGCGCGCCAGCCTGCATGCGCGCATCGAGACGCGCTTCGACGCCATGCTCGCCGCGGGTTTCGCCGATGAAGTGCGGGGCCTGCGCGCGCGTTACACGCTCACGCCCGACCTCGCCTCGATGCGTTGCGTGGGGTATCGCCAGATGTGGGATTTTCTCGATGGCCGCAGCGATTTCGCCCAGATGCGCGAGCGCGGCATCGCCGCCACGCGGCAGCTCGCCAAGCGCCAGATCACCTGGTTGCGGCAGTTCAGTGCGAACTGGCCCGGCTATCGCGAGTTCGACAGTCTCGAACCCGCGCACGTGGGCCAGGTACTCACGGCCGTGCGGCGCTGGGTGCTCGCCTAGGCGGCGATCCGGCTCACGCTGAGCACGAAGAGCAGCAGCACGCTCAGCACCAGCGTGCGCCGCACCAGCCCCACGAAACTCTGCAGGTACTCGACCTCGGCTTCGTCGCCGGTGCCCAGCTCCGGCCGATCGACGATCTCGCCGTAAACCTGGATGGGCTGGCCGATGCGCACGCCCAGCGCGCCCGCGCCGGAAGCGAGCAGGATGCCTTCGTTGCGGTCGTGCCATTCGGGGGCCTGCGTGCGCCAGCAGTACACGGCATCCTCGAAATCGCCGACGATGGAGAACGCCATCGCGGTCACGCGCGCGGGCAGCCATTCGATCACCGCGAAGGCCCGGCGCGCGAACTCGCCGAACTCGCCGATCTCGGCATCCGCGCGACGCCCCCAGGTACGTGCGTAATAGTCGGCCATGCGGTAGAGCACCGCGCCGCTCGGCCCGGGCAGCAGCACGAAGCACACGATGATGGCGAACACCTGGCGATGCGCGCCCACGATGCCCTGCTCCAGGGCCAGGCGCACGATCTCGCCGCTGCTGCTCTGATCGTGCAGCTGGCCGCGCCACTCGCCGATCAGACGTCGCGCGTTGGCGAGATCCTGCGCGCGCAGCGCGGCATGGATGCGCGTGAAGAAATGGCTGGTGTGGCGGAATCCCATCGTGAAGTAGAGCACCACGATGTTGAACAGCAGCGCGGCCAGCGGGTGGACGGCGTACAGCACGAAGTGCAGCACGGCGGACAGCAGCACCGGCGGCAGCACCATGAGGCACCAGGCGGCGGTGCCGTGGCGGGCCTGGCCGTCATTGAAGCGCGATTCGAAGAACTGGCCCAGCGAGGCAAGCAGGGGATACAGATAACGCGCGGCGTTGAGCGGCCGGAACTGCTCCAGGACAAGGGTCAGAACGAGTGCGAGCAGGGTCATCAGGGATGGATGCTAAGAGCAGACGCTGGAAGTGATTCAGGCGGCGAAGATAGCACAAGCATTCGCCCGGACGCTCGCGTGTGTGGTGCATTGCTCACAGGGCGGGGGCCGTCGGTCTTTCGTGCAGGAAGGCCGCGAGCATGGCAAGAATGCCGGCCGTGGCACCCCAGATGAAACGCCCTTGCCAGGGGATCGCCTGCACGATGCGCTCGCCTCCCTGCCACGCGATGCGGTGAGACTGGTAATTGCCGGCATCGAGCAGAAAAGCCAGCGGCACCTCGAAGATCTCCGCCACCTCGAAAGGGTCCGGCACGTAGGCGGCGTCGCCGCGCAGCAGGCCGGCCAGCGGCGTGATGCAGAAGCCACTGGGCGTGGAGAACTCGGGCAGGCTGCCAAGGACCTCCACGGCGTCCGGCGGCACGCCGATCTCTTCGTGCGTCTCGCGCAAGGCCGCGTGCATCACCGAAGGGTCGCCGGGCTCCACGCGTCCGCCGGGAAAGCTGATCTGGCCCGGGTGATGATGCAGATGGTCGGTGCGGCGCGTGAGCACGATCTGCATGCCGGTGGCGCGCATCACGAAGGGGATCAGCACGCCGGCACCGACCTGGCCGGCATGACGGGGCCATTCGGGTTGCCAGGAAAAGCCCGCGAGGGCGCGGAACCGCGCGCGCAGCAAAACGGCGTCGAAGGCGCGGCAGCGGTCGTCCATCGTCCGGTCAGTAGCGCTGGCGCAGCAGCATCGTGCTGCCGTCGCGCCGCATGTCCATGCGGTTGAGGAAGCTCATCCCCAGCAGCACATGGGGCATCTCGGCCTGCACGACGAGCCCGTCCACGTCGTGCAGGGTGATGCCGCCCAGCGTGACGCGGTTGATGCGCACGCGCCAGACCGGCACCGTGCCGTTGGCGGTCGAAGCCATGCTGCGCTGGCCGCGCAGGTAGTCGATGCCTACCGCCTGCGCCGTCGCCGGGCCCATCGCCACGGCGGTCGCGCCGGTGTCGACGAGGAAGCGCACCGCCCTGCCGTTCAGGCTGCCGGCCGCCTCGAAATGCCCGCGCGAATCGGCAACGAGACTGACCTGCTGCATGCCGCCGTCCGTCGCCCCCACGCTGACCGGGGAATCGCCCAGGCGCAGGCTAAGCCGGCGCGAGCCGATCTCCACCTCGGCCGTATCGCGCCCCACGCTCACCACGCGGACCTCGCCGGCGCGCTGGCCGGGGCCCAGGGTGCGCGGCGCGCCGCCGTCGATCACGAGCAGCGCCTTGTTGCCCAGCACGCCCGCGAGCGCGACTTCCTGTGCGATGGCACCCACGCCGCATGACGATAGAATCATCGCCAGCAGGCCGCGCCGCAGCCACCGATTACCGTTCCGCGTCATAGAAGCGTCTTCCTCATGAAACCGATCGTCGTCTTTCAGCACAGCGCCCTCGTCGGTCCGGGCCATTTTGCCAGCTTCCTCGAGGCACGCAAGCTCGCCTGGCGGCTGGTTCGCATCGATCTGGGCGAGCCCGTTCCCGCCGCCGCCGAGCCCTTCTCGGGGCTGTGCTTTCTCGGTGGCGAGATGAGCGTCAACGACGACCTGCCCTGGATCGCGCACGAGCTCGAACTGATCCGCGATGCGATGGCGCGCGACGTGCCCGTCATCGGACATTGCCTGGGGGGCCAGCTCATGGCCCGCGCGCTGGGCGCCCGCGTGAGCCGCAACGCGGTGCGCGAGATCGGCTGGGGCCGCCTCGAGGCCGCGACCTCGGCTGGCGCGCGTGAATGGCTGGGCGATGTCGGGTCATTCGAGGGCTTTCACTGGCACCGCGAGACCTTTGCGCTGCCCGCCCATGCCGAGCCGCTGCTCTCGAGCGCCTTCTGCGCCAACCAGGCCTTCGCGATCGGACCGCACCTGGGCATGCAATGTCATGTCGAAATGACCGCGCCCCTGATCGAAAGCTGGGTCGCGCACTGGCCCCACGACCTCGCGCACGGCGGCGAAGCAGCCTCGGTGCAGGGCCGGGAAGCCGTGCTGGATGCGCTCGATGCGCGCCTTGCCGCGATGCATGCGGTCAGCGAACGCCTCTACGCGCGCTGGCTCGCGCACGTGCTGGCCCGCGTGCAGAGGCCTGCATAAGCGCGTATCCTTGCGCCAGCCAAAATTCCCCGGAGCCCCCATGCAGGACGATGATGACATCGAGCTGAAAGTCGTGGCCGTACTCATGAGCGCCCTGATCCTGGCCTGCGTGCTGGGGGTGGTGAGTTATGGCGTGATCGCGCTGAATACGCGCAGTCAGCCGGTTTTCGTCGATGGGCAGATGGTTCCGGTGGGCGACGCCCTGGCCGCGATCTACTTCGAAACCGGCAGCGCGAAGGTGCCGGGAGAAGCCGGTGGCGCCATCCAGACCGTCAAGGAAGACGCCGCCGAGGCGCCGCGCAAGACGGTGCTCATTTCAGGTTTTCACGATCCTTCCGGCGACCCCGGGCGCAACATCGAACTGGCCCGTGCGCGCGCCGAAGCCGTGCGCGATGCGCTCATCCGCGCCGGCGTTCCCGAAGACCGCATCGTGCTGCGCAAGCCCGAAGTGATCCCCGGCACCGAGGATCTGCAGGAAGCCCGCCGCGTCGATATCCGCCTGCAGTAACGGCGCGGCGCGCAACCCGGGCCCCGCGCCTCAGGGCGTCTCGACGATCTGACCCTGCCGGCGCGCGGCGTCGGTTCCCTGGCGCGCCAGAACGTCACACCGCTCGTTCTCCACATGCCCGGCATGGCCGCGCACCCACACCCATTCGATCTCGTGCGCGCCCGCGAGCAGGTCGAGGCGTCGCCACAGATCCTCGTTCTTCACCGGTTCCTTGCCGGCGGTCTTCCAGCCACGGCGCTTCCAGCCGTGAATCCACTCGGTCATACCCTTCTGCACATACTGCGAGTCGGTGTGGATGCGTGCATGCACCGGGCGTTTGAGCGCCTCGAGCGCGCGGATCACCGCGAGCATTTCCATGCGGTTGTTGGTGGTCGCGGGGTCGCCGCCCCAGAGTTCCTTTTCGGCGCTGCCCGCCCGCAGGATCGCGCCCCAGCCTCCCGGCCCGGGGTTTCCCGAGCAGGCGCCATCCGTAAAAATCTCGATCTGTTCCATCTGTGTCCTGTTGCGTGCACGCGGCCGGCGGCCGCATGTCGGGTGAATTCATCTGCCGTGCCGGTGAGCGGCCGGCACCATCGCTTTTCTGCGCGCGCGCTGCTCGCGCCAGGCCGGCATCAGCATGAGGCGCATGCCCGGCAGCCGGCGCACCGCGTGCAACATGTAGACCGCGCCGCCGAAGGGCCAGCAATGCGCGCCCGCCACCTCCATGAAGGACCAGCGGCGCAGCCACTCCTCGCTGGCCACGGGCGGCGCGAAGCAGCCCGAGGTGACCCCGCGGTGCTCGAAACCGAGCAGGCTGAGCCAGTCCTTGAGGCGCGGCACGCCAAGGTATTGACCCGTCCAGGGCAGGACGCCCATGTGCCCCGCCAGCGAACGGCGCAGCCCCCACAGGCTGACCGGGTTGAAGCCCGTGATCAGCACGTGCCCCTCCGGCAGCAGCACGCGCTCGACTTCGCGCAGCACCTGATGCGGATGCGAGACGAACTCCAGCACGTGCGGCAGCACGACCAGATCGAGGCTCTGCGACGCGAAGGGAAGCTCCTCGGCCTCGGCCAGCAGATCCGCGGTGAGCAGGGCCGTGTCGCGGCGGTCGGTGCAGCGCAGGCGCAGCGCCATGCGGTTGGCGCGCAGGAAGTCGTGGCCGCACAGCCCGATCTGCGCGGCGTTGAAGCCGAAGATATCGGCCACGCGCTCATCGAAGCGGGCATGTTCCCACGCCAGCAGATAGCGCCCGCGCGGGCTTTCGAACCACTCTCCCAGACAGCTATGCGACATCGGAAAGCACCGTAGAATCGAGGCCATGGAAAACGAAGCCCGAATTGTTCCCGTTTCCGCCCTGCGGGACAACTACATCTGGACGCTGAGCCAGGCAGGCCGCTGCATCGTCGTGGACCCCGGCGAGGCCGCCCCCGTGGAAGACTTCCTCGCCCGCGAGAAACTGCACCTCGCGGCGATCCTGCTCACCCACCGGCACTCGGACCACCAGGGCGGCGTGGCGGCCCTGTGCGCGCGCCACGACGTGCCCGTGCTGGGGCCGTCCAGCGCGCAGATGCCCTGCGTGAGCCGCACGGTCTCCGATCGTGACAGCGTGCGCTTCGAGGGGTTCGCGCGGGCCTTCGAGGTCATCGCCACGCCGGGTCACACCGAAGAACACATTTCCTGGCTGCATGCGGGCCACCTGTTCTGTGGCGACACGCTGTTCGCCGCGGGCTGCGGACGCCTGCTCGGCGGCACGGCGGCGCAGCTGCATGCCTCGTTGCAGCGGCTCGCGGCGCTGCCGGACGACACCCGCATCTGCTGCGCGCATGAGTACACGCTATCCAACCTGCGGTTTGCCCAGGTGGTGGAACCCGGCAACGCCGCCATCACGGCCCGCGCGGCGCGCTGTGCGCGGCAACGCGAGAACCATGAGCCCACCCTGCCCTGCACGCTGGCGGAAGAGCGCGAGACGAATCCCTTCCTGCGCTGCCACGAACCCGCCGTGCAAGCTGCCGCGCGGCAGCATGACGCGCGCACGGCGACCGATGCGCCGGGGGTTTTCGCTGCCCTGCGGGCGTGGAAGGATGGCTTCTGAAATCGGCGGGCGCTCGAAGGCCGGGTCAGACCGTCAGCCCCGCGCTCAGCAGCACGCAGTCGCGCCCACCCTGCTTGGCAAGATAGAGCGCGCGGTCCGCCGCGGCCACCAGGGCCAGCGCGTCGCCCATCGCCTCGCGCGGCGCCGTGCAGGCGACGCCGATGCTGAGCGTCACGCGGCCATTTTCGGCGCCGGCGTGGGCGAGCGAGAGTTCGGCGAGACGCCGCCGGATGTCCTGTGCCACCAGCGCCGCCCCTTCCTCGGTGGTTTCGGGAAGGATCATCGCGAATTCCTCGCCGCCGTAGCGGGCGGCGAGATCGGCCGGGCGGCGCCCCGCCGATGCCAGCACGGCGCCGAGCCGGCGCAGGCACTCGTCGCCGGCCAGGTGGCCGTAGAGATCGTTGTAAGGCTTGAACTGATCGACGTCCATCATCAGCAGCGCGAGCGACTGCCCCGAGCGGACCGCGCGCGCCCACTCGCGACTGAGTGCATCGTCGAAGCGGCGGCGATTGGCGAGGCCCGTGAGGCCATCCTCGGTGGACATGCGCAGCAGCTCGCGATTGGCCTCGGCGAGGCGGCGCGAGAGCACGACCAGCGAGTAGCGCATCTGCGTCATGCGCTGCATGGAACGCACCTTGGCATGCAGCACGACCTCGGCCACGGGCTTGACGAGGAAATCGTCGCATCCGGCGGCAATGCCGCGCTCCAGGCGCTCTTCGTCCAGCGTGGCGGTGAGCAGGATGATGGGCGCCCATTCGCCCTCGCCTTCCAGCGCGCGCAACGAGCGGGCAAGCTCGAAGGCATCCTGCCCGGCGAGCACGGCATCGATGAAGACGAGATCGGGGCGGTCCTCGCTGAAGAGCGCAAGGCCTTGCGCCGCGTCGCGTGCCACGCGGGCGTCAAGGCCCAATCGCTGCAGTTGCTGGCACAACAGCAGCGAGGTTGTCAGCGAATCGTCGATTACCAGTGCCTTCATGGAGTCCTGGAAACGGCGCGCGGGAACGGAGGGTGGCCTGCAAGACCGGGGACCGGCGCCGCGCACGGCACGATCCTGCCCCAAGGGCCACATGATACCCGCATGGCGTGGGAAGCGTGCGGCCGGATCAGGCCTCGCGGCGCATCAGCGTGGATTTTCCGAACAGGCTCTCGATGAGGTCGACGGCGAGTTCCGCCGTCTTGTTGCGCACGTCCAGCGCGGGGTTGAGCTCGACGACGTCCAGCGACGCAAGGCGCCCCGTGTCGGCGATCATCTCCATGCACAGCTGCGCTTCGCGGTAGGTCGGCCCGCCGGGCACGAGCGTGCCGACGCCCGGGGCGATCTCGGGGTCGAGGAAGTCCACGTCGAAGCTCACGTGCAGGTGGGTATCCTCGTCCAGCCCGAGCAGGGCCTGCTCCATCGTGTGGCGCATGCCGTTCTCGTCGATGAAGCGCATGTCGAACACGTCGAGGCCGACTTCATGGACGAGGCGCTTCTCGCCCTGGTCGACCGAGCGGATGCCGATCTGGTAGATGCTCCACGGATCGAGCGCGGGCACCTGGTCGGACATGCTGGTGAGCGGATCGGGGCCATGGCCGCAGAGGCACGCGACCGGCATGCCATGGATGTTGCCGCTGGGGGTGATGACCGACGTATTGAAATCGGCATGGGCATCCAGCCAGAGCACGCGCAGCTTCTTGCCCACGCGGCGGCAGTGGCGCGCCACCGCGCTGATCGAGCCGATCGCGAGGCTGTGGTCGCCGCCCAGCAGGATGGGCATCTTGTCGTCGAGGAAGATCTGGTTGATCGCATCGTGCAGGGCACGGTTCCAGGCGATCACTTCCTCGAGATGGCGATAGCCATAGACCGGAGGCAGGCAGGGGTTGGTGGGGCCGGCGAGATTGCCGCGGTCCTCGACCACCAGGCCGTGGCTTTCGAGCGTGGACTTGATGCCCGCCACCCGCAGCGCTTCGGGCCCCATCGAGGCGCCGCGCGCGCCGGCGCCGATGTCGGTGGGTGCGCCGATGAGCGCGATCTGCTGATTCATTTAGCCGCCTTTGCCAAGAACTTGAAGAACAGGCCACCCACCCAGGCGCCCGCGAGCAGCCCCATGCCCATGGAGCCGACCACGAACGCCGCCTTGAAGCCGCTGGCGAGCGTGCCGGCCACGAGCTCGACGCTGGCGGCCGAACCGGCGAAGGAGATTTCCATCGCGCCTCCTATGGTCTGGTACATCAGCACGCCGGGCATCATCGGCACCGCGCCCGCGAAGGCCACGGCCGCGAAGGGTATCCGCATGCTCGAAACCCAGCGGATGGCCATGAAGCCGATGCCGAAGCACGCGAACAGCGTGGCGATCTCGACGTGCAGCCCGTACTGCAGGCCGAGGTAGCGGACGCCGTGGCCCACCATGCCGCACAGGATGGAGGTCCAGAGCACGCGCCACGGCGCATTATAGAAGGCGCCGAAACCGCAGGAAGCCACCCCGGCCAGAAGCACGTCCGCCCACAGCGGGATGGGCGCCGAGGCGATCTTGTAGATCGGCACGGTGGTGAAATCCAGCATGATCCATGCGCCGAGGAAGATCCCCATCGCGGCGGCCACCAGGATGCCCGCGGCCAGCCCCAGGCGCGACAGGCCGGCCTGCATGTTGTTCTCCAGCATGTCGTAGAGGCCATTGATGAGATGCGGGCCCGGCACCAGCATGAGGGCCGGCACGATGAGGCAGATGCCGGGCGTCGCGGTCCAGCCGAGCTGGATCACGGCACCGCCCATCAGCGAACCGATCAGCGCGGCCACGAAAGGCAGCGCGAACAGCACGGGGTGGAAACGGTGCATCGCCTGGCGCGCCAGCATGCCCAGGGCAGACGACAGCGAGATGACGGCCATGGCCCCCCAGTCGCCCGAGAGCAACCAGGCCAGCGCGCCGGCGGCGAGACCGAACATGAGCGCGAGCGTCCAGCGGTTGTGGCGTCCGGCGGTGGTCTCGACGTGCTCCAGGATCTCCAGCGCCTCGGCGGGCGCGAGCGTCCCCGCGCAGACCTTGTCCACGGTCCGGTTGACCTCGGCGCTGACCGCCACGTTGATGCGGAACTCGGGCACCTGGGCGTGGATGTTCAGGTTGTCCGGCGCGTGGATGGTGAGGTAGCGATAACCCACCTGCACCTGCACGGGCAAGCCCATCGCCGCCCCGAGTTCGTGAATGCGTTCGCGCAGCAGCGCGGTGCGCATGTTGTATTGCATCAGCAGGCGCGCCGCATTCTGCAGCAGGCGCACTTCGACGCTGGAGGCGGCAAGACGGGTGCCGGACGGGGCCGTAACGGAGGAAGGGAACAGGACGTCGCTCATCGGGGGCTCATGACGGGAAGAAATGCGGCAGGATGGTGCAGGAAAGGCACACAAAGGGCGCTGGTGGTAAACTCCGCGCCTCTCCAAGCAATCTCCGGGCCGAAAGCCTTTTACCACCGATGTCCGTTTCTGGCTGCAGCCGTCTGGCATTATTTTTTCGCACCCCTTCGCCCAGAGGGCCGCTGGCTTGAAAACCGGATTCAAGCGCGCGCTCGGCCTCGCCATCACGGTGGGCCTGCTCGCCTGGGTACTCGCGGGAGCCCGCTGGAGCGAACTGGCCGCCGCCCTGTCGCGCATTTCCGCGTCTGACCTGATGCTCGCCACGGCGGCCTTCACGGCCAGCTACCTGCTGCGCGCCGGGCGCGTCCATGACGAGTTCGCGGCCGACACCGGCGCCTCCTATGCCCGCGTGCTGCGCCTCACCCTGCTGCACAACGCTTCGATCAACGTGCTGCCGTTCCGCAGCGGCGAAGCTGCCTTCCCCATTCTGCTCAACCGCTGGTTCGGCGTGACGACCACGCGCGCGGTGGTGGCCCTGCTGTGGCTGCGCATCCAGGATGCGTTCGTGGTTCTCGCGCTGGCCGCTTTCGTTTGGCCGGGCCTGCCCGCCGCCCTGCGCGCGCTCTGGATCGCGCTGGTCTGCGTGGCCGCGTGGGCGATTCCGGCCTGGGCGCGCCGGCATCCGGCCGAGCAGGCCAGCGGCGGGCGCTTCACCCAGACGATCCATCGCGTGCGCGCCGCGCTCGCGCAATCGACCCGCCGTTCGCTGCGCGGCTGGCTCTGGACGCTCGCCAACTGGTCCGTCAAACTGGCGGCCCAGGCGTGGCTGCTGGGCGCCTTGCTGCAGACCTCGCTCTCGACCGGCATGTCGGGCGCGCTGGGCGTGGAACTCGCCGCCATCCTGCCCATCCAGGGTGTGGCGGGGTTCGGTACCTACGAGGCAGGCGGCGCCGCGCTGCTTGCCGCCCATGGCATTCCCTTCGCGGGCGGGCTCAGTGCCGCGCTTGCCCTGCACCTCTTCGTGATCGCCCTGGCCCTGCTGGCGGGCGGTCTGGCGCTGGCATTCCTGCCCGGCGCCCAAGCCGATTCGAAAAGCGAGACACCTTCATGAACCCACCGATTTCCACGCCCGAGGCCGCAAGCATTCCGCCGCACACGCTGTCCATCGTGATCCCGATGTACAACGAAGCGGAAAACGTCGAGCCGATGATCACCCGCGTTCACGAGGGCCTTGCCGGCTACGCGCATCCGTGGGAACTCATCCTCGTCGATGACGGCAGTTCGGACGCCACGCCCAACGAGCTGCGCCGCGTGGGGAACCATTTCGGTGCCCATGTGCGCGTGATCGAGCTGATGCGCAATTTCCGCCAGACGGCGGCCATGCAGGCGGGCATAGACGCCGCGCGCGGCGATGTGATCGTGACGCTGGACGGCGACCTCCAGAACGATCCACGCGACATTCCGCGCATGGTCGGGCGTCTGCTCAACGAAGACCTCGACATGGTCGCGGGCTGGCGCAAGAACCGTCAGGACGGGCTCTTCCTGCGCAAGATCCCGTCGCGCATCGCCAACCGCCTGATCGCGCGCATCACGGGCGTGAAGCTCAACGATTACGGCTGCAGCCTCAAGGCGTTCCGCGCCTGCGTCATCAAGAACGTGCGCCTGTATGGCGAGATGCACCGCTTCATTCCCGCCTGGCTGGCCACGGTCACCACGCCGCGACGCATCGCCGAGGAGGTGGTGACTCACCACGCCCGCCAGTTCGGTGAATCGAAGTACGGCATCTCGCGGACCTTCCGCGTGATCCTCGACCTGATCTCGGTGTATTTCTTCATGCGCTTCCGTGCGCGCCCGGGCCACTTCTTTGGCGGCGCCGGGCTCGCGCTGGGTGCGCTGGGCGGGCTGATCCTCGCGTACATGGCGGGGCTGAAGTTCATCGGCGACGAGAACATCGGGACGCGCCCGCTGCTGCTCGTGGGCTTCTTCGCGATCATCATGGCGGTGCAGTTCATCCTGACCGGCGTGCTCGGCGAAACGCTGGCGCGCATCTATTTCGAATCGGGCGCCGGCCGGCTCTACTCGGTGCGTAATCCGCACACGCCGACCAGCGACGAAGCCTGGCACAAGGTCTGAGCGCCGCCCGCCGGCGGCCCGCGCACGCGCCCGTCCGGCACGGGCGTCGGCGCGGCAGCGGCGAGCATGGGCGACGCGCTATGATCCGCAGGCCCGGCATGAGCGGCCACGCTGGCACGGCCCGGGCACCCGCGCCGAGGCCCCGCGCAAGCTGCGTGGCGCCTTCCTCCGCCCGCGCAAGGCGAAACGCCTGCCGCCGGGAAGCGCCGGGCGGCGGCCTGACGGCGGGTTTTCAGGCGCATCCGATGAACCTCAGGCGGAGTCGTCAGGCATGACCGACGCTTCGCGCCCCAGGCACGACCCCGACATGAATCAGCAATCGATCTTCAATCAGGGACGCTGGCTGCTGCTCCTGCTGCCGCTCGCACTCTTTCTCATGAACCTGGGCGGCGCGCCGCTGTTCGACGTGGACGAAGGCGCGTTCTCGGAAGCCACGCGCGAGATGTTCGTGCGCAACGACTTCCTGTCGACCTGGCTCAACGGCGCACCGCGCTTCGACAAACCCATCCTCATCTACTGGTGCCAGGCATTTTTTGTCTGGCTGTTCGGCACCGGCGAATGGAGCTTCCGCCTGCCCTCGGCGCTGGCCGCCTCGGCCTGGTGCTACGCGGTCGGTCAGTTCGCGTGGCAGCGCTACGGACGCGGCGCCGGGCTCATGGCCTGCGGCATCGCGGCGACCAGCCTGGGCGTCCACCTCATCGGCCGCGCGGCCACGGCCGATGCGCTGCTCAACATGCTGCTCGCGCTGGCCTTGCTGGACGCCTGGCGCCACCTGGAGTCCGGCGCGCGCGCACCGCTCCTGCGCAGCTACCTGTGGATCGGGCTCGGCGTGCTCACCAAGGGCCCCATCGCGCTGCTTGTGCCGGGCGCGACGACGCTTCTCTACTGCCTCACGGCGGGACGCTGGCGCGACTGGCTGCGCAGCGTGTTCGACCCGCGCGGCTGGGTGATCCTGCTCGCCGTGACGGTGCCCTGGTATGCCACGGCACTCGCGATCCACGGACAGGATTTCATCGACGGCTTCATCCTCAAGCACAACGTGGAGCGTTTCTCGGGCACGCTCGAGGGGCATTCGGGCAGCATGTTCTATTACATCCTGATGATCCCGGTGCTGCTGCTGCCCTGGCTGGCCTGGCTGATTGCCGCGCTGCGCCGGCTGCCCGCCGACTGGAGTACGCCGCTGACGCGCTTCCTGTGGGTGTGGTGCCTGTTCGTGACGGTGTTCTTCTCGCTCTCCGGCACCAAGCTGCCGCACTACGCGCTGTATGGCTGCACCCCGCTCTTCGTGTTGCTGGCGATCCATCGCGAGCGCGTGAAGTCGGTGCTGGCGGGCGCGGCCCCGGTACTGGTGCTGATGCTGCTCTTCATCGCCCTGCCCGTCTTGCTCGCACATTCGGCGCAGGCGGGATGGGTGCGCGACGCCTACTACCTCGCGCAGGTCGGGCGTGTGAGCGAAGCGATTCCGGCCGGCTATCACGTGCTGGCCGCCGCCGCCCTGCTGCTTTCGCTCGCGGCGCTGCGCGCGCCGTTCGACACCGGCCGGCGCGTGCTCGTGATGGCCTGTCTCAACACGCTGCTTCTTGCGCTGGCGGTCACCCCCTTCGTGGGCGACGTGCTGCAGGGGCCCGTCAAACGGGCGGGTCTGGCGGCGCGCGCCTACACCGAGCCCGGCGTGCTCTGGAATTTCCACGCGCCGAGCTTCTCGGTGTATCGCGGCGAGGTGAGTCCCACCGTGCAGGCCCGCCCCGGCCAGATCGCGCTCACGCGCAGCGACCGGCTGCCGCCCGACGTTCCGCACGAGACGCTGTATCGTGAAGGCGGCGTCGTTCTGGTGAGGCTGAAGTAATGGAAGACTGGACCCGCATGCGGCTGGATTCCTCCGAGCTGCGCCCCACCAGCCGCCTCGCGCAGCCGTGGCTGCTCGTCGCGTTGCTGATCGCGCTCACCTGCTACCGGCTGTGGGTGATTCCGCGTCTCGGCGTGACCCTGTATATCGACGAAGCCCAGTACTGGAGCTGGGCCAAGGCGCTCGACTGGGGCTATTTCTCGAAACCCCCCGTGATCGCGTGGCTGATCGCGGCCAGCACGGCCGTCTTCGGCGATGGCTTGCTGGCCGTGAAGCTGCCGGCTCTGATCCTCTACCCCGCCACGGCGTGGGTCATGTTCCTGCTCGCGCGCCGGCTGTTCGACGCACGCGTGGCGTTCCGCAGCGGGCTCGCCTTCATCCTCATTCCCATCGTGTCGGCGCTGGGGCTGGCCGTGTCGACCGACGCACCGCTGCTCTTCTTCTGGGCGCTCGCGATGCTGGGCCTGCTGCGCGCGCTCGAGACCGGCCGCATGCGCGACTGGCTGCTCATGGGCGCGGCCGTGGGCCTCGGGATCATGGCGAAGTACACGATGGCGGCGTTCGCCGTGTCGGCCGCGCTCTACCTGCTCGCGGATGCGCGGCGGCGGCGCTGCTTCGTTCATCCGGGCCTGTGGTCCGCCATCGTGCTGTGCAGCCTCATCGTGCTGCCCAACATCGTCTGGAACTGGTCGCACGATTTCCCGACGCTGCGCCATACGGCCGACATCACGCATGTGGCCGGCAACGACAAGAGCGGCAACCTCGGCGAATTCCTGCTCGCGCAGGCCGGCTCGCTGGGGCCGGGCTTCGCGCTGGCCTTCCTGGGCGGCCTCGGCCTTGCCCTGCGCAAGCTGCGCGACGCGCGCTACCAGTTCCTGCTGGCATTCAGCCTGCCGCTGCTGGGGCTCGTGTTCCTGCAGGCCCTGCGCGCCGAGGCGAACGGCAACTGGGCCGCGCCGGCACTGCTCGCGGCATTGATCCTGGGCGTCAAGTGGCTTGCCCGCCTGCGTGCGCAACGCTGGTGGGTGATCGCGCTCGCGCTCAACGTGCTGATCATGGGCGCCGCCTATCACCTGTCGGACTACTACCGCCTGCGTGGCTTGCCGCAACCGGCACGCATGGACCCGCTCAAGCGGGCCAAGGGCTGGGAAGTGCTGGGGGCCGCGGTGCGCCCCTATCTGGCGGCGCAGCCCGATGCGCTCGTGCTCACCGAGGATCGCACGATGATGGCGCACCTGCTCTACGAACTGCGCGACCTGCCGCTCGACTACGTGGCCTGGGCCCCCCACGCGCATCCGGCGGACCACTACCAGCTCACGCGTCCGCTGACCGAGGCGCGCCACAGTCGGCCCTTTCTGCTCGTCAGTCGCGACGATGCGCCGCCCCTCATCGAGCGCTTCACGACGCACCGCAAGCTGGCGCGCATCGTGCTGCCGATCGAGCCGGGGCTCACGCGCGAGGCCTCGATCTGGCTGCTCGAAGGCTTTCGCGGCTACGCGCCGCACTGATCGCGCGATGATGCGGCTCGCCCGGACGGACGAGCCGCCCTGGCGTCAGCGGGGCGCCGACGCTTCCGCGGCGGGGGCGGCGGGGGCCCCGCGCTGGTAGGCGATTTCCTTCGCGCCCGCGTCGCAGCTGCCCACGACACGCGCTCCGCCGGCCTGCCCTTTCTCCACGATTTCCAGGCTGTAGCCCGTCACCCCGTTGGCCTCGATCTTGGCCGCGATCTCGGTCTTGAGTTCCTCGCAATCCTTGCGGGCGAGCGCCGGCGCGGACAGGACCGCGAGGCCGATTGCAGCGAGCAGCAGTTTCTTCATGACACGGACTCCTCTGATGAAATTCTGGGGGAGCGGACGTCGTGACGCCCGCGCTTGATGCCGGATGCATTCTAGCCCGTGACCCTTGCCGCGCCTGCCGATTGCCCGAATACCCCGGCGGCATGGCGGAGCGCTTTGCGCGCTGCCGGTGGTCGGACGCGTGGAAAGGTCGCATTGCGATACTTGAGTTAATCGTTTAACGTGCCGTCCTGCGGGGGATTTCAGCCCACGACGCCTGCCCGCCATACCGATCAGAGGAGACACGCATGAAACCGATAGCCCTGTTCCGCCGCACCGCGCTGGCCCTGCTGCTGGGTCTGGGGGCGCTGAGCGCCCACGCGGCGGCGCTGCAACCCATTACGCTGGATGCCGACGCGCTGGCCCATGCGCGCACCCGCGTGGCCGCGCGCGATGCGCGGCTGCTGCCCGCCCACGCCAAGCTCATGGAGCACGCCGAGGCGCTGCTCAAGACGCAACCCGAATCGGTCACCTACAAGAAGCTGGCGCCGCCCTCTGGCGATCGCCACGACTACATGAGCCTCGCGCCCTACTGGTGGCCGGACCCTTCCCGCCCCGACGGCCTGCCCTATGTGCAGCGCGACGGGCAGTTCAACCCCTCCGCCAAGAATGGCGACACCGATTCGGTGCGCATGCAGATCATGTGTCTGGGCGTGCAGAACCTGTCCGTGGCCTGGTACTTCTCGCGCGATGCCCGCTACGCGCGCAAGGCGGCCGACTACATCCGCACCTGGTTCCTCGACCCGGCCACGCGCATGAATCCCAACCTGCGCTACGGTCAGGCGGTCATGGGGCGCGTGGATGGGCGCGGCATCGGACTCATCGATACGCGCAACCTCTGGATGGTGATCGATGCCGTCGCGCTGCTGGAGCCGGCCCAGGTGCTGAGCACGGCGGAGGTCGAGGCCCTGCGCGCGTGGTTCCGGACATTCACGGACTGGATGCTCAACGACCCGCTGGGGGTGGAGGAATTCAACGCCCACAACAACCACGGCACCTTCTATGACATGCAGATCGCCAGTTACGCACTCTTCAGCGGCGACCGCGAAACCGCGCGCCGCGCGGTGGAACGGGGCGTGGACCTGCGCATCGCCAGCCAGATCTCGATCGAAGGCAAGCAGTACGCGGAGCTCGAGCGCACCACGCCGTTCCACTACTCCGCCTTCAACCTCGATGCCATGACCCATCTGGCGCGCTATGGCGAGCTGCTCGGCGTGGACGTCTGGAAGAAGCGCGAACGCACGCGGGGCTTGCGCAACGGGATCAACTACCTCGCCCGGTATGCCGACAAACCCGCGAGCTGGCCCTGGCGCGAGCTGAACGGACATCCCGAAAGCGAACTCGCGCTCAGCGTGATGCTGCGCGCCGAGCGCGCCTACGGCGGCAGCGGCTACGGCCGCGTCGCGATGGGGTTGCCCGTCACGTCCTTCCAGACCCAGGAATACATCGGGCTGGCGAAACTGCTGGGCACGGAGCCTCCGACCACGCTCAACGTGATCGACCGCCTGCTCTGGCCGATCCGGACGGCGGACGCGCCAGCGCCTTGAACGCGGCCGCGCGTGCCTGGACGGCGCCGGGCGTTCTTGCCCGCACCCGCCGGGCGTGGCGTGCCGGCGCCTCGTGCCGCCACGCCGCGTGAATCCATCGCGGCGTCGGGCGCAAAACCGTGCCGGCGCCGCGGCACCGATGGGTGCCGGCGGCGATCATGCGCTGGAGTTGGGCGATGCCGGTGCGGAACCGCCGTGGATGGAGCGCGCCTCTGGCACGGCCGGCGCCGGCATTTCTCACGGCACGCATCGCCCATGACGGACACGGGCCGGGCTGGCGCGCGCTGCCTGCCGCGTCAGGCTGGCAGCGAGGCGCCAGTGGCTGAGGGCGGAGAGGCGGGCCGGAATCGGCATGGATGCGCGCCACGCGGTTCGCGGGCGGGTCGATTGCTGGCCAGGAGAACGAGCCGCGCCGGCACGCCGCGGGGGCTACTTCTCCCCGGCCTCTTCGTCCCAGCGCTTCAGGGTTGCGAGCTTCTCGCCGATCCTGGCCTCCAGCCCCCGCGGCGTGGGCTGGTACCAGCCCGGTGCTTCCATGCCCTCGGGCAGATAGGTCTCGCCGGCGGCATAGGCATTCGGCTCGTCGTGGGCATAGCGGTACTCATGCCCGTAACCAAGCTCCTTCATGAGCCTGGTGGGCGCGTTGCGCAGATGGACCGGCACCTCGCGGCTCCTGTCCTGCTTCACGAAAGCGCGTGCCTGGTTGTAGGCCATGTAGCCCGCGTTGCTCTTGGCGGCCACGGCGAGGTAGATCACGGCCTGGCCCAGCGCGAGTTCGCCTTCGGGGCTGCCGAGGCGCTCGTAGGTGAGCGCGGCGTCGTTCGCGATCTGCATCGCGCGCGGATCGGCCAGGCCGATGTCCTCCCACGCCATGCGCACGATGCGCCGCGCGAGATAGCGCGGGTCGGCTCCGCCGTCGAGCATGCGCGTGAGCCAGTACAGGGCGGCATCGGGGTGCGAGCCGCGCACCGATTTGTGCAGCGCCGAGATCTGGTCGTAGAAGTTGTCGCCGCCCTTGTCGAAACGCCGCGCGTTGAGCGTGAGTGCGTTCTCGATGAAACCCGCGTCGATGCGCTGCACGCCCGCGGCGCCGGCGGCGGTGCTGCACTGTTCGAGCAGGTTGAGGAAGCGCCGTGCATCGCCGTCGGCATAGCCGATGAGGGTGTCGCGCGCGAGATCGTCGAATTCGAGATGGCCCAGCGCCCGCTCCTGTGCCCGCGTGAGCAACTGGCGCAGTTCGTCGTCGGTCAGCGACTTGAGCACGTAGACCTGCGCGCGCGACAGCAGGGCCGAATTCACTTCGAACGAAGGATTCTCGGTGGTGGCGCCGATGAAGGTGACGAGGCCGTTCTCGGCATAGGGCAGCAGCGCGTCCTGTTGCGACTTGTTGAAGCGATGGATTTCGTCGACGAACAGGATGGTATGGCGGCCATGCGAGAGGTTCTGCTCGGCCTGCTCCATCGCCGCGCGGATGTCCTTGACGCCCGAGAACACCGCCGAGAGCGCGATGAAGGCGCAGTCGAAGGCGGTGGCGGTGAGGCGGGCGAGCGTGGTCTTGCCCACCCCCGGCGGGCCCCAGAAGATCATCGAATGCGGCTTGCCCGACAGGAAGGCGAGGCGCAGCGGCTTGCCCTCGCCGAGCAGATGCGACTGCCCGATGACCTCGTCGAGCGTGCGCGGACGCAGCGCTTCGGCGAGCGGCGCGGCGGGTTGGTGGGAGAAGAGGTCGGCCATGCGCGGCGCCGCGGCTTACTCGCCCACCACGTCCGCCCCCTTGGGCGGCGTGAAGCGGAAATTGTCGGCCGGCAGCGAGGGGTTGCGGACGAAGCCGGAGAAATGCAGGCGCGAGGTCTGGCCAAAGTTGTCATGCACTTCCATGGCCTGCGGCAGGTTGTCCTTCAGGCCGATGCGCACGCGCGCGAAGCCGGCTTCGTTGGTGCGCGGCAGCGCCTCCAGCCATTCGAGGCCTTCGGCCACGCCGTCTTCGCTCAGCGTGAAGTTCTTCTTCAGATCGTTGCTGCCGGCCAGCAGGGCGGCCGGAGTGGCGCCCAGCGCGTCACCCATGGGCTTCACGACGACCTGGTTGAGTTCCTTGTCGTAGCTCCAGAGCTTCTGGCCGTCGCCCACGATGAGCTGGCTGTAGGGGCGGGTGTATTCCCAGCGGAACTTGCCGGGACGCAGGAAGTTCATGGTGCCCGACGCCGTCTGGCCGGGGCGCCCGCTCTTGGTGATGACCTTCTGCTCGAAACGCGCGCTGGCCGTGCGGGTGCCGTCCAGGAAGGCGTTGAGCTGGTCGATCGCGCCGGCGGCGGCCACGCCCGGCAATGCGAGCATGACGAGGGAAAACAGGCTTTTCTTCATGGCGATAGGTGACGGCAAGGTGGTGTGGGCTCTGACCGCGCGGGGCCGGAGAAAATCCGGCCGGGGCGGCAAGGCCGGGTGGATGTCGGTCAGGCCTCGCGCGGGGGCGCCAGCACTTCACGCGCGCCCGTGGCGTTGGCGGCCGAGACGAGCCCCGCCTGCTCCATCTGTTCGATGAGGCGGGCGGCGCGGTTGTAGCCGATGCGCAGGTGACGCTGCACGAGCGAGATCGAGGGCCGGCGGGTCTGCAGGACCACGGCGACGGCCTTGTCGTAGAGGTCGTCGGACTCGCCGCCGCTGCCGCCCTCGCCGAAGATGTCGCCGCCGTACTCGCCGCCGCCTTCCTCGGTCGCGCCCGTCAGCATGCCTTCGACGTAGTTCGGTTCGCCGGTGGTCTTGAGGTATTCGACGACCTTGTGCACTTCCTTGTCGTCGACGAAGGCGCCGTGAACGCGTGTCGGCAGGCCCGTACCCGGCGCCAGGTAGAGCATGTCGCCCATGCCCAGCAGCGATTCCGCGCCCATCTGGTCGAGGATGGTGCGCGAATCGATCTTGCTGGAAACCTGGAAGGCCATGCGCGTGGGAATGTTGGCCTTGATGAGCCCGGTGATCACGTCCACCGAGGGGCGCTGGGTCGCCAGCACCAGATGGATGCCGGCAGCGCGCGCCTTCTGCGCGAGGCGCGCGATGAGCTCTTCGATCTTCTTGCCCACGACCATCATGAGATCGGCCAGCTCATCGATCACTACCACGATCATCGGCATGGGTTCGAGCGGCTCGGGATTCTCGGGCGTCAGCGAGAACGGATTCTTCACGGGGGAGCCGGACTTCTCGGCTTCGGCGATCTGCTTGTTGTAGCCCGCGAGGTTGCGCACGCCCAGCGTCGCCATGATCTTGTAGCGGCGCTCCATCTCGCCGACGCACCAGTTGAGCGCGTGGGCGGCGTGCTTCATGTCGGTCACCACGGGCGCGAGCAGGTGCGGAATGCCTTCATAGACCGAGAGCTCCAGCATCTTCGGGTCGACGAGGATCAGGCGCACCTTGTCGGCGCCGGCCTTGTAGAGCAGCGACAGGATCATCGCGTTGATGCCCACCGATTTGCCCGAACCCGTGGTGCCGGCCACGAGCAGGTGAGGCATCTTGGCCAGATCGGCCACCACGGGGTTGCCGCCGATGTCCTTGCCCAGCGCCACCGTCAGCGGCGAGGCGTTGTCGTGATAGACCTTGGAGCCGATGATCTCGGACAGGCGCACGGTCTGCCGCTTCACGTTCGGAATCTCCAGCCCCATGCAGGCCTTGCCGGGAATCGTCTCGACCACGCGGATGCTCGTGACCGACAGCGCGCGCGCGAGATCCTTGACCAGATTCATGATCTGCGCGCCCTTCACGCCGACGGCGGGCTCGATCTCGTAGCGCGTGATGACGGGCCCCGGATAGGCCGCGAGCACTTTTACCTCGACCCCGAAATCGGCGAGCTTGCGCTCGATGAGACGCGAGGTGTATTCGAGCGACTCGACCGAAGGCGGCTCCACGTCGTTGCTGGGCGGATCGAGCAGGACCAGCGCGGGCAGCCCCGCGCCTTTCGGCGCCTCGCCGAAGAGGCCGGCCTGGCGCTCCTTGTCGGCCTTGGCGGGCTCCACGATGCGCAGCGGCTCGGTCTTCATGACGGGCTCGATGTGGATCGCCACGGGCGGCGTCTCTTCCCGCTTCTTGCGCTCGCGCTTGACCTTCTCTTCGCGCTTGACGGCGGTTTCACGCCCCACGCGGCGGTCGCGCCAGGTCTGCGTGGCGCCCAGCGTGAAGAACCAGAAGGATTCCAGACCGTGGCCGAGCTTCTCGACCGCGCTGATCCACGAAAAACCCCCGAACAGGCTCAGACCGCCCAGCCACGCGGCCAGCATCAGCAGCGTGCCGCCCGTGAACCCCAGGTAACGCGTCGCGAGGCTGCCGAACTCGCTGCCGATCACGCCCCCCGGCACTCCGGGCAGGCTTGCGTGGCTGGAATGGAAACGCACGGCCTCCAGCCCGCAGCTCGTGAGCAACAGGATCACGAAACCGGTGAGGACGATGAAAAGGGAGCGGCGGTCGGACTCCAGCTCGCCGCGAAAGCGGCGCCCTCCGAGCAGGATGCCCCACAGCATGAGCACCACGAGCAGCCACGCCGAGGAACCGAAGAGCTGCAGCAGGATGTCGGCGAACCAGGCGCCGAAACGCCCGCCGGGGTTGGTCACGGCGGCGCTGTCCACGGCATGCGACCAGCCCGGGTCGGTCTTGCTGTAACCGAACAGCACCATCGCGAGGTACACACCCCCCGCGCCCAGCAATAACCAGAGCGCCTCGCGCAGCAGCACGGCGATCTTTTCGGGCAGGGGTTGCGAGGGCGTTCGGGATGAGGCTCTGAACAGCATGCGGGTCGCCGGCGGAAGACAGACAGGCGGCGATTATAGCGCGCTATCGTGACCCGCCCTGCCCCGTCGCCGCGCGGTCCGGGCTCCGCCCGGCGCGGGACGAACGGCGTCGCGGCGCGGCATTCAGGCCGGCGCAGCGGTCACGCGCAGCAACAGCCCGTCGGGCGTGTCCTCGAGCAGGCCCTGGGCGTGCAGATCCTTCATCACGCGGGAGACCATCTCGCGCGAGGCGCCGATCATCTTGGCGATGTCCTGCTTGGAAATCTTGCGCCGCACGATGCTGCGCCCCTCGCGGGTTTCCGCCATGTCGAGCAGCAGCCGCGCCACGCGGCCGTAGACATCCATGAGCGCGAGGCTTTCGATCTTGCGGTCGGCGGCGCGCAGGCGCTCGGCGAGCTTGCACATGATGCGCAGACAGAGTTCGAAATTGTCGGCCAGGATGCGGCGGAAATCGGCCTGCGAGATCACCACCAGATCGGACGCGGCCACGGCCGTGACGGTGGCCGAACGCGGCGCGGTATCGACCACGCCCATCTCGCCGAAGACATCGCCCTGCCCCAGCAGCGTGAGGATCACCTCGCGCCCGTCCTCGTCGCTGACGATGACCTTGAGGCCCCCGTTGAGCACGAAATAGACGTTGTCGATGGCGTCGCCGGCCTGCACCACGGTAAGACCGCGCGCCACGCGGCGCAGCGTGGCATGGGAGGCGATGACTTCGAGGCGGTCGGCCTCCAGCCCCTGGAACATCGGAATGGTGCGCAACGCCGTAACCGAAACCTGGTGCCTGACCGTCATGAGACCACCCCCTTGCGCCCTCGGCGCCGCCCCTGTGGCGGCTTCCGGCTCAGTATATGCGAGCGTCGTCGTGCCTGAGAAGCCATCCTGGCAGTCAGGATTAAGCCGCGCCGGCAATGCTGTCGATTGGCTGGCTCAATCGGGGCGAACAGGGGTCGTCGGCTATAATTCGCGGCTTCGCGATTCCACATCCAGGACAGGATCCGCCCCATGACGTCGAGCACCCAGCACCATCCCCTGATCATCCTCGGCTCCGGCCCGGCCGGCTACACGGCCGCCGTCTATGCCGCGCGCGCCAACCTCAAGCCCGTGCTGATCACCGGCATCGCGCAGGGCGGCCAGCTCATGACCACGACCGAAGTCGACAACTGGCCCGCCGATACCGACGGCGTGCAGGGGCCGGAACTCATGGCCCGCTTCGAGGCCCACGCCCGCCGCTTCAACACCGAGATCCTGTTCGACCACATCCACACCACCGAACTCACGCAACGCCCCTTCACCCTCAAGGGCGACGCCGGCACCTACACCTGCGATGCGCTGATCATCGCCACCGGCGCCACCGCCAAGTACCTCGGCCTGCCGTCCGAGGAAGCCTTCTCGGGGCGCGGCGTGTCGGCCTGCGCGACCTGCGACGGCTTCTTCTACCGCAACCAGGAAGTCGTGGTGGTGGGCGGCGGCAACACCGCCGTCGAAGAGGCGCTCTACCTCGCCAACATCGCCAGCAAGGTCACGCTGATCCACCGGCGCGACAAGTTCCGCGCCGAGGCCATCATGATCGACAAGCTCATGGAGCGCGTGAAGGAAGGCCGCGTCGCGCTGGAGCTGGACTCCACGCTGGAGGAAGTCCTGGGCGACAGCAGCGGCGTGACCGGCGCACGCGTGCGCCACGTCCGCAGCGGCGAGAGCAAGGACCTTGCCGTGCAGGGCGTCTTCATCGCGATCGGCCATGCGCCCAACACCGGAATCTTCAAGGGGCAGCTCGACATGAACGAGGCCGGCTACCTGAAGGTGAGTTCGGGCCAGGACGGCAACGCCACACAGACCACGATTCCCGGCGTGTTCGCCGCGGGCGACGTGGCCGACCACGTGTACCGTCAGGCGATCACCTCGGCGGCCACGGGCTGCATGGCCGCGCTGGACGCCGAACGCTATCTCGGCGGCCTCTGAGCCGTGAGCAACCGGCGCCTGCCGCTGGCCGACCTGCGCCGCAAGCTGGCGGCGCGGCCCGAGCCCGCCCGTGCCGCGCCGGTCGCCACCGACGACGCGAGTCTGCTCAAGGCGGCGCTGGCCGGCGTGAAGACGCTGCCGGCCAGCA
>JAVHXQ010000072.1 GCA_031119555.1 Candidatus Dactylopiibacterium sp.
GCTCATGCGGCATCCGCAGCGACAGGGCCGGCGCGTGCGCGCCGCGCCGCGCAAGGTGCGGGGCGGACGGCCCAGGCACCGCGTTGGTGAATCGGGGAGGGCAGGCATGAGGCAGGGCGACAGACAGGCAGCGGGCGTGCGCGGCGGCGGGCCGCGCGTGGAGCGGGGCGGGGCCGGCGCATGACTGCACGGATCGTGTGCCGGGCGGCGCAGGCTGGCGACCTGACGCAGATCGCCGCGCTGCTGGGCGGGCTGTTCGCGATCGAACGCGATTTCCGCCCCGATGCCGCGCGCCAGCTCGCCGCGTTGCGCCTGCTGCTCGCGCGCGAGGATGCGCTGCTATGGGTGGCCGATGCGGCGCGCGAAGGCGGCGAGGTGGTGGGTTTCTGTTCCGTGCAGCGCCTCGTGTCGACGGCCGAGGGGGGCGCCGTGGGGCTGGTGGAAGACGTGGTGGTGGACGCCGCGTGGCGCGCCCGGGGCATCGGCCGCGCGCTGCTCGAAGGCGCCGAGGCGTGGGCGCGGCGGCAGGGCATGAGCCGGCTGCAACTGCTCGCCGACGAAGACAACCCGGCCGCCGCGCGCTTCTACGACCGCCTGGGCTGGGCGCGCGGCAACATGCGCAATCGCGTGCGTCTGTTGCGCTGAGCGCACCCTTCGCGGCACGCGGCGGCCCGCCCAGCCCGGCCGCCGGGCGCGGCGCGGGGGCTTGGGCTAGGCTTTGCGCTTTGCCCCCTGGAGCGTCGCGCGGGGAAACGGCAGGGACTCGCGGGCCTCATCGCGGCGGCCCCGGCCGCGGTGGCGCAGACGCGCGCGCCGGTGAGGGCCGGCATCGTCGATGCGGCGGACGGCCCGGGCGCGGATTTCGCCGGGCACGCGTGGCACAGGTGTTCCTGCCGCGCGCAGCAGTACGCCGGCATGGGCTTCGAGAGGCGCTACCCGCGCCGCGAGCCCGAGGCGGGGCGCGACGGGCACTTCGCCGACAGGGTCACGGCGCTGGCCGGCGGGGGGATGGGCGGATTCCGAGTGGCCGCGCGGGCGGCCGTTTTTTTGTGAAAGGAGAGCAGCGATGATCGATCACACGGGTATCAACGTCAGCGACTATGCCGTCAGCAAGCGCTTCTACGAGGCCGCGCTGGCGCCCCTGGGGTATGCGGTGAGGCTGGACCTGGGCGACGCGGCGGGCTTCGGCGGGCAGACCCATGGCGCCGACGACCCGGGCGGCGACTTCTGGATCTCGGTCGGCACGCCCTACCAGCCGCGCAGCCACATCGCGTTCCGCGCCGTCAGCGAAGCGCAGGTGGCGGCCTTCCACGCAGCGGCGATCGCGGCGGGCGGAATCGACAATGGCGCGCCCGGACCCCGCCCGCAGTATCACACCGGCTACTACGCGGCCTTCGTGCGCGACCCCGACGGCTACAACATCGAAGCCGTGTTCCACGCCGGGGCGGCGCAGGCCTGAGCCGCGCCGGGCGGCCGCGCGGCATGCTTGCGGCGCGGCCTCAGGTGCCGCCGAGCGGCGCCATGATCTGGCGGACCCAGGCGCGCTGGCGGTTGTGGCGGCGCGCTTCGAGCATCTGTTCGCGGATGCGTTCGCGCACGCGCGCGAGCGGCAGTGCTCCGGCGGGCTGCAGGTTGTCGCAACGCAGCAGGTGAAAGCCCAGCGGCGACTCGACGATGGCCGACAGCTCGCCGCGACGCAATGCGAAGGCGGCGGCGTCCAGCGCGGGAAACAGCTCGCCGCGCGGCAGCGTGCCGAGCAGCCCGCCCTGCAGTGCGGTGGGGCATTCGGAGTGGCGCAGCGCGAGTTCGGCGAAGCGGTCGGGATGCGCGCGCAGGCCGGCCTGCAGCGATTCGATGCGGGCCAGCGCCTCGGCGCGCGAGCTGCCCGCGAGCGCCGGGTTGATGGTCAGCAGGATGTGCCGCAGCGTGCGCTTTTCGGGCTGCGTGAAGCGCGCGTGGTGCAGGTGGTAGAAGAGTTCGGTCTCCAGGTTGCTGACGGGCGCGACGCGCGCCGAGACGAATTCGAGGATGGCCTCCACGCGCGCTTCGCGCGCCAGCGCTTCGTGCAGCAGGGGCAGGCTCAGGCCGGCGCGCGCGAGTTCGAGCACGAATTCCGCCTCGCTCGCGAAGCGGCTCGCGATGGCGTCCAGATTGCGTGCCGCGACTTCCGGGTTGTCGGCCACGTGGGCCGCCTGCCGGCTGCCGAGGATGCGGGTCTCGATGCTGCGCTGGCGCGCCACGACGCGGTCGACTTCGCCGCGCTGGGCTTCGTCCAGGCGCTGCGGGGGGGTGTCGAAGAGCGCGTGCGCATGCTTGAAGCGCAGGTACAGGGTGGCGGCCTCGGGGGTCGTGGCCGCGCGCGGCAGGGTCAGGGTGGGCGTGAGCATGTCAGACATGGGAAACCTCGCTGGCGCCCAGGGCGCCTTCGCGGACGACGAGCGGGTGGCCCGCCCAGCAATCGAAATGGACGTGGTAGAGCGGGCCGCCGGGGGCGTCGCGCAGCACCTTGAGGATCTCGCCGGCAGCCCCCGCGGGGACGCGCAGGGTGCCGCCCACGGTGAGATCGGCGAGGCTTCGCACGCGGTCGCGCGCCTCGAAGGCGGTGTCGTTCCAGGCTTCGTCGGCACCGATGAGTTCTTCCTCGCGGCAACCGACGACGCGGTCGGACGCGATGAAGTGCAGGGCGTAGATGACCTGGTCGCCGAGGAAGCTGCCGACGTCCACGACCGTGCCCAGGCTGCCGCGCCGCACCAGCAGTTCGCCGCGCGCGGCGCCCGGAAAGGTGCCGTCGTCGCGCAGCGCGCGCGTCGTCCGCAGGGTGTCGCCGGTTTGCCAGCGCGGTTTCACGGACGGCTCCTGACGAGGCGGGAGAGCGGCACGCGCGCCACGCCCTGGGCGCGCTGGAAGACGCGGAACACGGCCTCGGTGCGCGCGTCCGAGCGCACGAAGTCCTCGTAGGCGCGGCGCAGCAGCGCCTGCCAGGTTCCGGCGCCGGCATCGGGCGCGGCGGCGGCCAGGTAGTTGTGGAAGCGCTGCAGGATGTGCAGACGGTGGACGGCAAGCACGGCGGGGTCGTAATCGATGCCGAAGTGCTGCAGGAATTCCTCGGCCGATTCGAGGCCGGCGAGCGCGTCGGGAAGGTGGGCTGAGGTCATGGCTGACTCGCTTGGGCAAAGGAAGAAGGGGGCAGGTCGCGGCGCAGCAGCATGAGTTCGTGTTCCTCGGGGGTGCGCTTCTCGAGCACCACGAAGCGGCGCACGCGTTCCAGGATCAGGTGCGCCTCGTCGTCGGCCACGGGCTGGCCGAGCGCGGCGAAGACCGATTTGACGGCGCGCGTGCCCGAATGCTTGCCGAGCACGATGCGGTGCGCGCGCCCCACCAGCGCGGGGTCGAAGCCCTGGTAGTTGGCGGGGTCCTTGAGCAGGCCATCCACGTGGATGCCGGCTTCGTGCGTGAAGACGTTGGCGCCCGTGAGGCTCTTCTGCGGGGGGATCGCGCGCCCCGAGGCGAGCGCCACGCGTTCGGCGAGCGCGGGGAAGGCCGTGAGATCGATGCCGGTGTCGCGCGCATGGCACTGGCGCAGGCCGAGCACGACTTCCTCCAGCGCGGCGTTACCGGCGCGTTCGCCAAGGCCGTTCACGGTGGTGTTGAGATGGGTGGCGCCGGCCTGCGCGGCGGCCAGGGTATTGGCCGTCGCCATGCCAAGGTCATTGTGGGCGTGCATCTCGATCTCGAGCGCGGTGGCGCGCCGCAGCGCGCGGATCGCGCGGCGCACGCCGAAGGGCTCCATGATGCCCAGCGTGTCGGCAAAGCGCAGGCGGCGCGCTCCCGCGCGCGCCGCCACTTCGGCGATCTGGCGCAGGAAGGCGGGGTCGGCGCGCGAGGCGTCCTCGAGGCCGACGCAGACTTCCAGGCCGAGGTCGCGGGCCCGCGTGACGAGGCGGAAGATTTCGCCCAGCAGCCACGCACGGCTGCGTCCGAGCTTGCTGGCGATGTGCTGGTCGGAGGCCGGCGCCGAGATGTCCACGCGCTGCGCGCCCAGGCCCGCGCAGAGGTCCACGTCCTCGTCGCGCAGGCGCGCCCAGACCATCGTGCGGGCCTGCAGCCCGAGCGCCGTGATGGCGCGGATGCCGGCGCGCTCGGCCTCGCCCATGGCGGGAATGCCGATTTCCATCTCGGGCACGCCGAGCGCGTCGAGGTGGCGGGCGATGGCGATTTTCTCGGCCAGGCTGAAGGCCACGCCGGCGGTCTGCTCGCCGTCGCGTAGCGTCGTATCGTTGATGCAGGGGGCGCTGGACATGATCGTTCCCGGAGTCGGAGGCTGAGCGCTGTTCTGCAAGAACGGTGCCACGCGTGCTGCGCCCGCGCCGTGCGCGCCACGGCGTGCCGGCGATGCAGGCTTGCCGACAAGCTTGTGCGGGATTTGCAGCGTTTGCGCCATTGCGCGCAGGCCGGCGGCGGGGCCTGCCGCACCGGCCCGGCGCGGCGCGCGGCGCATGCGGCGAACCGGCGCGGGGCGCCTGCCACCGTGCTTTGGGCGGCCTCGGGGGCGCGCCACGCCGGCTCCCGGCCGGGGCGGCGCACGTCGCCGCGCGCCGGCTGGCACAGGACGCGCTACAGGAGGGGCACCATGAACACGACCCTCTCCACCTTCCGCCCGGTCGCCGCGCCCCTCGTCGAGGGGGTGGCGCGCGTGGTGGCCTTCGACAACGGCCTCGCCGTGCTGGAGCCCGAGCAACGCGGGACCTGCGCGGGCTGCGGCGCGGCCGCGCGCTGCGAATCGCAGGGCATCGGCTCGCTCGCCGCGCGCCTCGCGCAGCGCCGCTTCACCCTGCCCACGGGGCTGGCGCTGCGCGTGGGCGACCGCGTGCGCCTGGGCGTCACGCCGTGCTCGCTGCTGGAAGCCTCCGCCATCGTCTATGTGCTGCCGCTGCTGGGCTCGCTGCTCGCGGCGGCGCTGGCGCAGTGGCGCTGGGCGAGCGATGCGGCCTGCCTGGGCGCGGCGCTGGCGGGCCTGGCGGCCGGCTTCCTGTGCGTGCGCGGCGTCGAGGCCTGGCGCGCGGGCCGCGCGGGGCCCGAGTTCGAGCTGCTCGGCCTGGCCGGGCCGGATGAATCTTCCCGATGAAAGTGAAACGCAATGCGTGAATACCTTCTGATGATGCTGGGCGCTGCCCTGGTCAATAACGTGATCCTGGCGCGCTTCCTGGGCCTGTGCTCGTTCATGGGCGTGACCACGCGCATCGACACCTCGCTGGGCATGGGCTTCGCCACGACCTTCGTGATCACCGTGTCGTCGATGATCGACTGGGCCGTCGAGGCCTGGCTGCTCGAACCGCTGGAGCTGGGCTACCTGCGCACCGTGACCTTCATCATGGTCATCGCGGCGGCCGTGCAGTTCACCGAAATGGTGATCCGCAAGGTGTCGCCCACGCTGTTCCGCACGCTGGGCATCTACCTGCCGCTGATCACCACGAACTGCGCCGTGCTGGGCGTGGCGCTGCTGCTCGTGGAAGGGCGCATGGGCTTTCTCGCCAGCGTGCTCTTCGCCTTCGCTTCCTCGGTCGGCTACAGCCTCGTCATGGTGATCTTCGCGGGGCTGCGCGAGCGCCTCGCCCTCACCCAGGCGCCGCTGCTGATCGAAGGCCCGCCCCTGGGCTTCATCACCGCCAGCATCCTCGCGCTGGCCTTCATGGGTTTTTCCGGCATCAGCACGTAGGAGGTCCGTCATGTCATCTGCCATTGTTTCCCTCACCCTGCTCGGCATCGTGCTGGGCGGCCTGCTCGGGCTCGCCTCGCACTGGCTCGCCGTGGAGGAGGACCCGATCGAGAAGGATATCCAGGCCATGCTGCCGGGCTCGCAATGCGGGCAGTGCGGCTACGTGGGCTGTGCCCAGGCCGCGGCGGCACTCGCCCGGGGCGAGGCGGCCGTCACGCTGTGCCCGTCGGGCGGCCGCGCGCTGGCCGAGGCGCTGGCGAAGAAGCTGGGCGTGAGCGCCGATCTCGATGGCCATGCCGAACCCGTGCCGCAGCTCGCGCGCATCGAGGAAGCGCTGTGCATCGGCTGCGTGCGCTGCTTCAATGCCTGCACGGTGGATGCCATCATCGGCGCGCCCAAGCAGATCCATGCGGTGCTCAGCGACATCTGCCACGGTTGCGGCAAGTGCGTGGGCGAATGCAGGACGGGCGCCATCGCGCTGCAGCCCGTCGCGCCCAGCGTGGCGTCGTGGATCTGGCCCAAGCCGGCCGCCGGCCTTGCACGCGAGGTGGCGGCATGAAGAACCACCCGATCCGCGGCGGCGTGCATCCGCGCTACTGGAAGGAACTGGCCTCGGGCCAGCCCATCGCGGCCTTTCCGCTGCCCGCGCGCCTGAGCCTGCCGCTGCAGCAGCACGTGGGCGCGGCGGCGATTCCGCTCGTCGAACCGGGCCAGCGCGTCAGGAAGGGCGAGCGCATCGCGCTCGCGCCCGGCGCGATGTCGGCGCCGCTGCACGCACCCACCTCGGGCGTCGTGCATGCCATCGAGGAGATCACCGCCGCGCACGCCTCGGGCCTGCCGCAACTGGCGATCGTGATCGACAGCGACGGCCTCGACGAGTGGGCGGAGCTGCCCGCGCCGCTGGCCGACCCCTTCGCGGCGCCGCCCGAGGAGATCGTGCGCCGCGTGGCCGAGGCCGGCATCGTGGGGCAGGGCGGGGCGGTGTTCCCCACCGCCGTGAAGCTCGGCATGGGCAAGCAGTACCGGCTCGACACGCTGCTGCTCAACGGCGCCGAGTGCGAGCCCTACATCACGAGCGATGACCGCGTCATGCGCGAGCACGCCGCCGAGGTGATCGACGGCGCGCGCATCATGGCCCACGCGCTGGGCGTGGCGAAGATCATCATCGCGATCAAGAAGAACAAGCCCGAGGCCATCGCGATCATGCGCGAGGCGGCCCGCGCGTTCGCCGGCATCGAGGTGGTCGGCGTGAAGATCCAGTACCCCATCGGTTACGCGCAATACCTCACGCAGGCCGTGACGGGGCGCGAGACGCCGGCCGGGCGGCGCAACGCCGAGGTCGGCGTGGTGGTGCAGAACGTGGCCACCGCGCTGGCCGTGCAGCGCGCGGTGCGCCACGGCGTGCCGCTGATCTCGCGCGTGGTCACGGTCACCGGCACGGCGGTGAGCCGCGCGGGCAACTTCGAAGTGCCCATCGGCACGCCCGTGGCCGAGCTGATCGCGCACTGCGGCGGCTACCGCGCGCGGCCGCGCTTTCTCGTCAATGGCGGACCCATGATGGGCTTCCAGCTGCCCGACGAGAACGTGCCGGTGGTCAAGGGCTGCGTGGGCATCGTCGCGCTCGCCGAGGAAGAGACGGCGCGCCAGCCCGAGCAGGCGTGCATCCGCTGCGGCACCTGCATGGATGTCTGCCCCATCGGACTGCCGCCGGTCGAGATGGCCCAGCTGATCCGCAAGGACCGCCTCGACGACGCGGCCCGCCTCGGCGTGGGCGATTGCATCGCCTGCGGCAGTTGCGCCTGGGCCTGCCCTTCGCACATTCCGCTCGTGCAGTACTTCAACCATGCCAACGGCGCGCTGTGGACGGCCGACCGCCAGCAGCGCAAGAACGAGCGCCTGCGACAGCTCGCCGAAGCGCGCAGCGCCCGTCTCGAAGCCGCGCGGCAGGAACGTCTGGCCGCGCAGGCCGCGCGCAAGGCCCGCGCCGCCGCCCCCCGACAGGAGATTTCCGAATGAAAACGACCTTGCAGAGCGGGCCGTTCGCGCACGCCGACCATCGCGTCGATCGCACCATGCTCACGGTGCTGCTGGCCCTGCTGCCGGCCACGCTGTTCAACCTGTGGCTGTTCGGGCTGCCGGCCATCCTGCTCTTCGCCTGCACGCTGGGCGCGGCGCTGGGCTTCGAGGCGCTCTGGCTGGCCGCCACCGGGCGCGATGCGCGCGCCGGCCTGGCCGACGGCTCGGCCGCGATCACGGGCTGGCTGCTCGCCCTGAGCCTGCCGCCCTGGGCGCCGTGGTGGCTGGGCGTGCTGGGCGCCTTCATCGCCATCGTGATCGCCAAGCACGCCTACGGCGGCCTCGGCCAGAACCTCTTCAACCCGGCCATGGTGGCGCGCGTGGCGCTGCTGGTGTCCTTCCCCGTCATCATGACGGCCTGGGTCGCGCCGCAGCCGCTCTTCACCGAACGCGCCGCGTCGGTCGCGCAGAGCTTCGCGGTGCTGGGCCAGGGCGTGCCCGACACCATGGTCAGCGCCACCCCGCTGGGGCACGTGAAGACCGAGCTGTCGCGCGCGCTGCCGGCGAGCCAGTCGGCCGCCGACGCGCCCGCGCTGCCCGACCTGCTGCTGGGCCGGCGCGCGGGCTCGATGGGCGAGACCTCGGTGCTGCTGATCCTGGCGGGCGGGCTCTTCCTGCTGTGGCGGCGCGTCATCACCTGGCACATCCCGGTCGCGCTGCTGGGCAGCCTGTTCGCGGCGGCGCAGCTCGCCAGTCTGGCGGACCCCGCGCGCTACACCGACGGGCTCTTCCACCTGCTCACGGGCGCGAGTTTCCTGGGGGCGTTCTTCATCGCCACCGACTACGTGACCTCGCCCATGTCGCCGCGCGGCAAGCTCATCTACGGCGCGGGATGCGGCTTTCTGACCTGGGCGATCCGCAGCTACGCGGGCTACCCGGAAGGCATGGCCTTCGCGGTGCTGCTCATGAACGCGCTCACGCCCATCATCGATCAATACACGCGGCCGCGCGTCTTCGGCCGCCAGCGCAACGGCGAGCCGCTGCCGCTGCGCCCCTTCTGAGGTGCCCGATGAACATTCTTTCAAACAGCCGGCATGCGTGGATCCTGGGCGCCTTCTGCCTCGTCTTCGCGCTCGTGCTCGCCCTCACGCATCAGGTGGCGGCCAGCGACATCGAAGCGCGCGCGCAGGAAGACCGCATGCGTTCGCTCGAACAGGTGCTGCCCGCCGACATGCATGACAACGACATCCTGTCCGACACGCTCGATCTCGCCGACGGCGAGGGCAAGCCGCGCACGGTCTTCGTGGCGCGGCGGGGCGGGGCGGTGAGCGGCGCGGCCTTCCAGGTGCAGAGCCCGGGCTACGCCGGGCCGATCCGCCTCATGATGGGCGTGCAGCCCGACGGCCGCATCATCGGCGTGCGCGTGCTCGCCCACAAGGAAACCCCGGGCCTGGGCGACCGCATCGAGGTCAAGAAGGGCGACTGGATCCTGCGGTTCTCGGGGCTCTCGCTCGACAAGCCCGCCGAGCGCGGCTGGCGCGTGAAGAAGGACGGCGGCGACTTCGACCAGTTCGCCGGCGCCACCATCACGCCGCGCGCCGTCGTGCGTGCCGTGCATGAAGGCCTGCGCTTCTTCGCCGCCAACCGTGACCGCATCCTGGCCAGCCCGGCCATGCTCGCCAAGGGAGAAACGCCATGAGCGAACGCACCGACAACTACCTGCGCATCGCCCGCGACGGCCTGTGGGACAACAACGGCGTGTTCGCCATGCTGCTGGGCATGTGCCCGTCGATGGCGATGACCACCAGCGCCACCAACGGCCTCGGCATGGGGCTCGCCACCGCCGTCGTGATGGCGGCTTCCAGCCTGCTGGTGGCCGTGAGCCGCCACTGGATCACGCAGCAGATCCGCATCCCGGTGTTCATCCTGATCGTGGCCGCGATGGTCACGCTGGTCGACATCACGATGAACGCGTGGATGCACGAGCTCTACAAGGTGCTGGGCCTGTTCATCCCGCTGATCGTTTCCAACTGCCTGCCGCTGGCGCGCCTGGAAGCCTTCGCCGCCAAGGAGCCGCCGCTGCCGGCCTTCCTCGACGGCGCCTTCATGGGCCTGGGCTTCACGCTCGCGCTCACGCTGATCGGCGCGGTGCGCGAGATCCTGGGCGCGGGCACGCTCTTCGCCGACGCCTCGCTGCTGCTCGGGCCGGGCTTCCACTTCATGGAGCTGCGCCTGCTGCCGGCCACCGCCAACGTGCTCGTGATGGTGCTGCCGCCGGGCGGCTTCCTCGTCACGGGCGCGCTCATAATCCTCAAACGCGCCATCGATCTGCGTCGCGGCAAGGCGATCCAGATGGCCGGCGCCCATTGCGTGTGAGTCCATCATGAAAATCGAAGTCGCGTATGTCGGCCGTCACCGCCAGGCCCTGCTCAGCGTGAATGCCGAGGAGGGCGCCACGCTGGAAGCCGTGATCCGGCAGTCGGGCATCCTCGTGCAGTTTCCCGAGATCGACCTCGCGGTGCAGAAGGTCGGCGTCTTCGGGCGCGCGCGCGCGCTCGACGCCACGCTGCGCGCCGGCGAGCGCGTGGAGATCTATCGCCCCGCCACGGCCGACCCCGCGCTCGCCCGCCAGGGCGAGGAAGCCGGCGACGCCTGAGCCTCGCGCCGCGCCCCGCTCGCGCCGGGGCCGCTGCCCGCCACGGGCTCCGAGATGAGGTAGTAGTGCTCTGCGGCCTGCAGCGGCACATCGACGCCCGCCAACCGGCCTATCTGCCGGGCCCACATGCCGCCGCAATTCACGACGATGCCGGTTTCGATTCGCCCGAGCGCACTCTCCACCGCCGTGACGCGGCCATCCTTCTGCTCGATGG
>JAVHXQ010000036.1 GCA_031119555.1 Candidatus Dactylopiibacterium sp.
GCCGGCACCTTCTCGGACGGCAAGCTCTACAGCCAGATCAAGGACCCGCGCTTTCTCACGCGCAAGGTGCTCGAAGAGTTCGTCAAGGCCGGCGCGCCCGAGGAAATCCTCTGGATCAACCGCCCCCACATCGGCACCTTCCGCCTCGTCGGCATGGTCGAGCGCATGCGCGCGGAGATCATCGCGCTGGGCGGCGAAATCCGCTTCGAGCACCGCGTCGAAGACCTGCACATCGAGAACGGCGCCCTGCGCGCGCTGAGCGTGCGCAACGCCGCCGGCACGCTCGAAACCCTGCCCGCCACGCACGTCGTGCTCGCCGTGGGGCACTCCGCGCGCGATACCTTCTCGATGGTGCACCGGCGTGGCATCCACCTCGAGGCGAAGCCCTTCTCGGTGGGTTTTCGCATCGAGCATCCGCAGAGTCTCATCGACGCCTGCCGCTATGGCCCGGCTGCCGGCCACCCCATCCTCGGCGCGGCCGACTACAAGCTCGTCCACCACGCCAGCAACGGCCGCACCGTATATTCGTTCTGCATGTGCCCCGGCGGCACCGTGGTGGCGGCGACCTCCGAAGAGGGGCGCGTGGTCACCAACGGCATGAGCCAGTATTCGCGCAACGAGCGCAACGCCAACGCCGGCATCGTGGTGGGCGTGCTGCCCGAAGACTTCGAGGGCTATCCCGGCAATCCGCTGGCGGGCATCGAGTTCCAGCGCGCGCTCGAGTCGCGCGCCTACGAACTGGGTGGGCGCAACTACTTCGCGCCCGCGCAGCGCGTCGGCGACTTCCTGGCCGGGCGCCCGTCCGTCGCGCTCGGCAGCGTGGAGCCCTCCTACAAGCCCGGGGTGACGCCGACCGACCTGTCGACGGCCTTGCCGGCCTATGCGATCGCAGCGCTGCGCGAGGCGATTCCGGCCATGGCGCGCCAGATCCGTGGCTACGACCTGCCCGACGCCGTGCTCACGGGCGTGGAGACGCGCACCTCGTCGCCGATCCGCATCACGCGCGGCGCCGACCACCAGAGCCTCAACACGCGCGGTCTCTTCCCCGGCGGCGAAGGCGCGGGTTATGCGGGCGGCATCATGTCGGCCGCCGTGGATGGCATCGAGCTCGCCGAGGCCGTCGCTCTCGACCTGCTCGGCCTGCCCCGCGCATGAGCGATACGACACCCCTCCTGCACTGGCGCGAGCACGACGCGGAACGCAGCGCGCCGTGGCGCAGCGAGGCCGCCCTGCCCGCGCCCACGCAGGTCCGCCTCGTCGATGACACGCTCTCCGCCACCGAGGCCTGGCGCCTCGCCCAGGCGGGCGTGGGTCTGCTGTGGCGCGGCGACTGGCTCAACGCGCGTCATCTGCTGCAAGCCATGACGCGCCGCGCCGACCGCCAGGCCGCGCGCCCCGGCAAGCCTCCGGCAACCGCCCTGGAAGCATTCCGGCAGCACCGCGCGCGGCAAGCCCAGCGGGCCCGCGCGCTGGCCATGCTGCTCGTGGAGGTGTCGCCCGGGCTGAGCATCGAGGCCCGCCGCGCACAGGACGTGCGCCAGGCCTGTCTCGAAGCCTGGGGGCCGCCGCAGGCGGGCTGCGTGCTCGCGCTGCGCGAGCTGCTGGCCGTGGTGAGCGCCCACGAATGGCGCAAGAAGGGCGTGGAGGTCGCCGCCCTGGGCGCCCGCATCCATGCGCATTACGGCGTGTTCTCGCCGCTGCGGGGCGAATACCTGGACCTCGTGGCCCAGGCGCCGCTGCCGGCGGCCTCGCTGGCCTTCGACATCGGGACCGGCTCGGGCGTGCTCGCGGCGATCCTGGCGCAGCGCGGCCTGCCGCGCGTGATCGCCACCGATCTGTCGCCGCGCGCGCTGGCCTGCGCGGGCGACAATCTGGCGACGCTGGGCCTCGCGGCGCGCGTGCGGCTCGAGGCGGCGGACCTGTTCCCCGCCACCGTCGAACGCGCCGGGCTGATCGTCTGCAACCCGCCCTGGCTGCCCGAGACGCCGACCTCGCCCGTCGAGAACGCGGTGTTCGATCCCGACAGCCGCATGCTGCGCGGCTTTCTCGCCGGCGCGACGAGCCGCCTCACGCCGAATGGCGAGGCCTGGCTGATCCTGTCGGACATCGCCGAGCTGCTGGGCCTGCGCACGCGCGAGGCCTTGCTGGAATGGATGGAGCGCGCGGGGCTGCGCGTGATCGCGCGTCACGACACCCGGCCGCAACACCCCAAGAGCCGCGACGCGAGCGATCCGCTCTTCGAGGCGCGCTCGCGCGAAATCACCTCGCTCTGGCGCCTGGGGCTTGCCGCATGAACGCGCCCGCCCCCGCCGACCGCGCGCTCCACGTCCTGCGCCACACCTTCGGCTACCCGGCCTTCCGTGGCGAGCAGGCCGCCATCGTGGGACATCTTGAGGGCGGCGGCGACGCCCTCGTGCTGATGCCCACGGGAGGCGGCAAATCGCTGTGCTACCAGATTCCCTCGCTGCTGCGCGACGGCTGCGGCATCGTGGTGTCGCCCCTGATCGCGCTGATGCAGGACCAGGTGCAGACCCTGGAGCAGCTCGGCGTGCGCGCGGCCTATCTGAATTCCACGCAGGATGCCGAGACCGCCGGCGCCATCGAGCGCGCCGTGCTCGCGGGCGAACTCGACATGCTCTACGTCGCACCCGAGCGGCTCATGACGCCCCGGTTCCAGCAGCTGCTCGGGCGGGCCCGCATCGCGCTGTTCGCGATCGACGAGGCGCATTGCGTGTCGCAATGGGGGCACGACTTCCGCCCCGAGTACATCCAGCTTTCCATCCTGCATGAACGTTTCCCGCAGGTTCCGCGCATCGCGCTGACGGCCACCGCCGATGCCGCCACGCGCCAGGAGATCGTCGAACGCCTCGCGCTGCACGAGGCGCGCATCTTCGTCTCCAGCTTCGACCGCCCCAACATCCGCTACACCGTCGTCGAGAAGGACAACGCACGGCGCCAGCTGTTGCGCTTCATCCGCAGCCACCACGATGGCGACGCGGGCATCGTGTACTGCCTCTCGCGCAAGAAGGTCGAGGAAACCGCGAACTGGCTGCGCGGCGAAGGCATCCGCGCGCTGCATTACCACGCCGGCCTGGATGCGGCCACGCGGGAGGCGCACCAGACCCAGTTCGTGCGCGGCGACGGCATCGTGATGTGCGCCACCATCGCGTTCGGCATGGGCATCGACAAGCCCGACGTGCGTTTCGTGGCCCACCTCGACCTGCCCAAATCGCTCGAGGCCTATTACCAGGAGACCGGCCGCGCCGGCCGCGACGGTCTGCCTTCCAACGCCTGGATGGCCTACGGCCTGCAGGACCTCGTGCTCCAGCGCGAGATGATCGAGCAGTCGCAGGCGCCCGACGAGATCAAGCGCATCGAGCGTCAGAAGCTCGAAGCCCTGCTCGGCTATTGCGAAGCGCCCGCGTGCCGGCGCCAGGTCCTGCTGCGTTATTTCGGCGAACCCTCGGAGCCCTGCGGCAACTGCGACATGTGCCTGAATCCGCCCGAAACCTTCGACGCCACGCTCGCGGCACAGCAGGCGCTGTCGACGATCTACCGCAGCGGCCAGCGCTATGGCGCCGGGCATCTGATCGACATCCTCATGGGCCGCGCGAACGCGCGTGTGACCGAACGCGGCCACGACAAGCTCTCCACCTTCGGCATCGGCAAGCAGCTGCCCGACGCGCAATGGAGTTCGCTGCTGCGCCAGATGGCGGCCCAGGGGTTCGTGGGGCTCAACGAGTTCGGCGGCCTCGTGCTGCGCGAGGATTGCCGCGCCGTGCTGCGCGGCGAAGCCGGCTTCCTCGCGCGCCGCGTCCGCGAAAGCGCGCCACGCGCGGCAAGCTCCGTGCGCCGCGAGATGGAGTTCGAGTCCGACGAGGCGCGCACGCTGTGGGCCGCGCTGCGCCAGTGCCGGCGCGATCTGGCCGAGGAACAGAACGTGCCGGCCTACATGATCTTCGGCGACGCCACGCTCAAGCTCATGCTCGACGCGCGCCCCACGAGTCTGGAGGCCATGCATGCGCTCTCGGGCGTGGGCGACCGCAAGCTCGATGCCTATGGCATGCAGTTCCTCGAGGTGATCCAGAAACATCAGCGGCGCCACGCCTGAAGCCGCCGGGCCGTCCCGGCGGCGGTTCGCCCACGCGACCGACGGGCAGCGCGCGAACCCTCGCACGCGCGCCCGCTCGAACCTGACGCCAGCCCCGGAGCCGGCGACGCGGCGGGGCCTGCTTCCCGCGAGTTCTTCCCACCCCCCAGGACGGAGAATCCCCCTCATGACGGAAGTGATCAGCCAGAAAGACAAGATGCTGGCCGGCGAGCTCTACCACGCCGACGACCCCGAACTGCAGGCCGCCCATCTGCGCGCCCAGGCCCTGCTCGCGCGCTTCAACGGAACCCCGGCGACCGCGCTCGACGAACGCGGGGCCTTGCTGCGCGAGCTGTTCGCGGGTTTCGGCGAAGGCAGCGTGGCAAAGCCCGCGCTGCGCTGCGACTATGGCTTCAACATCCGGATCGGCGAGCGCTGTTTCATCAACTACGACTGCGTGCTGCTCGACTGCAACCGCATCGTGATCGGCAACGAAGTCCAGCTCGCTCCGGGCGTGCACATCTACACGGCCACCCACCCGCTGGACGCGCGCACGCGCCGCGCGGGGCTGGAGTCGGCGCTCCCCGTGACGATCGCCGACGGGGTCTGGCTGGGCGGTGGGGCCATCGTTTGCCCCGGCGTGACGATAGGCGAGAACACCGTCGTGGGCGCGGGCAGCGTCGTGACGCGCGACCTGCCCGCGAACGTACTCGCGGCGGGCAACCCCTGCCGCGTGATCCGGCCGCTGTGAGTCGCGGCGGCCGGAGCGCGGGGGCTCACGGCGCGTCGGTATAGCGGTTCGTGATGGGGCAGCGCCAGTCGCGGCCGAAGCCGCGCTGGGTGACGCGGATGCCCACCGGCGCCTGCCGGCGCTTGTACTCATTGCGCCGCAGCATGCCGATCACGCGAAGCACGTCGTGCGCATCGAAGCCGCGTGCGACGATTTCGCGCGCGCTTTCGTTGCGCTCCATGTAGGCCTCGATGATCGCGTCGAGCACCTCGTAGGGCGGCAGGGAATCCTGGTCCTTCTGGTCGGGCTTGAGTTCGGCCGAGGGCGCCCGCGTGAGGATGTTTTCCGGAATGACGCGCGAGACGCCGTTGCGCCAGGCGCAGAGGCGATACACGAAGGTCTTCAGGATGTCCTTGATGACCGCGAAGCCGCCGGCCATGTCGCCGTAGAGCGTGGCGTAACCGACCGCCATCTCGCTCTTGTTGCCGGTGGTGAGCACGATGCTGCCGAACTTGTTCGATAGCGCCATCAGGCTCATGCCGCGAATGCGGGCCTGCAGGTTTTCCTCGGTGGTGTCGGCTCCGCGCCCCTCGAACAGCGGCGTGAGCATGGCCTCGAAAGTCTGCATCGCGGGCGCGATGGCCAGCTCGTCGTAACGCACGCCGAGCAGGCGGACCATCTCGCGCGAATCGTCCAGACTCATCTGCGCCGTATAGGGCGACGGCATCATGACCGCGCGCACCCTGTCGGCACCCAGCGCGTCGACGGCGATCGCGAGCGTCAGCGCGGAATCGACGCCGCCCGAAAGCCCGATGATCGCGCCGGGGAAGCGGTTCTTGCCGAGGTAGTCGCGCACGCCGAGCTTGAGCGCTTCATAGACCTCGGCTTCGATGCAGCGACGCGCGACCTTCACTTCGGACGCGAAGCGGCCGGCCGCGTAAACGACGATGTCCAGCCGCGTCTCGAAGGAGGGCGCCTCGAAGGCCAGCGCGCCATCGGCGTCCAGCGCGAAGGACGCACCATCGAACACCAGTTCGTCCTGACCGCCGACCATGTTGCAGTACAGCGCGGCGATGCCGGTGTGCGCCACGCGCGCGCCGAGCACCTCGATGCGCTGGTCCTGCTTGTTCATGTGGAAGGGCGATGCGTTGAGCACCATCAGCACTTCGGCCCCGGCATCGCGCGCGGCCTCGGCGGCACCGGCTTCCCAGACGTCCTCGCAGATGTTCACGCCAAGCTTCACGCCCGCGATCTCGACCACGCACGGCGCGCTGCCCGGCGCGAAGTAGCGCACCTCGTCGAAGACCTCGTAGTTGGGCAGGCGACGTTTGCGGTAAGTCGCTTCGATGCGCCCGCCGCGCAGCACGGAGGCCGCGTTGTAGGTCTGGCCGCCTTCGCGCTGCGGATGCCCCACGAGCAGCGCGATGTCGGGGCAGGCCGCCGCCAGCGCGTCGAGTTCGTGGCGTGCCGCGGCGTGGAAATCCTCGCGCAGCAGGAGGTCTTCGGGCGGGTAGCCGCACAGCGACAGCTCCGGCGTGATCAGCAGCTGCGCGCCGGCCGCGCGTGCCCGTTGCGCGGCATCGCGGATCAGGGCCGCGTTGCCGGCGAGATCGCCCACGATGCAGTTGAGCTGGGCGACGGCGATTCTGAGGGTCATGATGGTGAAGCGGAGGCAGGTGTGGTCAGGGCAGCACTATAAGCCGCCCTGCCCCGGAACGCACGGAGCCGGCACTGGGCCGGCTCCGGCTTGGCGGCGGGAAAGGCGGGTCAGGCCTTCAGCGCGCCGAGGACTTCGTCCAGCATCTTCTTCGCGTCGCCGAAGAGCATGCGGTTGTTGTCCTTGTAGAAGAGCGGGTTGTCGACGCCGGCATAGCCCGAGGCCATCGACCGCTTCATGACGATGGTGGTCCGGGCGTTCCAGACTTCGAGCACCGGCATGCCCGCGATGGGGCTGGCCGGGTCTTCCTGCGCGGCCGGATTCACGATGTCGTTGGCACCGATGACCATCACGACGTCGGTCTGCGGGAAGTCGTCGTTGATCTCGTCCATCTCCATCACGATGTCGTAAGGCACCTTGGCCTCGGCCAGCAGCACGTTCATGTGCCCCGGCATGCGGCCCGCCACGGGATGGATCGCGAAACGCACGTTGACGCCCTTCGCGCGCAGCAGGCGGGTGATCTCGAACACCGTGTGCTGGGCCTGCGCCACCGCCATGCCGTAACCCGGCACGATGATCACGCTCTTGGCTTCACGCAGCAGCTCGGCGGTTTCGCCCGCGAGGATGGGGCTCACCTCGCCCGCCGGCTGGGCGGCGCCGCCGCCGGCTGCCTTGGGCGCGCCGCCGTCGGAACCGAAGCCCCCCGCGATCACGCTGAGGAAGTTGCGGTTCATGGCATTGCACATGATGTACGACAGGATCGCGCCGGAAGAACCGACGAGCGCGCCGGTCACGATCAGCAGGTCGTTCGAGAGCATGAAGCCCGTGGCCGCCGCCGCCCAGCCGGAATAGCTGTTGAGCATGGACACCACGACCGGCATGTCGGCGCCGCCGATGGCCATCACCATGTGGATGCCGAAGAGCAGCGCGATGACCGTCATCACGATCAGCGGCGTCATGCCGGCCTGGACCGTCTCTGCCTGCAGGAAGGCGTAGCCGAACCAGATCACGACGAGCAGGCCGACCAGATTGACGAGGTGCCGGCCCGGCAGCAGCAGCGGCTTGCCGCCGATCTTGCCCGAGAGCTTGCCGAACGCGATGACCGAACCCGAGAACGTGACCGCGCCGATGAGGATGCCGACATAGATCTCGATCTCATGGATGGCCTTCTCGGCGCCGGTGTAGGCGATCGAGGTATCGACGTAGCTCGCGAAGCCGACCAGACAGGCCGCCAGGCCGACGAGGCTGTGCATGAAGGCGACGAGCTCGGGCATCTGCGTCATCTTGACGACGCGCGCGAGGTAGAAGCCGATCGCACCGCCGACGATCATCGCGGCGATGATCCAGGGCAGGCCCAGGGCGGCCACGCGCGGGCCGAAGACGGTCGCGAGCACCGCGATCGTCATGCCGAGCATGCCGTAGAAATTGCCGCGACGCGCGGTTTCCTGGTTGGACAGGCCGCCCAGGCAGAGGATGAAGAGGATGGCGGCTCCGAGGTAGGAGACCGTTGCCAGACTTGCAGACATGTTTTTCTTCCCTTCGCTTGCGGAGCCTTATTTGCGGAACATTTCCAGCATGCGCTGGGTGACGGCGAAGCCGCCGAACATGTTGATCGTCGACAGCACGATCGCGCCCAGGGCGAGCCAGCGGATCACTTCGTCCGGGCGCGCCAGGCTGCCGGCCTCCGGCGGAGCGATCTGCACCAGCGCACCGATCGCGATGATGCTGCTGACCGCGTTGGTCACGCTCATGAGCGGCGTGTGCAGCGCGGGCTTGACGTTCCAGACCACCATGTAACCGATGAAGCAGGCCAGCACGAAGACCGTGAAGTGGCCCAGGAAGGCCGCCGGCGCATGCGCGCCGACGAGCCAGAACAGCACCGCCGCCACGCCGAAGACGATCGCCATGGTGCGCGCGGCCATCGGGCCGCTGGGCTCGCCGTGACCGTGCGCGGGCTTCTTGACCACCGGCGCGGCGGCGGCTCTGACCGGCGCGGCGGGCAGCTTGGGCGCGGGCGCGGGCCAGGTGACTTCGCCGTCCTTGATGACGGTGAGGCCACGGATCGCGTCGTCTTCCATGTTGACGTCGATCTGGCCGTCCTTCGTCTTGCAGAGTTCTTCGGTGAGGCGGAACAGATTGGTGGCGTACAGCGTGGAGGATTGCTTGGCCAGGCGGCTCACGAGATCGGTGTAGCCCACGATGGTCACGCCGTGACGCACGACGGCTTCGCCCGGCACCGTGAGTTCGCAGTTGCCGCCCTGCTCGGCCGCCATGTCGACGATGACGCTGCCCGGCTTCATCGATTGCACCATCTCGGCGGTGATGAGGCGCGGCGCCGGCTTGCCCGGGATCAGCGCGGTCGTGATGATGATGTCGGCCTGCTTCGCCTCGCGCGCGTACATTTCGCGCTGCGCCTGCTGGAAGCCCTCGGACATGACCTTGGCATAGCCACCGCCGCCCGCGCCGTCTTCCTCGTACTCGACCTTGACGAACTCACCGCCCAGCGACTTGACCTGGTCGGCCACTTCGGCGCGCGTATCGTTGGCACGCACCACGGCCCCGAGGCCGGCCGCCGCGCCGATCGCGGCCAGGCCGGCGACACCGGCGCCGGCGATGAACACCTTGGCCGGAGGCACCTTGCCGGCCGCCGTGATCTGGCCGTTGAAGAAGCGGCCGAAGGCGTTGGCGGCCTCGATGACCGCGCGATAGCCGGCCACGCTGGCCTGCGAGGTCAGGGCGTCCATCTTCTGTGCGCGCGAGAGCTGACGCGGCAGCGCGTCCATGGCCAGCACGGTGACCTTCTTCGCGGCGAGCTTCTGCATGAGCTCGGCGTTCTGCGCGGGCCAGATGAAGGAGATCAGCGTGCTGCCTTCACGCATCAGGGCGATCTCGTCGTCGGTGGGGGCGCGCACCTTGAACACCACGTCGGCACCGGCCCAGAGGTTCGCGGCGCTGTCGGCGATCTCCGCGCCCACGGCGCGGTAGGCGTCGTCACTGCAGTTCGCCGAATCCCCGGCGCCGCTTTCGACGGCGATCCTGAAGCCCAGCTTGATCAGCTTCTCGACGACCTCGGGAACGGTCGCGACGCGCTTCTCCCCTGCAAAGACCTCCCTGGGTATCCCTATGACCAGTGACATTCTCTACTCTCCATTGACAGCATCCGGGTGAGCGCCCGGATAGATAAAATCGCTTCGCGCGGGTGACCCCGCGGATCGTGGTGCGCCTGGCGGCGCGGGCTGCCGGCCTGCGGCCCCGTCGCGAGGCGGCCGCGTGTGCGCCGCGAACGCTCGCGGCACCCCGGCGGGCATCCGGCCCGATCGCCTTCGTGACAGCAAGGCCAGGGGCCCGCATGATACTGCGTCCCGTCACATTCCGTATAACGCCATGCACAAAGCCAGCGACCGCAAGCCCGCCCGGCGCAAGCGCACCTACGCGCCCAAGATCGGCCAGGCGCCCGGCAGCATCATCCACGTCGGCGAGGTGAAGGTCGATCGCACGCACTTTTCGCTGTTCGACTATGACGAAAGCCGGCTCGAGGAAGTCAGCTTCGACACGCTGGAACAATCGCGCCAGTACAAGCGCCATCAGCGCTGGATCTGGCTCAACGTGCACGGCGTGCATGAGCCCGCCGTCATGGAAGAGATCGGCCGGCGCTTCCATATCCACCCGCTGGTGCTCGAAGACATCGCGAACACCCAGCAGCGCCCGAAGCTCGACGACTACGACGCGTATTCCTTCGTCGTGCTGCGCAACTTCCGTTTCAGCGAAAGCGATCTGGACGTGAGTTCCGAGCAGGTCAGCATCGTGGTCGGCAAGGATTTCGTGCTGAGTTTCCAGGAGCGCCCGTCGGGTCTGTTCGACCCCATCCGCAACCGCCTGCGCAAGAACAACCCCGCCCTGCGCGGCGGCGGCCCCGAAGTGCTGCTGCACGCGCTCATCGACAGCGTGGTGGACAAGTATTTCGTGGTGGTCGAAGCGCTCGCGAGCGCCGCCGACGAACTCGAGGACAGTCTCGTGAGCGGGCGCCGCTCGCACTCCATCGAAGAGATCAACCACCTCAAGCGCGAAGCCCTCGAAATCCGGCGCGAAGTCTGGCCGCTGCGCGAAATGCTCGGCAGCCTGCTGCGCACGCCGGGCGCGCTCGAACGCCCCGAGAGCACGCTGTACTTCCGCGACGTCTATGACCACACCGTGCACGTCATCGACCAGCTCGACGCCCTGCGCGAAATGATCGCCGGGCTCATGGATATCCATCTGTCATCGGTCAGCAACCGCATGAACGCCGAGGTACGCATGCTGACGGTCGTGACCACCCTGTTCGCGCCGGCCACGCTCGTCACGGGCTTCTTCGGCATGAACTTCCGCTATATCCCGCTACTGGATGAGCACGCGGGCTGGTGGCTCACGCTGCTGATCATCGCGCTGGCCGGCGTCGCGCTCATGGTTGCGCTGTTCTGGCGCCGGTCATGGCTGCGTCGCAACCTCTAGGCCGTGCGCCGGCGGCAGGATCGCGTCAGACGGGGCGGATCTTGACGATCGCCATCGAGATGTTGTCGCCGCAGCCTTCGCCGCGCGCCCGCGCCAGATCGATGAGGGCCCGCGCGGCCGAGCGCGCGTCGAGCGTGTGCAGCAGGCGGCCGAGTTCCTCGTCGCCCAGCAGCCCCCACAGCCCGTCGGAACACAGCAGGAAGCAGTCGCCGGCCTCCAGCGCGCCGGAATCGCCGTTCTCGATCTCCGGCTCCTTCTCGGCCCCCAGGCACGACAGCAGCAGATTGCGCTGCGGATGATCCACGGCCGCCTCGGGCGTGATGCGCCCGGTGCGGATCAGTTCCTCGACGAGCGAATGATCGCGCGTGCGCGCAACGAGCCGGCCGCGCCGGAAATGGTAGAGACGCGAATCGCCGCAGTGCGCCCATTCCGCCACGCCCGGGCGCAGCACCATCACCACCGCCGTGCTGTGCGGATCGGCTTCGGACGTGAAGCGCGTGAGCTTGATGACGACGTGGGCCTCATCCACGACGCCCTGCAGGAACTCGCGCGTGGATTCGCTCGTGGGCTGATAGGCGGCGAAATTCTGCTTGGCCTTGAGCACCACCTGCTGCGCGGCGATCGCGCCGCCCGCGTGCCCGCCCATGCCGTCGGCAAGTACCGCCAGCAGGCAATCGGAGCGCTGCGGGTGAGGAAAGATGCCGACACGGTCCTGCTGGTCCAGGCGGTCGCCGACGTGCATTGCGGCGCAGGTGTCGATGGCAAAGGGCATGCGTGGGGCGTGAGGCGAAGCGGAGGAATGCGGCGATTCTAAAGAGGCTTGCGCATGCGCGGGCGAGAAAATGCCATACGGCGCCCCGACCGCCGGGCGAATGTGGCGGCGGCAGCGCCCCGCCCTCGTCTCGCGGCCGCCCCGCGTTCAGCTCAGGCCCAGCATCAGCCACAGGCTGAGGCCGAAGCCACCGACCCAGAACAAGGAACGCGGCGTCGGGAGATTGGCGAGGTAACAGGCCACGAAAGCCGCCCGCAAGGCAATGAAGATCCAGCCCCAGAATGCAACGCGGGAGGCGTCCACGCCGGCGTGCAGGGCAAGCGCGACGCCGATGCCGAACACCGCGAAGGCTTCCCAGCTGTTCTGCTGGGCGGCGTCGGCGCGGCGGGGCCAGCCCGACAGGCTGGCCAGGATTTCGCGCGGGCGGCGGTTGTCGAAGCGCACGCCGTCGATGGCGCCACCGGCCTTCGCAACGGCGGCCAGCACCACGGGAAACAGCGCGGCGATCACGACCGGAACATACGGCGACGTGGGCATGGGGACTCCTCCTGGGGAACGGCCTCTGGGGGCGGGTGCGAGATCCTACTGTGGCCGGCGGCCCGGCAAGCGCGCACCTGCCCGTGTGCTCAGGCCGGGCCGCGTCAGGCGGGCGCGAGGCACGCGGAGGGCGGCAGGACCTCGACGGCGCGCGCCGGCGGCAGCAGCATCGCCAGCGTGGCGCCGACGCGCTGCGGGTTGCCGCTGGTCCAGAACCTTGCGCCGGCAGCCACGCCGGGCGCGGCGCGCAGGCCGGCCACGTCCAGCTTGCGCTGCAGCTGACGGGCGACGGCGGCACCGGTGTCGATCACGCTCACGCCCGGCCCCACGATGGCTTCGACCTGCGGGCGCAGGAACACGTAATGCGTACAGCCGAGCACGATCACGTCTGCCCCCTCGGCGATCATCGCATCGAGATATTCATGCAGCAGGGCAAGCGTGCGCGGCGAATCGAGCTCGCCGCGCTCCACGGCCTCGACCAGCCCGGCGCCGGGGCGCGTCAGCACGGTCACGCCATGCCCGAACTGATCGAGCAGGCCGGCGAAGCGGGCGCTTTCGAGCGTGCCGGTGGTGGCGAGCACGCCCACCACGCCGTGCCGCGTGGCCTCCGTGGCGGGCTTCACGGCAGGCTCCATGCCGATCACGGGCAGATCCGGCCAGCGCGCGCGGATCTGCGTCGCGGCCGCCGCGGTGGCGGTGTTGCAGGCGATCACGAGCGCCTTGGCGCCCTGCTCGACGAGAAAGCCGCAAAGCTCGAGCGAGCGCGCGGCGATCAGCGCCTGCGGTTTCTCGCCGTAGGGCGCGTGCCCCGAATCGGCGCAATACAGCAAGGCTTCGTCGGGAAGGCGGGCGCGGATCTCGCGCAGCACCGACACGCCGCCGAGTCCGGAATCGAAGATGCCGACAGGCCGGGAGTCGCTCATGATCGCGCGCCGCGACGAGTTCAGATCTTCTTCGCGAGCTCGGCGGCGGCCCCGATGTAGCTCGCGGGCGTCATGGCCAGCAGGCGGGCCTTGTCGGCGGCGGGAATCCCGAGCGTGGCGACGAACTCCTGCAGCGCCGCCTTGCTGATGCCCGCGCCGCGCGTCATCTTCTTGAGCTGGTCGTAGGGGTTGTCGAAGCCATAACGGCGCATCACGGTCTGGATCGGCTCGGCGAGCACTTCCCAGGCGTCGTCGATGTCGGCCGCCAGCGCGGCGGGGTTGGCTTCGAGCTTGCCCAGCCCGCGCAGGCAGGATTCCAGCCCCAGCAGACTGTGCCCCACGGCCACGCCCATGTTGCGCAGGACGGTGGAGTCGGTCAGGTCGCGCTGCATGCGCGAGATCGGCAGCTTCTCGGAGAAGTGGCGGAGGACTGCGTTCGAGACGCCGAAGTTGCCCTCGGCGTTCTCGAAGTCGATCGGATTGACCTTGTGCGGCATTGTCGAGGAGCCCACTTCGCCTTCCTTGAGACGCTGCTTGAAGAAGCCCAGCGAGATGTACATCCAGATGTCGCGGCAGGCATCGATGAGCATGGTGTTGGCGCGCGCGATGGCATCGAAGAGTTCGGCCATCGCGTCGTGCGGCTCGATCTGGATCGTGTAGGGGTTGAAGACCAGACCCAGGGACTCGATGAAGCCCTGGTTGTGCGCCGCCCAGTCGATATCGGGATAGGCGGACAGGTGGGCGTTGTAATTGCCCACGGCGCCGTTGAACTTGGCGGTCATCTCGACGGCGGCGATGGCGCGGCGCGCGCGCTTCAGACGCCAGGCGATGTTGGCCATCTCCTTGCCCAGCGTGGTCGGGCTCGCGGGCTGGCCGTGGGTGCGCGAGAGCATGGGGAGCTCGGCCAGCTGGTGCGCGAGTTCGACGAAGCGCGCGACCACGCGGTCGAAGACGGGCAGATAGGCTTCATCGCGCGAGGCCTGCAGCATCAGCGCGTGCGACGTGTTGTTGATGTCTTCCGAGGTACAGGCGAAATGGATGAATTCCGCCGCGCGGCTGACTTCGGCGTTGGCGGCGAAGCGCTCGCGCAGCCAGTACTCCATGGCCTTCACGTCGTGGTTGGTACGCGCCTCGATCGCCTTGATCGCCTCGCCATCCGCTTCCGAGAAACCGGCCGCCACGGCGTCCAGCTCGGCCAGCGTGGCAGCCGAGAACGGCGCCACCTCGGGCACCGCCGGATTCGCGGCCAGCGCCTTGAGCCATTCGATCTCCACGCGCACGCGGTTGCGGATCAGGCCATACTCCGAAAAATGCGGACGCAGCGGATCGAGCTTGGTGGCGTAACGGCCGTCGAGCGGCGAGAGGGCAAGCAGGGTGTTGAGCTGGGAAGACATGGAGATTCCGGAAACGGGAGACGGGCAAAGACCGCGGATTATAGCCGCCCCGGCCAGGACTCCGGCTGCTTCAATACGCCCCCCGACGGGTTTGCATTTCCGTCATGTCTTTGCCGGTACAATTACCCGTTTGTACAAGCCGGATCAACGGCCAGCAATCCGCCTGGCAGCGGTCCATAATTCCTTCGTAGCGCCCTCCCCGGCGCGCAATCGCAGCAATCCAGGAAATCGCCCCGATGAGCAAACTTGATGACTTCCGTCTGATGTTCGGCAAGCAGGAACTGGTGCCGATCATGATCGGCGGCATGGGCGTCGACATCTCCACCTCCCGGCTCGCGCTCGAAGCGGCGCGCCTGGGCGGCATCGGCCACATCTCGGACGCCATGATCAAGGCCGTTTCCGACACGAAGTTCAACACCAACTTCGTCAAGGAAAAGCTCCAGCGCTACAAGTTCAACGTGGCGAACATGGACAAGTCGGTCGTGCAGTTCCGCCTCGCCGAGCTGGCCGAGGCCACGCGGCTCCACGTTGGCAAGACCATGGAAGCGGTGCGCGGCGCCGGCATGGTCTTCATCAACTGCATGGAAAAGCTCACCATGAACGCGCCGAAGGAAACGCTGGCCGTGCGCCTGCGTTCGGCGCTGGATGCGGGCATCGACGGCATCACGCTCGCCGCCGGCCTGCACCTGAACAGCTTTTCGCTGATCGAAGACCACCCGCGTTTCCGCGACGCCAAGCTGGGCATCATCGTGTCGTCGGCGCGCGCGCTGCAGCTCTTCATCCGCAAGAACATGCGCACCAACCGCCTGCCCGACTACGTGGTCGTCGAAGGTCCGCTCGCGGGCGGCCACCTCGGTTTCGGCATGGACTGGGCCAAGTACAACCTGCCCGACATCGTGCGCGAGGTGCTCGACTGGCTCAAGGAGCAGAAGCTCAGCATTCCCGTGATTCCGGCCGGCGGCATCTTCACGGGCTCCGACGCCGTGCGCTACATGGAAATGGGCGCGGCCGGCGTGCAGGTCGCCACGCGTTTCACGATCACCGAGGAATGCGGCCTGCCCGACAAGGTCAAGCAGGAGTACTTCCGCGCCAGCGAAGCCGACGTCGAAGTGAACGAAACCTCGCCCACGGGCTACCCGATGCGCATGCTCAAGGGCAGCCCCTCGATCGGCGCGGGCACGCGTCCGAACTGCGAGGCCTATGGCTACCTGCTCGACGCCAACGGCCGCTGCGCCTACATCGATGCCTACAACCACGCGCTCGAAGCCAATCCCGGCACGAAAAAGGTCTCGGTGTACGAAAAGACCTGTCTGTGCACGCACATGCGCAACTTCGACTGCTGGACCTGCGGACACTACGTCTATCGCCTGAAGGACACGACCACGCGCAACGCCGATGGCAGCTATCGTCAGCTCACGGCCGAACACGTGTTCCACGACTACCAGTACTCGATGGACGGTCGCATCGCGCTGCCCCAGGCCGCCTGACGCGGCGTTCCGCCAGCGAGGCCGCCCGACGCAAGTCCGGCGGCCTTTTTCATGCCCGCGCCTCAGAGGCGCCCGTAGAGTTCCGCATAGCGGTCTGCGACCGCGTCCTGCGCGAAATGCGCCAGCGCGCGCGCGCGCGCCGCCTCGCCCCGGCGGGCGTGAGCCGGCGCGTCTTCCGCGAGCGCCCGCAGCATCGCGTAGGCCAGCGCATCATCATCGTCCGGCGGCACCAGCCAGCCCGTGTCGCCGATCATGCGGCCGGCATCGCCCACGTCGGTCACCACGCACGGCAGACCGCAGCTCATCGCCTCGCTGACCACGTTCGGCAAGGCCTCCTGCAGCGAACTCAGCACCGACAGATCACAGGCCGCGAGCCAGCGCGGCACGTCGGCCTGCGCACCCACCGCGAACACCCGGCCGCGCAGCGCGGGGGCCTCCAAGAGCGGGGCGAGCGCGGGCGTCGCGGGCTCCACGCCAGCCCCCACGAGCAGGAAACGCGCGTGCGGACACTCCGCCGCCACCATCGCCGCGGCGCGCAGGAAGCCGGCGTGATTCTTGGCCGGGTGGAGCCGCCCCACCAGGCCCACGAGCCGCGCGTCGGGGGCAAGCCCCAGCCCGCTCCGCACGGCGGCGCGCGCCTGCGCGTCGGGGCGGAAGCGTGTCGTGTCGATGGCGTTGGGCAGCACCACGGCACGGCGGACGTAGCCGGCGGCTTCATGCCCGCTCACCGCCGCCTGCGCCACGTACAGCACGCGCGCGGCGAAGCGCGAGAGCCACGCATCGGCGCGTATCACCGCGCGCGTGGCCGGACGCTCGAACTCCAGCCGCGTCAGGGTCTGGTGAATGCCCAGCACCACGCGCGCGCGGGGCGCGGCTAGACGCGCGAGCTGCGCGGCCAGATTGCCGTGGTACATCCAGCCCTGCAGCACGTCGGGGCGCCACGCCCTCGTCACGCGCCACAGCGCCAGCAGACCGCGCAGCGAGGGCCGCGACGGCGCCATGCCCAGCTCATGCACCGTGATGCCCGCCGCGCGCAGGCGCGCCCCGACTTCCTGCGGCCCGCGCAGCGACACCACGGCAAGTTCCAGCCCGCGCGCGCGCAGGCCGGGCAGCAGGGTTTCGAGCGCGCGTTCCGCGCCGCCCACGCCCAGCCCGCTCGTCACGAAGAGCACCCGCGTCATCGCGCCCCCCTCCGGATGCGCAGCCAGCTCACGCGGAACCAGACGAGGTAGGCCAGCGAACACAGCAGCAGCACGCCCAGCAGCCGGCCTTCGTGGATGCCCGCGCGCCAGGCCGCCCACGTCGTGCCGGCGATCAGTGCCGCCACGGCCCACAGCAGACGCACCGCGCGCGGCGTGGACAGCCCCATCGCCAGCAGCAGGTGATGCGAGTGGCCACGGTCGGCGCGCATCGGGTTACGCCCTTCGGCGAGGCGCCAGAAGGCCACCACCACGAGATCGATGAGCGGCACGGCGACGGGGGCGACGGCCACCGTGAGCGGCACGCGCGCGCGCCCTTCGCCCAACCAGGTCAGCGACAGCGAAAGGATCAGCCAGCACAGCAGCATGCCCAGCGCGAGCGCGCCGGCATCGCCCAGGAACACCTTGGCGCGCGCGCGCCAGGGCCAGCGCGCGTTCCAGAACAGGAAGCCGAGCACCGCCCCCGCGAGGATCGCGCCGACGGCCGCCAGATCGTGCCGGCCCACGGCCCAGGCCGCGCCCGCGAGCGCCGCGCCCGCGATCGCGAGGCAGCCGCCGGCCAGCCCGTCCAGGCCATCGATGAGATTGATCGCATTGGTGATGGTCACCACCATGAGCACCGTGAGCGGCCACGCCAGCGCGCCGAAACTCACATGCCCGCCCGTGAAAGGCAGCGGCAGCGAATGCAGGACCGCCCCGCTCGACTCCACGAGCCAGGCCGCGCCCAGCACCTGCATCACGAGCTTGAAGCGCGCCGGCAGGTCGCGCGCGTCATCCACCAGGCCCACCACGAAAAGCAGCAGCACGGGCCCCGCCCCGCGCGCGAGGGCCGCTCCCAGACCACCCGCCAGCACGGCCAGCGCGAAGGCCGCCAGCACCGCGATGCCACCCACCACGGGAACCGGCTGGCCATGCTGCTTGCGCGCATCCGGCACATCCACGAGCCGCAGGCGCGCCGCATGACGCGCCAGCAGCGGACAGGCCGCCAGCGCCAGCACGAAGGCCAGCAGCGCGGGCCAGACCGGCGTCATGGCGCAGCCCTCCCCGCGCGGGCATACACGGCGAGCGTCCCCGCAATGACGACGGCATCCGAGAAGCGGCTTTCGACGTGCGCCCGCGCCGCCGCGCCCATGCGCGCGCGCAAGCCCTCGTCCGTCAGCAGGCGGACCAGCGCGGCGGCCAGCGCGGCGGGATCGGACGGCGGCACGAGCAGGCCGGTCTCGCCCGCGATCACCACCTCGCGGCACCCCGGCACATCGGTCGCCACCATCGGCGCGCCGCAGGCCGCGCCTTCCAGCAGCGCGCGCGGAATGCCCTCGCCCTGACGGCTGGCGAGCACCACGACGCTCGCGGCCTGGTTGAGCTCGGCCACGTCGCTGCGCGGGCCCAGGAAGCTCACCGTGCCCTGCGCGCGCCAGGCCGCGAGTTCGTCTTCCGTGACGCTTTCGGGATTGCCGGGATCAGGCGCGCCGGCCAGCAGGAAGCGCACCGCCGGGAGCGCGGCGCGCACGCGCGCGGCGGCCGCGACGAAGTCCGCCACGCCCTTGGAGTGCAGCAGGCGCGCCATCATCAGCACCACGGGCGCCGGCGGCGCGGCGGCGGGCCGGAAGCGCCCGGTGTCGATGCCATCGCCCGCGATCACCTGCACGCGGCTGTGGCGCAGCACGCCGTGGCGCATCAGCGTGTCGCGGTTATCGGCATTCTGGAAGACCACCTCGGTGCCGCGCAGCGCCACGCGGTACAGCGCCAGCACCACGGGCCGCACGAGGCGCGCCCGGACCGAACCGGCAAGCAGCGCGAAGCCCAGCCCGGTCACCGAATTGACGATGGCGCGCACGCCCGCGAGGCGTGCGGCGAGCGAGCCATAGATCACGCACTTGATCGTGAAGTGATGCACGAGATCGGGCCGCCAGGCCCGGTAGCGCCCGACGAGGCGGCGGATCACGGCCAGCTCGGCCAGCGGATTCACCCCGCTGCGCGACACCGGCAGAGCCTCCCAGCGGAAACCCATCGCCACGAGGCGCGGCCCGTACTCGCCGGGCGGGCTCAGCAGGATCACCTCGTCGCCGCGCGCGCGCAGGGCCTGCGCCAGCGACAGCTTGAAATTGAACAGGAACCAGTCGGTGTTCGCGAACAGCACGACGCGCATCAACGCCCCCTCCCCGCGCCGGCACCGCCCGTCGCGGCGGCCGCGCGGACGGCCCCGGCCAGAGTCCGCACCAGCACGTCGATCGCGTAGCGCCGCAGCACCGTGTCGCGTCCCGCCGCGCCCATCCGTTCGATCCGGCCCGGGTCGCGCAGCAGCGCCACCAGCACATCGGCCCACTCGTGGTCGCGCGCGCCGGCCGCGCCCTCGCCCTGCGCCAGCACCTCGGCGTTCATGCCCCACGGAGACACCACGGCCGGCACGGCGCATGACATGTAGGTGAGCATCTTGTAACTGCACTTGCCGCGCGTCCACGGCGAATCCGGCATCGGCATCAGCCCGCACCAGGCGTCCTGCATGGCGCTCACCTCCGACGCCGGCGACCAGCGCACATATTCGACGCGCGCAACGCCCGCCAGGCGCGGCGGCGCGTTGCAGATCACGCGCAGGGTCGCGGCAGGCACGGCTTCCATCACGCGCGCCAGCTGCGGCGCGAGCGCCTCGAGGTAAGGCAGACCGCTGGAGCTGCCGGACCAGCACAGCACGGGCGTGCTCGCGCGCATGGCCGGCGCGTAGCGCTGCGTGTCGACGGCGGTGGGCACGATCACCGTGCGCGCGAACCGCGCGAAGTGCTCCGCGATGAAGGCATTGCCGCAGATCACGGCCGTGGCGCGCCGCGCGATGCGGTCCACGCCGCCCAGGCGCTGGTGCAGCCATACCGCGTCATCCACGTCGAACAGCATCGGCCCGCGCCAGACCGATTCCGCCGTCGCCAGCGTGGACACCATCTCGCGCTGCACGAGCGCCACGTCGGCGCGCGCGGCGGCCACCGCGCGACGACGCTCCAGCACGGCCCGGGGCAGCCAGCCCAGGCGGGGCAGCAGGCCCGGTGGCGGATAGCTGCCATGCGCGGCCGGATACTCATCCAGCGCGATACCCTGCCCGGCCAGCGCGGCGGCGTATTGCCGCACGCGGAATCGTGCCGAGGGAACGTCCATCCCCTGTGTGAAAGCCGCCAGACGCAGATCAGCGTGCATGAGATCCCCCGATGCGCTGGCGCAAGGCGTCCCGGCATCCCGCGACATTTCCCGCCAGCATGACGCCGCCATAGACCAGCGCGCCCGCCGTCACCTGGGCCACCAGGCCCGTCACACCCGCGAAGGGAAGCGCACTCGCGCAGAGCGCCATCAGCACGCAGCCCGCGCCGACCACCGTCACGCCGCGCAGATCCACCCGCCAGCGCAGGATGCCCCGCCCCGCCCACAGCGACAGCAGGCATCCCAGTGCCTGCGTGGCCACCGCCGCGAGCGCCGCGCCCATCGCGCCGAAACGCGGAATCAGGATCAGGTTCAGCGCCATCGCGCAGCCCGCGCAGATGAGCTGGTTGCGCAGCTGGGCCGCCATGCGCGCGCCCAGATGCAGCGCGATGTCGAACAGGTAGGTCCGCAGCCCCGCCAGCAGCGCGGAAAGCGCCAGCCACGGCATGACCGCCGTCGAGACCTCGGCGTAGGCCTGCCCCAGCAACACCGCGACGAGATTGTGGCGCACCACGGCATAGCCCAGCGCCGCCGGCAGCAGCAAGGCCAGCGTGAGCAGCAGATAGCGTTCCAGCAGGCGTTCGAGTTCGCCCGCGTTGCGCTGCTCGGCCGCGATCACCATGCGCGGATACCACGCCAGGAAGAACGCGCTGCTCATGAGCACCAGGCCCTGCAGCACCAGATCGGAGGCGGCGGCGAAGCCCCCCGTCTGCGCCGGCGTGCTCAGGGCCGCAAGCAGGATGCGATCCGACCAGATCAGCATCGCGCCGAGAAACAGCGTTCCCGTCAGCGGCAGCACGTAGGCGCGCAGCGCGCGCAGCAACCCCGGCTGCCAGGCGCCCCGCCACGCCTCGCGCCAGGTGGGCCAGCCAGCGCCGCAGGCCGCGAGCAGGAACCCTCCAATCATGGCAGCCAGCATGCCGTCGGCGCGTGCATCCACCCGCAGGATCAGCGCGCCCAGGCCCAGCACGAACACCGCCTTGCCCGCATACAGCAGCGCGTAACGCCGCGCCTGGAGCGTGCTGTTGGCATGCTGCGCGGCGATGTCGAACAGCCCCTGGGCCATCTGCAACGCCCAGACGCCGGTCGCCACGCCCGCCGGCAGACCGCCCGGGCGCCACCACTCCAGCAACAGTGCCAGCATCAGCAGGGGCAGCGAGGCCATCGCAACCAGACGGACCAGCGTCGGCAGCAGGTTCGCGAAACCTTCGCGCGGCAGGAAGCGCGCGAGCCCCTGGTTGACGGGTTGCATGAGCACCGCCGACAGCAGCGAGCTGCCGGCCGTGACCAGCGTCAGCCAGGCATAGCCCTGGGGGCCGATGCCGCGCGCGAACAGGCTGATCGTGGCCACCGAAAGGATGCCCGAGAACACCCGCGCGCCGAGATACAGAAGACTCGCGCGCGCGCTCATGGCAGACGGCGGCCCGTCACGGCAGGCGGATCAGCTCGAAGCGCAGCTGGTAGCACGGGAAGACGTAGCACAGGTTCTCTTCGTGGAATTCCTGCAGCCAGCGCGTGGCATTGAAGAGTGGCCCGATGGCGCGCTTGAACAGCCCCCGCACCGGGAACGGCGAATCGAACTGCAGGCGCGCGTCCGCGAGTTCGAAGGCGGGCGTCAGCCCGTACTGCGGCACCTTGCGCCGGAACAGGTTTTCGCGCGCGAGGTAGCTGAAGGTGTAGAGGCCGAAGAACTTCGCGTGGGTGGGATCGGAATAGAAATACGGATTGGCAAAATGCGGCACCTCGACGTCCAGCCGGGCGCCGGCGGCCATCACGCGCGCGAGCTCCGCCAGCAGGCGCGGCAGGTCTTCCACGTGCTCGAAGAAATGGTAGGCATGCACCGCCCGCACGCTTGCCGCGGGAATCGCCTCCAGCACGGCGAAAACGTCTCCCACGAGGTCCACCCCGGGGTAGTCGAGCGCGTCCACGCCGATGGCCCCGGCGTGACGCTTGCGGGGGCCGCAACCCAGTTCCAGCGCGTCGCGCTCGCCCCGTTCGAGGGAGGCCAGCGCGCCGGATTTGTCGATGAATGCCATGAATGAAGAGGTGTGAAGAGTCGGCGCGGGCGCAGTATACGGCGCCGCCCCTCGGCGCCGTCAATGCAGCCGGCGGCTAGGGCGCGGGCGCGCCGTTGGTCTCCAGGCAGTTGCGCCCGCCGATGCGCACCGGCGCCACCCGGAGATCGTCGAATCCCTTCGCCCACAGGCGTTCGTATTCGCGGTGATACGGGAAGCCGTCGCAGAACGCTTTCGTGAGGCGGTCGAGCGCATCGGCGTTCCCCGTCAGCGCGTAGGCCTCGCCGCAGCTCATCATGCTGAACCATCCCGGCTTGTACTGCCAATGCGCGTCGCAATCGGCCGCGATCTGCTCCGCGCCCGCCTCGTCGGGGCGCCAGCTCTGCAGACGCAGGCTTTCGGCATGCAGGGCGAAGACCGACTGCGGCCCGAGCCGGGCCAGCGCTTCGCGCGCCTTCAGGCGCTCGGCCAGCGGGATGTTGGACCCGTAGGGCGCCAGGGTGACGTAGGCCGAGCGTACCGCCAGCCAGTCGTGCGCCATCCAGCCCAGCGCGCCCACGCCCGCGAGCCAGATCAGCAGCGCGAGGCGCCGCGACACCTGCAGCACCGGCAGGCGCGTGTCGGCGCCATCGGCCGCGCCCATGCACAAGGCCACCGGCACCAGGAAATAGACGTACCACAGCGGATACTCGACCATGCTGTGCGCGCCCACCACGCCCACGCAGGCCAGCGCCCAGATGCTCGTCGGGGCCGGCGCCGCCCGCAGATGGCGCAGCGCCCACCATGCGAAGGCCGCGACGACCAGCAAGGCCATGGGCAGGCCCAGCTCGGCCCCCAGGTTGAGGAACAGGTTGTGGGCATGCTCGGCGAATTTCGGATAGCCGGCGGGCGGTGTGGCGAACATCGCGTCGATGGAGGCCTTGTAGAACGTTCCCGGCCCCTCGCCCAGCCAGGGGTTGGCCCACATCGCGCGCCAGCCCGCGTACCAGTTGTAGAGCCGCTGCCCGTTGGAACTCGCATCGCCGGCGCGCTCGAACGAGGACATCGCGCCGAAATGCGCCAGCAGGCTGGTCTGCGCCGCCAGGAACTGCGCCGCGAGCGAGCAGGCCACGGTCATGAGCAGGGCGCGCCCCGTGCGCCGCGCCGCGTCGCTGCCGCGCCACTGCGCCCAGCATCCCAGCGCCGCGAACACCACGATGTACAGCCACACGCTGCGTGAGGCCGAGGCCGCCGCCGCGAGCGCCAGCCAGGCCGCGCAGGGCACGGCCGCGCCCGCGCGCAGGCGCCCTTCGCCGTAAAACCACGCGAGCGAGGCGAGCCCCAGGTAGATGAGATCGCCGTAATGATTGGCCTGCCCGACGTTGCCGAATGCCTGCTGATAGATCTTCTGCATCACCAGCCCGCCCAGCGACCAGCCCGCGAGCTGCGCCACGCCCGCGAGCGACTGCAGCAGCGCGCAGATCAGCATCGCCCAGGCCAGCGCCGGCACGAAGCCGGTTTCGCGGGTGCCCGCGCCGCGCAGGTAGGCCAGCCCGAAGAGCGCCGCGTAGAGCGCGTAGCCGACGCCGCCCGCGCGGCCGGGCCAGAACGCCAGGCACAAGGTCAGGAGGGCCGTCAGGGCGATGACCGGCACATTCACGCGAGCGCCCCCGGGCGCCCCGCGCCAGCCCGAGACGATCAGCGCGGCCGCCAGCGCGAACTCGCCGAAAAACACCGTCTGGGGCGCGAGATGCTGGGGAATCAGTGTCGCCAGGACGAGGCCGGCGGCAAGGATCAGGGTTGCGGGGCTCAGGGAAGACATGGGGGCGTGGGCCGGGCCGGAGGCAAAGGCGGCAGGGTACCGGGGCGCGTGCGCGCATTTCAATAGCCTGTTGAGGGGATGCCGACAAAACCGGCACGCGCGGCGCCAGCGGGTGCCGTCAGGCGCCACGGGCGCGGGCCGTCGCGCCGGGCGGGTGCTAAGATCGGCGCTCCCCGGGCCGGCGCCGCGCGCGCGGGCCCGCTGGCCATTTTCCGGAGTCTTCGTGTCCCTCCCCGCTCGCCGTCGAGTCTCGATCAAGGATGTCGCCGCCGCCGCCGGCGTGTCGCTGCAAACCGTCTCCCGCGTGGTCAATGGCGCCGAAGCCGTCGCCGCGCCCACGCGCGAGCGCGTGCTGGCCGCGATCGCCGAGCTGGGTTACCGGCGCAACGAACTCGCGCGCAATCTCATCCAGGGCCGCTCGCGCACGCTGGGCGTGATCTGCGCGGGGCACGACCACCAGGGCGGCCGCCAGCTCAACAGCGGCATCACGGCCGAGGCCGAGGCGCTGGGCTACGCCCTGCTCATCCGCGAACACCAGGCCGACGACCCCGTGCCCGACGACGCCTTCGTCGAAAGCCTGCTCGACCGCCAGGTGGAAGGCATCCTCTGGATGCTCGCCGACACGCGCGCCGAACACGACAGCCTCCTGCGCCGCATCGTCGCCGAACATGGCGTGCCGGTCGTCGCGCTGGTGCGCTCGCGTTCGGTGGGCGTGCCGTTTTCCGCCTTCGACAATTTCAGCGCCGGGCTCATGGCCACGCGCCATCTCATCGCGCGCGGCCGCCGCGCCATCGCGCACATCGCCGGCCCGGCGCACAGCTGGGACGCGCAGGAACGCCTGCGCGGCTGGCGCGAAGCCATGCGCGAGGCGGGCCTGGCGGCGGACGACACGCGCGTCGTCAATGGCGACTGGAGCCCCGAGGGCGGCGCGCGGGGTCTGTCCGCGCTGCTCGAACGCGGCCCGCTCGACGCGGTCTTCGCGAGCAACGACCACACCGCGCTGGGCGCCATGCTCGCGGCGCACCGGCGCGGCCTGAGCATTCCGCGGGACGTGGCATTCGTCGGCGTGGACGACATCCAGGGCGCCGGCTGGTACCTGCCGCCGCTCACCACGATCCGCCGCAACCGCGTGGCGATGGGGCGCGAGGCCGTGCGCATGCTGGCCGCGCTGATCGAGGCGCGCCATGCCGGCCAGGTGCTCGAGCTGCCCGACTACCTGCACCCACCCGAACTCATCGTGCGCGAGAGCGCCTGAGCCGCCCCACGTCGTGCCGCGCTCCGGCACGGACGGGCGCCCGGGCTGACAAAGCACGCCCGCCGCGCGCACCATGGCGGGCATCGCCCGCAAGAACTCCCGGAGCCATCATGAAGACCGCGCTAGCCATTTCGCATGTGCCGTTCGAGGATCTCGGCACCCTCGAGGCCGCACTGGAAGAGGCCGGCTTCGCGATCGAGCAGTGCGCCGCCACCGACGCCACGCTCGCCGCCTTCGGCGCGCTGGAGCACGACCTGCTGATCGTGCTGGGGGGCCCCATCGGCGTGTATGACGCCGCCATCTATCCGTGCATCGACGTCGAACTCGCGCTGCTGCGCGAACGCCTCGCGGCCGCGCGCCCCACGCTGGGCATCTGCCTGGGCGCCCAGCTCATGGCGGCGGCCCTGGGCGCGCGCGTCTTCGCGGGCGGCAACGGCAAGGAACTCGGCTGGCATCCCGTGCTGCCGGGCCTGGATGCGGCCGGTTTCGCGGGGCTGGAAGCGCTCTTCGCGCCGGGGCTGGAAGTCCTCCACTGGCACGGCGACACTTTCGAGCTGCCGGCGGGCGCGCGGCATCTGGCGTCCACGGCGGCCTACCCGAACCAGGCTTTCGCGCTCGGCCAGCATGCGCTGGGGTTGCAGTTCCACCCCGAGGTCACGGCCGACGGCCTGGAGCGCTGGTACGTGGGCCATGCCTGCGAACTCGCGGCGGCGGGCGCGGACGTGGCAGCCCTGCGCGAGCAGGGGCGGCGCCTCGCGCCCGCGCTGGAGCAGGCCGCCCGGCGCTTCTGGCGCGCGTGGCTGCAGGCCGCCTGCCCCTGAGCAGGCCCGCGCGCCTTGGGCTAGACTGGCGCCCCCGCCGCTTTCGCGGCACATCGCGCGCGCCCGCCATGATCGCCCTGCTCGGAGCCATGGACGTCGAGATCGACGGCTTCCTCTCCTGTCTCGCTCTCACCGGAACCCACCGCTGGAACGGCCTCGAACTGCATCGCGGCACCCTGGACGGGCACGACGTGCTCATCAGCCGCAGCGGCGTCGGCAAGGTCATGGCGGCCATGGTCACGCAGTACCTGATCGACCGCTGGGCGCCGCGCGCGGTGATCTTCACGGGGATCGCCGGCAGCCTGCGCGCGGATGTCGATATCGGCGACACGCTGGTCGCGGCCGATCTCGTGCAGCACGACATGGACGCCGCCGGGCTGGGCGTGCCGCGCGGGCAGATTCCCTTCACGCCGCACCGCTACATCGCCGCGCATCCCACGCTGCTGGCCATCGCGCGCGACTACGCGCCCGCCACGGGCCGCCTGCACGTGGGCCGCGTGTGCACGGGCGACCAGTTCATCACGCACCGCGAGCTGGGCAGTCACGCCTACCTGACCGACGAACTGGCCGGCGACGCCGTCGAGATGGAAGGCGCGGCCGTCGCGCTCGTCTGCGCGCTCAACGGCGTGCCCGGGCTCGTCGTGCGCACCGTGTCCGATCGCGCCGACGGCAACGCCGCGGTGAATTTCGAATCCTTCCTGCCGCAGGCCGGCGCCAACAGCCTGCACTTCGTGCGCCACCTGCTCGCCCGTCTGCCGGCCGGGCCGCTCTGAAGCGGCTAGGGGCGCCGCAGGTTCACCTCGGACACGCCCTCTATGGCACCCAGCGCATCCATCAGCGCGGGCAGCTCGGCCTCCTGCACGCGTTCGAGCACCAGCGAGACCTCGTCCGTTTCCTGGCCTTCGCTCGTCGCGGCCAGGGCCTTGAGGACGAAGCGCTTGACCACCACCGAATGCTGCTCGAACACGCGCTCGATGGCGGCGGGGTCGAAGCTGCCGCGCCGCACGAGCAGACGGAACTCGCGCTTCTGGCGCTCCGCGAAGACGCGCTTCTCGATGGGCTTCAGGCCCGCGAGGATCAGCAGCATGATCAGCGTGGCGGCGCCCGCCGGCAGGTAGAGCCCGCCGCCCACGGCCAGCCCCACGGCCGCCACCGACCACAGACCCGCGGCGGTCGTGAGGCCGCGCACCATTTCCCCGCGCAGGATGATCGTGCCCGCCCCCAGGAAGCCTATCCCCGAGGCCACCTGCGCGGCCACCCGCGAGGGGTCCAGCGACACGCCGGGGTGGCCCTCCACGTCGCCGAAGCCATGCGTGGAGACGATCATGAACAGCGCCGAGCCCAGGCACACCAGCATGTGCGTGCGCAGGCCGGCGGCCCACGCCGAGCGCTCGCGCTCATAGCCGATCAGGCTCCCGAGCAGCGCCGCGAGCAGCAGGCGCAACACGATCTCCAGCGAATCCATCATCGACGTTCTCCTTGTGTGTGGCACGGCGTGCGGGCGCGGCCACATCCGCGCGCGCGTCGCGGCGCCGGGCGCGTCCGCGCGGGCCGCGCCGGGGCCCGGGCTTGTTATGCTCTCCCCCGTTCCCCATGGCAACAGGACGAGGAGACTCACGTGGCGAGGATTTTCCCGGAAGGCTGGCAAAACCTCCGGAGCCTGCCCGATCTGCCCACCGGCATGCGGCGCGAGCTCGAAACCCTGCAGACGCTGGCCGACGGCCTGCCCGACGACTACGCGATCTTTCACGCGGTGCACTGGACGACGCTGCAGAACGCGGCCCCGCTGCACGGCGAAATCGACTTCGCGCTCGTCAATCGCGCCGGCGCGGTGCTGCTGATCGAACAGAAAAGCGGCTTCCTGAGCGAGACGCCCGACGGCCTCGCCAGCAGGCACGGCGACGCGGTGGAGCTGGTGTCCGCACGCGTCTCGCGCAGCCAGCACGCCATCCTGGGCAAGCTCCAGCGCCAGCTCAAGCGCACGGACATCGCCGTGGACACGCTGTTCTACTGCCCGGACTACCACGTGCGCGACCTGCAATCGGCCGGGCTGGTGCCCGAGCGCATCGTCGACGCCAGCCGGCGCGCGCACTTCGTCGCCATCGTGCAGGCCATCCTGCCGCCTGGCGAGCCCGACGGCCTGGCCGCCGCCGTGGAGCGTTTCATGAGCGACACGCTGCAGCTCAAGCCCGACGTGAGCGCGCTCATGGGCCAGGCGCGCGCGCTCGCCACGCGCGTGGCGGGCGGGCTCGCGCACTGGGGCCGCCAGCTCGAGTTCCACCCGCACCGCCTGCGCGTGATCGGCACCGCCGGCTCGGGCAAGACCCAGCTCGCGCTCGCCGAGTACGAGGCCAGCCTCGCCGCCGGCAAGCGCCCGCTCTACCTCTGCTACAACCGCCCGCTGGCCGACCACATGGCGCGCGTGCTGCCACCGGGCGGGCTCGCGACGAGCTTTCACCACCTCTGCGATCTGCGCCTGCGCGGCGCCGGCCACACGCCGGACTTCAGCGAACCCGGCGCGTTCGAGCGCATCGTCGAAGCCGCCGCCGCGCTGCCCGTCGCCGCCGCCTCCCGCTTCGACACCGTGATCGTCGATGAAGGACAGGATTTCGATCCGGCGTGGCGCGAGCAGATCTTCCGGCTCGCCACCGAGGATGCCCGCGTCATCTGGCTGGAAGACCCCCTGCAGAACCTCTACGCGCGTCCCGCCTTCGACGCGCCGGGCTGGGTCACGCTGCACGCGAGCACCAACTACCGCAGCCCGCGCGCCGCCCTGCCGCTGCTGCAGGCCCTCGTGCCGGGCATCGAGGCGGGTTCGCCGCTGCCCGGCAGCCCGCTGCGCACCCTCGTCTACCACGACACGGACAGCCTTCTGCAACGCGCGCGCGAAGCCCTGCGCGAATGCTACGGCGAAGGCTTCCGCACCCAGGACGTCGTCATCGTGAGCTACCAGGGGCGCGAGAAGTCCGCGCTGATGCCGCTCGACGCGCTGGGCACCAACCGCCTGCGCCGCTTCGACGGCCGCTACGACGCGCACGGCATGCCGGGCTACTCCGACGGCGACGTGCTGCTCGAGACGGTCTTCCGCTTCAAGGGCCAGTCCGCGCCGGCCATCGTGTTCGCCGAGATCGATTTCGAAACCCTCGACGAGCGCGCCGTGCGACGGCTGTTCGTGGGCGCCACGCGCGCCATGATGAAGCTCGTGCTCGTGATCTCGGCACGAGCCCACGCGCAGCTCGCGCAAAGGCTCTGAATGCGCCGCCCCTCTTCCGGCCGCACGCCCCCCGGCGCGCCCGCGATGGGCGACAATCGCCTCCCTCCCACGCGTCATCGCCCCGCGCGCGGCCACGCCGCGCCCGGGCCCTGAAGGATTCCGCAATGCAGGCGCTGCCGCCCGGCTTCATGGTCATCCATGGCAACCATCCCGAATCGCTGCGCGATCTGCTGATCGACTGGATGCGCCGCCACCCCCTCGGCGCGCTCGAAAACGAAACCCTGCTCGTGCAGAGCAACGGCATCGCCCAGTGGCTCAAGCTCGCGCTCGCGCGCGCCCCGCAGGACGGCGGCCTGGGCATCGCCGCCGCGCTCGACATGCAGCTGCCGTCGCGCTTCCAGTGGCAGGCCTACCGTGCCCTGCTCGGCGCGCAAGCCGTGCCACCGCAATCGCCCTTCGACGAATCCCTGCTCGTCTGGCGCCTCATGCGACTGTTGCCCGACCTCCTCGCCGGGCCCGCGTTCGCGCCGCTCGCGGGTTTCCTGGCCGCCGACGACGACCCGCGCAAGCTGCACCAGCTCGCCGCGCGGCTGGCCGATCTGTTCGACCAGTACCAGGTCTATCGCGCCGACTGGCTCGCCGACTGGGCCGCCGGGCATGACGAGATCGCCGACGCGCGCGGCGCGCGGCGCCCGCTCGCCGACGAACAGGCCTGGCAGCCCGCCCTCTGGCGCGCCCTGCTCGCCGATGTCGGCCCGGCACTCGCCGGCAGCAGCCGCGCCGCCATCCACCAGCGCTTTATCGACGCCGCCGCGGCCCGCGCACCCGACGATGTTCCCCCCGGGCTGCCGCGCCGCCTGCTCGTGTTCGGCATCTCCTCGCTGCCCCAGCAGGCACTGCAGGTGCTGGGCGCGATCTCGAAATGGACGCAGGTGCTGATGTGCGCGCACAACCCCTGCGAGCACTACTGGGCCGACATCGTGGCCGACAAGGACCTGCTGCGCGCCGCGCGCGCGCGCCACGCACGCAAGCCCGGCATGCCGGCGCAGATCGCCGACGACGCGCTCCACCTGCACGCTCACCCCCTGCTCGCCGCGTGGGGCAAACAGGGGCGCGACTTCATCCGCCTGCTCGACGAACACGACGACACGGCGCGCCATGCCGCCCTCTTCGCGCACGCGCGCATCGACCTCTTCGACGACAACGGCGGCGACTCGCTGCTGCGCCAGCTGCAGGACGACATCCTCGCCCTGCGCCCGCTGGCCGAGACGCGCGCGCGCTGGCCCGCGCTGGACGGCGCCGACGCGTCCCTGCGCTTCCACCTCGCCCACAGCCCGCAGCGCGAAGTGGAGATCCTTCACGACCAGCTCCTGCACGCCTTCGCCACCGACGCCACCCTCACCCCGCGCGACGTGATCGTGATGGTGCCCGACATCAACGCCTACGCGCCCCACATCGCCGCCGTGTTCGGCCTGCATGCGCGCAGCGACGCGCGCCACATTCCGTGGAGCCTCGCCGACCAGGGCCAGCGCCGCCACGACCCGCTGCTCAACGCGCTCGAATCCCTGCTGCAGCTGCCCGAATCGCGCTTCGAGGTCAGCCTGCTGCGCGATCTGCTCGACGTTCCCGCGCTGCGCGCGCGCTTCGGCATCGCCGAAACCCAGCTCCCGCTGCTGCACCGCTGGGTCCGCGCCGCCAACATCCGCTGGGGCCTGCACGGCGCCCAGCGCGAAAGCCTCGGCCTGCCCGCCGCCGGCGCCCTCAACACCTGGGCCTTCGGTCTGCGCCGCATGCTGCTGGGCTATGCCAGCGGCGAGGGCGAGATCTGGCAGGGCATCGTGCCGCTGGACGAGATCGGCGGTCTGGACGCCGCCCTGCTGGGCCCGCTCGCCCGCCTGCTCGAAACCCTGGAGACCCACTGGCAGGCCCTGGCCAGCCCCGCCGCGCCCGCCACCTGGGGCGAGCGCCTGCGCGCGCTGCTGGCGGACTTCTTCCTCACCACCGACACCCGCGACGGCCAGGCCGACGCCTATACCCTGCTGCGCCTGGACGAGTGCCTGCAGAACTGGCTGGACGCCTGCGCCGCCGCCGCGCTCGACGCGCCGCTCGCCCTCGGCGTGGTGCGCGAGCACTGGCTGGACGCCCTCGACCAGACCAGCCTCGGCCAGCCCTTCTTCGCGGGCGCGGTCACCTTCGCCACCCTCATGCCCATGCGCGCGATCCCGTTCCGCCGCGTCTGCCTGCTGGGCATGAACGACGGCGACTACCCGCGCACGCGCGTGCCCATGGACTTCGACCTCATGGGCCGCGACTGGCGCCCCGGCGACCGTTCGCGCCGCGAGGACGACCGCTACCTCTTCCTCGAGGCCCTGCTCGCCGCGCGCGAGCACCTGCACGTGAGCTGGATCGCGCGCAGCATCCACGACAACAGCGAACGCGCACCCTCCGTGCTCGTCGCCCAGCTGCGCGAACACCTCGCCGCCGGCTGGCGCATGGCCGACGGCAGTGCGCTGCTCGCGGCGATCAGCGTGGAGCACCGCATGCAGCCCTTCAACCCCGACTATTTCTCGGGCGAGTTTCCGGCGCTCTTCAGCCATGCGCGCGAGTGGCACGCCGAGACCGTGGCCGACTCGCCCGCCGTACCGCTGCCGCCTCACGCCGCCGGCCGCGCGCTCACGCTGGCCGAACTCGCGGACTTCCTCGCCGCGCCCGTGCGCGCCTTCTTCCGCCAGCGCCTGCGCGTGTACTTCGGCCAGGCGGACATACAGAGCGAAGATACCGAACCCTTCGCGCTCGACGCGCTCGCGCGCTGGGGTCTGCAGGATGAACTCATCCAGCGCCTGCGCGGCGTGCCGGCCGCCGCGCGCGGCAGCCAGCTCGCGGCGGGCCTGGAGCGCCAGCGCCTGGGCGGCGACCTGCCGCCGGCAGCGTTCGCCACGCTGGCCGAAGCCCTGCTCGCCGAACCGCTGCAAGCGCTCTTCGCGCGTTACGACCGCCTCCTGGCCGCCGCCCCGGACGCCCTCGCGCCGCTGGCCATCGCGCACGACGAAGCCGACGGACCACGCGTGGAAGACTGGCTGGACGATCTGCGCGCCACACCCGAGGGGGCGCGCGCGCGCATCGTCCTCCACAGCGGCGCGCTCACGCGCAGCGGCAAGGGCATCCGCCACGAGAAGCTGCTGCCGTACTGGGTCGCCCACCTCGCCGCGCATCTGGACGGCACCCCGCTCACAACCTGGATCGCGTCGCAGGACAGCGCCCTGCAGCTCGCCGCGCTCGACCCCGTGCAGGCCCGCGCGCACTGGCGGGATCTGCTCGCGGCCTGGCGCCAGGGCATGTGCGCGCCGCTGCCGCTGGCCGCCGCGAGCGCCTTCGCCTTTCTCGCGCGAGGCGAGATCGACGAGGCCCGCAAGTGCTACGAAACCCCGCCGGGCCCGGGGCTGCCGCCGCCCGAGCGCGACCGCGACGCGAACCTCGCGCGTGCCTGGCCGCACTTCGCCGACCTCGAGGCCGCCGGTTTCGCCGAACTCTCGATGCGCCTGCTCGAACCGGTTCGCGCGGCCACCCGCGAAATCCCGGAGACCGCCGCATGAACCCGCCCGCCCGCCTCCCCGTCGCGCTCGACGCGCTGCGCTTTCCGCTGCACGGCAGCCGCCTCATCGAAGCCAGCGCCGGCACCGGCAAGACCTACACCATCGCCACCCTCTACGTGCGCCTGGTCCTGGGCCATGGCGAAGCGGCCGCGTTCGCGCGCGCGCTCACCCCGCCCGAAATCCTCGTCGTGACCTTCACCGAAGCGGCCACGCAGGAGCTGCGCGAGCGCATCCGCGCGCGCCTGGCCGAAGCCGCCGCGCTGTTCCGCGCCGAGGCGGGCGCCCACGCCGACGCACAGCTTCTCGCGCTGCGCGCCGACTACGCCGAAGCCGTCTGGCCCGGCTGCGCGCGCACGCTGCAGCAGGCCGCCGAGTGGATGGACGAAGCCGCCGTCTCGACGATCCACGGCTGGAGCAAGCGCATGCTCGCCGAGCACGCCTTCGACAGCGGCGCCCTCTTCGAGCAGACCCTGCAGGCCGACCAGAGCGCGCTCGAACTGGAGGTCGCGCGCGACTACTGGCGCTGCTTCTACTACGCGCTGGACGTCACCGCCGCGCACGCCCTCGGCGACTGCTGGGACACGCCCGAAGCCCTGCTGCGCGCCGTGCGCCCGCTGCTCGAGCACACCGACGCGCTCGCCGAGGACGCCGCCCCCGCCGTGACGCTGCCGCGCAGCCTGGCCGCCCGCGCGGCCGCGCTCGCCGAACTCAAGACGCCCTGGGCCGCCTGGGCGGACGCCCTGCAGGCGCTCCTCGACGCGGCCGTGGCGGCCAAACAGGTGGACGGCCGCAAGCTCCAGCCTCGCTTCTACCTGCCCTGGCTGCAGGCGCTGCGCGACTGGGCCGCTTCCGCCGAGCCGCAGCCTTTCGACGCCCGCAGCACGGCCTGGACGCGCCTCACCCCGGCCGGCCTGCGCGACGCGTGGAAAGTCGGCGAAGCGCCCATGCACCCCGCCCTGACCGCGCTGGAAAACCTGCCGCAACAGCTCGCCGCGCTGCCCCACCCGCGCCTCGCGCTGCTGCGCCACGCCACCCACTGGATCGCCCGGCGCCGCGACGCCGAAGCGCGCCGCCGCGCCGAGATGGGGTTCGACGCGCTGCTCACGCGGCTGGACGCGGCGCTGCATGGCCCCAACGCGGCACGCCTGCGCGAACGCATCCGCGCCCAGTTTCCGGTCGCGCTGATCGACGAGTTCCAGGACACCGACCCCCTCCAGTACCGCATCTTCGACGCCATCTACCGCGTCGCCGACGACGATGCCACGCGCGCGCTGATCCTCATCGGCGATCCCAAGCAGGCCATCTACGCCTTTCGTGGCGCAGACATCCACACCTACCTGCGCGCGCGTCGCGCCACGGCCGGCCGGCATTACACGCTGGCGCGCAACTACCGCTCCAGCGCGGCCATGGTGGCGGCCGTCAACGGCGTCTTCGCGCGGGCCGAGGCAGGCTCGCCGCGCGGCGCCTTCCTCTTCGGCGGCGCCGACAAACCCGTGCCCTTCCTCGAAGTCAGCGCGCAGGGGCGCGGCGAGCGCTTCGTGCGCGACGGCCAAACGCCCGCCGCCCTGACGTTGTGGCTCGCCGGCGAGGTCACCGGCAAGGGGGATGCCATGCAGACCCTCGCGCTGGCCTGCGCGCAGGAAGTCGTGAGCCTGCTCGACGGCGGCCGGCGCGAGCGCTGCGGCTTCGAGGCCGCCGACGGCCGCTTCACGCCCGTGCGGCCCGGCGACATCGCGGTGCTCGTCAACACCGGCCGCGAGGCCAGCGCCGTGCGCGCCGCGCTGCGCGCGCGCGGCGTGCGCAGCGTGTATCTGTCGGACAAGGAATCGGTCTTCCGTGGCCCGCAGGCCATCGAACTGCAGCACTGGCTCGCGGCCTGCGCCGAGCCCGCGCGCGAGCGCCTGCTGCGCGCGGCACTCGCCACGCCTTCGCTCGGGCTGGGCTGGCAGGCCCTCGAAAGCCTCACGCACGACGAAAGCGCGTGGGAAGCGCGCACGCTGCAGTTCCGGGGCTACCACCAGATCTGGCAGCGCCAGGGCGTGCTTCCCATGTTGCGCCACCTCATCAGCGATTTCGGCGTCGCCCAGCGCCTGCTCGCGGCCGACGCCGAGCGCGCGCTGACCGACCTGCTCCATCTCGCCGAGCTATTGCAACAGGCCAGTGCCACGCTGGACGGCGAACACGCGCTGCTGCGCCACCTCGCGGAACAGATCGCCGAGGACAGCGGCGAGGGCGAGGCACGCCGGCAACGGCTCGAAAGCGATGCCGCGCTCGTGAAGGTGGTGACCGTCCACAAATCCAAGGGCCTCGAATACCCGCTCGTGTTCCTGCCCTTCGCGAGCGCCCACCGCGCGGTCCGCCCCGACGACCTGCCGCACCGCTGGCACACGGACGACGGCACCCTGCGCCTGGGTCTCGCGGGAACGCCGGAGGACGCCCGGCGCGCCGACGACGAACGCCTCGGCGAAGACCTTCGCAAGTTCTACGTCGCGCTCACGCGGGCGCGTTTCGCCACCTGGGTGGGCCTCGCCGCCGTCGCGGGCGCCGAGCGCAGCGCGCCGGGCCAGTTGCTGGGCGGGCTCTCGCCCGAAGCGCTCGCGGCGCTGCAGACCGACTGCCCCGGCGTCGTACCGGCGGCGCTGCCCACGCCCGATGCCACGCGCTACGCGCCGCCCGCGCCGGCCGCGCGCGCGCAGCGCACCCCGCCGTTGCCCGCGCGCCCCCCGTCGCCGTGGTGGATCGCCAGCTATTCCAGCCTGCGCCACGCCGATCGCGCCGCGCCGCAAAGCGCCGCCGCGAAAGCGTTCGACGAGATCGGAGCCGAGCCCAACGGCGCCGCGCCCGCCCCTGTGCCCGCGCCCCTCGCCGGCAGCCCGGGGCTGCACGCCTTTCCGCGCGGCGCGGGGCCGGGCAGCTTCCTGCATGGCCTGCTGGAATGGCTTGCCCGCGAACGCTTCCGCCCCACGCCCGAGGCGCTGCGCGACGTCGTCGCGCGGCGCTGCGCCGCGCGCGGCTGGGCGGAATGGATAGAGCCGCTGTGCGCCTGGCTGCAGCGCTTCGCGCGCGCGCCGCTGCCGCTGCCCGAAGCACGGGTTGCGCCCAGCCTCGCGGAGCTGGAAAACTTTCAGGCCGAACTCGAATTCTGGTTCGCCATCGATGACGCGCGCATCGAACGCCTGGACCGCATCGTGACCGCCCACACGCTGGGCGGCCGCCCGCGCCCCCCGCTCGAGGCGGGCCACCTGCACGGCATGCTCAAGGGCTTCGTGGACCTCGTGTTCGAGCACGAAGGGCGCTACTACGTCGCCGACTACAAATCCAACCACCTCGGCGAACACGACCAGGCCTACGACGCGGCGGCGATGGAAGAAGCCATCCTCGCGCACCGCTACGACCTGCAGTACAGCCTGTACCTCTTCGCGCTGCACCGTCAGCTCGGCGCCCGCCTGCCCGACTACGACTACGCGCGCCATGTCGGCGGCGCCGCCTACCTGTTCCTGCGCGGCGCCGACGCCGCCACGCGCGGGCTGCATTTCGAACGCCCGGCGCACGCGCTCGTAGACGCGCTCGACGCGCTCTTCCGCTGCGCCGCCCCCTTCCCGGAGACCTCGCCATGAGCGCCCCCGCCGCGCCGCAGAGCACCGCCGACCTGCTGCACCGCCTCGACCACTGGACCGCGAGCGGCGCCTTGCGCGAACTCGACCGCGCCTTCGTGCGCTTCCTGGCCGCCGAAGCCCCCGATGCGCCACCGCTGCTGCTGCTCGCGGCCGCCCTCGCGAGCCACCAGCTCGGGCGCGGGCACGTCTGCCTCGACCTGGCCGCCACGCTGGCCGACAGCCACGACGCGCCCGACCCCACGGCCGCCGAACGCCCCGAAAGCGCCCTCGCCGGCCTGAGCCTCGCGCGCTGGCTCGACGCGCTCGCCGACCCCCGCCTCGTCGGCAGCGGCGCCGGCGACACGCCGCTGGTGCGGGAGGGCAACCGGCTCTACCTGCGCCGCTACTGGCAGCACGAACACGCCGTGCGCACGGCCCTGCGCGCGCGTCTCGCGCAAACCCGCGCGCTGCGCGAAGCGCTGCCGGCCACGGCCTTGCGCGCGGCGCTGGACGCGCTGTTCGCCCCCGCCGGCGAACGCACCGACTGGCAGAAGATCGCCTGCGCGCTGTGCGCGGGCAGCGCCTTCAGCCTCATCACGGGCGGCCCCGGCACCGGCAAGACCACCACCGTGGTGCGCCTGCTGGCGCTCCTGCAAAGCCTCGCGCTGGAAACCGGAGGCCCCGGACGCGCGCTGCGCATCCGCCTCGCGGCGCCCACCGGCAAGGCCGCGGCGCGGCTGTCCGCCTCCATCGCGGGCGCGCTCGCGAAGCTCGCCGACCTCGCGCTGCCGCACGGCGAAGCCGCGCGCGCCGCGGTGCCCAGCGAAGTCACCACGCTGCACCGGCTGCTCGGCAGCCGCCCCGACAGCCGCCACTTCCGCCACGATGCCAGCCACCCGCTCGCGCTCGACGTGCTGGTCGTCGACGAGGCCTCGATGATCGACCTCGAGCTCATGAGCGCGCTGCTCGCCGCCCTGCCCGCGCACGCCCGCCTGGTGCTGCTGGGCGACAAGGACCAGCTGGCCTCCGTGGAAGCCGGCGCGGTGCTGGGCGAACTCTGCGCGCGCGCCGAGGACGGGCATTACCTGCCCGCGACGGCAGCCTGGCTGCAGGAAGCCAGCGGCG
>JAVHXQ010000037.1 GCA_031119555.1 Candidatus Dactylopiibacterium sp.
GCGTCACGCTGCCCGCGGGCGCCGCGGCGCTGGAACTGCGCCCCTGAGCCCGCTGCATGCCACGCGGCCCGCGCGGAGCCGCGCCCTGCGGCACGCGCGCGCCGCTCAGAGCCGGTAGGCGCTCACGCTCTGGTTGAGGGTGCGCGCCAGCGCATCCAGCGTGCGCGCGGCCCCGGCGCTTTCGTCGGCAACCGCGCTGTTTTCTTCCGACAGGCGCGCGATCTTCTCCACCTGCGCGGCGATCGCATGGGTGGCCGCGCCCTGCTCGCGGATCGAGAGCGCGATGTCCTCCACGCGCTGCACGGTGCCGCTGCTGCCTTCGCGGATCTGGCGGATCGCCTGGCTGGTCTCCTCGGCCCCCGACACGCCGATCGCCACGCGCTGCACGGCGTCGTCCATGCACCCCACGGCGACGCCCGCGCTGCCGCGCATGCGCTCGATGGAGTCGGAGATCTCCTGCGTGGACGCCCCCGTGCGCTCGGCGAGCTTGCGCACCTCGTCGGCGACCACCGCGAAGCCACGCCCCTGCTCGCCCGCGCGCGCGGCCTCGATGGCGGCATTCAGCGCCAGCAGGTTGGTCTGGTCCGCCACCTCCTTGATCATCGCCACCACGCTCACGATGCGCTCGCCGTGCCCGTCGAACTCGTGGATGCGCTCGGAGGCCTGATGCACCGAGGCCGCGATGTCGTTGATGTCGCTCACGGTCTGGCCGATCACGATCTCGCCGTTGGCGGCGAGATGGCTGGAAGAGCCCGCGAGCGTGCTCGCGTCCTGCGCGCGCTCGGCGACGTGATTCACGCTGACGGTCATTTCCTCGACCGTGGCGGCCATGCTCGAGGCGGCTTCGCTCTGCGTCGCGGCAGCCTGCGCCACGCGCGAGGCGTCGGTCGCCACGCGCTCGGCCGCGCCGGCGAGCTGCTCGGCGCTGGACGAGACTTCGCGCAGCGTGCCGTGCATGCGCTCGATGAGCCGGTTGAAGGCCGCCGCGATGGTGCCCAGCTCGTCGCCCTGGCTGACCCGCACGCGACGCGTGAAATCGAGATTGCGTTCGATGTATTCGACGGTGCCCTGCACTTCGCGCAACGAATGCCGCACGCTGCGCCCGATCAGCGCGCCCAGCACCACCACCAGTGCCACCGCGAGCGCGCCCAGCGCGGCATTCAGCAGCTCGATGCGGGCGGATTTCGCCAGCGCGGCATCCACCACGCCCTGCGTCAGCGAGCGCTTGTACTGGCGGTTGGTTTCCAGCGCCGAAGCGATCTTGCCGGCGATCTCGGAGCCCGAACCCGCCAGCAGCTCGCGCGCCGTGTCGGTGTCGTAATCGGTGGATTTCTCCATGATCTCGGCCGACACGCGGTCGAAGTCGATGAAGAGATTGCCCACCTGTTCCAGCAGCTCGCGTTCCTTCGCGTCGGAGGCCATGGTCGAGGCGTAACGCGCGATGTCGTCGTCGATGCGCAGGCGCAGCTTGAGGATCTCGTCGGCGTCGGTCTTCTTCTTCTCGTCGTAGAGCTCGATGACGTGCTGCGCGAGCAGGCGGCGCACGTCGAGGAAGTCGCGCTCGATGCCATTGAACAGATCCACGGCCGGCATCTGCTCACCGTGGATGCGCTCCAGGCCCTGGCGCGGCGCCTGGGCCGCGAAGTAACCGCAGACGAGCGCGATCAGCAGTGAGGCGATGGCCACGCCCCCCAGAAGGAGCAGGCGGTGAAGGATGCTGAGTTTCATGTGGGTACGGGGGAGGACGGGAAAGCGTGAGACAGCGCGCCGGCGCGCGAACGATCCTTGTTCTTACGTCCTCGTCCCCCGCTTCTTTAGCGCCGCGCCCTGTCCGGGCATCGGATATTTCTTGACGGCACGCAAAGACCGTCCCGATGCCCCGTCATGGGGCAGCTCAGGCACCGAAATCGAGCGGCAGCGTGAGCACGAAACGGTCGAAATCGCGCCTCAGGACCGCGGGGAAAGGCGCGAAGGGCGCGGCCTCGCGCACCGCGAGCAGGGACGCGCCGGTCAGGCGCGCGTCCTCGGCGCCGCGCAGCAGCGTGAGCGACACGAGGCGGCCGTCGGCGTCGATCTCGAGCGACAGCAGCACGTGCCCCGCCACCACGCCCCCGCCCGCATCGCGCGGCAGGCGCGGGCGCAGACGCGCCATGACGGCCTGCAGGCACGCTTCCCGGTAGCGGGCAAAGCGCGACTCGGGCGTGCGCATGCTCACATACGCGGTCCGCGCGGGGTCCGCCGGCGGCGTCTGGGCGGCGGCCGGCAACGCCATCGCCACCGCCACCGCCGCGTTCAGGCAGGCGAGCGCGAGCAGGCGGAGCGCGCGCGCCTTCATTGCAGAGAGATGTCTTCGCGCGTGAAATTCATGGTGCGCGTCAGGACCAGGATGTCGTACTGCTGACGCAGCTCGGGCGGGATGCGCGCGAAGGGCGCGGCGAGCCGCACGATGCGCAGCGCGGCCTCGTTGATGCGCGGATCGGGGTCGGCGCGGTCGATCGCCACGTCGGCGAGGCTGCCGTCGGCCTTGATCTCGACGGAAATCCGCACGCTGCCATACAGCGCGTTGGCGCCGCTGCGCGGGAAGTTGAATTCGCCCACGCGTTCGAGCTTGGCGCGGAACGCTTCGCCGTACATCGCGGCATCGTGCTCGCGCGTGCGCGGCGAGATGAAGCCCTTGCGCGGCCGCGCGGCGTAGTCGGCCAGGCGGCGGTCGATCACGGCGGCCTGGCGCGCGATGGCCTGGGCCACGCTGAGGTCCAGCCCGCGCTCGGGCGCGGAACTGTCGGCCGGCGCGGTCTCGCTGGTGGGCGCCCGCTCGGGCGAAACGCGGTTGCGGCTCTCGCGCGCGCTGGTCAGGAGTTCGCGTTGGCGCGCCTCGAGTTCCCGCACGCGCTGGGCGCGCTCCACGAGCGCGTCGCCGTCGCGCACGCTGTCCTGCGGGGGCAGCGGCGAGGTGGGCATGTGCCGCGCGTCGGCCTGATTGCCGCCGCCATCCAGGTTCGCCTGCGCGAGCGCCTGCGCGTCGCGCGGCGCCTGCTGGTGACGCGCATTCACGAGCACCACGCGCAGGCCCTTGTCTTCGTGCTTGCGCGGGCTGCTCCCGGGCGAGACGAAATCCATCGCGAACACCACCGCATGCAGCGCGAAGGAGGCCGCCAGGGCGAACGGCAGCACGTGCCGGCGCCACACGCGCGCGGGCACCGTCACCGCGGGCTTGCGGGGGGCGGCTTTCGGAGCGGAGGCGGCGGTGCGGCGGCGGGCGGACATGGCGCGAAAATTTTACGCGAGCGGCGTTTCGGCTTCGGCGCCGCCCGTCTCGTCCTCGCTGACCACGGTCAGCGCGGGCAGCGTGGCGAGGTACTTGCCGCGCAGGTCCACGTCGATCAGATCGGTCTTCTCGATGCCGACCTGAACGCGCTCGTTGGGCGGCGTGTTGCCCGGCAGCGAGTGCAGCTTGAACACGAAGGGTGCGGCCTCGAGCCGCACGAGGTTCTCGCGCAGCACGCGCGCGGGCGTTTCGCGCACCTCGCCCTGGCGCAGCCAGCGCAGGCACCAGTAGCGCTCCATGCCGCGCTGGAAGTCGTTGTAGGCGTTGTACGTCACATCGAAATCGTTCATGGCCGCGCCGAGTTCGGCCGACGACGGCGGGAACGGCGCCGGCTCGCCGCGCAGATGCGCGATGAGCTGCCACTGGTTGCACAGATCCACGTAACGGCGCAGCGGGCTGGAGGACCAGGCGTAGTTGTCCACGCCCAGGCCTTCGTGCGGCCCGGCGGCGGTGCTCATGCGCACGCGCCCGCCGGTCTGGATGCGGTAGATCGCGGGCAGGCCGGCCTCGTGCAGCAGGCTGCCCCAGGTGGAATTGGCCAGGATCATGAGCTCGGCGACGAGCTTGTCGAGCGGGGAGCCCCGCCGGCGGCGCTCGATGCTGACGAAGCCGGGGCCGTCGGCGGTTTCGCGCGACCAATCCACGTAGTAGTTGAAGTCGAGCAGGTTCTGGTTGGCCGAAGGCTTGCCGCGCCCCCCCTCGAGCACGGTCGCGAGTTCCCACAGCACGCGCAGCTCGGGCAGCCAGCGGCCCTCGGGCAGGCCGGCGGCCAGCGTGTCTTCGTTGAAGAGCGGCTCGATGTCGTGATGGCGCAGGTTGGCCACCACCGGAACACGGTCGATGCGGCTATGGCTGCCGAGCAGCGCGTAGTCCGCGCCCACCTCCACGTAGAGCGACAGCGCGGGCCGCGCCGAGCCCTCGCCCAGCGTGTAGGCAGCCACGATCTCGTCGGGCAGCATGGTGATCTTGTTGCCGGGCATGTACACCGTCGACAGGCGCGTGCGCGCGACCGCGTCGATGGGGCAGCCCGGCCGGATCGCCAGCCCCGGCGCGGCGATGTGGATGCCGACCGTCCACCCGCCGCCCTCGCGCGGCGTCAGCGAGAAGGCGTCGTCGATCTCGGTGGTGGTGGCGTCGTCGATGGAGAACGCCTCCACCGCCGCCAGCGGCAGATCGCCCGGCAGCGCGGGCGCTTCGAGCGGCGGAAAGCCCGTGCCCTGCGGGAAATAATCGAACAGGAAGCGCCCCAGATGCAGCTCGTGGCTGGAGGACAGCGCCCCCGCGCGCAGCAGCAGGCGCGGCGCGGAGAGGCCGCTTTCCTCGCTCGCGGCTTCCAGCGCGCGGGTCTCGAGGCGGTTGCGGTCGGGCTTGTAGAGCAGCTGGGCGAGCATGGGGGCGAACTCGGCCGGCAGCTGGCCGGCCATCAGCTCGGTCTTCATGCGGTCGACCTGCTCCTGCTGCAGGCGCTTTTTCTCGGCGCCCGCCAGCGCGGCGGCGAGGATTTCGGCCGGCGCCTTGCGGAAGCGCCCCCGGCCCTTGCGATGGAAATGGATGGGCGAGCCGAAAAGGCTCAGCAGCACGGCCGTGGCCTCGACGGCGGAAGGCGCGTGACCGAAGTAATCCGCCGCGAAATCGGAGAAGGCGAACTCGTCGTCGCCGCTCATCTCCCACAGGAAATCGGTTTCCATGGCGGCGGCCTCGGCCTCGGCGCGGGCAAGCAGCTCGCCGGCGGCGGGGCTCGCGAAACGCAGCAGGACGTTGGCGGCCTTCAGTTTGACGCGCTTTCCGCTGGCGGTTTCGACCTGCAGCGAGGCGTCGTTGTCGGCAAGGATGGAGCCGGTCTTGAAAGACCCGTCCTCTTCAAACAGCACATTCATGGGGGATGGCGACGGGGTTGGGCGAACCGGTGATTATAGCCGTGCCCGCGCGCCATCCGCGCACGGCTTCAGCCCCCGGCGCGACGTGCCTGGCGCAGGGCATCGAGCGAGAACACCGCGAGCCCGGCCCAGATGAAAACGAAGCCCACCAGCGCGACGTGGCTGAACGCCTCGCCGAACGCGAAGACCGCCAGCCCGAACTGCAGCGTGGGCCCCACGTACTGGATGAAGCCCAGCGTGGTGTAGCGCAGGCGTCGCGCGCCCACGGTGTAGAGGAACAGCGGCAGCGCCGTGGCCACGCCGGTGGCGACCAGCGCCGCGATGGTGCCGGCCCCCGCGAAATGTCCGCTGCCCTGCACCTGCAGCCAGGCCAGCCAGGCCAGCGCGACCGGTGCCGCGAGCAGGGTCTCGACGAACAGGCCATCGAGCGCGCCGATGGGCGCGCGCTTGCGCAGCAGGCCATAGAGGGAGAAGGTGATCGCCAGCGCCAGCGGAATCCACGGCAAGGTGCCCAGGTGCCAGACGCGCCAGAGCACGCCGCAGCAGGCCAGCGCCACCGCGAGCCATTGCCAAGGGCGCAGCCGCTCGCGCAACACGAAGCCGGCGAGCAGCACGTTGATGAGCGGCGAGATGAAGTAGCCCAGGCTGGCCTCGAGCACGTGGCCTTCGATGATGGCCCAGACGAAGAGCAGCCAGTTCGCGGCGGTGAGCGCGGTCGTGCCGAGCAGGAGCAGCAGCAGGCGCGGCTGGGCGGCGAGGGTGCGCAGCACGCCGAAGCCGCCGCGCCACAGCATCACGAGTGCCAGCAGCACGAGCGACCAGACCACGCGGTGCGCGACGGTCTCGAGCGCGGGCACACCCGCGAGCAGCTTCCAGTAAAGCGGGGAAACGCCCCACATCACGAAGGCCGTGAAGGCCGCCAGGAAGCCGCCCCGGTCCAGACCATCGGCAGGTGCCACGGGTTTCATGCCAGCTCCGCGAAATCGATGACGGCGTCGAGGTAGTCACCCCAACGCGTGAAACTGTGGTCGCCGCCCGCCAGCACGGTCTGCCGCGCATGGGCATAGCGCGTCAGCGCGACGCGGTGGTCGAGCACCTCGTCGCCGCTTTCGGCGAGCAGCCAGTAGCGTTCCGGATGGCGCAGGCGCGGGCAGTCCAGCGCTTCGATCTGCGCGACGTGGGCCGGCGTGAAGGTGAAGCGCTCGCCGCTGTAGATCATCTGATGCTCACCCAGGAAGAGCGCCGGATCGAAGCCCGCATGCGGCACGAAAGGATTGATGAGCACGGCGCGCAGGCCGTGCTTCTCGGCCAGCCAGGTGGCGTAGAACCCGCCCAGCGAACTGCCCGCGAGCGTGGGCGGGGTCGGCGAGCGCGCGATCTGCGCTTCGACCATGGCGATGGCCTCGAAGGGGACGGGCGGAAGCTGTCCGCACCAGAGCCGGTCGCCGAGCCCGCGCCCGGCCAGCCGCTGGGCGAGCGCGCAGACCTTGGACGACTGCGGGCCGGAGCGGAATCCGTGAAGGTAGATGAGCATGCGGCGGGGTGAGACAGGCGGGCGCATCGCGCCCCGGAGGCTGCGCCCTGATGACAGGTGAAAGGCGCATTGTGCGCCGCAAAACCCCGCGCGGCCAGCCCGCGCGCCGGCCATGGCAAGACGGCCCGCAGGGCGGGCCGTCCATCGAGGCAGGAGGCGGGCTCGCGCCCCGTGCCTCAGGCCGTTTCTTCCTCGCCCAGGTAGGCGCTGCGCACCTTGGGATCGGCCAGCAGCGCGGCGCCGGTGCCCGACAGCGTGATGCGGCCGCCATCCATCACGTAGCCGCGCGAGGCGAACTCCAGCGCGAGGTTGGCGTTCTGCTCCACGAGCAGGATGGTCATGCCTTCCTGCACCACGGTCTGGATCACTTCGAAGATCTTTTCGACGACCAGCGGCGCAAGCCCCATGGACGGCTCGTCCAGCAGCAGCAGCTTGGGCCGCGACAGCAGCGCGCGGCCGATGGCCACCATCTGCTGCTCGCCCCCCGACAGCGTGCCCGCCACCTGCGCGAGACGCTCCTTGACGCGCGGCAGCATGGTATAGACGCGCTCCAGGTCGGCTTCGATGCCGTCGCGGTCGGAGCGCGTGTAGGCGCCCATGCGCAGGTTCTCTTCCACCGTCAGGCGCGTGAAGATGCCACGGCCCTCGGGCACCAGCGCCAGGCCCTGGCGCAGGCGCAGGTGCGCCGGCAGCTGCGCGATGTTGTTGCCGCCGAACATCAGCTCGCCGGCACGGATCGGCAAGGTGCCGGAAATCGCGTTGAGCGTGGTGGTCTTGCCGGCGCCGTTGGCCCCGATCAGGCAGACGAGCTCGCCGCTGTAGAGTTCGAGATCGATGCCCTTCACGGCCTGGATCTGGCCGTAGGCGATCTGCACGTTCTTCAGCTGCAGGACGGGCGTCTTGATGTCAGTGGGCATGGCTGCTCCCGAGGTAGGCTTCGATCACTTCGTGGTTCTTCTGGACCACGGCGGGCACGTCCTCGGCGATCTTCCTGCCGAAGTTGAGCACCGCCACGCGGTCGCACAGCCCCATCACGAGCTTCACGTCGTGCTCGATGAGCAGCACCGTGACGCCGTCGTTGCGGATCGTGGAGATGAGTTCGCGCAGCTGCGCGGTTTCGGTCGCGTTCATGCCCGCGGCGGGCTCGTCGAGCGAGAGCAGCTGCGGCTCGGTGGCGAGCGCGCGCGCGATCTCGAGGCGGCGCTGGTCGCCGTAGGAAAGGTTGCGCGCGAGCGTCGTGGCGTGGCGTTCGATGCCCACGTAGCGCAGCATCTCGTAGGCACGCTCAGTGATCAGCCGCTCTTCATCGCGCGCATGCCGGTTCTGCGCCAGGATGCCCCACAGCGTCGAATTGGAACGCAGGTGATGGCCGGTCATGACGTTCTCGAGCGCGGTCATCTCGCGGAACAGGCGGATGTTCTGGAACGTCCGCGCGATGCCGCAGGCCACGATCTCGTGCGGCTTGCCGTAGGGCAGCGCCGAGCCCGCGAACACGAACTCGCCGCTGTTGGGCGTGTACGCCCCCGTGAGCACGTTGAAGAAGGTCGTCTTGCCGGCGCCGTTGGGGCCGATCAGGCCGTAGATCTCGCCCTTGTTGATGGTCAGCGATACGTCGGAAAGTGCGGTCAGGCCGCCGAAGCGCTTGCCGACGTTCTTCGCCTCGAGCAGGGTGATGCTCATGCCTTGCCCTTTCCGGCCGTGGCCAGCTCAGGTTTCGAATAGCGCGCATGGGCGGGCAGCAGGCCGGCCGGGCGCAGCAGCATCATGAGAATCATCGCGAGCGACAGCAGCAGCATGCGCAGGACCTCGGGGTCGAGCAGCACATGGCCGAAGATCGCCTCCTGCACCGGCAGCGCGAAGCTGCGCAGCAGCTCGGGCAGCAGCGAGAGCGCGACGGCGCCCACGATCACGCCGCCCAGGTTGCCCATGCCGCCGAACACGACCATCGTCAGCACCGCGATGGACTCCATGAGCGAGAAGGATTCGGGCGAGACGAAACCCTGGAAGGCGCCGAACAGGCCGCCGGCCACGCCGCCAAAGGTGGCGCCCATCGAGAAGGCGAGCAGCTTCATGTTGCGCGTGTTGATGCCGATGGCCTTGGCGGCCAGTTCGTCGTCGCGGATCGCGGCCCAGCCACGACCGATGCGCGAAACCTGCAGGCGCCGGATCACATACACCGACCCCACCACGAAGAGCAGGAACACGTAGTAATAGAGCACCAGCGAATTGATGCGGAAACTCTCGGTGATCTGCAGGTTGCGCGAGATGTCCCAGCCGAACAGATGCAGGCTGTCGAGCATGTTGATGCCCTGCGGCCCGTTGGTGATGTTGATCGGGTGGTTCAGGTTGTTCATGAAGATGCGCACGATCTCGCCGAACCCGAGCGTCACGATGGCCAGGTAATCGCCGCGCAGCCGCAGCACCGGCGCGCCGAGGATCAGGCCCGCGATCGCCGCGAAGAAGGCGCCCAGCGGCAGCACCATCCAGAACGGCAGGTGCAGGCCGAAGTGCGGCGAGGCGAGGAAGGCCCAGGTGTAGGCCCCCACGGCATAGAAGGCGATGTAGCCCAGGTCGAGCAGGCCGGCGAAGCCGACCACGAGGTTCAGGCCCAGCGCGAGCATCACGTAGAGCAGCGCGAAATCCAGGATGCGCACCCAGGTGTTGCCGGCCATCACGGCGATCAGCGGGGCGATCAGCATCAGCGCGAGGACGAAGGCGCGCGCGGCCTTCGGGTTACGGCTGCCGAGCCAGGGCACCGCTTCAGCGAGTTCGTTCATTTATGAGCGTTCCGGAAAAGGAGAATGAAGTCAGGCGCGATCGGAAACGCGCTCGCCCATGAGGCCGGTCGGGCGAAAGATCAGCACGATGCCGAGAATCACGAAGGCGAAGATGTCCTGGTAGTTCGAGGAGAGCAGCTCGAAGCTGCCGCCGTTCGAACAGGTTTCCTGCAGGTTGGCCGTCTGGGCCCAGACCGGCAGGTTGCACAGGTCCGTCATGGACCCCAGGTAGCCCGCCCCGATGGATTCGACCAGGCCCAGCACGATGCCGCCGACCATGGCACCACCAAGGTTGCCGATGCCGCCGAGCACCGCCGCCGTGAAGGCCTTGATGCCGGGAATGAAGCCCATCGCGTAGTGCGCCACGCCGTAATTGGTGGAGAACATCACACCGGCGATCGCGGCCAGCGCCGAACCGAGCACGAAGGTGGTGGCGATGATCTTGTTGGTATCGACGCCCATGAGGCTCGCCACGCGATGGTTCTCGGCGGTGGCGCGCATCGCGCGTCCGAGCTTGGTGCGCGTCACGAGCAGGATCAGGCCCGTCATCAGGCAGGCGGAGCTGAGCAGGATGATGATCTGCACCGGCGTGATGAACACGCCCGCGATCGGCTGCAGCGGCGTGGTGTCGATGAGTTGCGGAAAGCTGTGGTAGTTGCGGCCCCAGATGATCATCGCGAGCGTCTGCAGCAGGAAGGAGACGCCGATGGCGGTGATGAGCGGCGCGAGCCGGGGCGCGTTGCGCAGACGGCGGTAGGCCGTGCGCTCGATGATGTAGCCCATCGCCATGCAGACCGCCATGGCCGACACGAGCGCGATCAGGAGCGTGGGAAAGGCACCCAGCGCGGGCCAGGTCTTCTGGACGAAGAGCACGACCTGCAGCGAAACGAGCGCACCGACCATCAGGACGTCGCCGTGGGCGAAATTGATCAGGCCGAGAATGCCATAGACCATGGTGTAGCCAAGGGCGACGAGCGCATACACGCTGCCGACCACGAGGCCGTTCACGATTTGCTGGAGCAGGGTTTCCATGATCCCTTGAAGAAGTAAAGGTGAAGCGAAGTTATTGGAAAATCAGTCGCATATGAAGCGCGAAGCCGCGGAATTCTCCGGAATGACGCAAATGTGTCAACGTCGCATATCAAAAACTCACGACAAGGCTTCCGCTCAAGCACGCGGGGCGCCCCGAGGCGCCCCGCGGCAACCGGCTCAACGGGCCAGGATCACTTCAGCGCCACCCAGGCGCCGTCCTTGAACTGGTACATCGTGATGGCGCCGTACTTGGTGTCACCCTTGGCGTCGAAGGCCACTTCGCCGGTCACGCCCTGGAAGTCCACCTTCTTCAGGAAGGGCAGGTACTTGGCCGGATCGGAGGAGTTGGCGGCCTTCATGCCTTCGATGATCGCGGCGGCGGCATCGTAGGAATACGGCGCGTAGATCTGCACGTCGGCACCGAAGCGCTTCTTGAAGCGGTCCTTGAAGGTCTTGTCGGCGATCTGGTCGAGCGGCAGGCCGGCCTGCGTGCAGAACGCGGCATCCGAAATGGCGGTGCCGGCCAGCTTGATGAACTCAGGCGTGCAGCCGCCGTCGCCGGTCACGAACTTGGCGGTGATGCCGAGCTGCTTGACCTGCTTGAGCATGGGGCCGCCCTGAGCGTCCATGCCGGTATAGACGATCACGTCGGGCTTCTGCGACTTGATCTTGGTGAGGATCGCGAGGAAGTCGGTCGCCTGGTTGTTCGTGAATTCACGCGAGCTCACGCGGCCGCCGGCGGCCTTGACCGCCTTGTCCACCTCGTCGGCCAGACCCTGGCCGTAGGCGGTGCGGTCGTCGATGATCGCGACCGTCTTGCCGATCTTGGTGGCCGCGTACTTGCCGATCACGGAGCCTTGCTGGGCGTCGTTGGCCATCGTGCGGAAGACCGTCGCGAAGCCCTGGTTGGTCAGCGTGACGTTGGTGGAGGACGGCGAGATCATCGGAACGCCGGCCTGGTTGTAGATGCGCGAAGCGGGAATCGTGGTGCCCGAATTGAGGTGGCCGACCACGCCCTTCACACCGGCATCGACGAGGCGCTGGGCCACGATGTTGCCCGTCTTGGGGTCAGCCGCGTCGTCTTCGCCGACGAGCTGGAAAGTGACTTTCTTGCCGCCGATGGTGACGCCCTTGGCGTTGTACTCTTCGATCGCGAGGCGCGCGCCGTTTTCGTTGTCCTTGCCAAGGTGCGCGATGTTTCCGGTCAGCGGGCCGACGTGGCCGATTTTCACGACCTCCTGGGCTTGAGCCAAACCGCTGGTGACGCCAAGTACTGCCAGTGCAATCAAGGTGTGCTTCATTGAACCGCCTCCACGAAGGTAAGGGATGGCCCCGGTTGCGCATGCTGCCGGGTGGCCCGTAACAGCCCGAGGGATGTTACACAATGTGAAATTGCGTCACGGCGCGGAAACCACTTATGTGAATCGTGATTCCGCGGCGTGCATGAACTGCTTCTTAGCAAAAGGCGGGCCAGCCTGCAGAGGGAATACGAGAATAGGCCGCTCCAAAGCGCCTGGACTAGCCTGCAAGAGCCTTGTTTCACCGCCTTTCCCGCCACAGATGCGCTTCCTGCTTTCCCTGCTCACGGCGGGGTTTTTCCTCGGTTGTTCGAATGCCTCCGGTCCGCTCGTGGAGGGACGCTCGACGATGCCCGAACTGATCCGCGAGCTCGGCCAGCCGAGCATGATCTGGTCGGAGGGCGACGGCACCCTGCTCGTGGAGTTCGCCCGCATCCAGCACGGCGGCAGCAACTTCATCGCCCGCGTGGGGCGCGACGGCGTGCTGCAGAACCTTCAGGAAGCCCTTACCGACGCGCGCGTGGCGATGTTGCTGCCTGGCATGACGCGCGACGAGGTCCGCCGTCACCTGGGCCAGCCCTCCTCGACCGAGGTCACCGCCGCCACCGAGATCTGGCGCTGGCCGCTCGATTCACGCACGCCCGCGCAGTGGCAGGTGGAAGCCCATTTTGGTGCAAGGGGCAAACTGGAGCAGGTCGCGCGCACCCGGATAGCGCCTCCGCGCATCCCCGGCCTGGCGGCCCGGTCCGCTATCCAGAAAGACGCCACACAACTATAATCGGCCGCCTCCGAGGAGCGCTGCGAGACCGTCACGGTCCCAGGCTCGGAGCCCCGCGCCCGCCACGGGCCGGCTGCCAAACGGCGCTCACCCAGTCGCGCCTGCGGGCCCCGGGTGAGCCGATCCTGTCTCTCTCATGCGGAGCCGCGTTGCGCGCGATGCCTGCCCGCGACCATCGAGAGAACCCCATGCAAGCCGACCGCACCGCCGAGATCCAGCAACACCTGCGCGAACGCATCCTGATCCTGGATGGCGGCATGGGCACGATGATCCAGCAGTACCGGCTCGCCGAGGCCGACTACCGTGGCGAGCGCTTCGCGCAGCACCCCCGCGACGTGAAGGGCAACAACGACATGCTGGTGCTCACGCGCCCGGACGTGATCGCCGAAGTCCACCGTGCCTATCTCGACGCCGGCGCCGACATCCTGGAGACCAACACCTTCAACGCCACGCGCGTGTCGCAAGCCGAATACGGGCTGGAGGACATCGCCTACGAGCTCAACGTCGAAGGCGCGCGCCTGGTCCGCGCGCTGTGCGACGAATACACCGAGCGCAACCCGGCCAGGCCGCGTTACTGCGCGGGCGTGCTGGGACCGACCTCGCGCACGCTGTCGATTTCGCCCGACGTGAACGATCCGGGCTTTCGCAACGTCAGCTTCGATGCCCTCGTCGACGACTACTACGCGTCGGCGCGCGGCCTCATGGAAGGCGGCGCCGACCTGCTGCTGATCGAGACGGTGTTCGACACCGCCAACGCCAAGGCGGCCGTATTCGCGGTACTCAAGCTCTTCGAGGATCTGGGCCGGCGCCTGCCCATCATGATCTCGGGCACCATCACCGACGCCTCGGGCCGCACCCTCTCGGGCCAGACCGCGACGGCCTTCTGGCATTCGCTCAAGCATGCGCGCCCGATCAGCTTCGGCCTCAACTGCGCGCTGGGCGCCAAGGAACTGCGCCAGTACGTGGCCGAACTCGCCTCGGTATGCAATACGCATGTTTCGGCGCACCCCAATGCCGGCCTGCCCAACCCGCTCGCGCCGACGGGCTACGACGAAACGCCGGAACAGCTCGCGGGCGACATCCGCGAATGGGCCGAGGCCGGCTTCCTCAACATCGTGGGGGGCTGCTGCGGCACCACCCCCGCGCACATCCGCGCCGTGGCCGAAGCGGTGGCCGCCCTGCCTCCGCGCCGGATTCCCGAACTGCCGGTGCGGCAGGACCTCTCGGGCCTCGAGCCCTTCTCCATCGGCGCCGACAGCCTTTTCGTGAACGTCGGCGAGCGCAACAACGTGACCGGCTCCAAGGCCTTCGCGCGCATGATCATCGAAGGCCGCTTCGAGGACGCGCTGCAGGTGGCGCGCCAGCAGGTGGAAAACGGCGCACAGGTCATCGACATCAACATGGACGAGGCCATGCTCGACTCGAAGGCCTCGATGGAGCGCTTCCTCAAGCTCATCGCGGCCGAGCCGGACATCTCGCGCGTGCCCATCATGATCGACTCCTCGAAATGGGAAGTGATCGAGGCCGGCCTCAAGTGCATCCAGGGCAAGGGCGTGGTCAATTCGATCTCGATGAAGGAAGGCGTGGAGCCCTTCCTGCATCACGCCCGGCTGTGCATGCAGTACGGCGCGGCGGCGGTGGTCATGGCCTTCGACGAGAAAGGCCAGGCCGACACCTATCAGCGCAAGATCGAGATCTGCCAGCGCGCCTACACCCTGCTCACGGGCATCGGCTTTCCGCCCGAGGACATCATCTTCGACGCCAACATCTTCGCCATCGCCACCGGCATCGAGGAACACGACAACTACGCCGTCGATTTCATCGAGGCCGTGCGCTGGATCCACCACAACCTGCCGTATGCCAAGACCAGCGGCGGCGTGTCGAACGTGAGTTTCAGCTTCCGCGGCAACGAGCCGATGCGCGAGGCGATCCACACGGTCTTCCTCTACCACGCGATCAAGGCCGGCCTGACGATGGGCATCGTGAATGCGGGCCAGCTCGGCGTGTATGACGATCTGGACCCGACGCTGCGCGAGAAGGTCGAGGACGTGGTGCTCAACCGCCACCCGGGCGCCAGCGAGGCGCTCGTGGAGATGGCGCAGAGCGTGAAGGGCCAGGCCCGGGAAGCCACGCAGGATCTCGCCTGGCGCGAGTGGCCCGTCGAGCAGCGGCTCTCGCACGCGCTCGTGAAGGGCATCACGCAGTTCGTCGTGGAAGACACCGAGGAAGTGCGGGCCAAGCTGGAGGCAGCCGGCCGGCCGCCGCTGGCCGTGATCGAAGGCCCCCTCATGGACGGCATGGGCGTGGTCGGCGATCTCTTCGGCGCGGGCAAGATGTTCCTGCCGCAAGTGGTCAAGTCGGCGCGCGTCATGAAACAGGCCGTGGCCCACCTGATCCCCTTCATCGAAGAAGAGAAGAAGCGCTCCGGCGCGGCCGCCAAGGGGCGGATCATCATGGCCACGGTGAAGGGCGACGTCCATGACATCGGCAAGAACATCGTCGGCGTGGTGCTCGGCTGCAACGGCTACGAAGTCATCGACCTCGGCGTGATGGTGCCCACCGAAAAGATCCTCCACGCCGCGCGCGAACATGGCGCCCAGGTCATCGGGCTGTCCGGCCTCATCACGCCATCGCTCGAGGAAATGTCGCACGTCGCGGCCGAGATGCAGCGCCAGGGCTTCGATCTGCCGCTGCTGATCGGCGGCGCCACCACCAGCCGCGCGCACACGGCGATCAAGATCGCGCCGCACTACGCGCACCCCGTCGTGTATGTCCCCGACGCCTCGCGCGCCGTGGGCGTGGTCACCCAGCTGCTTTCGGCCGAGCAACGCCACACCTACGTGGCCGAGATCAGCGCCGACTACGAAAAGGTCCGCGCCCAGCACGCGGCCAAGGGCGGCGTGAAGCTCGTGCCGCTGGAGGCCGCGCGCGCCAACCGTTTCCGCTGGAATCAGGACCCCGCCTACGTGCCGCCGCGCCCCGCGCGCGCCGGCATCCAGCGCCTGCGCAACATCGATCTGGAAACCCTCGTCGAGTTCATCGACTGGGGGCCTTTCTTCCAGACCTGGGACCTGGCCGGCGCCTACCCCGCGATCCTGCAGGACGCGGTCGTGGGTGAAACCGCCACGCAGGTCTTCGCGGATGCGCAGGCCATGCTGCGCCAGGCCATCGCGGGGCGCTGGATCGAGGTCCATGCCGTCTTCGGCCTGTTCCCCGCCGCCAGCGAGGACGACAGCGTGCTGATCTACGGCGACGAGTCGCGCGGCGAAGTGATCGCCCGCTGGCATGGCCTGCGCCAGCAGCATGAGCGCCCCGCCGGCAAGCCCAACCACTGCCTCAGCGATTTCATCGCCGACCGCGCCGCCGGCGTACCCGACTGGATCGGAGCATTTGCCGTCAGCGCCGGCCGCAACCTGGACAAGCGCATCGCCGCCTACGAAGCCGCCCACGACGACTACAAGGCCATCATGCTCAAGGCGCTGGCCGACCGCTTCGCCGAAGCCTGCGCCGAATGGCTGCACCAGCGCGTGCGCCGCGAGTACTGGGCCTATGCCCCCCTGGAAACGCTCGATCCGGCGGCCCTGATCGCCGAGCAGTACCGCGGCATCCGCCCGGCACCGGGCTACCCGGCCTGCCCCGATCACACCGCCAAGGGCGAACTCTTCCGGCTGATCCATCCTCAGGAAGCCATCGGTCTGGAACTCACCGAAACCTTCGCCATGAATCCCGCGGCGGCCGTCAGCGGCTTCTACCTGGCCCACCCCGGGGCCCATTACTTCGCGGTCAGCAAGGTCGGTGAAGACCAGCTGAGGGATTGGGCGCACCGCGCGGGCTTCACCGAGGCGGAAGCCCGCCGCTGGCTCGCCCCGCTACTCTGAGGCGTTACGCCGGCATCATGCAGAAGGGGCCGCGAGGCCCCTTCGTTCATTCATGCAGACGGCATGCCGTCATTTCGCCGCGGCAAATGCATGCCCGGTCGCGTAGATCTTCTTCACGCCCGTGAGACGGCCCGCCACCGTGCGGCTGTCGCCACCGCCGGCGGCGAGCCCCCAGGTCACGACACTGCCGTCTTCCCGCAGGGCCGCGAACGCCTTGTCCGTCGCATAGATCTTGCGCACGTGCGTCAGCTGGCTGGCGACCGCGCTGCTGTCGCCCCCATGGCGCGCATCGCCCCAGGTCACGACGGTGCCATCCTTGCGCAGGGCCGCGAACGCATCGCCTGCCCCATACACAGCCTTCACATCGACCAGCTGGCTCGCCACCGTGCTGCTGTCACCGCCCTCGGCCGGGTTGCCCCAGGTCACGACGGAACCATCCTCGCGCAGCGCGGCGAACGCGGTCAGCGTCGCAGCAACAGTCGAGACTTTCGTCAGCCGGCTGGCCACCGCACTGCTGTCACCACCGCGAGTCTCGCGGCCCCACACTACAAGCGAACCATCCTGGCGCAACGCAGCGAAGGCACTCAGCGTCGAGAAGATCGTCTTCACGTCCGTCAGTTTGTCCGCGACCATGCTGCTGTCGCTGCCACCAATGGAAGAGCCCCAAGTCACGACGCGGCCATCCTCACGCAATGCAGCAAACGCCCCTTCGGACGCGAAAACTGTCTTCACCCCAACCAGCTGAGCCGCGACCGCGCTGCTGTCGCCACCATAATTACCAGTGGTCGTGGGATCCCCCCAAGTCACGACCGTGCCGTCGTTGCGCAGCGCGACAAAGGCAAAAGGCCCGGGATACACCGCCTTCACGTCCACGAGCCGGCTGGCCACGGCGCTGCTGTTGCCCCCGTTTTCCTCGTGCCCCCAGGTCACCACGACACCATCCTTGCGCAAGGCGGCGAAGGCATAGTCGGACGCGTAGATGGCTTTCACGCCCACGAGCCGGTCGGCCACCGCGCTGCTGTCACCGCCATCGCCGGTGTGCCCCCAGGTCACGACAGCGCCGTCGCGGCGCAGGGCCGCGAATGCGTTGGTGTTGGCGTACACGGTGCGCACGTTCGTGAGCCGCGCGGCCACGGCGCTGCTGTCGCCGCCATAGCTCGTGCTGCCCCAGCTCAGCACGCTGCCGTCGCCCCGCAGGGCCGCGAAGGCCCTCCAGTTGGGGATGACGGCCTTGAGGCCGGTGAGCTGGCCGGTGGGCTCGGCGATGATCGGCGCGGTGCTGCGCACGCCGTCGGAGACGTCTCCCCAGACAACGAGCTCCTGGATGCCACCGGCGGTCACCGTGACCGGCACGCTGGCCTCCAGGCTGCCGTACTTCGCGGTCAGCACGGCGGCGCCTTCGTCATGGAAGTCGAGCCGGCCCTGCGCATCGACGCTGACGATCTCGGCGTCGCTGGTGCTCCAGTTCAACGCCTCCGCCGCCAGGTTCCTGTGGCTGCCGTCGGCACCGACGGCGTAGGCCGTGGCCGTCACGCCGTCTTCATCCAGCGTCAGGTTGTAACTCACGGCCCCGGGCGTGACGCCTATCGACTGCACCGCCGGCTCGGCGGGTGCCGCCCCCCCGCCGCCGCCCCCGCCGCAACCCGCCAGCGCCAGTGCAAGCAGGCCGCCGCATAGCAGCCGGAGGCCGCGTGAAGACCGCCTCGCGGCGGGAAAAAGTGAACAGGGAGCCGATAGCATCGAATGCCTCCGGAAAATGTGAGGGGAATATGCGGAAAGAATGGCCTCGGCGAACGCCGCGCGCCATGACATATGCAAGTCTATTTGGCTAGCGGATTCAGGCCAGCCGGGAGGAGGACGGGCGGTCAGGGGAACACGCCGACCGCGCTCCGGCGCGCGTGGCCTGCGAGCGAAGCCGGGTTCGCGAACACGGCCGGGGGAGCACGCCCCGCCCGCGTCATCAGCTCGCCCGGACGCGAGAGCGCCGGGCCGCGCTAGGCGATGCGCGCGAGCAGGCGATCGAGCTGGTTGGCGAAGGCCTGACGGTCGGCCTGGCTGAAAGCGGCAGGTCCGCCGGTCTGGACGCCGGCCGAGCGCAGCGCTTCCATGAAGTCGCGCAGCGCGAGGCTCTCGCGCACGTTGGCCGCGCTGTAGAGCTCGCCGCGCGGATTGAGCGCCAGACCACCGCGCTCTATGACCTGCGCGGCAAGCGGCACATCCGCCGTCACGACCAGATCTCCCGCGTGCATCTGCGCCGCGATGTAGTGATCGGCCGCGTCGAAACCGGCGGCCACCTGCACGGCCCGGATGAAGGGCGAGGGCGGCACCTGCAGCAGGCGGTTGGCGACCAGCACGGTTTCGAGCTGCTTGCGCGCGGCCGCCCGGAACAGGATCTCCTTGACCACCACCGGGCAGGCGTCGGCATCGACCCACAGACGGGGCCGTTCGGCGGGCTTGGGCGTGTCGTGCTGCATGCTTGTTCCTCGGGCAAGGTGAGCGCGCGGGCCGGTGGGCCTGCCCACGCAGCCGCGTCAGCCCAGCAGGCGGACCCGGCAGCGCTCCAGAAAACTCAGGCCGCGCCACCAGCGTTCGCCTTCCTGCCAGAACGCGAAGCCCTTGGCCGAAAGGCGGTAGCGCTTCACGTCGTGCGGGGCATGCGCGGGCAGCAGCCAGTCGTGACGCCTGAGATAGTCCGTCAACAAGGCGACCTGGGGCACGCCGTCGAGATAATGCGCGAAAGCGCCGGGGCCGGCGACCACGAGCGCATTGCCGGCGCCCAGGGAGCGAAAGATGGCCAGCAGCCAGAAGCGATGGGGAATGTTGCTCGAGGCGTTTTCGGAGGAGGCCATGGTGCGCGTGCGACGGGAGCTTCGGGTGCGACGGGATGCTCCATGATAAGGGTTGTCCCGTAGCCGCAAAAGTCTTTGCCGACAAGCATTTGCGCGCCATCAGACAAACATACGTGTGATTCAGACGGCCCGCGCCGCCCTGCTCGCGGGTGGCGGCGCGGCGCGGAAAGGTGTTTCATGGATGCCCCTCCCCACCCACAGGATCTGCCATGAACGCGACCCCCTCCCCCGCCGCAGCGAGCCTCGAATGGGGCCACGGCAAGAAAGTGCTGGATGTCTTCCTGGAACCGACCTGCCCGTATTCCGGCCGCGCCTTCGCCAAGCTCGATGCCCTGCTCGCCCGCGCGGGCGAGGACAGGCTCACGATACGCATCCGCCTGCAGTCGCAGCCGTGGCACATGTTCTCGCCGGTGACGACGCGTGCCATCCTGGCCGCAGCCACCACCGAAGGCGGCCGCGAAGCGGCGCGCCGGGTGATGGCGGCGATCTACGCCCACCGCGACGAGTTCGAACCCACCGACCACTGCCAGGGCGCGCTGCTGGAACAGTCGCCCGGCAAGATCCTCGCGCGCATCGAAGCCCACAGCGGCGTGGCCCTGCGCGCGGCCTTCGAGCAGAGCGCCCTGACCCAGACCGTCAAGTGGCATGCCCGCTATGCGCGCCAGAACGGCATCCACGTGTCGCCGAGTTTCGTCGTCGATGGACTGCTCGTGGCGGACATGGGCAGCGCCGACGACATCGACACCTGGCTGCAGAAGATCGGCCTCGCGGGCTGATTCCAGCCGGGCGGCATCGCGCGCCACCGTGCCGGTGCCGCCACCCGGCCAGCCCTGACGCCAGCGCCCACCCTGGGGCGCGAGTCGTTCCGGAACACGCAAGCTGGCTCACGCGTGCCAGGCCGACGGCACGGTCTTTCCGTACCGCCCTCGCCGCCTCCACTGGCCTGCGGCCTTGCCGCACAGCCTGCCGCAGTCAGGGGCGACGCACGAAAATGGAGCGAGCGCAGCCGGATGCAGATGGCATGGCCTGCGTGTGAACACTTCCATACGCCCGAGAACACCTGACGTTCAAGTCATCTTTGAATGGTTTATGCTCCGGCTCCTCAACTTTTCCCATTCACGCAGCCCGACCCGGGTTCTCTGCACGCCACCGGGTCCTTGCTGGAGCACCCTCACACATGACCCGCCACGCTTCCGATCCTGCCAGTCATGGCCAGGAAGACCTGCAGCGCAAGCTCACCAACCGTCACATCCAGCTCATCGCCATCGGCGGAGCCATCGGCACGGGGCTCTTCATGGGCTCCGGCAAGACCATCAGCCTCGCCGGCCCCTCCATCGTGTTCGTCTACACGATCATCGGCGTGATGCTCTTCTTCATGATGCGCGCGATGGGCGAGCTGCTGCTCTCCAACCTGTCGTACAAATCCTTCATCGACTTCTCGGACGATCTGCTGGGCCCGTGGGCAGGCTTCTTCACGGGCTGGACGTACTGGTTCAGCTGGGTCGTGACGGGCATCGCCGACGTGATCGCGATCTCGTCCTACGCGCAGTTCTGGTTTCCGGGCTTGCCGCAGTGGGCGCCCGCCCTGGCCTGCGTGGGCGTGCTGCTGTCGCTCAACCTGCTCACCGTGAAGCTTTTCGGCGAAGCCGAGTTCTGGTTCGCGATGATCAAGATCGTGGCCATCGTGGCGCTGATCGGCACGGGCCTCGTCATGGTCACGGGCGGATTCGTCGCGCCCACCGGCCACGCCGCGAGCCTGGCCAATCTCTGGAATGACGGAGGCATGTTCCCGCACGGCATGATGGGTTTCTTCGCGGGCTTCCAGATCGCGGTGTTCGCCTTCGTGGGCATCGAGCTGGTGGGCACCACGGCGGCCGAGGCGCACGACCCGCTGCGCACGCTGCCGCGCGCGATCAATTCGATTCCGGTGCGCATCATCTTCTTCTACGTGCTGGCGCTGATCGCGATCATGGCCGTGACGCCGTGGCGCGAAGTCGTGCCCAACAAGAGCCCGTTCGTGGAACTCTTCGTGCTCGCCGGCCTGCCCGCCGCGGCCGGCATCATCAACTTCGTGGTGCTGACCTCGGCAGCCTCGTCGGCCAACAGCGGTGTCTTCTCGACCAGCCGCATGCTCTACGGCCTCGCGCTCAAGGGTGATGCGCCGAAGTCCTTCGCCCGCCTGTCGCGCGCCGCCGTGCCCTCGCGCGGCCTGCTGTTCTCGTGCGTCTGCCTGCTGGGCGGCGTGGTGCTGATGTGGGCGATTCCCGATCTCGTCGAAGCCTTCACGCTGGTCACCACGCTGTCGGCGATCCTGTTCACCTTCGTGTGGTCGCTGATCATGCTGTCGTACATCGTGTACCGCCGCAAACGCGCCGCGCTGCATGCCGCCTCGATCTACAAGATGCCTGGCGGCGTCACGATGTGCGTGGCCTGCCTGGTCTTCTTCGCGTTCATCCTCGTGCTGCTCACGCTGGAAGACGACACGCGCCAGGCGCTCATGATCAGCCCGCTGTGGTTCGTGATCCTCGCGATCGCCTACCGCTTCAAGCGTCGCGCGGCCTGAACACACCAGGCCACTTACGCCCGAGCCCCGGTCCGCCGGGGCTTTTTGTTTGTCGGCGACACGCGCGCGCTTCAGGCCACGAGCGTGCGCGCGTAATCCTCGAGCTGCTGGATGCAGATGCCCCAGCCCTCGTGAAAACCCATCTCTTCATGCCGCGCACGATCTTCCTCGCTGGGGTGCAGGGCCTGCGCGGTATAGCGCGTACCCCCCGCCTCGTCGGCCAGCGTGAAGATGGCGCTCATGGGCATCCACGGGTCATGGGCGGGTCGCCAGTCGCCCAGCAGCATGCTCGTGCACACGATGCGCTCACCGGGCACGATCTGCAGGAAGGCACCCGGGTTGTCGCTGGTGGCGCCATCGGGGCCGCGCATGAAGGTGTGGAACGCGCCGCCGGCACGAAATTCGAAGGCCCGCACCTCGGTCACCCAGGGGCGCGGGCACCACCAGGCCTTGAGGTGGCCGGGGTCGGCCCAGGCCTGCCACACGCGTGCGCGCGGCACACGCAAGAGGCGGGTGATCTGCAGATCGAGCGCGGGTTCGATGGGCATGGCGGTCTCCTCGGGCTGCGGCAGCGCCGCGTGAGCCGGAGTATCCGCGCGCCCTTTCCCCCCGCCGCACGCCCTGCCCGAGCAGGCGCCTCGCGGCGGTCGGACCCATGAAAAAAGGGCGCCTCGCGGCGCCCCTTGCACGACAGCTCGAGCGATCGGTCAGTAACCCGTGGTCACGCCAATGCCGGTGGGCAGCTGGCCCTGGAGGTCGGCTGCGGTATAGGCCGCCTTCTCCGTCCAGATCACCCAGTCGATATAGCTGCGATAGACCTTGTCGCGGAAGTCACCGATGCGAAGGTAGTTGTCGCCCGCGGTCCCCACCAGTTGCAGATTGCTGGTGCTGACATTGATGGCGGGCTCTGTCGCGCCATCCACGTACACCTTGATCGTCCCGGTATGGGCGGACGTCAGCGTCACGGCGATCTGGTAGATGTGGGGCAGGCTCAGGTCAACCGTAGCCATGGCGTCCGAGTCCAGCACCGTATCGACGTTATTGACGCGGATGCCCACCACCTGCGCGTCGGCCACCAGCGTGGCTTCCATGCGCGAACCGATGACCCCCGCGTCCGACATCGCCAGATCGATGTCCAGCAAACGGATCTCGCTGCCAGCGTTGTACGTCACCCCGGCAACGGGCAGCACGCGGGCAAGCACGGTGAAGGTCTTGGGATAGACGCCGGTGTTGTTGATGACGCCGTTGTACTGTGCGCCGCTACGGTTGGCAGGTACCGCGGAGGAGTTCAGTTCAACGGTGCCATTCCCTTGGGGGGTGAAGTAATTCTGATATGAGTAACCTTCGCTCACGTTAACTGCGGTAAGCAGCGTGAACCAGCTCTTCGAGCCATTCGCAAGGGTTACGGCGTCGGTGACGGCGGGGTGAAGGCTGCCGTCGTAGATGTTCCAGCTCACCTTGGGCACCTTTTGCACCGTCAGCGTGACCTTCACGTCGCGATGGAAAAGTTGCTTCTTCGAGGCATCCTGAGTGGCCACGCGCACGATCGTCTCGTAAGTGCCCGCCTTGGTGATCTTCGATGCATCCACACCCACCGAGGCATAGCTCTGCGCCATGTAGGGCGTCACGGACAACCACTCAGGGATCGGGCCTCCACTCGTATTGCTCACGACGACATAGGCCACGAGCTTCCCGATATTGCTCATCGATACGCGTTGCGACGGCACGTAAGTCGTGCTCGTTGCCGCCGTGAATACCACCTCGCCCGTCGACAGCGTAAAGCCGCCATCGCCCCCGTTATCCTCTGCGCCGCCACCGCCACCACCACCACCACCGCACGCCGAAAGCACGAAAAGCGCGGCAACAGCGCACGCGCCCAGCCATTTCTTGAGCATCTTTATCCCCCGGGTCTGCTTGTTAAAAGTTGTTACGACAGGTCAAGCGGGGGCGATTGTATGAAAAACGGGTAGGCGGGCGGTCGCGGAACACAGAAAAACAACAAACGGAAACCGCAAAAACGCGCGCCAACGGCACGCGCTTGACCGGAATCAAATCCGGAGCGGTCTTGCCGCCCGAGGTGCGGCGTCGCTTCGGGCGGGTGGCCGGGAGCCGGCCGGCGCTCAGTGTTCGACCCACTGCACCCAGCCCATCTGCCAGGTGAGCAGGATCACGAGGCCGAAGGCGATGCGATACCACGCAAAGATCGTGAAGTCGTGCGTGGCGATGTAGCGCAGCAGCCAGCGCACGCAGATGAAGGCCGACACGAAGGCCGTCACGAGCCCGACGATCCACATGTCGAGATCGCTCACCGACAGCAGCGCGCGGTCCTTGTAGAGCGAATACAGCGAGGCGAGGATCAGCGTCGGGATGGCGAGGAAGAACGAGAACTCGGTCGCGGCCTTGCGCGACAGGCCGAAGAGCAGGCCGCCGATGATCGTGGAGCCCGAACGCGACGTGCCGGGAATCAGCGCGAAGATCTGCGCGAAACCGACCTTGAGCGCGTCCAGCGGCGTCATGTCGTCGACCGACTCGACCCGCACCGTGTGCTGGCGCCGTTCGGCCCACAGGATCACGAAACCGCCGAGGATGAAGGTGGTGGCCACCACCGGGGCCGTGAAGAGATGCTCCTTGATCGCCCTGGCGAACAGGAAGCCCAGCACGGCGGCGGGGATGAAGCCGATGATCACGTTGATCGCGAGCCGCTGCGCGCGCGCATCGTGCGTGATGCCCGTGACCACGCCGGCGAGGCGGGCGCGGTATTCCCAGATCACGGCGATGATGGCGCCGGACTGGATCACGATCTCGAAGAGCTTGCCGCGTGCGTCGTTGAAATCCAGCAGCGCGCCCGCGAGGATGAGGTGGCCGGTGGAGGAGATCGGCAGGAATTCGGTGAAGCCCTCGACGACGCCGAGAATGGCCGCTTTCAGGAGCAGGATCGGATCCATGTTGGGAAGGGTCGGGTTGGGAGAAACCCGATTATAGGGCTTGCTGCGCCGCGTCAAGCGGCAAGGGGCCGCCGGTGCAGGAAGTCCGCAAGGCGGGCGAGGCGCGAAGCGCGCGGCGCGGCACGACGCCGCGTGGATGGGCTGGCGCGCGTTCCGCGTGGCGCCTGCCCCCCCGGGGCGCGGCGACCCCGGCGCGCCCGGGCGCATTCAGGGGCGGGTCAGGGTTTCGAGCCGGGTGAGCCACAGCAGCGCGCCGGCACGGTCCGCGCCGCACATTTCGGCGGAGGGCTGCAGGCTCGCGCACACCGCCGGGCGGCCCGGCTGGCCGAACAGACGACAGCGGCCGTGCGCATCCAGCTGCACGCAGGCCACCCCGGCCGGCTTGCCCGTGGGCATGCCGGGAATGGGGCTGGAAATCGAGGGGGCGATACAGCAGGCGGCGCATCCGGAGCGGCAATTCATGCCCGCATACTGGCCCAGGCGCGCTCCGCAGGACAAGCCCGGCCCCGCGCGCGACGGCTCAGGCGGGGGCCGAGCGGCGTGCCTGCAGGTCGGCCAGCAGCGCCAGGAAGCGCGACTCCGGCAAGGGATAGCGCAACATCAGCAGGCCGGCTGCCGCGAATCCGGCGGCCGGCAACCAGATCATGCCGAGGCGGATGGCCTGCAGCGCGGCCTCCCCCTGCAGGGCGAGATTGGGCACGTATCCGCTGGCGGCGAACAGGAAGGCCGGCAACGCGCCGCCCAGCGCCAGACCGCATTTGCGCGTGAGCAGGAAGACGGCGTAGTGGGTGCCCTCCAGCCGCAGGCCGCTGCGCCATTCGCCGTACTCCACGGTGTCGGCCTCGAGTGCCCACAGCAAGGCCATGCCCAGCGTGGAGCCGAGGGCGCCGACGACCAGGCAGCCGATCACCAGGCCGATCTGCGCGGCCGGCACCCACCAGATGGCGGCATGGCCCAGCGCCGCCACCAGCATGCCGAGGCGGAAGGCGCCGGCCTTGCCCAGGCGCGCCGCCAGCAGCGGCGCGAGCGGAACGGCCAGGCCGATGCCGGCGAGGCTGGAGCTCATGACCATCACCGGGAACAGACCCGCGTCGCCCAGCACGTAGCGCGCAAAGAAGATCCCGCTGGCGCTGCCGCAGCCGCTGGCGACGAGGGCGGCGAACGCCGCGAGACACAGGCGCTGCAAGGGCAGGTTGTGGCGCAGCACGCGCAGGCACTCGCGCCGGCGCAGCGTCGTCGCGCGGCGTGGAACCACCTCGCGCGTGCTCAGGACGCAGCAGGCGTACAGCGCCATGCCCACGCCCGCCAGCCCGAGCGTCAGCAGGCTCAGGTGCGTCTGCAGGGCCTCTCCCTGCAACCCGCGCAGGCCGGGCGCCACGACGAAGGCGAGCAGGGCGAAGGTCAGGCCGGACATCCACGACCGCGCCGCGCCCAGCCGCGCCCGGTCGGCCGGCGCTTGCGTCATGGCCCCCGCGAGGGAGCCATAGGCAATGCTGACGAAGGCATACGCGGTGCCCAGCAGCGCGTAGCTGACGCCGGCATAGACGAGCTTGCCTGCCGGACTCCAGCCGGCGGGCACCGAGAACACGGCCACGTTGAGCAGCAGCAGCGGCAGCGCGCCCGCCAGCAGCCAGGGGCGCAGGCGCCCGAGGCGGGGGTGGCCGCGATGGCCGTCGATGATCCGGCCGGCCACGAGGTCGGCGAACGCGTCGTAGATCCGCACCAGCATCAGCAGGGCGCCGGCCGCCGCCGCCGGTATGCCGGCGACATCGGTGTAGTAGTGCAGCAGGAACAGCAGCCCGAGCGCGAAGCTGAAGTTGTTGGCCATGTCGCCCAGCCCGTAGCCGAGCACGGACCGCCAGGGCAGCGGGGCGCCGGGTCTCACGCCGCGACGGCCGGGCCGGCGCCAGATGCGGCCGGGCCGTCCTGCTCGGCGCAGAAGGCCCGCACCGTCGCCAGCATCGCCTGCAGCAGCGGCGAGTTCTCGGAGCGGCGGTAGATGCACTGCACGTCGAAGGAAATCACGGGGCCGTCGGCATAGGGGCGGAACACCACGTCCGGAATCTGCAGCGCATGGATGGACGGCGGCGCGAACGTGATGCCGAAGCCATTGCTGACCAGGGCCAGCGTGGTCAGCATGTCGTCGGCGCGATGGCGCACCTGCGCGTGCGAGCCGGAGGCCTGCGCCAGCCCCGCCGCCATGCCGCTGTCGAAGTTCGCGCCGATGCGCGGCTCGCCGTCGAGATCCTCGCGACGGATGACGCTGCGCGCGGCGAGCGGATGGTCCTTGTGCAGGGCGACCTGGAGGGTCTCGCGGTAGACCGTCTCGTAGGCGAGATCATCCTCGCGCAGCGGAAAGCGGTCGAAGGCGACGAGGATGGTTCCCTGGCGCAGCAGATCCACCTGCTGGTCCTTGCGGGCGTTGTGCAGGTTGAAGTCGACGCGCGGGTGCGCCTGCGCGAAGCGCTTGAGCAGCTGCGGCACGATGCTGAAGATCGCCGAGCCGTACACGCCGATGTGCAGCGGCTGGTGGGCGAGCTGCCCGGCCTGGCGCGCCGAGAGCTTGGCCTGCGCGAGTTCGGCCTTGATGTTGCGCGCGTGATCGAGCAGCGCGGAGCCGGCCGGCGTGATCTCCATGCCGGAGGTCGTGCGCGTGAACAGCGGCACGCCGACCTCGCCCTCCAGCGAGTGGATCTGGCGCGTCAGCGCCGGCTGGGTGATGTGCAGCCGCGCGGCCGCGCGGCCGATGTTGCGCTCCTCTGCCACCGCGACGAAATACAACAGCGAACGGGTATCCACGCGGCGGCCCTCCCGGGGCAAAACGACAACCTTGGGCTTATAGCCGCAACCGCGCCCGCTGCGCAGTACGGGTCAGCCCTTATCCCGCGCGCTATGCGTTTACCCCCTATCAGCGGCCGGCATGGCGACCATGAAAACACGGCATTAGACGCCCTTGCGCGGGCATACGAAGAATGTCTCCACCCCCCGCCCGCCTCACCGGACGGGAGAGGCAATCCGCACGCATAACGAGAGGAGCAGACAATGCAGAAGTTCGGGACGAACAAACGCCGGCTGGCCGTGGCCATCGGCCTGGTCATCGGCGCCGGGCTGGCCGCCTGTGGCGGTGGCAAGGACAGCCACGACGACACCCCTTCCACCCCACCCGCCGCCAGCGTCAATGCGTGGATGCGCGCCGACATCATCGCGCGCCAGGCCGCGGCCACCACCGACACCGCCAGGGAGTCCATCGCCAACCAGCGCGCCCGCCTCCTGCTGGCCGCGATGACGCTGGAACAGAAGATGCAGCAGCTCACGGGCGCGATGCCCGAACTCGTGCCGGAGCTGCCCGAGTGCTACGGCGGCCGTCACGTCACCGGGATCGCCGCGCTCGACATCCCCACCCTGCGCATCACCAACGGCCCCGTGGGTCTGGGCCAGAACGACTGCGTCTCGGCGTCCATCCTCGATGAGGTGAAGGCCGGCAAGAAGAGCTTCACGGCGGCCTATACGGACGTCAGCTCGGCGCAGGCCACCGCACTGCCCTCGGCGATGGGCGTGGCGGCTTCGTTCGACCCCGCCGTGGCGACGACCTACGGCGACGTGATCGGCACCGAGATGAGCGATCTCGCGCTGCACGTGTTCGAAGCCCCCGGCGTGAACATGGCGCGCATCCCCGTGCTCGGGCGCAACTTCGAGTACTTCGGCGAAGACCCCTTCCTGACGGGCACCATGGCCGTGGCCGAGACCAAGGCGATCCAGGCGCGCGGCGCCATCGCGATGCCCAAGCACTTCGTGGGCAACGAGCAGGAAACCAACCGCCAGAAGATCCAGACCACCATCGACGCCCAGGTCCTGCGCGAGCTCTACCTGCTGCCCTTCGAGATGACGGTCAAGGACGGCAAGGCCGCTTCCATCATGTGCGCCTACAACTACGTCAACGGCGTGAGCTCCTGCGAAAGCAAGGACATGCTGACCGGCGTGCTGCGCAACGACTGGGGCTTCACGGGTTACGTGCAGTCCGACTTCTTCGCCATGAAGAGCACGGTCTCCACGATGCAGGCCGGCATGGACCACGAGATGCCGATCCCGCAGTACTGGTCGGCGCCGCTGCTGACGGCCGGGCTGGCCTCGGGCGCGCTGAACACCGCACAGTTCGACAAGGCGCTCGAGCGGCGCTACACGATGATGTTCAAGTACGGCGTGTTCGACCGCCCCATCAAGCAGAGCCCCATCGACTTCACGGCCAATGGCCAGAAGGCGCGCGAGGCGGGCGGCAAGATGGCGGTGCTGCTGCAGAACAACGGCGCCCTGCCGATTGCCGGCTCCGCGCAGAAGATCGTGCTGATCGGCAAGGCCTCGCAGGTCTATGCGCAGATGGCGGTGGCCGGCGGCGCGCGCGTGGGCGTCGCCATCGCGGGCGGCAGCTCGGACGTGATGCCGCACTACACCGTGACGCCGCTCGACGGCCTGCGCAACACCCTCAAGGCGCTGGGCAACACCACGGCCACGGTGCAGCTGATCCTCGTCGATGACGCCAACGGCAGCGCCACCCTGGACGGCGCGACCATTTCCTTCGCCGACGCGCGCGCCGCCGCCGCCAGCGCGGATGCCGTCGTCGTGATGGCGGGCACCATCGCCGAGGAAGGCGCCGACCGCCTCACCACCGCGGACGGCAGCACGCTGTCTTCCAACGTGGTGCCCATCGCCCCCGGCGCCAGCGCGGCCGACGGCATGAGCCTGGACTGGTACGTGGCCGGTTCGCTGACGACGCCGGCAACCCCGAACGGCAGCGCCGCGATGGTCAGGAACAGCCAGACCGTGGCGATGATCCAGGCCATCCTGGCGGCGAACTCGACCACCGCGAAGAGCATGGCGCAGAAGACCGCGCTGGTGCTCAAGGACAACGCCGGCGTGGCGATGGACCCAACGCTGCTGGGCGCGGCGGGGCCGTCGATCCTGGAAGTGTGGTTCCCCGGCCAGGAGGACGGCAACATCGTGGCCGACCTGCTGTTCGGCGTGACCAATCCCTCGGGCAAGCTGCCGGTGACCTTCCCCGTGCGCGGCATGGGCTTCCTCGACAACGTGAGCGACGACCAGTACCCGGGCCGGGTCGCGCCCGACGGCGTCACCCAGACCGTGGAATACACCGAGAAACTGCACATGGGCTACCGCTGGTACGACGGCAACGTCAGCGGCCAGTGCGCGGTGGTGAACGGCAGCAATCCGTGCGTGGCCTTTCCCTTCGGACACGGGCTCTCCTACACCAGCTTCAACGTGAGCAGCCCGGCCGTCGCGGCCAGCGGCACGCGCTACACCGTGACCGCGACGGTGACCAACACCGGCACGCGGGCCGGCGCGGAAGTCGTGCAGGTCTATCTGTCGCTGCCCGCCGGGGCCAGCTCGGTCGGCGCGCCGCAGCCGCCCAAGCGCCTGGTGGGGTTCCAGAAGGTGCAGCTGGGCGCGGGTGAATCCAGGCCGGTCACGATCACCATCGACCCTGCCGCCAGCCATCACCCGCTGAGCGTGTGGAGCAAGACCTACAACCAGTGGATCACGCCGGCGGGCAACTACACCGTGCTGCTGGGCAGGTCGTCCGCGCCCAGGGATCTGGTGCAGGCCGGCACCTTCTCGCGCTGACGGCGCCCCCTGGGCGCACGCCGGGCCCCGCGCGGACCTGCCCCCCGCTGGGCGGGCAAGGCCGGCCGGGGACCTGCGGCCGGTGTCCGGCCGCGCGCCCGCGCCGGGCCTTGCAGGCGGCCCGGCCCTTGGCGGACACCGCCGCAACGCGAGGTCCGGGATAGGTCAAATTTTGATTCCGCCGATCCGCGGCCCCGCCGGACGGCTACGGTGCACCGGCCGGAGCCCTCGGGCCCACCGGCCGGCGCGACCCGCCTCTTCCGGCGCCGGGCCGCCACCACCGGAACAAGGAATCCACACATGAAGCGCCCGCTCGCCCTCGCCCTCCCGCTGCTCCTCGCGGCCACCACCGGCGCCCACGCCGCACTGCCCCGGCTCAACGCCGAATGCCCCACGGGGCTGTCGATCCACATCGATGCCGGTGGCCCGGTCTACATCAACGGCCGCCAAGCCGCGCTGCGCCGCATGAACGACAACTACTACGAAGCCCGCCAGGGCAACGCGACCCTCTCGATCAGCCTCGCCGCCGACGGCACGCCCAGCCTGAGCTACACGCGCGATCGCGCGAACGGCATCTGCACGCTCAAGACCGCAACCGCCGCCGACGCTGCCGACGACCACGCGGGCGCGCCCCGCCACGCACCGGCGGCGCTGGCCCCCGCCGCGACGCCGCAAGGCGCGCGCGCACCCGTTGCGCCGAACGACATGGCGGCTTTCTGCCGTGGTGAAGCCGCCGGCCAGTACGGCACGCGCCCGCGCTACGTGAAGAGTTCGCGCGCGACGCGCGAGGACGGTGGCTACGTCATGCGCGGCGAGGTGGACAAGGGCCGCGAGGGCATCAGCCGCTTTGCCTGCCGTTTCGACGCGCAGCGCCGTTTCATCGACGTGATGGCGCTCGACTCCGACGGCGAGTGAGCCGTGCCGGCCACGCTTGACGCGGGTCAATGACCCCGGTGCCGCCCGATTCGCATACTGGGGTTATCCCTCCCCCACGGCGGCCCGACCATGACCTTTCCCGACTACCTCACCACCGATCACCGCGCCTGCGACGAGCTGCTCGGCCAGCTGCGCCAGCATGCCAACGGCGCCGACTGGGGCGCCGCGCGCACGGCCTTTGACGCGCTGCGGCACGACGTGCTCGCCCACTTCGCGGCCGAAGAGGAGATACTCTTTCCGGCCTTCGAAGCGCGCACCGGCATGCGCCAGGGGCCGACCGCCGTCATGCGCATGGAGCACGAGGAAGCGCGCGACCTGCTTGAAGACCTCGCCCAGGCGGTGGCGGCGGACGATCGCGAAGGCGTGCGCGGTCACGGCGAAGCGCTGCTGATCCTGCTCCAGCAGCACAACATGAAGGAAGAGAACATCCTCTACCCCATGGGCGCCAACGTGGCGGGCCCCGACCTGGCGGACTGGTCGGCGCGCATCATCGCCCGCCGCGAAGCGCCATGACCGCCGTGCTCGACGTGCGCGGCCTGCCGCCCTGCGAGCCCTTCGAGCGCATCCTCGCGGCCCTCGACGCGCTGCCCGCCGGCCAAACCCTGGAAGCCCTGCTCGCGCGCGAACCGCTGCCGCTCTTCGCGTGGCTGGGCGACAACGGCTTCGGCTGGGAGGGGGATCACCTCCGCCTCGACGGCCAGCCCTGCTACCGCATCGTGATCCGCCGCGCGGCCTGACCCTCAAGGCCATGCAGCTCATCTCCACCCACGCCTCGCCCTCGCCCCGACAGTCGTTCGGCCACTTCCTCGCCGGCATCGCCGGCATGGCCCTCGCCGCGGCGCTGCTCGCGTGGGAGCCGGCCGCGCTCGCCACACGCTGGCATCCGGCCGCCCTGGCGGCGGTGCATCTGTGCGCGCTCGGCGGACTCATGCCGGTGATGCTGGGCGCGCTGTTCCAGTTCGTGCCGGTGGCCTGCGGCCTGAGCCTGCCCGACGCGGGCCGCATCGAATGGCTGCGGCTGGCGGCGCTGGAGGCCGGCGCCGTGATTCTCGCCACGGGATTCGTGCAAGGCCGGGCCGACGCCATCGCGGCGGGCGGCACGCTCGCGCTGGCCAGCCTCGCGTGGTCGGCCGCGCGCCTGCTGCGCGCGCTGCACGCCCAGCCCGCCAGCACCGCGCTGCCGCGCGCCATGCGCCGCGCGGCACTGGCGCTGGCGATGACCCTCGCGCTGGGCGGCGTGCTCGTCGGCATCCTGCGTCTGGGCGGCGAACTGCCGTTCCTGGCGCTCGTGGACTGGCACGCGCAATGGGCGCTGGCGGGCTGGGTCGGCGGCCTGATCCTGGCGGTGGCCGGCGTCGTGGTGCCGATGTTCCACGTCACCGCGCCCTACCCCGCGCGCTGGGAGCAGCTCACGCGCGCGCTGCCCTGGCTGGTGTTCGCCGCGGGCGCGGGCAGCCTGGCGGCGCAGCGCTGGCTCACGACCGTCGCGGTGGCGGCACTGTGCGCGCTGGCCGCCGGCTTCGGCGTGCTGAGCATCCTGCGCGTGCGCGCCTCGCGGCGCGGCGAGCGCGATGCCTTCCACTACGGCTGGCTGGGCGCGGGCCTCTTCGCGCTGCTCGCCGGCGCCACCGGGCTGGCCGCGCAGGTGGCGGCCGACCCACGCTGGAGCGTGGCCTTCGGCGTGATCGCGCTCGGCGGCCTGGGCGGAATCACCATCACGGTGATGCTCTACCGCATCGTGCCCTTCCTGATCTGGCTGCACTGGCAGCGCGCCAATCGCGCGCGCGCCCGCCTGCCGCTGCTGCACCAGATCGTTCCGGCACGGCCGCAAGCCTGGCAGCTGGGCACCGAGGCCGTCGCCGTGGGCGGACTCGCGCTCGGGGCGTTCTTGCCGGAAACGGTCTGCCTCGCGGCCATCCTGTTGTTTTTCTCCAAATCCGCGCAATTCTTTCTCGTCTGCCGCGCGATCCGTGAATTCAGCGCCCGCCTGAGGGTGCTCCAGGCGTTGCCGCCCCGCCCCCGCGCGGCGCACTGAGTTTCCGCCCGATCCACGTATACCCGCGAACGCAGCGGATCGCGGCGCGAACTTGACTCGCGTCAAGGCGACGCCCCATGCCCGACGGCTTCAATCCAGACGAGAAGAGCCGCCTGCCCGTGCCGCCAACCGCCGCCTCCGTGCGATGACCGGCCGGGCCGCAAGCCCCCGGGAAGGAGACAGCACCGCATGAGAATCGCCAGCCTTCTGGTCCGCGTGCGCCCCGAGCACGTCGCATCCACCACCCAGGCCATCGCCTGCATCGCCGGCGCGAGCCTGCACGGCCTCACGCCCGACGGCAGCCGCCTCGTGGTCCTCGTCGAAGACGGCGAAGGCTACGCCGTGGCGGACTCCATCCTCGCGGTGTCCACCGCCCCGGGCGTGCTGGGCACCACGCTCGCCTACGAGTACGGCGACGACGACATCACCCCGGCCGACCTGGCCGGCGCCTTCGCCCGATCCCGCGCCAAGCAGACGCAAGAGGAGACAAGAACATGAGCATGTCGCGCCGAGATTTCATCAAGAGCCAGGCCCTTGCCGCCGCCGCGGCCACGGCGAGCGGTTCCGCTCTCGCCCAGGCCGCCACCGCGCTGCCCGGCGAAGTCCGCTGGGACAAGGCCCCGTGCCGCTTCTGCGGCACCGGCTGTTCGGTGCTGGTGGGCGTCCAGAACGGCCGCGTGGTGGCCACCCAGGGCGACCCCGACGCACCGGTGAACCGTGGCCTCAACTGCATCAAGGGCTACTTCCTGTCGAAGATCATGTACGGCGCCGACCGCCTCACGCAGCCCCTGCTGCGCATGAAGGACGGCAAGTACGACAAGCACGGCGAATTCACGCCCATCACCTGGGACAAGGCCTTCGACATCATGGCCGAGAAGTGGAAGACCGCGCTGCGCGAAGGCGGGCCCGGCTCCATCGCGATGTTCGGCTCCGGCCAGTGGACGATCTTCGAAGGCTACGCCGCGGCCAAGCTCTGGAAGGCAGGCTTCCGCTCCAACAACCTCGACCCGAACGCGCGCCACTGCATGGCCAGCGCCGTGACGGGCTTCATGCGCACCTTCGGCATGGACGAGCCGATGGGCTGCTACGACGACATCGAAGTCACGGACGCCTTCGTGCTGTGGGGTTCGAACATGGCCGAGATGCACCCCATCCTGTGGAGCCGCGTGACCGACCGCCGGCTCTCGCATCCGGATTGCCAGGTGCACGTGCTGTCGACCTTCGAGCACCGCAGCTTCGACCTTGCCGACAACGGCATGGTCTTCGTGCCGAACACCGACCTCGCGATCCTCAACTACATCTGCAACCACATCATCCAGACCAAGCGCGTGAATCTGGATTTCGTGAAGCGGCACGTGAATTTCAAGCGCGGCGAGACCGACATCGGCTTCGGCCTGCGGCCCGATCACCCGCTCGAAGCCAAAGCCACCAGCAACGGCTACGCGGGCGCCGACGGCAAGCCCAAGGGCGACGTGGGCAAGGCCGAGAACATCTCGTTCGAGGCCTTCGCCGAGTTCGTCTCGGGTTACACGCTGGAGAAGGTCAGCAAGCTGTCCGGCGTGCCGGCCGCGCGCCTGCAGAAGCTCGCCGAGCTGTACGCCGACCCGAAGCGGAAAGTCGTTTCGTTCTGGACCATGGGTTTCAACCAGCACACGCGCGGCACCTGGGTGAACAACATGATCTACAACGTTCATCTGCTCACCGGCAAGATCTCGGAGCCCGGCAACAGCCCCTTCTCGCTGACGGGCCAGCCCTCGGCCTGCGGCACCGCGCGCGAGGTCGGCACCTTCGCCCATCGCCTGCCGGCCGACATGGTCGTGACCAACCCCGAGCACCGCAAGCACGCCGAGCATCTGTGGCAGCTGCCCGAAGGCACGCTGCCCGCCAACGTGGGCCTGCACGCCGTGGCGCAGAGCCGCGCGCTCAAGGACGGCAAGCTGGCCTGCTACTGGACCAGCACCACCAACAACATGCAGGCCGGCCCCAACATCAACGGCGAGGTCTATCCCGGCTGGCGCAACCCCAAGGCTTTCGTCGTCGTCTCCGACGTGTATCCGACCGTGTCCGCGATGGCGGCCGACCTGATCCTGCCCAGCGCGATGTGGACCGAGAAGGAAGGCGCTTTCGGCAACGCCGAGCGCCGCACCCAGTTCTGGCGTCAGCAGGTGAAGGCGCCGGGCGAATCGAAGAGCGACCTGTGGCAGTACATGGAGTTCGCGCGCCGGTTCAAGGTCGAGGAAGTCTGGCCCGCCGAACTCATCGCCCGGAAACCCGAACTGCGCGGCAAGACCCTCTTCGACGTGCTCTACGCGAACCAGGCGGTCAATCGCTTCCCGCTCGCCGAACTCGACAAGGTGAACGGCCACGCCATCAAGGGCTACACCAACGACGAGTCGCGCGCGTTCGGCTTCTACGTGCAGAAAGGACTGTTCGAGGAATACGCCGCCTTCGGCCGCGGGCATGGCCACGACCTGGCCTCGTTCGACACCTACCACAAGGCGCGCGGGCTGCGCTGGCCCGTGGTCGAGGGCAAGGAAACCCTCTGGCGCTATCGCGAGGGCTACGACCCGTATGTGAAGCCGGGCGAGCGCGTGCGCTTCTACGGCCACAAGGACGGCCGCGCCGTGATCTTCGCGCTGCCCTACCAGGACCCGCCCGAGATGCCCGACAAGGAGTTCGACCTGTGGCTGTGCACCGGCCGCGTGCTCGAGCACTGGCATACCGGCAGCATGACGCGACGCGTGCCCGAACTGCACAAGGCCGTACCCGAGGCGGTCGTCTTCATGCACCCCGACGACGCGGTGCGCCGCAAGCTGCAGCGCGGCATGCTCGTCAAGGTGGCCTCGCGGCGCGGCGAGATCACGGCCCGCATCGAAACCCACGGCCGCAACAAGCCGCCCCGGGGCCTGATCTTCGTGCCGTTCTTCGACGAAGGCCGCCTCGTCAACAAGCTCACGCTCGACGCCACCTGCCCGATCTCCAAGGAGACCGATTTCAAGAAATGCGCCGTGAAGGTCACGCGCGCCTGAGAAGCGCCGTGTCTCACGCCACGCAAGCACGCACCGCGACGACCCGCCGGCACCGGAGCACAAGCCTCCGGCCCGGCGCGGCGGCGCGCCTCCTTGCCCACACCGCCTTGCCGCAAAACCCATGAGCACGCCGAGCCAGCCCACCGCCAGCCCGAGCCCGCGCCGCCGCTTCCTCAAGGACATGGCGGGCGCGGCCGGCGGCGCCTGCCTGCTCGCGGCGGGCGCGGCCTTTCATGCCCGCCAGGCCTCGGCACGCCCGGCCCAGGCCATCCGGCCGCCGGGCGCGCTGCCCGAGCAGGCCTTCCTGGGCGCCTGCGTCCGCTGCGGCCTGTGCGTGCGCGACTGCCCCTACGACACGCTCCGGCTCGCCACGCCGGGTGATGGCGTCGCGCCCGGCACGCCGTGGTTCGCCGCGCACGAGATCCCCTGCGAGATGTGCGAGGACATCCCCTGCGTGAAAGCCTGCCCCACGGGCGCGCTGGACGCATCCCTGACCGACATCCGCGCCGCGCGCATGGGTCTGGCGGTACTCATCGACCAGGAGAACTGCCTCAACTTCCTCGGGCTGCGCTGCGACGTCTGCTACCGCGTCTGTCCCGTCATCGACCGCGCCATCTCGCTGGAGCGGCGTCATAACCCGCGCTCCGACCGCCACGCCCTGCTGATCCCCACCGTGCATGCCGACGCCTGCACGGGCTGCGGCAAATGCGAGAAGAGCTGCGTGCTGCCCGAGCCCGCGATCAAGATCCTGCCCGCGCGCCTTGCCCAGGGCGCCCCCGCGGCGCATTACCAGCGCGGCTGGGAACAGAAGCGCGCGGCCGGCGGTTCGCTGATCGGCGAACAGCTGAGCCTGCCCGCGCGCGTGCCCGACGCGCCGGACGCGGCGGGGAGCGCACCATGAC
>JAVHXQ010000073.1 GCA_031119555.1 Candidatus Dactylopiibacterium sp.
CTCATCGTCATTTCCTCCATTATCACGTGAGCAGGTTTTTACTGGGTCATTACACCGGCGTGCAATACAGCGTGCGACAGTTTGTCGAGGCCGCCGCCACGGAGCTTGGAATGACCATTGCCTGGAAGGGGCGTGGCGTGGAAGAGAAGGGCTATGACGAGAGGGGGCAGTGCATCGTCGCCGTCGATCCCATGTATTTCAGGCCTGCGGAGGTTGAAACCCTGCTGGGCGACGCGACCAAGGCACGCGACAAGCTCGGCTGGACACCCAGGATCAGTTTCGCGGAGCTCGTTTCCGAGATGGTTCGAGAGGATCTGAAATCCGCCGAACGTGATGAACTCGCCAGGAAGCACGGATTCGCTGCCTACGACCACAAGGAGTAGGCCCTTTTTTGGGGAGGGGTTGAACGGCAGGGGCCGGCAGGCTCCCGGGGCGTGGCACCCGCCCCGCCATCGGTTTTCGCACCCAGGGTTCCGGGGCATACCTGCTGGCGGCGCCTCGCGGTTCACGTGGCGCCCTGAGGCCGTTCCCTCATTGGGTCATGCACGTTCAGTTGCAGCACGACACGCCTGGTCCGGTAAATGGGGTTCATGGAGCAGATCCGCCGGACGATAGCTTTTCACCGTTGAGCCCTCTCTTTGCTCGCCCGTTGAATGGCGTCTGGAGGCGCGGAGCGCCGGGGCCGACGCCGGGGCGGGTTTGGCGCTCCTGCGGGCTTGTGCTTCCGCGATACGAGCGTTTCAAGGCGCGTGCGAGTGCTCGCGCATGATGCTTGAGCTGGGGCATATAAACCCCTGCTCCGACTATTTGCGAGCGGAGGTGTTTGGCGTATCGTTGCCAGTCCCCGGGCCATCGGGCAGTTTGAGATGGTTTCGAGCCGGGCGGCGGCCCCTTCTTCATGCGGTCTTTCCTTCGCTGTGCGAGCGCGTGTTCGGGCGTGGCGCGCGCGCGGAGGTCGTCGCGCTATTCACGGAGGATTCTGGCGGTGGCCAGGCGAGACATCCGCCGGTTTGCGGACGGGTCCGATGGAATGCCCCGAAACTTGTCGCCAGGCATGTATCACGCGTGCGTCGGATTTGAATTTCAGAGGGGGCGCCACTCTGCCGGGGTGGCATGCAGCCCATTTAGCGCAACGGGAATGGAAAGATGACAATCCTGATTACCGGCGGCGCCGGTTTCATCGGCAGTAACTTTGTGCTGGACTGGCTCAGGGAGAGCGACGAGCCGGTCGTCAATCTCGACAAGCTGACTTACGCGGGCAATCTTGGCAACCTGCGCGGCCTGGAAGGCGATGCTCGCCACACGTTCGTGCAGGGCGACATCTGCGACCGCGCGTGCGTGGACGGGTTGCTCACGGCGCACCGGCCGCGTGCCATCGTGCATTTCGCGGCGGAATCCCACGTGGATCGCAGCATTCACGGCCCGGGTGAATTCCTGCGCACCAACATCGATGGCACTTTTACCTTGCTGGAGGCGGCGCGCGCTTATTGGGGGGCGCTCGAAGGCGAGGAGAAAGCTGCTTTCCGCTTTCACCATGTGAGCACCGATGAAGTATATGGCTCGCTCGCGCCGGACGATCCCCCCTTCACCGAGACGAATACCTACGCGCCCAACAGCCCGTATTCCGCCAGCAAGGCCGCGAGCGACCATCTCGTGCGCGCGTGGCACCACACTTACGGTCTGCCGGTGACGACCAGTAATTGCTCCAACAATTACGGGCCCTATCATTTCCCCGAGAAACTGATTCCGCTGATGATCGCCAATGCGTTGGCTGGCAAGCCCTTGCCGATCTATGGCGACGGCCAGCAGATTCGCGACTGGCTGTATGTCACCGATCATTGCAGCGCCATCCGCGCGATCCTCGCCGACGGCAAGGTGGGCGAGGTCTATAACGTGGGCGGCTGGAACGAGATGCCCAATATCGAGATCGTCCACACGCTGATCCGTCTGCTCGACGAGCTTTCGCCGCGCGCCGACGGTGCTTCCTACGCGGAGCAGATCGCCTATGTGGCCGACCGCCCCGGGCACGACCGCCGCTACGCCATCGATGCGCGCAAGATCGAGCGGGAGCTGGGCTGGCGCCCCGCCGAGACTTTCCAGACGGGCATCCGCAAGACGGTCGAGTGGTATCTGGCCAACCAGGCGTGGGTGCGCGACGTGCAGAGCGGCGCCTATCGCGAATGGCTTGACAGAAACTACGCGCACCGCGGGGCCTGAACATGAAACTCGTGATTCTGGGCTGCGGCGGTCAGGTCGGCTGGGAACTTCAGCGCGCGCTCGCGCCGCTGGGCGAGGTGATCGCGCTGGACCACGACAGCGCCCCGCACTGCGGTGATTTCACGCAGCCCGAGGGCGTGGTCGCCACGCTGCGCGCGCTGCAGCCCGATGTCATCGTGAATGCGGCCGCGCACACCGCCGTTGACAAGGCCGAGGGCGAGCCCGCGCTGGCCCGCCTCATCAACGCCACCACGCCCGGCGCGATCGCTCGCGTAGCGGGGGAGAGCGGCGCCCTGCTGGTGCATTACTCCACCGATTACGTCTTCGATGGCAGCGGCGACGCGCCGCGCGACGAATCCGCGCCCACCGGCCCGCTCGGCGTGTATGGGCAGACCAAGCTCGAAGGCGAGCATCTGATCCAGGCTTCCGGCTGCCGGCAGCTCATCTTCCGCACGAGCTGGGTGTATGCCGCGCGCGGCGCCAATTTCGCCCGGACCATGCTGCGGCTCGCGGGCGAGCGCGAACAGCTCAGGATCATCCACGACCAGGTCGGCGCACCCACCGGGGCCGATCTGCTGGCCGACGTGACCGCCCACGCCGTGAAACGCTATCTGGAAGCCGCTGGTGACGCCTCCCGCGCATTTCCTTACGGCCTCTATCACCTCGTTGCGTCGGGCGAGACGAGCTGGTTCGATTACGCGCAGTTCGTCTTTGCGCAGGCCCGTGCCGCGGGACACGAACTCGCGGTGCGGGAGGTCGTGCCCATTCCCACGCACGATTACCCCACGCCCGCCGCGCGCCCGCTCAACTCGCGGCTCGCCACGCACAAGCTGCAGCAGGCGTTCGGCCTGCGCCTGCCGCCCTGGCAGCAGGGCGTGGCGCGCATGCTCGCCGAGATCCTCTGAACCCGTCCGCCATCATGAATCCCACTTCCGCCATGAGCCTTCCCGCTTCCACGCGCCGCGGCATCATCCTTGCCGGCGGCTCCGGCACCCGTCTGCACCCGGCCACGCTGGCGCTGTCCAAGCAGCTGATCCCGGTGTATGACAAACCCATGATCTATTATCCGCTGAGCGCGCTGCTGCTCGCGGGTATCCGGGAGATCCTCGTGATCTCCACGCCGCAGGACACGCCCCGCTTCGAGCAGCTCCTGGGCGACGGCAGCAAGTGGGGCATCTCCATTGCCTACGCGGTCCAGCCCAGCCCCGACGGGCTCGCGCAGGCATTCATCATTGGCGAGTCATTCATCGGCGACCGGTCTTCCGCGCTGGTGCTGGGCGACAACATCTTCTACGGCCATGACCTTGCCGGCCGGCTCAAGACCGCCGACGCGCGCACGCAGGGCGCCAGCGTGTTCGCCTATCCGGTCACCGATCCCGAGCGCTACGGCGTGGTGGAGTTCGACGCCGAGGGGCGGGCCATCAGCCTGGAAGAAAAGCCCAGGCAGCCGCGCAGCCGCTACGCCGTGACGGGCCTGTATTTCTACGACCGGCAGGTCGTGGAGTTCGCGCGCAGCCTCAGGCCCTCCGCGCGCGGCGAACTCGAGATCACCGATCTCAACCGCCTCTACCTGGAACGCGACGAACTCGACGTGCAGAAGCTCGGGCGCGGGGATGCGTGGCTGGACACCGGCACGCACGACAGCCTGCTCGAAGCGAGCCAGTTCGTGCAGACGCTGGAGAAGCGCCAGGGCCTCAAGGTCTGCTGCCCCGAGGAAATCTGCTGGCGCAACGGCTGGATCGGAGACGACACCCTCGCCGCGCATGCCGATGCGCTCGGCAAGAGCGGCTACGGCCAGTACCTCAGGCAGATCCTGCGCGACCGCGTGTTCTGAACCTCATGCGCGCGTGAGCGGGATGTCGATCTCCGGCGTCCGCCCATCCACCACATCCGCCAGCGTGCGCGCCGAGCCGGCGGCCAGCGTCCAGCCCAGGGTGCCGTGGCCGGTGTTGTAGTAGAGGTTTTCCAGGCGCGCGCTCTGCCCGATCACGGGCACGTTGCTGGGCGTGGTGGGGCGCAGGCCGGCCCAGTAGTGCGGGTCGGCGGCGTTGCAGGCGCCGGGGAAGATGTCGTCGGCCCAGCGCAGCAGCGCGGTACAGCGCGCGGGATCTATCGTCGTGTCGTAACCGTTGAGTTCGGCGGTGCCGGCCACGCGCAGCTGCCGGCCCAGGCGCGAGGCCACGATGCGGCGGGATTCGTCGGTGAGGCTCACGGTTGGCGCGGGTGCGTCGTCGTTGAGCGTGAAGGTCGCCGAATAGCCCTTGACCGGGTAGATCGGCAGGCGCTCGCCGAAGGGCCGCGTGAGCAGCGGGCTGTAGCTGCCGGCGGCGATCACGTAGCGGTCGGCGCGCAGGCTGGAGGCTTCGCCCGCGCGGCGGCATTCGACGGCGGTGACGCGGCCGTCGGCGTGCGCGATGCGCTCCACGGTGGTGTCGAACAGGAAGGTGACGCCGGTCTCGCGGCAGCGCTCGGCCAGCTCGGCCACGAAGCGATGCGCGTCGCCGCTTTCGTCGTCCTCGCCCAGCATGCCGCCCACGAGGCGGGCCTGCACGTGCGCGAGGCTGGGTTCGATGGCCACGCACTCGGCCGGCGAGAGCATGCGCGAGGGGATGCCCAGGGTCCGCAGCACGCGGTGCTGGGCTTCGCCATGGCGGAAGTTCTCGTGCGCGAAATACAGGTGCAGCACGCCCCGCGAGAGGCTGTGGTAGTGGATGTCGGTCGCCTCGCGCAGCGCGCGCAGCTGTTCGCCGCTGTAGGCCGCCAGGCGGGCGATGGCCTCGGTATTGCGGCGCGTGCGGCCCGGCAGGCATTCGCGCAGGAACTGCAGCCCCCAGTGGATGCGCGCGGCCTCGGCGGGCCAGCGGAAAAGCAGCGGTGCATCCTTGCGGCCCAGCCATTTCAGGACGGTCAGCGGGGCGCCCGGGTTGGCCCAGGGTTCGGGGTGGCTGATGGAGATCTGGCCGCCGTTGGCGAAGCTGGTTTCGAGCGCGGGAGCGGCGTTGCGGTCTGCGACGGTGACTTCGTGTCCGGCGGCGCGGAGATACCAGGCGGCGGTCACGCCGGCGAGGCCGGCGCCGATGATGAGGATATGCATGATGTGCGGCGAGAGGCGCCGGGCCGGAGGGGCGGCGGCAAGCCCGACATTATTCTCCGATTCGGCGTCGGAGGCGATGCACGGCGCGTGTTGCGCGCCCTGGCGCTCAGGCGGCCGCCGCGATGGCGGGGGCGAAGCCGAGGGCGGTGCTGACCTCGTGCTCGGCGCGGCGGCAGAGGGCGCGGCGATCGGGCACGCCGCTGGCGGGCGCGAGGTAGACCGGCCGCGCGCACAGGCCTTCGCTGCGCACGATGGCGAGCAGGCTTTGCAGGAAGCTTACGTCACCGTCATAGGCAGGGGCGGTGCTGGGCTGGCCGAGGGCATCCAGGTAGCGCAGCGCGAAGGGCTGCACGGGCGCGCCGGCGGCGATGGCGGCCTCGAAGAGCGCGCCGCGGAAGGGCAGCAGGCGGTCGCCGCTGCTGGTGGTGCCTTCCGGAAAGATCGCCACGCGTTCGCCGGCCGCCAGGCGGCGCGCGATGGATTGCACCGCGCGCGCGGCGGCGGCGCGGCTGCCGCGCGTGATGAAGAGCGTGCCGCTGCGCGAGACGAGCGCGCCGATGAGGGGCCAGCCGCGGACCTCGGACTTGCACACGAAGCTGGTGGGGGCGAGGGCGTTGAGCACGAACACGTCCAGCCATGACACGTGGTTGCCCACCAGCAGCGTGCCGGGGGCCGGCGCGGGGCCGCTGGCCTCGATGCGCACGCCCAGCGTGGCGACGAGGGCGCGGCTCCAGCGCTGCTTGACGCGCGCGCGTTGCGCCGGCTGCCAGTGCGGAAAGAGCGCGCGCAGCACGACGAGCCCGCCGAGAATCAGCGCGAGCACGCCCAGCAGGCGCCAGGCGCTGCGCAGCGTGCGCCGCATCATCCCTGGCGCTCGATGAAGCGGCGCGCGTAGCGCGCATCCACACGCGACATCTGCAGCAGGATCAGCAGATCCGCGGTGTTGAAGTCGGGGTCCCATGCCGGCGCGCCGCACACCTGGGCGCCGGCGCGCAGATAGCCCTTGAGCAGCGGCGGCACCTCGGGGCGCACGTCGGTGGCGAGTTCCGCCACGGGCAGCGGATGGCGCGGGAAGACGTGGTATTCGACGGGGGCGAGCTTCTCTTCGAGCGCGCGATAGAGGTTGGCGGCATTGTGGCCGCCATCGGCCATGGTGATCGAGGCGCAGCCCATCATGTATTCGTAGCCGTGCGTCTGCATGAAGCGCGAGAGACCGTTCCAGAGCAGCGCGATCACGGCACCGGAGCGGTACTCGGCGTCGATGCACGAGCGTCCCACCTCCACGAGCTGCGGGCGCAGGTGCTGCAGGCGCGTGAGATCGAATTCGGTTTCGGAGTAGTAGCTGCCGATGCGGCGCGCGGCTTCCGGCGTGAGGATGCGATAGGTGCCGACGATGCGGCCCTGGGCTTCGTCGCGCACGATCAGGTGCTGGCACCAGGCATCGAAATGATCGCGATCCACGCCCGGCGTGCGGCATGTCAGGCGGGCGCCCATCTCTTCGGCGAACACGCGGTAGCGCAGCTTCTGGGCGGCAAGGATCTCGGACTCCGAGCTGGCGAGGCCGACCCAGAGATCGCGCTTGCCCTGTTCGGCGCGGACCTCGGTACGGCTCAGGGCGTGAGACGTGGCGTGCGGCATGGTGTTCCCTTCGTGATTGGCCTGATGCCGGCTCACGATAGGACGCAGCGGTTACGCGCAGGTGACGCCCGCGTGACGCGACGATGACGGGTGCCTGCCCGCGCGGCGGCGGCTCGCTGGCGGTGTCAGCCCGGCAGCCGGCCCACCAGCATCACGTTGGCGAAGGGCGTGCCCTGGCTCATGGAGGCCGTGGTCACGGCGAAGCCGCGTGACTCCAGCGCCGCGACCCATGCCGCGAGCGGGCGGCACCACGTGGGCGGCGCGGCGTGGCCTTGCGCGCCGGCCATGCAGCGGTCGACGAACTGCGAGAAGCGGAAGCGCCAGCCCGCCGCCGCGTCGCCCACGCGCGTGATGAGGACGCCCCCCGGAGGCAGCGCGTCGCGGATGCGGTCGAGAAGTTTCTCCTGGGCGGGGAAGTCGACGTAATGCAGCACGTCCAGGATCGCCACCGCATCCGCTCCCGCCACCGGGGCCTCGCACATGTCGCCGCCGCAAAGCTCCACGCGGCCCGGAAAGTGGGGCTGCAGCGCGCGGTTGCCAACTTCGGCCTCGCGCGCCATGAGTTCGAAGCCGCGAAAGCGCAGGTCGCGCGGCGGCTGGCGCAGATGGGCGGGCCAGACCCCGCGCGCGGCCATCTGCTCGGCGGCCAGGAACCACGCCGCGAGCAGGCCGCGTCCGCAGCCGAGGTCGAGCACGCGCGCGCCGTCGCGGAACACGTTCGCTTCGAGCAGGGCCGGAAAGATCGCGTCGCCGCCGAGCTTGCCGCGCGCCCAGCGATAGTTGAACAGGCCGGTGCCGAGGTAGGCCCGGGTGGCGTGGTCGCGCAGATGGCGTCGGAGTTGGGTGTTCATGACAGGGCGGTGCGCAAGGGCACGGAGTGGAGGCGGCGCTCGGCGAGCGCGGACAGCAGGGCGGGCAGGACCTTCAGGATCACTGGCTCGCCGTGGCCGTCGCGGGCGGCGTGGCCGTCGTGGAGCAGCAGGATGTCGCCCGCCGCGAGCCCGCGCGTGAGGCGCGCGAGCACGTCGTCCGCGCGCGTGTTGCGGGTGTCGTAGCCGCGCCGCGTCCAGCTCGCCAGACGCAGGCCGGCCTGCGCCAGAACCGGGTCGAGGAAGGGGTTGCGGATGCCCGCGAGCGCGCGGTAGAAGCGCGGCGCGCGGCCCGTGAGCGTTTCGAGCGTGGCCTGCGCGTCGAGGATCTCGCGCCGCCAGCCCGCCAGCGCCGAGAACGCCAGGTGATTGCGGTGGCGCTGGCCGTGGTTCTCCACGTCATGCCCCGCCGCGACGATGGCGCGCACGAGTTCCGGGTGGGCCGCCGCGCGCTCGCCGATGCAGAAGAAGGTGGCGCGCGCGCCATGCGCGGCCAGGATTTCGAGCACGCGCGGGGTCACGGCCGGGTCGGGGCCGTCGTCCAGGGTGATCGCCACTTCGCCGCGCGCGGCGGCCGCGGCCGGCAGCCGCACGAGGTTGGCGCCCAGCAGCGTGGTGCGCGGCAGCAGGCCCGCGAGCGCGAGCAGGAGGTGGTTCGCCACGCACGCGCCCAGCAGCAGGGGCCACCAGGCTGGCCGCGCGACGAGCAGCACGACGAGCAGCGCATGCAGCGCGCACGAAGCGAGGATGAAGGGCGAGGGGTGCCAGCGGTTCAAGCAGCGTCTCCGGCGCGCGCGAGCGGGCCATGGTCCAGCCAGTGATTCCAGAGGGACAACCACGTCGGCCAGTCATGACGGCCGGGCGCGAAGTGGACCGCGTTCGCCGGCAATAATTCCGCGAGCATTTTCTGGCCGCGCACGAAGCGGTCTTCCGCGCCCGTGCCGAACCACAGCGGCAGCGGCGCGGCCTGCCCGTCGCGCCGGGCGAGCCAGTGCCAGAACACCCGCTCGTCAGCCATGCCGGCGCCGCTCGCGGCCCAGGCCCGGGGCCCGCCCGCGGCGCGGATCTCGGCGATCACGTCGCCGGTGCCCACATAGGGCGCGATCAGGCACAGGCCGGCAAGCTGCGCTTCGCGCGCGGCCGCGCAGAGCAGGGCGTTGTGCGCCCCCAGCGATATGCCGGCGAGCCAGATCTCGCGATAGCCCGCGGCGCGCGCGGGCGCGAGCACGGCGGTATCGAGCAGCTCGATCACGCGCCGCGCCATCACGTGCGTGTAGTCGAGCGCGGGAATCTGCACGTCGGCCGTCAGGCCACGCGCGCGCAGCGCCGCCACGAAGCCCTGCGCCACGTAGTCCTCGGGCTGCGTCTGCGCCGGTGGCAGCAGCACCACCAGCCGGTCCGCGCGTGCCGGCAGCGTGTCAGTCAGGCTGCGCATGATGCTGCTGCGAGAGGATCGCGGCCGACGCGAAGGCGATGAAGGCGCCGGGGCCCACGGTGCTGCCGAGGAAGGCGAGCACGGGCACCTTGGAGAACGCGAGCACGCCGAAGCTGCCGACCGCCGTGAGGTTGGCCACGACGATGGAGACCTGCACCTGGCGTTGCTGCGCGGGCGTGCCGGTATGGCTGCCGGCATCGAAGAACAGCGTGTAGTTGCGCCCGATCGCCACCACCAGCAGCAGGCCGATGAGGTGCAGGATGGTGAGCGCCTGCCCGCAGGCCAGCAGCCCCGCGGTGACGAGCACCACCGCGCAGGCGAGCGGCGCGAACGCCCGCAGTGCGCGTGGCACCGAGCGCAGCGCGAACACGAGCAGCAGCAGGATCACGATCATGCCGGCGCCCACCAGCAGGCGCGCTTCGTTGAGGTAGCTCGAGAAGAGGCCCGACGACTCGGCCAGGATGTCCAGCACCGTGACGCCCGTGAGCCCCGCCGCCGCGATGCGCGCCTCGAGTCCGCCGGTGTCGATTTCCTCCTGCCCGGCCGCCGCGCGCAGCGGCAGCAGCACCAGCACGTCGCGCTCGCGCTGCACGAGCAGCGAGTCCACGCCCAGCGCCGTGGCGCCGCCGGTGAGGTCGGCACGCGTGAGCGGGGCGCGCGCGCGCGCGGCGGCCACGTCGGCCACGAAGCCTTCGAGCCGCTCGGCGCGCAGGGGCTGGCC
>JAVHXQ010000038.1 GCA_031119555.1 Candidatus Dactylopiibacterium sp.
ACACCTACCTGTTCAACCGGGGCGACGGGCAGGACACGATCAATGATCAGGGGTATGGCTACTGGGGTGCCGGCGGTGCGGACCGCATCGTGTTCGGCCCCGATGTGGCCGCCAGTCAGATCTGGCTGCGACGCGTAGGCAACAGCCTTGAACTCAGTCTCATCGGTACGAGTGACAAGACCACCGTTGAGAACTGGTATTCCGACGCAGCCTATCGCATCGAAGAGTTGAGAGCGGGTGACGGAAAGGTTTTGCTCGACAGTCAGGTGGAAGCGCTGGTGACTGCCATGGCCGCCTTTGCCCCGCCCGCCGCAGGGCAGACTTCGCTGCCGCAGGCATACCAGGGCAGCCTGGAAACCGTGCTCGCCGCGAGCTGGCGATAAGGCGCGTCTGCGCGCTTCGAGAAGCCCGCGACGGGGCTGCTGCCCTGTCGCGGGTCTCGCCTTGAACTGCTGATCCCCCGGACTCACGATGCCTTCACAGAACGCACCCGGCCCGCAGGCCGCGCTGCAGAGCGGCTCCGTTGTTCACCCTGTTGCCGATGACGCTGCGCAAGCCGCTCCCCGCCCGCCCGACAGCGGCTTGCAATGCCTGGTGATGCTTGCGCGGTTTCATGCGCTGGCGGCCGACGCGGAGCAGCTGGCGCATGAGTTCGGCGCCGGCGGCGCGGGCTTTGGCCGCACCGAGATCCTGTTGGCGGCGAAGAAGCTGGGGCTTGCGGCCCGGTGCGTGCGGCCACATCCGGCGCGCCTCGAGACCACCCCGCTGCCGGCGATGGCGGCGTGTCGCGAGGGGGGCTTCATCATCCTCGCGCGCGTCGAGAAGGCGTCGGATGCGCCTGCGGGAGTGCGTCCCCGCCGTGAGCAGGACGCGGCCGGCGGGGCGGGCACGCCTGCCGACGCAGCGCTTCATGGCGGCCCGGCGCCGGGCATGCGTGCAAGCGCGGGCGCGGGGGATGCGGGCGAAGCCGGCGCTGGTGCCAAAGCCAATGCCGGAACCGAAGCCGACGCCGAAGCCGAAGCCGACGCCATGGCGGTGCCCGACCCCCACGCGGCGGGGCCTCGCCTGCTGATCCACGACCCGCGGGTCGAGCGGCCCGAGGTGCTTACGCTGGCGCAGTTCCAGGCGCGCTGCACGGGGGAATTGATCCTCTTCACCTCGCGCGCCTCGCTGGCCGGCGAGCTGGCCCGGTTCGACTTCAGCTGGTTCGTGCCGGCCGTGGTCAAGTACCGCAAGCTGCTGCTCGAAGTGTTGCTGGTCTCGGTGGTGCTGCAGGGCTTTGCGCTGGTGACCCCGCTGTTCTTCCAGGTCGTCACCGACAAGGTGCTGGTGCACCGGGGCCTGTCCACGCTGGACGTGATCGCCATCGGGCTCATTACGGTCACGGTCTTCGAGGTCCTGCTGACGGCGCTGCGCACCTACGTGTTCGCGCACACCACCAGCCGTATCGACGTGGAGCTGGGCGCGCGGCTGTTCCGCCACCTGCTGAGCCTGCCGCTGGCCTACTTCCAGGCGCGCCGGGTGGGCGACTCCGTGGCGCGGGTGCGCGAGCTGGAGAACATCCGCGCCTTTCTCACCGGCAACGCCATCACCCTGGTGCTCGATCTCGTGTTCTCGGTGGTGTTCATCGCCGTCATGCTGTTCTACAGCGGCGTGCTCACGCTGATCGTGCTGCTGTCGCTGCCGTGCTATGCCCTGATCTCCGGGCTCATCATTCCGGTGCTGCGCACGCGCCTGCAGGAGAAGTTCAATCGCGGCGCCGAGAACCAGGCCTTTCTGGTCGAGACGATCTCGGGCATCGATACCGTGAAAGCGATGGCGGTCGAGCCGCAATGGACGCGCAAATGGGACCAGCAACTGGCCGCCTACGTGGGCGCGAGCTTTCGCACCGTGTCGCTGAGCACGCTGGCCAACGCCGGGGTGAGCTTCGTGAGCAAGCTGGTGACGGCGCTGACGATGTACTTCGGCGCCAAGCTCGTGATCGAAGGCAAACTCTCCATCGGCCAGCTCATCGCCTTCAACATGCTCGCCGGCCACGTGTCGCAACCCGTGATGCGCCTGGCCAACCTGTGGACGGATTTCCAGCAGACCGGTATCTCGGTGCAGCGCCTGGGCGACATTCTCAACACCCGCAGCGAGGTGGCCAGCGCGCGCAGTGCCCTGCCGCCGCTCAAGGGGCAGATCGTGTTCGACGCGGTGAGCTTCCGTTACCGGCCCGAAGCGCAGCGCGTGATGCAGGAGGTGAGCCTCGCCATCCAGCCCGGCGAGATCATCGGCATCGTCGGCCGCTCGGGCTCGGGCAAGAGCACGCTCACCAAGCTCGTGCAGCGCCTGTACGTGCCGGAGCAAGGGCGCGTGCTGGTCGACGGTGTCGATCTGGCCGTGGCAGATGCGTCATCGCTGCGCCGGCAGATCGGCGTGGTGCTGCAGGACAACATGCTGTTCAACCGCTCGGTGCGCGAGAACATCGCCCTGAGCGACCCCGGCGCGCCGCTCGAAGCCGTGATGCGGGCGGCGCATCTGGCCGGCGCGCACGACTTCATCACCGAGCTGCCCGAAGGCTACGACACCATGGTCGGCGAGCACGGCTCCACGCTCTCGGGTGGTCAGCGTCAGCGCATCGCGATTGCCCGCGCGCTGATCAACAACCCGCGCATCCTCATCTTCGACGAAGCCACCAGCGCGCTCGACTACGAGTCCGAACGCATCATCCAGCACAACATGAAAGCCATCTGCAAGGGCCGCACGGTGCTCATCATCGCGCACCGGCTCTCGGCCGTGCGCGACGCGCACCGCATCATCGTGATGGAGCGCGGCCAGATCGTGGAAGAAGGCAGCCATGCCGCGCTGGCCACTCGCGAGGGCGGACACTACGCCCGCCTTTACCGCTTGCAGCAGGGCTGAGCGGCCCGCAGGCCGCGCCCCGTCTCCCGCGCACCGACCGAATAACGATCAAGTGCCGATCGAGACCGACCCAATACCGAACACGGACGCCTCCATCACCATGACCCTCAGGCTACGGCTCCAGGCCGCCTCCGATCTGCTTCAGCGCTACGGCGCGGTGTTCCGCCACGCCTGGGCCCAGCGCCACGCCATGACCGGCCCGGGATTCAACCGCCACGAGGCCGAGTTCCTGCCCGCCGCGCTTGCGCTGCAGGAAACGCCCGTCTCCCCCGCGCCGCGCATCGCCCTGTGGCTACTGATCGCCTTCGCCACGTGCGCCCTCATGTGGACCCTCTTCGGCAAGATGGACATCGTGGCCACGGCCCCCGGCAAGATCGTGCCCAACAGCCGCACCAAGACCATCCAGCCCTTCGAGCGCGCCACCGTCAAGGCCATCCGCGTGCAGGACGGCCAGCACGTGCGCGCGGGCGAGGTGCTCGTGGAGTTCGACGCCACCGTGACGGAGGCCGAGCGCGACCGCCTGACGCGCGAACTGGCGGCCGCGAAGCTGCAGGTGCTGCGTGCGCAAGGCATGCTCGGCGCGCTCGACGCCGGCCGGATCCCCCCGCTCGAGCGGCCGCTCACGACGCCCGCCCCGCTGTGGCAGGAGACCCTGAGCCTGCTCGACGGCCAGTTCCGTGAATACGCCGACAAGCGGGCCCGGCTCGACTCCGAGATCGCCCAGCGCGAAGCCGAACAGCGCTCCACGCAGGAGCTGATCCACAAGCTCGAACAGACCGCGCCGATCGCGCGCCAGCGCGCCGAGGACTACCGCGACCTGCTGGGCCGCAACTTCATCTCGCGCCACGGCTACCTCGAAAAGGAACAGGCGCGCATCGAACTGGAAGCCGACCTGGCCACCCAGCGCAGCCGCCTGCGCGAGCTTGCCGCAGCGCTGCGCGCCGCGCAGGTGGCGCGCACGGCGCTGGCCTCCGAAACGCGCCGCATCCAGCTCGACAGCATCAACCAAGGCATGCAGAAGGCCGACAGCCTCGCCCAGGAGCTGCTCAAGGCCGACTCCCGCAACCGGCAGACCGTGCTGGCCGCCCCGGTGAGCGGCACGGTGCAGCAACTGGCCGTGCATACGGTGGGCGGCGTGGTGAAGGAGGCCGACCCGCTGATGCTCATCGTGCCGGACGAAGCCTCCGTCGAGATCGAGGCGATGCTGGAGAACAAGGACGTGGGCTTCGTGCGCGCGGGCCAGGAAGCGGAAGTGAAGATCGAGACCTTCCAGTTCACCAAGTACGGCACGATCCCGGCACGCGTCGTATCGGTCTCCCACGACGCGATCAACGACGACAAGCGCGGGCTGATCTATGCCACGCGCGTCAAGCTCGAGCGCGCCACGCTGGAAGTCGACGGCCGCGAGGTACGCCTGTCGCCGGGCATGGCGGTGGGCGTGGAGATCAAGACCGGCAAGCGCCGCGTGATCGAGTACTTCCTCTCCCCGCTCATGCAGTACGGACACGAAAGCCTCAGGGAGCGCTGAGCGGGGGCGGGCTGCCGGCTGGTTCTCTGGCGCATCGGAGACAGGGCGGAACGGGCGCTCGCGGGCGGGCCGTGGCCTGCCGGCGGCGGTCGAGCGAAGCGGTCAGGCCCCCGGTAGCGCGGGGGCGGGCTCCAGGGTGTCTTCCCGCAAAATGAAGGTGCCTTCGCGGCGGTCGTGGAAGTAATTGCGCAAGGCCAGCGTGATGGAGCGGAAGGCAAGTTCCTCCCACGGAATTTCGTTTTCGCTGAAAAGTTGCGTTTCCAGCGACTCGTCTCCTGGCGAGAACCCGGTATCAAGCAATCGCGCGCGATAGATCACGTGCACCTGGCTGATGTATGGGATATTTACCACCGTGTGCAACCCCTGCAGCTCGACGCGCGCGCAGGCTTCCTCCATCGTTTCCCGCAGCGCGGCCTGGGCCAGGGATTCATCGGCTTCCATGAAACCGGCGGGCAGCGTCCAGAACCCGAGGCGGGGCTCGATGGCGCGGCGGCACAGCAGGATGCGATCTTCCCAGACCGGCAGGCAGCCGACGACGAGCTTCGGGTTGTGGTAGTGGATGGTGCCGCAGGCGGGGCAGACCTGTCGCGGGCGTTGATCTCCGGGCGGGATCAAGGTTTCCACAGGGCCGCCGCAGGCGCCGCAGTAAAGGGGAAAATCGGGCATATCCCATGCAGCATAGCGCGTCGCCGTGAGCAGGTGAAGCGCACAGAGAGCCACAGACAAGGGAATGGATTCAGGACCATTCCGCGAGAGATCCGGAAAGCGCAGCAAGCAGGATGATCAACCGAAAAGAGATACACGACGCCTGGAACGAAGTGGTGCAGGCCTGGAAACCTGTCTGGCAGGGGGACAACAGTCTGGAACTGTGGGTCGCCTTCATGCTGCATTGCGACCGCCTCAATGCTCTTGCGCGCCAGCAGGGGCTGGCCGCGCTGGGCAGCGCGCTGGAGCCGCTGCTGTCGCTGGTCGAGCGGCTGGATGAGCCGGACGTGGCTCACCGCGCCGAGGTCGACCGCCTGCTGCCGGGGGTCCTGGCGGCGGTGCGCACCGCCTGCGGGCCGGCGCCGCGCCACGACGCGACGAGCATGAGCGCCGAAGAGGAAGGCATGCCGCTGATCGTGGTGCTTTCCGATGCGCCCGACCTGCTCGAGGAACTCCTGATGCAGATGGAGCACTTCGGCTACGCGCTCAAGGTGTTCAGCGATTTTCGCGCCGGGCTGCTGTTTGCCCAGACGCGTCGTGCGACGGCCCTGATCGTCGAGCTGGGCGCCCAGATCGGCGAAGCAGCCACCAGTGCCGTGCAGCAGGCGCGCGAGTTCGGCATTCCGTGGTTCGCGATGTCGGGCTATGGCAATTTCGCGTTGCGCCTGCAGGCCGTGCGGCTCGATGCGCAGGGCTTCTTCCTGCAGCCGCTCACGGCCACGGCGATCGCGGATGCGATCGATCCGCTGGGCTTCGCCGTGCGCGACGAGCCTTATCGCGTCATGATCGTCGATGATTCCGTGACCGTGCTGGCTTCCGTGCAGCGTGCGCTGAGCGCGTTTCCCAACCTCAACTTCCGTGCCGTGCGCCAGCCCGAGCTGGTGCTCGAGACTTTGCTGGATTTCACGCCCGACGTGCTGCTGCTCGACTTCCACATGGACGGCTGCACGGGGCTGGAGGTGGCCAAGATCATCCGGCAGAACAAGGCCTTCGAGTCCATCCCGCTGATCTACCTGACCAGCGAGACGAGCGAGGCGATCCAGCTCGAGGCCATGCGCCATGGCGGTGACGACTATCTGACCAAGCCCATCAGCCAGGCGCAGCTCGTCAATACCGTGATCAGCAAGGCCCAGCGCTACCGCAGCCTGCGCAAGCTCATGGCCGAGGACAGCCTGACCGGCCTCTACAACCACGTGAAGACCAAGGCGCTGCTGCAGCATGCGTTGCTGCAGGGCGAACGCCAGGGGCACGCGGTGAGTTACGCGATCCTGGATATCGACTATTTCAAGCGCGTCAACGACACCTATGGCCATACCATCGGAGATCGTGTCCTGCGTTCGCTCGCGCGCTATCTGCGCCAGCACGTGCGCAAGGCCGACATCGTGGGGCGTTATGGCGGTGAGGAATTCGCGATCGTTTTCGTCGACGCCACGGTCGAGCAGGCGAAGGAACGTCTCGAATTGATACGCGAGGGCTTTGCGCGCATCTATCACACCTACGATGAGGGGATTTTCGCGGTAACCTTCAGCGCGGGCCTGGCGCAGTACCCGACCTACCCGAGCATGATGGATCTCATGGTGGCGGCCGATCATGCGCTCTACGCGGCCAAGCGGGCCGGGCGCAACCAGATCAGCTGTGCCTGATGCGCGAGAAGTGGCAGGGCAGGGTGGCGGGCGCCGGCAGGTCGGGCGGATCCGCACGTAGTCATTCCGGGCGGCGCGGCGTTCATTCGGGTGCCGCCCTCTTCGTACCAGCGCTTTGATCCGATGGATATCTTTCGCTTCGAACAACTGAAAGCCTCGGGCGACCTGCCGTCGCCCAAGGGCGTTGCCCTGGCCATCATGCGTCTGACCTTGCAGGACGACGTTTCGATGGCCGATCTGGCCCAGCTCATCCGCTCCGATCCGGCCTTCGTGGGGCGCCTCGTGAAGGCGGCCAACGGGGTGGTCGGCTACGGCAGGCGGGCCATCGTCTCGATTCCCGACGCGCTGACCGTGCTGGGCCTGCCCGCCGTGCGCAACATGGCGCTGGGTTTCTCGCTGCTCAACAACTATCGCAACGGGGCCTGCGAGGGCTTCGACTACTCCGATTACTGGGCTTCGTCGCTGCTGACGGCTGTCGGTCTGCAGGCGGTGACGCATCGCACGCGGGTCGCCGCGCCGGAGGAAACCTATTGCCTGGGGCTGCTCTCGCGCGTGGGGGAACTCGCGCTCGCGACGCTGTACCCGCATGACTATGCGCGCGTCTGCCGCGCGGCGGAGGGCGACCGCGCCCGGCTGCTGGAACTCGAAGCCGAGGCTTTTGCCACCACGAACGCCGAGCTGGGCGCCGCGATGATGGCGGACTGGGGTTTTCCGCGCATGTTCTCCGACGCGGCCTTCAGCATTTCCGCCGGTACGCTGGACAGTCACCCGCAGGTCTCGCGCCCCGGCATCCTGGAGCGCTCGCTGTCCTTCGCCGACACGCTCAGCCGGCTCTGGAAGGCCGACGACGCCGGCCGCGCGGCGGGCCGCGCGATGCTCTTCGAGCTGGGCTCCTCCTTGCAGTTCGACGACGAGGCGGTGCATGAAATCGCCTCTTCGGTCACGCGCGAATGGCTCGAATGGAGCAGCCTGCTCGACGTGCCGGTGGCGTTCAGCTCGCCCTTCGAAGGGCTGCTGGCCGTGCCGGCCGAGCCGTTGCCGGCGGCGCAAGCCGAGCCCGACGGCGGCTCCGCCCCCGCCGTGGCGGACGGGGTGCCGGCGGTGACCAGCGGGCGCCAGCGCGTGCTGCTGGCCGAGCCCGTCGAAGCGGAGCGCGAGGCGCTGCGCACGGCCTTGATCCAGGCCGGCTACGAAGTGGCCTGCGCGAGCGATGGCTTCAGCGCCACCGAGATGGCGCTCGAGTTCGTGCCCGAGATGCTGCTGCTCGCCGACGGGCAGCCCGACGTGGCCACGGCCGAGCTGCTGTCCGCGCTTCGCCGCACGCGCATCGGGCGGGGCATCTACATCGTGCAGCTCAGCCGCGAAGGTGGCGAGGATGCCTTGCTGGGCGCCCTCGAAAGCGGCGCCGACGACGTGCTCGTGAAGCCGGTCTCGGCGCGCCTGCTGCTGGCCCGGCTCGCCGCGGGCAGGCGCCTGACCTCGCTGCACAACGAGATCGAACAGGACCGCGAAGAAATCCGCCATTTCGCCGCCGAACTCGCGGTGAGCAACCGCCGCCTCAAGGAAGTGGCGCTCACCGACGTGCTCACGGGTTTTCCGAACCGTCGCTTCTTCAACGAGCGCCTGCGCCGCGACTGGGATGAGTCGCTGCGCAATCACCGCCCGCTGTCGTGTCTGCTGCTCGACGTCGATCACTTCAAGGAGATCAACGACGCGCGCGGCCACGACACCGGAGACCGCGTGCTGTGCCGCGTCGCGGCCGCCATCCGCAGCGCGATCCGCTCGCAGGACACCCTCGCGCGGCTGGGCGGCGACGAGTTCGTGGTGCTGTGCCCCGACGCCGGTCTCGAGGCCGCGCTGCTGTGCGCGGAGCGCATCCGGCGCGCCGTGCAGGCCGTCGTGCTGCTGCCCGAGATGGGTGGGCTGACGCTGGGGGTCAGCGTGGGCGTGGCCACGCGCGACGCCAGTGCGAATTCGCCCGAGGAGCTCATCAAACGGGCCGATCAGGGGCTCTACCAAGCCAAGCAGGCGGGGCGTAACCGGGTGGGCTCGGTGCAGCCCTTGCGCGGTGGCCGACCCCGGCCGTTGGGCCCTTTCGAAAAAAATGCCTAAAGTTGTCAGCGACCGTGCCGATAAGACGATGACATTCTGGATTTTGCTGTTCCAGAGCGGATTTGACGAATTCAATTGCACCTCACATCAAGGCATGTAGGAAAAATTCCTACATGCCTTTTGCCGCTTTTCCAGCATTTTTTTCCGACGCCCCCTAATTGGATGTTGTCGCCCGGTCGACAACAATCAAACTCAAATAATTACTAAAAACGCCCAACAGTCGGAGTGCAGCGGAGAGGTTCGTCATGAAAATGGAAATCGGAGCGGAAATCCGCGAGTTGAACCTGTCCTACCTCATGCTTGCGCAGCAGATGCTGCGCGCGGATCGCCCGGACGCGATGTTCAAGCTGGGCGTGGGCGCCGATGTGGCGGAGCTGATCGAGAACCTCTCGCCGGCGCAGATCCTGCGCATGGCTTCCAGCGACATGATGCTGTGCCGCTTCCGTTTCGACGACACGGTGCTGCTCAACCTCATGAGCAATCACGGGCGTGACAGCGCCTCCTCGCGGATCCATGCCGCCATCCTGGCTGCGGGGCAGCCGGTCGAGCGGCTTTCCTGAACGGACGATCCCATGCGCATGAAAAGCCTTGTTCAGGATGCGGAAGAAACGCGTCTGGCCATCGACATGATCGGTCTGGGCGCGCGCATGCAGATGCTCGAATCCGAGACCGGGCTGTCGCGCGAGCGGCTCCTCAAGCTCTACAAGGAGATCCGTGGCGAGTCGCCGCCCAAGGGCATGCTGCCGTTCTCGACCGACTGGTTCATGCCGTGGCAGCAGAACATCCACGCTTCGCTGTACATGTCGCTGCGCCGCTTCGTGGTCGAGCACGCGAACCTGCAGGGGCTGGGCGCCACGCTGCAGGCTTTCCGCATGTATCGCGAGCAGGTGGCGAACAACGGTCTCGATCAGGTCATGAGCCTCACGCGGGCCTGGACGCTCGTGCGCTTCTTCGAGGCGCGCATGCTGCAGCAGACCGGCTGCACGCGGTGTGGCGGACATTTCGTCACGCATGCCTTCGACCCCGAGCACCACTACGTGTGCGGCCTGTGCAACGTGCCGGCGCGCGCGGGCAAGGGCAAGCGCGCCATGCGCGAGGCGGGCGAAGCCCTCGCCTGAACGCGCCGCGCGTAGGCAACTTGTGTACGCCAGGGTGACGTTTTTCCTGGCGACGAACGCTTTTCCCTTCGATTCCGACAGATCTGCGCTACGCTCTGGCCCCGGCTGTCGTAGCGTGTCCGCGCGACCGGACCGACGCGCATGACCGTCCGGCGCGACGGATGCCGCCAGGCCGGTCGCCGTCAAGTTTTCCGGGGCACTGCCGATACCCGTACTTGTCCGGGCGAACGCTCGCTTCAACCGTGGACGGAAGGTTTGCGCAATGCTCCTCATTGTCGGTTACGTCATCATCCTTGCGGCATCCGTCGGCACCTACGCCGTGCACGGCAGCCTGGCCGCACTGTTCGTGCCGATGGAATACCTGGCCATCGTGGGCCTCACGCTGGGCGGGCTGGTGGCGAGCAACTCGTCGCGCAAGTTCAAGGCCGCGCTGGCCGCGCTGCCCACGATATTCAAGCCCTCGCGCTACACCAAGGTGTTCTACGTGGAGCTGCTCGCGATGCTGTTCGAGCTGCTTTCCAAGGTGCGCAAGGAAGGGCTGATGTCGATCGAGAATGACATCGAGAACCCCGAAGCCAGCCCCATCTTCAGCAAGTACCCGGCTTTTCTCGGCGATCACCATGCGCTGGAGTTCCTGACCGATTACCTGCGCATGATGGTGGGCGGCAACCTCAACGCCTTCGAACTCGAGAACCTCATGGACGTCGAGATCGAGACGCACCACACCGAGGCGCACGCGCCCGCCCACATCTGGGCCAAGGTCGGCGACGCGACGCCGGCCTTCGGTATCGTGGTGGCGGTGATGGGGGTGGTGAACGTCATGGGCTCGGTGGGCGAGCCGCCCGCCGTGCTCGGCAAGATGATCGGCGGCGCGCTGGTCGGCACCTTCCTCGGGATTCTCGTTTCCTACGGCTTCGTCGCGCCGATCGCGTCGCAACTGCAGCAGCGCAGCGACGAGGGCGGCAAGGTGTACGACTGCATGAAGGTCGTGCTGCTCGCGAGCATGAGCGGCTACGCGCCGCAGGTGGCGGTCGAGTTCGGCCGCAAGGTGCTGTTCTCCTACGATCGCCCGGGCTTCCTCGAGCTCGAGGAAGAGATCAAGGGCCGCAAGAAGTAAGCCGATGCAGACTCATCCGGAGAGCGTCAGGCCATGAGCGGAGACAACCAGCAGCCCATCGTCGTCAAGCGCGTGCGCAAGGGCGGCGAGGAGGGGCACGGCGGCGCGTGGAAGATCGCCTACGCGGACTTCGTGACCGCGATGATGGCGTTCTTCCTGCTGATGTGGCTGCTCGGCTCCACCACCCAGGCCGACCTGCAGGGCATCGCCGACTATTTCCAGAATCCGCTCAAGGTGTCCATGGCGGGCGGGCCGGGCTCCGGTAGCGCCACCTCCATCATCAACCGGGGCGGCGAGGATCTGGCGCGCTCCACGGGCCAGGTCGTGCGACGCAGCCGCGAGGAAGCGCGCACGCTGCCCAAGACCCAGGTCATGCCGCCGCCGGCGGCCGACAAGGCCGCGCGCGAGCAGATGGAGCGCGAGGAGCGTCTGCGCCTGGGTGAAGTGAAGGCGCATCTCGAAGCCATGATCGAGGCCAGCCCCGACCTGCGCCAGTTCAAGCAGCAGCTTCTGCTCGACCTCACGTCCGAGGGCCTGCGCATCCAGATCGTCGACGATCAGAACCGGCCCATGTTCGACATCGGCAGCGACCGCATGAAGCCCTACACGCGCACCATCGTGCGCGCCATCGGACAGGTGCTCAACGGGCTGGAGAACAAGGTTTCGATCTCGGGGCACACCGATGCCGCGCAGTACGCCGGCGGCGCCGCGGGATTCTCGAACTGGGAGCTTTCGGCCAATCGCGCCAACGCTTCGCGCCGCGAACTCGTGGCGGGCGGCATCGAGGAGCGCAAGATCATGCGCGTCGTCGGCCTCGCCTCCACGATCCCGCTCGACGTGACCGACCCTTTCAATCCGATCAACCGCCGCATCACGCTGATCGTCATGAACAAGCGCACCGAAGAGGCCGTCCTCAACGAGGGCAAGGATCTCGACGTGAGCAGCGAACAACCCGTGGATGCCGAGCCCATCGTCGATGGCGCCCGGCGCCTGCCCGGGCGTTGAGCGGCCGCGCGCCGCCGCCCGGGAGCCTTCCGGAGAACCCCATGACCGAGCGCAGCAAGCCCCTCTGGCCGCCCCGCGCGCCGACGCCGCAGCCGGCCGCCGAGCGTTCGCCCGTGGCGCCCGCGCCGCGCGGCGCCGCCTCCGCGCCCGCCGCGCGCCCTGGTGCGACCGGCGCTGCGGCCACGCCCACCGTGAGCTCGGTGCAGAGCGCGCGTCAGGTCATCACCGACGCGCTGCGGCGCATCGATACCGGCACGCGTGAATTCGAGTTCACGGCCGACGATTTCGAACGCGTGCGCGCCCTCATCTACAAGCGGGCCGGGATCTCGCTCTCGGCGGCCAAGCAGGACATGGTCTACAGCCGTCTCGCGCGCAGGCTGCGCGCGCGCGGCCTGCGGCGCTTCGGGGAATATCTCGACCTGCTCGAGCGCACGCACGACGAAACCGAGTGGGAGGGCTTCGTCAACGCGCTGACCACCAACCTCACTTCCTTCTTCCGCGAAGCGCACCATTTCGAGATGCTGGCCGAGCAGATGCGCCGCAGCGCGGACCGGCGGCCGTTCCGGATCTGGTGCAACGCCGCGTCCACGGGCGAGGAGCCCTATTCGCTCGCCATCACGGCCTGCGAAGTCTTCGGCAACAACCCGCCGGTCGAGATCGTCGCCTCGGACCTGGACACCAGCGTGCTCGCCCATGCGCAGAAGGGGATCTACACCCCCGACCGCGTCGAGCGCCTCAGCCGCGAACGCATCCAGCGCTTTTTCACCAACGCGCCCGCCGAGGCGCCCGGAGCCTGGCGCGTCAAGCCCGAGCTGACGCGTCTCGTGAGCTTCCGCCAGATCAATCTGCTGGCGCCGACCTGGCCGCTGCGCGAAGGGTTCGACGCGATCTTCTGCCGCAACGTGATGATCTATTTCGACAAGCCCACGCAGTACCGCATCCTGCAGCGCTTCGTGAGCATGCTGCAGCCGCGCGGCCTGCTGTACGCGGGGCATTCCGAGAATTTCATCCACGCCGCGCAACTCTTCCGCTCGCTTGGCCGCACGGTGTATGCGCGCGCCGACCAGCCCGCGCCGCCGCCCTGAACCTGAGCGTGCGTGCCCGCCGGGTGCGCCGCGGATTCCGCCATGCCCATCAAGCCTCCCGTTCGCGCCCAGGCGCCGCTCGCCACACCGGCCCCGCCCATGCCCACGGGCGCGCCCCCCACGCCGCCCGCGGCGGCTTCCGCGCTGGCGGAGATGGCGTTGCGCCTGCCGGTGCCGGACCGCGCGCTGCATGACCGCCTGATCGTGATCGGCGCCTCCACGGGCGGCACCGAGGCGCTGCGCGCGGTGCTGGCCAGCCTGCCGGCCCAGATGCCGCCGATCCTCGTCGTGCAGCACATGCCCGAGATGTTCACCGCCTCGTTCGCGAAGCGGCTCGACGGCCTGTGCGCCCTGACCGTGAAAGAGGCCGCGCATGCCGAGCGCGCCCGGCCCGGCACGGTCTATATCGCGCCGGGGCATTCGCACCTGCTGGTGCGCCGCGTGCCGGGCGGCTTCCAGTGCGAGCTGTCCGCCGCCGATCCCGTCAATCGCCATCGACCGTCGGTCGACGTGCTCTTTCATGCCGCCGCGCGTGAAGTGGGGCGTCAGTGCCTCGGCGTGATGCTCACCGGCATGGGCAAGGATGGCGCGCTGGGCATGCTGGCGATGCGCGAAGCGGGGGCTTACAACATCTGTCAGGATCAGCAGAGCTGCGTCGTGTGGGGCATGCCGCGCGAGGCGACGCTCAACGGCGCGGCCAACGAGGTGGCTTCGCTGGGCGAGATCGCGGGCCGACTCATTGCCACTTTGCGTGGCAGCTGAGCAAGCGGCTGGGCATAATGGCGGCATTCCGCGCCCGCGTGGCGCGGACCACATTGCGAGAGGGAGAAATCACCGATGGATGCACAGGTCACGGTTGTCGAGTCGAACGCGGTGCTGCGCCTGGGGGGACGGTTCGATTTCAAGGCTCACCGCGAATTCCGCGATGCCGTCGACGCGTTGCTGGGGCAGGCTGGCGAGAAGCCGCTGCAGGTGGATCTGACCGAGGTTTCGTATCTCGACAGCTCTGCGCTGGGCATGCTGCTGATGCTGCGCGACAAGGCCCGCGCGATGAACAAGGATGTGGCCCTGGTCGGGGTCAAGGGCAGCGTGAGGCAGGTGCTCGACATCGCCAATTTCGCCAAGCTTTTCGCGATCAGCTGAACTCCTTTGCCGCAGGTCGGGCCGGCTCCGGCCCAAAGACGACGATTCCGTCGAAAAATGCCAAATTCCGCATGAAACGCACGCGCGTGCCACTCAAGTTTGTGGCCGGGGTGTCGTAAAGCTGTCAGGGCAGGCTCAGAACGGATCCGATCCTCCGGAGCGCCCCATTCATGCGGAGAACACCATGTCAGAGTTGTTGAAGAACATTGATGCGAGAACGCGCCTGGCCGGCACGAACAAGCTCGAGATCCTGCTTTTTTCGCTCGGCGTCGACATGCGCACGGGGCGCAAGGAGAGCTTCGGCATCAACGTGTTCAAGGTTCGGGAAGTCATGCGCACGCCGCCGATCACGGCCGCGCCTGACATGCAGAAGGGTGTCGAAGGCATGGTGTCCCTGCGCGGCCAGCTCGTGCCGGTGGTGGATCTGGCCAAGTACGCGGGGATCGATCCCGAGGGCAAGCGCGAGATCATGATCGTGACCGAGTACAACGGTCACACCCAGGGCTTTCTCGTCGATGGGGTCGACACCATCCTGCGGCTCGACTGGGAGCAGATGCGCATTCCCCCCGAGATGATGACGACCCGCCTCGGCGGGCTCGTGACCGCCGTGACCGAACTCGACGACAGCCGCCTCGTCATGATGCTCGACGTGGAGAAGGTGCTCGCCGAGACCACCAAGTACGACGACGACTATCTCTTCAAGGACATCCCCACGCTGGACCGCGATTTCACGGTTCTCTACGCCGACGATTCGTCGGTGGCGCGCAAGCAGATCGAGAAGACCCTGGACGCGCTCGCCGTGCGCCACGTGGGGGCGGTGAATGGCCGCGCCGCGTGGGACGAACTCGACCGCATCGCCCGCCACGCCGAGATGACCGGGCGCAAGGTGTGGGAAGTCCTGCACCTGGTGCTGACGGATGTGGAAATGCCCGAGATGGATGGCTACATCCTCACCAAGAAGATCAAGAGCGACGCACGCTTCGACGGCATTCCCGTGCTGATGCACTCATCGCTGTCGAGCATCGCCAACCAGTCGCTCGGCAAATCCGTGGGGGTGGATGGTTACGTGCCGAAGTTCGAGCCGCACCGCCTCGCCACGGCCGTGCGCAGCATGCTCCTGCCCGACGAGACCCCGGCCGAGACGCGCTGAGCGCCGGCGCCGACCGCTGTTTTCCCAGAGGTTCCCCCATGGATAACGCCAACACCAATCTGCTCGACACCGTCGATGGCCGCACCAAGCTCGCGGGCTCCAACCGCATGGAGATCCTGCTCTTCTCGCTGGGCACCAACGAAACGTTCGGCATCAACGTCTTCAAGGTCCGCGAGGTCTCGAAGACGCCCTTCATCACCCGCGCGCCCAACATGCCGGCCGGCGTGGAAGGCCTCATTTCGCTGCGCGGCAACGTGATCCCCGTGCTGTCGCTGGCGCGGATCATCGGCGTGGCCAAGCCCGACCAGCCGCTGGGCGGCTCGATGATGGTCACCGAGTACAGCAAGCGCACGCTGGGCTTCCTCGTCGATGGCGTGGATCGCATCATCCGCGTGGAGTGGAGCAAGGTGCGCCAGCCCGACAGCATGGCGGGCGGTGGGCAGAACTACATCACCGCGATCACCGAGGTGGCCGACGGCAAGCTCGTCTCCATCCTCGATGTGGAAACCATCCTGTCGCAGACCTTCGGCGAAGCCCCGGTGGGGCAGATCGTGCCGATCGACGGCGAGCAGGAGGCGAACGTGTTCTTCGTCGACGACTCCGCCATCGCGCGCAAGAAGATCGCGGAAGTGCTCGACAAGCTGGGTTCGCGCCACAAGCATGCGCTCAACGGCCTGGAGGCCTGGACGCGTCTGGAAGGCATGGCCACCCACGCCCAGCAGCAGAAGCGCAGCCTGGCCGAAGAGCTGACGATGATCCTCGTCGATGCCGAAATGCCCGAGATGGATGGCTACGTGCTGACGCGCAACATCAAGAATGACCCGCGTTTCGACGGCATTCCCGTCGTGATGCATTCGTCGCTTTCGTCGGAAGCGAACCGCTCGATGGGCAAGGCGGTGGGCGTGGATGCCTACGTCGCCAAGTTCGATGCCCAGGTGCTGGCGGAGACCCTGCGTCCCTATCTCTTGAAAGCTTACAAGGACTAATCCGGAGAACCCCAATTATGTCGGACCCGAAAACAAGATTCCTCGTGGTGGATGATTTCTCGACGATGCGCCGCATCGTCAGGAACCTCCTCAAGGAATTGGGCTACACGAACGTCGATGAGGCGGAGGACGGCGTCGTGGCCATGCAGAAACTCACCGCGGGCGGCTTCGATTTCGTGGTGACGGACTGGAACATGCCGAACATGACCGGCATCGAGTTGCTGCGCGCGATCCGCGCCAACGGCGCGCTGGCGCATCTGCCGGTGCTCATGATCACGGCCGAGGCGAAGAAGGAAAACATCATCGAGGCCGCCCAGGCGGGCGCCAGCGGTTACATCGTGAAGCCTTTCACGGCCATCACGATGGCCGAGAAGCTCACGAAGATCTTCGAGAAACTGGGCAAGTAAGCGATTCCCGGACAGGGCAACCGACATGGCACGCAGCGAGGTCTCGTGCCCGGAAACAGGATTTAGGAGCCAAGAGCATGGCCAAACGTCTGAACGCGGACGAAACAGGTGATAACGACGAACTGCAGGCGCTGTTCGATTCCATTGCCGGCGCAGCCCCCGCTGTACCGTCCAAGCCCGCTGCCGACACGCATGGCGACTCCGACGAGTTGCAGGCGCTGTTCGATTCCGTCGCCAGCGGCAGTGCCGCATCGGCCGCGCCCGCGCCTTCCGCGCACGACAGCGTAGATATCAAGGCCGCCGTGGCCGCGTCCTCCACCCTGTCGGTGGCCGAACGCCAGCAGCAGGCTTTCCAGCAGATCGGCCAGCTCACGCGCCTGCTGCACGACACGATCCGCCAGCTCGGCTACGACCGCATGCTCGAGGAAACGGCCGAGAAGCTGCCCGACGCGCGCCAGCGCCTGTCGTATATCTCGCAGATGACCGAACAGGCGGCGAGCCGCGTGCTCAACGCGACCGACATCGCGAAGCCGATCCAGGATCGCTTCGAGGCCGAAGCCGGTGCGCTTGGCAAGCGCTGGTCGCAGCTCTACAACAAGGAACTCTCGGTCGACGATTTCAAGCAGCTCGCGGGCGACACGCGCAAATTCCTCGACCAGTCGGTCAAGGACAGCGCGGTGGTCAACGAGCAGTTGCTCGAGATCATGATGGCGCAGGACTTCCAGGATCTGACCGGCCAGGTCATCAAGAAGATCGTCGACATGGCCTCCACCATGGAAAACGGTCTGCTCAAGGTGCTCATCGACATCATGCCCGAGAACAAGCGGGTTGCCGCCGAGGATGGCCTGCTCAACGGCCCCGTGGTGAATGCCAGCGGCCGCGAGGATGTGGTGACCAGCCAGGAGCAGGTCGACGACCTGCTCGACAGTCTGGGTTTCTGAGCGCGCGCGAAGGCTCGCGAAGCGCTGTGTTTGTGTGTATGCAGTACGTAACTGACCGGAGTCAGCCATGAGCGATTTCGCGGGGATGGAAGACCTGCTGCAGGACTTCCTGATTGAAGCCGGAGACCTCCTCTCGGGTGTCGACAACAAGCTTGTCGACCTCGAGCGCACGCCCGATGACCTCGGGCTGCTCAACGAGATCTTCCGTGGCTTTCATACCATCAAGGGTGGCGCAGGCTTCCTGAACGCAACCGAGCTGGTCACGCTGTGCCACCTCACCGAGAACCTGTTCGACAAGCTGCGGACCGGCGAGCTCAAGGTCGGGCCGGACATGCTCGACGTGATCCTCGCGGCCACCGCCTCGGTGCGCACGATGTTCAGCGAGCTTGAGCGCGGCCTCCAGCCCGCCTCGGCCGATCCGCGCCTGCTCGCCCAGCTCAAGCAGGCGCTCGCGGGCCTGCTCGGCAGCGGTGAGCTGCGCGTGGTGTCCGCGCCGGCGGCCAGCGCCGCGCCCGCGCCGCGTCCCGTCGCGGTGGGCGATGGCCCCGACTGGAATGCCTACTATCACGCCGTCACCGGCATGACGCCGCCCGACGTGCTCGCCGTGATGGATGCGCCCGTGAGCGAACAGGATGCGCCGCACCTGAGCGACAGCACGGCCAACGAGATCATCACCGCCGCCGTGGGCCGGCGCGTGAGCGACAAGCCCGGCTACCAGGGCGCGGGCGGTGGCCGCCGCGACGGCGAGCGCCAGCGCGACAACTCGATCCGCGTCGATACCGCGCGTCTCGACCAGGTGCTGAACCTCTCGGGCGAGATCGGCCTCACCAAGAACCGCCTGAACGCGCTGCGCAGCGACATCCTCAACGGCAAGAACGACACCGACACGCTGCACGCGCTCGATCTGGCCGTGAGCCAGCTCGACCTGCTCGTCTCCGACCTGCAGAACGCCGTCATGAAGACGCGCATGCAGCCCATCGGCCGCCTGTTCCAGAAGTACCCGCGCATCGCGCGCGATCTGGCCCGCTCGCTCGGCAAGGATGTCGAGCTGCTGCTGCTCGGTGAGGAAACCGAGATCGACAAGACCATGATCGAGGATCTGGCCGACCCGATCATCCACCTCATCCGCAATGCTGTGGATCACGGCATCGAGTTGCCCAACGAGCGGCTGGCGATGGGCAAGTCGGAGAAATCCAGCGTGCGCCTGGAGGCGCGCCAGGAAGGCGACCACATCGTCATCATCGTGGCCGACGACGGCCGCGGCATGAACCCCGAAAAACTGCGCGCCAAGGCCGTGGAGAAGGGCCTCATCTCGGATGAGGAAGCCAACACCATGGACGAGCGCCAGAGCTACAACCTCGTCTTCCTGCCAGGATTCTCGACCGCCTCCCAGGTGTCCGACGTGTCCGGGCGCGGCGTAGGCATGGACGTGGTGCGCACCAACATCCAGAAGCTCAACGGTTCCATCGACATCCGCTCCGCGCAGGGCAGCGGCACCGAATTCATCATTTCGCTGCCGCTCACGCTGGCGATCCTGCCGGTGCTGCTCGTCTGCCTCGAAGAGCAGCCGTTCGCCGTGCCGCTGTCGATGGTGCGCGAGATCCTGCCGATCGATCCGAAGGAAGTCCAGGAACTCGGCGGCCGCGCCACGATGGTCGTGCGCGGCGAGGTGCTGCCCATTGTGACCCTGGCGGCATTGCTGGGCTGGCCGCAGCAGCGCGTGCCGGAGTACGGTGTGCTCATGCAGTCGGCCGAGCAGAGCTTCATCCTGGCGATCGATTCCTTCGCGGGCCGCGAGGATGCCGTCATCAAGTCGCTCGACGACTTCCGCCCGAAGGGCGTGGCGGGGGTCACGACCCTCTCCAACGGCCAGATCGTGCTGATTCTCGACATGAAGGAACTGCTCGGCTCCATGGGTGACCAGAAGGTCGCCACGCGCGCGCAGTTGCTGCTCGAAGGCCGATTGCCTGCCGCCGCCTGATAGTGCCCGGGTTGCGGATTGGCCCCGCCTGCCACTCTCCGGAGGGGTGCGCGGGGCCGTTTTCATGCGCGAACGCCTGAAGGCAGCAGCCACCCGCGCGGGTTAGCACGACTGGTCAGCGCGACGGCAAGCATGCATCATCCGGCTCCTTGCCGGGAACGGGATCAAGTGGAGTCGAGAAGATGGGTTCTAGCGTCGATAAGCGGGTGACACTGGCGGATGTCGCCAAGCTGGCGGGCGTGTCGAAACAGACGGTATCGCGCGTCGTCAACGGCAGCGAGAACGTGACCGACGAGACGCGCGCGCGCGTGCTCCACTGCATCGAGACCCTGGGATTCCGCCCCAGCGCCCTCGCGCGGCAACTCAGCACGGGGCGCAGCCAGACCATAGGCGTGGTCAGCAACGGTGGCCAGGGCTATCTCGTGACCGGGGTCGCCTACCTGGGCATGGTGCGCCAGGCCGACCGCATGGGCTACGCCCTGCTCATCAAGGAGATGATGGACTTCAGTCGCGGCAGCGTGCGCGCGATGCTGGATTTCCTCATCGAGCGCCAGGTCGATGGCGTCATATGGGCCGGGCCCGAGATCGGCGACAGCCATGCGTGGCTGGACGATTTCGATCTCGCCAGCCTGCCGATGCCGTTCGTGGCCATCAATGCCCGGGCGCGCAAGGGCGTCGATACCGTGAGCTTCGACAACTTCGAGGCCGGGCGGCTCGCCACGCGGCATCTGCTGAGCCTGGGCCGCAAGCATATCGGCCATATCGCCGGGCCTCACGACCGATGGGTGTCGCAGCAGCGTCTGGAGGGCTGGCACGCCGCGCTGGCCGAGGCCGGCGTTCCCGAAATGGCGCGCAATGTCGTCGAAGGCGACTGGGACGTCACCAGCGGCGGACCCTGCCTGCAGCGCCTGCGCGAAATCTGCCCCGCGCTGGACGCGGTATTCGTGAGCAGCGATCGCATGGCGGTGGGCGTGCTGGCGGAGGCGCACCGGCTGGGCCTGCGCGTGCCGGAGGACCTGGCCGTGATGGGCGTGGACAACCTTCCCGAGAGCGCCTTCCTGATTCCGCCGCTCACCTCCATGATCCAGGACACGCCGCGCATGGCGGAGGTCGCCTTGCGCCTGCTCGTGCGGCGCATCTGCGAGCGGCGGGGCGAGCCTTACCCCGAGGCGTGCGCCAAGCCCGAAAGCACCACGCTGCTGCACGAACTCGTGGTGCGCGAGAGCACGCTGACGAGCGGGCGAGGGCGCTGAGGCGGCCGCTCAGGCCGGGGTGCGGTAGCGCTCGGGCAGGCGGTGAGTGGCGAGCCCGAGCAGCACGCTATCCGATTCGCGCTGCCGCCGGTCGAGACGCCGGAAGCCGAGCAGGCGGCAGTAGCGCGGCGCGTGCGCGCGCGGACACTCGGTGAGGATCTGCGTGGCGCCCCAGGCCTGCGCGGCATGGTGGAGCGCGGTCACCAGCGCGTGCAGCACCGGTTCCAGATCGCGGAGGTCTTCGAAAGCGACGAGTTCGAGTTCGGCCAGACGCGCGCCGTGCTCGCGCAGCCGGCTCAGCTCGGGGCCGTGGCGCGCATCCAGCGCGAGGCCGTTGCCGCTGTCGCAGCGCAGCACGAGCAGGCCGCGCGCGCGGGGCGTGGCCCCCACCGGGGTGGTGCGCAGCGCCATCGCCACGGCGTGATCGCGCCGTTCGGGATCCAGCACCGGAGGCCGCAGACGCTGGCTGCCGCTGCCTTGCTGGCGCAGGGCGTCGATCAGCAGGCGCGCCTGCTGCAACTGCCAGTGGTTGTTCGCAAGCCCCACGCGCAGCCGCGTGCCGGCCACTTCCAGGCTGCATTCGTGGGCGAGTTCGCAGAGGGATTCGAACAGGTGGCCCTCGCCCTTGCGATGACGGCTGGCGCCGAGCCTTGAACGTGGCCCGGCGGGCGAATCGCTGAGGTAGGGAGGCGGAAGCGCCACGATGAAACCCGTCCGAAAGGGTATGTGGGGTGAGTGTAGAGCGCCTCTTTCACGCGCGGCAAGTATGTCGCTGTTTTCATGGACATTCCTCGGCCAGACGGCAGCGAATGTACGACACACGCATGAAAAAAGGCCGGCCCGCTTTCGCAGGCCGGCCCCGATCGTAAGGGCGCCTGGCGCCCTCGGGCAGGCTCAGACCTGCACCGAATCGGCGACATCCTTGTAGGTGTCGATCTGGTCGAAGTTCATGTAGCGATAGACCTTGCCGGCGTCGGCGTTGATGACGCCCATGTCGGCGTGGTATTCCGCCACGGTCGGAATGCGTCCGAGTTTGGACGAGATCGCCGCGAGTTCGGCGGAGGCCAGGAACACGTTGCTGTTCTTGCCCAGCCGGTTCGGGAAGTTGCGCGTGGAGGTCGAGACCACCGTGGCGCCCTCGCGCACCTGTGCCTGGTTGCCCATGCACAGCGAGCAGCCGGGCATCTCGGTGCGCGCGCCTGCCGTTCCGAACACGCCGTAATGGCCTTCCTTGGTGAGTTCGGAGGCGTCCATCTTGGTCGGCGGCGCCACCCACAGCTTGACGGGAATGTCGCGCTTGCCTTCGAGCAGCTTCGATGCGGCGCGGAAGTGACCGATGTTGGTCATGCAGGAGCCGATGAAGACTTCGTCGATGGGCGTGTTCTGCACCTCGGAGAGGAACTTCGCGTCGTCCGGATCGTTCGGGCAGCAGAGGATGGGTTCGGTGATCTCGGCCAGATCGATGTCGATCACGGCGGCGTACTCGGCGTCCGCGTCCGGCGCGAGCAGCTCGCCGCTGGCGATCCACTCCTCCATCTTGCGGATGCGCCGCTCGAGCGTGCGGCGGTCCTGATAGCCGTCGGCGATCATGTTCTTGAGCAGCACGATGTTGGAGTTCATGTACTCAACGATGGGGGCCTTGTCCAGCCGCACCGTGCAGCCGGCCGCCGAGCGCTCGGCGGAGGCGTCGGAGAGCTCGAAGGCCTGCTCGATCTTGAGGTCGGGAAGACCTTCGATTTCCAGAATGCGCCCCGAGAAGATGTTCTTCTTGCCCGCCTTGGCGACCGTCAGCAGCCCCTGCTTGATCGCATACAGCGGAATCGCGTGGACGAGGTCGCGCAGGGTGATGCCGGGCTGCATCCTGCCCTTGAAGCGCACGAGCACGGATTCGGGCATGTCCAGCGGCATCACGCCGGTGGCCGCGGCAAAGGCCACGAGACCCGAGCCGGCCGGGAAGCTGATGCCGATCGGGAAGCGCGTGTGCGAGTCGCCGCCGGTGCCGACGGTATCGGGCAGCAGCATGCGGTTGAGCCACGAGTGGATGATGCCGTCGCCGGGGCGCAGGGAAATCCCGCCGCGGTTGGCCATGAACTTCGGCAGTTCGTGGTGCATCTTCACATCCACGGGCTTGGGGTAGGCGGCGGTGTGGCAGAAGGACTGCATCACGAGATCGGCCGAGAAGCCGAGACAGGCGAGATCCTTGAGCTCGTCGCGGGTCATCGGGCCGGTCGTGTCCTGCGAGCCCACGGAGGTCATCCTGGGTTCGCAGTAGGTACCCGGGCGTATGCCCTGACCTTCGGCCAGGCCACAGGCGCGGCCGACCATCTTTTGCGCCAGCGTGAAGCCGCGCCCGGAGTCCGCCGGGTCTTGCGGCAGGCGGAACAGCGTCGAAACCGGCAGGCCCAGGAATTCACGCGCCTTGGCGGTGAGGCTGCGGCCGATGATGAGATTGATGCGCCCGCCTGCCCGCACTTCGTCGAGCAGCACGAGGGTCTTGAGCTGGGATTCGCTCACGACGGCGTCGCCCTTGAGCACGCTCACGCGGCCGCTGGCGTGATCGAGCCGGAGTTCGATCTCATCGCCCAGCTCCAGGGCGGAGACGTCGATCTCGATCGGCAGCGCGCCGGCGTCTTCCTGCGTGTTGAAGAAAATCGGCGCGATCTTGCCGCCCAGGCAGACACCGCCGAACTTCTTGTTCGGCACGAAGGGAATGTCTTCGCCCGTCCACCACAGCACGGAGTTGGTGGCGGACTTGCGCGAAGAGCCGGTGCCGACGACGTCGCCCACGTAGGCGACGAGCTTGCCGCGCGCGGCGAGATCCTGGATCAGCTGGATGGGGCCGCGCTTGCCGTCTTCCTCGGGCTTGAACGCGGCGTCGGCGCGCGTGTTCTTGAGCATGGCGAGGGCATGCAGCGGGATGTCGGGCCGGCTCCAGGCGTCGGGGGCGGGCGAGAGATCGTCGGTGTTGGTTTCGCCGGGCACCTTGAAGACCGTGAGCGTCATGCTCGTGGGGACTTCCGGTCGCGACGTGAACCACTCGGCCTCGGCCCAGCTGCGCACGACTTCCTGTGCCGAATGGTTACCGGCGCTGGCCTTCTCGGACACGTCGTGGAAGAAGTCGAACATCAGCAAGGTCTTTTTGAGACCTTCGGCCGCGATCGGTGCGAGCTCGGCGTTGTCGAGCAGGTCGATCAGGGGCTTCACGTTGTAGCCGCCGACCATGGTGCCGAGGAGTTCGGTGGCCTTGGCCGGCGAGATCAGCGGGGAACTCGCCTCGCCGTGCGCGACGGCCGACAGGAACGAGGCCTTGACCTGCGCGGCGTCATCCACGCCGGGCGGCACGCGATGGGTGATGAGTTCGACGAGGAACTCGCCTTCGCCCTCGGGCGGATTCTTGATGAGCTCGATGAGCTCGGCGGTCTGTCTGGCATCCAGCGCAAGCGGCGGAATGCCGAGCGCGGCGCGCTCCGAGACGTGTTGGCGATAGGCTACGAGCACGATGATTCCTCCAGGAGTTGTTCGACGGCCGGGCTGACACGAGACTGCCGCTCATACTGGCAGATCGTGTCCGCGGCGGCTGCCGGGACATTCCGCAACGCGCAGCAGTGGGGCGATCGGGGGGCGATGCGCATCTGGCGGAGTCCGGGTTCAGAAGAAGCGTTGCAGGATCGGCTCTGGCAAGTCGATCCCCGTGGTCCGGGCGCGCCTGAGCACGCTCCAGAAATATCGGAAAGAGGCCCGGTCATGCAGCCGGTCGAGATGCCGGATCGGCCCCCAGCCGGCCTCCTGGGCCGCGATGATGATCTCCGCCGCGATGTCGACCTCGGCCGGTGCGGGCTGCATGCCGCGCAGGATGGCGTCGATCTGCGCCGGATGGATGCTCCACATCCGCAGAAAGGCAAACTGCTCGCGCGCGCGGCGGGCGTCTCCTTCGATGCGTTCCGGGTCGGCCAGCTCGATGCAGACGTTGTGGCTGGGAACGATGCCGTGCGCCAGCGCCGCAGCCACCGTGCGCGTCTTGGCCGCCACGACGAGGGGGTGCTCGAACTGCAGCGGGCTGCGCATCGCGGCCGCCGAAATGGCGCCATGATGCGCGCTCACGAAATCCATGAGCCCGAAATCCAGCGTCTCTATGCCCGGGAGGGCAGCGATCTGCCAGGCCTCGTGCAGGGCGCCGTGGGTTTCGAGGATCACGTGCAGCGGAATGCGCCGCGCGAGGCCGCGATGCGCCTCCGCTTCGCGCAGCGTGGCGAGCACCCGGCGCACGTCCTCGGCCCCGCGCGCCTTGGGCAGCACGAGATACGCGAGCTGCCCGCCCGCGAGATCGAGCAGGGTGTCCAGTTCGACGCGCCACGCCGGATGCGTGAAATCGTGGATGCGCGCGCCCACACGGCCCGCCTGCGGAGGGGTCGCCGCGGCCAGCCGGCCCACGAGTTCCGCGTGCTCGCGCTCGGCCCCCGCGGCGGCGCCGTCCTCGCAATCGAGCGTGACGTCGAAGACGCCATCCCGCTCCGACTGCAGCGCAAGTGCCCGGCGCATGGTTTTCTCGGCGCCCGCGTAATGCTCGACGACGGGAATCGCGGGCAGGGGCGCTCCGTCCGGATAGAGCACGGCATCCGGGTGCTGCAGAAGCGTGTCGGATGCGGTGCTCATGATGGCGTCTCCGGTGTCTCGGCGGATCAGCCCAGCAGGTCGGCCACGCCGGCGCGCTCTTCTTCGAGCTCGTTGAGCGTGATGTTCATGCGCTCGCGCGAGAAGGCATCGATCTCGAGACCCTGTACGCGGGTGAACTCGCCGTTGGCGGTCGTGACCGGCACGCCGTAGATGAGGCCGGCCGGAATGCCGTAGGAGCCGTCGGACTCGATGCCCATCGTGACCCACTCACCGTCGGTACCGAGGAACCAGTCGTGCATGTGATCGATTGCCGCGTTCGCCGCCGAAGCTGCCGACGACAGGCCGCGTGCTTCGATGATGGCCGCACCGCGTTTGCCGACCGTGGGCAGGAACACGTCGCGATTCCAGGCCGCGTCGTCGATGAGCGCCTTCACGCTGTCGCCGTTGCTCGTCACGAAGCGATAGTCGGCATACATCGTGGGCGAGTGGTTGCCCCATACGACGAGATTCTTGAGGCTGGCCACGGTACGGCCCGTTCTGGCCGCCAGTTGCGAGAGGGCGCGGTTGTGATCGAGGCGCAGCATCGCCGTGAAGTTCTTGGAGGGCACACGGCCGAATTTCCGGGCGCTTTCCTTGGCGATGTAGGCGTTGGTGTTGCACGGGTTTCCCACAACGAGCACGCGACAGTCGGGATCGGCATACTGGCCGATGGCAGCACCCTGAACCGTGAAGATCTTGGCGTTCTCGGCCAGCAGATCCTTGCGCTCCATGCCGGGGCCGCGCGGACGGGCACCCACCAGCAGCGCCGCCTGCGTGTCCTTGAAGGCCACGGCAGGATCGTCGGTGGCAATCACGCCCGCCAGCAAGGGGAAAGCGCAGTCTTCGAGCTCCATGATCACGCCCGCCAGGGCCTTCTGGGCCTGAGGCAGGTCGAGCAGCTGCAGGATCACGGGCTGATCCTTGCCGAGCATCTCGCCGCTGGCAATGCGGAACAGCAGGCTGTAGCCGATCTGGCCGGCGGCGCCGGTGACAGTAACGCGAATGGGCGACTTCGACATGCGGAACTCCTTGGGCGTTTTGGGTTTCGGACCTTCCGGCGAGGCCGGGGCAGTGTCGGGGCTGAGGGTGAGCGGGCGCGCGAGCGCCTCTGTTATGCAATCACTCTACACCCGCGTTACGGCGACTGTCAAAAGCTGTTTTATGTCTTATATAAGACATACAATAGGGTATGGACGAGGGGTGGCTTCTGTGATTGAATTCTGCGCATGGCACACGAATCGCCGACCTTCAGTCCGCTCTATCGTCAGATCAAGAGCTTGATCGTTCAGGCGCTGGAAACCGGGGAGTGGCTTCCCGGTCAGGCGATCCCGAGCGAGCAGGAGCTCGCGCTGCGATTCGGCGTGAGCCAGGGGACGGTCCGCAAGGCCGTCGATGAACTCGCAGCCGGCAACATGCTGGTGCGCCGGCAAGGCAAGGGTACTTTCGTGTCGACCCACCAGGATCCGCGCGCGATGTTCCGCTTCCTGCGCCTGAAGGCGATCAACGGTGGCCCGGTGCTGCCCAAGAGCCAGCCGCTCGAATGCATGCGCGGCAAGGCAGGGCCCGAGGCCGCGCGCAATCTGGGAATCGAGCCCGGCAACCCCATCCACATCCTGCGCCGCACCTTGCGTTTCGACAGCAAACCGGTGGTCATCGACGAGATGTATCTGCCGGGGGACGTCTTCCAGGGCATCAACCTGGACATGCTGCGCGAATGGCAGGGCTCGCTTTACAGTCTCTATGAATCCCGCTTTGGCGTGCGCATGGTGCGCGCGACCGAAAAGCTGCGCGCGGTGGCCGCCGAGCGCGCCGTCGCCGACATGCTGAACGTCAAGGAGGGCGCGCCGTTGCTGTCGGTGGAGCGGCTCGCCTTCACTTATGGGGACAAGCCCGTCGAATGGCGGCGCGGCCTGTACTCCACCGCCGATCATTTCTACATCAACGAGTTGAGCTGACAGGAGGTGCCAGGGCACCGGCACCGTTTTTCGACAAGAAAACAGAGAGGTGTGCAGCATGGCAGACGTAACGGTCAGGAAGGTCCGGCCCCGGCACCTGAGCATCATGCAGATCAGGTTGCCCTTGCCGGGCTTTGTGTCGATCCTTCACCGGGTCAGCGGGGCAGGGCTGTTCCTGTGTCTGCCGGTCCTCATCGCCCTGTTCGGCGCGAGTCTCGGCAGCCCCGCCGAGTACGCCTCGCTGCAGAACGCCCTGGCGTTCAGCGTGCTCGGGCTGCCGCTGCTGAAGCTGCTGCTGCTGGGCCTGCTGTGGGCCTACCTGCATCACTTCTGTGCGGGAATCCGCTTCCTGCTGCTCGACATGCACGTGGGCATCGAGCTGCCGCAGGCGCGCGCCAGCGCCGTGGCCGTGCTGGGGGTGAGCCTGGGGCTGACCGTGATCCTGGGGGTGCTGTCATGGTGAAACGTCTGACCGTCGGCGCGCATTACGGCTTTCGCGACTGGCTGGGCCAGCGCCTGACCGCGACCGTGATGGCCCTCTATACCGTCTTCTTCCTCGTGAAGGTGCTGCTGCTGCCGGCCTACGACAACGCGGCCTGGCGAACGCTGTTCGCCGGAGGCTTCATGAAGTTCGCGACCTTCCTGTTCTTCATGGCGCTCTTCTATCACGCCTGGGTTGGCGTGCGAGACATCTGGATGGACTACGTCAAGCCTGTCGGCGTGCGTCTTTTCCTGCATTCCGTGACCTTCTTTGTCCTGGTCGGCTATGCCGGCTGGGTCGCCCAGATCCTGTGGAGGCTGTAAGTGAAAGTCGCCAAACGTACTTTTGACGCCGTCATCGTGGGCGCCGGCGGCGCCGGCATGCGTGCCGCGGTGGCGCTGGCCGAATCGGGCCTGAAGACCGCCGTGATTTCCAAGGTGTTTCCGACGCGTTCGCACACGGTCGCGGCGCAGGGCGGCGTGTCGGCTTCGCTGGGCAACTCCGAGCCGGATCACTGGCACTGGCACATGTATGACACCGTCAAGGGGTCGGACTGGCTCGGCGATCAGGACGCCATCGAGTTCATGTGCCGGCAGGCGCCGCAAGTGGTGGTCGAACTCGAACACTTCGGCATGCCTTTCGACCGGACCGACGAAGGCAAGATCTACCAGCGCCCCTTCGGCGGGCACATGTCCAACTTCGGCGAGAAGCCCGTGCGCCGGGCCTGCGCGGCGGCCGACCGCACGGGGCATGCGATGCTGCATGCGCTCTACCAGCGCAACGTGCGCGCCAACACGCAGTTCTTCGTGGAGTGGCTGGCGCTCGACCTGCTGCGCGGGCCTGATGGCGCCGTGCTGGGCGTGATCGCGATGGAACTCGAAAGCGGCGAGATCACGGTCTTCCAGGCCAAGGCCACGCTGTTCGCGACGGGCGGCGCGGGGCGCATCTATCACTCATCGACCAACGCCTTCATCAATACCGGCGACGGCGTGGGCATGGCCGCGCGGGCGGGCATTCCGCTCGAAGACATGGAGTTCTGGCAGTTCCACCCGACCGGCGTGGCCGGCGCGGGGGTGCTCATCACGGAAGGGGTGCGCGGCGAGGGCGGCATTCTGCGCAACGATTCCGGCGAGCGCTTCATGGAGCGCTACGCGCCGAACGCGAAGGATCTCGCCTCGCGCGATGTGGTTTCGCGCGCCATGGTCACCGAGATCAACGAGGGGCGCGGCTGTGGCCCGAACCGCGATCACGTGCTGCTCGACATCACTCACCTCGACGCCGACGTGATCAACCGCCGTCTGCCCGGCATCCGCGAGATCTCGATCCAGTTCGCGGGCGTGGATCCGATCAAGGCACCGATTCCGGTCGTGCCGACCTGCCACTACCAGATGGGGGGGATTCCCACCAACTACAGCGGCGAGGTCGTCGTGGCGGGAGAGCCCGTGGCCGGCTTCTACGCGGCGGGCGAGTGCGCCTGCGCTTCGGTGCATGGCGCGAACCGCCTCGGCACCAATTCGCTGCTCGACCTTCTCGTGTTCGGCAAGAGCTCGGGCGAGTCGATGATCGAATTCATCCGGCGCCAGCCGGCGGCGCTGCCGGAAATTCCGCAAGGCCAGATCGACCGCGCGCTGGCGCGCGTGGATCGCCTCAACACGCAGAAGGATGGCGCGGACGTGCACGAGACCCGGCTCGCGATGCAGCGCACGATGCAGAATCATGCTGGCGTCTTCCGCTTCAAGGACATGCTCGCGCAAGGCGTCGACAAGATCCTCGACATCGAGCGCCAGGTGCTGCAGACCACCATCCGCGACAAGTCCATGGTCTGGAACACCGCGCGCATGGAGGCGCTGGAACTCGACAACCTCATCGAAGTGGCGAAGGCCACGATGGTGTCGGCCAATGCGCGTACCGAATCGCGGGGTGCCCATGTGCGCGACGATGCGCCCGACACGCCCGAGCATCCCAACGGGCGCGACGATGCCAACTGGCTCAAGCACACGTTGTGGTATCGCGACGGCAATCACCTCGAATACAAGCCGGTGACGCTCAAGCCCCTGAGCGTCGAGACCATCGCGCTCAAGACGCGCGCCTACTGACCGGGAGCCCGCCAAGATGAGTACCCGCACCATTCTCTTCAAGATCTATCGCTACGATCCCGACAAGGATCGCGCGCCCTACATGCAGGAACTCCCGGTCGAGGTCGAGGCCCAGGACCGCAAGCTGCTCGACGTGCTCGTGCGCATCAAGGCGCTCGACGATTCGCTGGCCTTCCGCCGCTCCTGCCGCGAAGGCGTGTGCGGCTCCGACGCGATGAACATCAACGGCAAGAACGGGCTGGCCTGCCTGACCGACGTCGCGTCGCTGGGGAACGTCGTCACCCTGCGGCCGCTGCCCGGCCTGCCCGTGATCCGCGACCTCATCGTCGACATGACCCAGTTCTTCAAGCAGTACCACTCCATCAAGCCGTATGTCGTCAGCAACTCGCCCCCGCCGGAGCGCGAGCGCCTGCAGACGCCGGACGAGCGCGAGGAGCTCAACGGCCTCTACGAGTGCATCCTGTGCGCCTGCTGCTCGACGAGCTGCCCGAGCTTCTGGTGGAACCCCGACAAGTTCGTCGGCCCCGCGGGCCTGCTCGCGGCATACCGCTTCCTGGCCGATACGCGCGACGACGCCACCAACGAACGCCTGGACAACCTCAACGACCCCTACCGGCTGTTCCGCTGCCACACCATCATGAACTGCGTCGACGTCTGCCCCAAGCATCTCAACCCGACCAAGGCGATCGGCAAGATCAAGGAAATGATGCTGGCGCGGGCGGTATGACGATGAACGACAGCCTCAGGCCTTTGCGCGAGAAGATCCGGTGGCGGGCCCGTCGCGGCCTGCTGGAGATCGACCTGTTCTTCACGCGATTCGCCGCGCAAGGGCTGGACGCGCTCGACGAACGACAGCTGCTCGATCTGCAGGACCTGCTGAGCTGCGACGACCACGAACTGTGGGCGATGCTCAGCGGCAAGAAGGCCTGCACCGTCGGGCGCTGGCAGGAAATGGTGGCCCTGCTGCGGCAGAGTGCGCCCGATCACCCTACGAACGAACCTACAGAAGGGACCCCAGGCATGACTGAACAGAAAAACGCAACGCTGGGCTTCAACGGCCAGTCCTACGAGTTCCCCGTGTATTCGGGCAGCATCGGCCCGGATGTCATCGACATCCGCACGCTGTACGGCAAGACCGGAGCCTTCACCTTCGATCCGGGCTTCATGTCCACGGCGGCCTGCAAGTCCGAGATCACCTATATCGACGGGGACAAGGGCGAGCTGCTGTATCGCGGCTACCCCATCGAGCAGCTCGCCGTGAATTGCGATTACCTCGAAACCTGTTACCTGCTCAAGAACGGCGAACTGCCCACGCGCACCCAGTACGAGGACTTCTCCGGCATCGTGCGCCACCACACCATGGTGCACGAGCAGCTGACCCGGCTCTACCAGGGCTTCCGTCGCGACGCGCACCCGATGTCCATTCTGGTGGGCGTGGTCGGCGCGCTGGCCGCCTACTACCAGGATTCGCTCGACATCAACAACCCCGAGCACCGCATGGTGGCGGCCACGCGCCTCATCGCGAAGATGCCCACGATCACCGCGATGGCGTACAAGTACACCGTCGGCCAGCCCTTCATCTATCCGCGCAACGACCTCGACTACTCGAGCAACTTCCTGCACATGATGTTCGCCACGCCGTGCGAGAAGTACGAACCGAATCCCGTGCTCGCGCGCGCGCTCGACCGCATCCTGATCCTGCATGCCGATCACGAGCAGAACGCCTCGACCTCCACGGTGCGCCTAGCCGGCTCGTCGGGCGCCAACCCGTTCGCGTGCATCGCGGCCGGCATCGCCTGCCTGTGGGGCCCGGCGCACGGCGGCGCGAACGAAGCCTGCCTCGTGATGCTCGACGACATCATGAAGCAGGGCGGCGTGGCCAAGATCGGCGAGTTCATCAAGCAGGTGAAGGACAAGAACTCCAACGTCAAGCTCATGGGCTTCGGGCACCGGGTCTACAAGAATTACGATCCCCGCGCCAAGCTCATGCGCGAGACCTGCCACGAAGTGCTGGGCGAGCTGGGCCTGCACGACGACCCGATGTTCAAGCTCGCGATGGAACTCGAGAAGATCGCGCTCGAGGACGACTACTTCGTGTCGCGCAAGCTGTATCCGAACGTCGATTTCTACTCCGGCATCGTGCAGAAGGCGATGGGCATTCCGGTCTCGCTCTTCACCGGGATTTTCGCAATGGCGCGCACGATCGGCTGGATCGCACAATGGAACGAAATGATCGGAGACCCCGAGCAGAAGATCGGCCGCCCGCGTCAGCTCTACACCGGCGCGCCGCGCCGCGACGTCAAGCCGATGGCGTTCCGCTGAACCGCAGCCTGGAAGCCCGATAGCCCGGGGCGCACCGCATGCCCCGCAGAATGGATGAGGCCAACGACATGAGACAGTACCAGCTCAACTCCTACCTCTTCGGGGCCAATGCGCCCTTCATCGAAGAGCTCTACGAGAAGTACCTCGAGAATCCCGCCAGCGTCGACGACGCCTGGCGCGATTACTTCGACTCGCTGCAGAACCTGCCGGGCGCGAGCCGCGACGTGGCGCATGCCCCCGTCATCGCGTCCTTCGAGCAGCTCGCCCGCCAGGGCAAGCCGCTCGCCTCGGCGATCGCCTCGCCCGGGGTGGCCGACAAACGCCAGGTCAGCGTGCTGCAGCTGATCAACGCCTACCGTTTCCTGGGCAACCGCTGGGCCCAGATCGATCCGCTCAAGCGCCAGGAGCGTCCCGCGATCGCCGAGCTGGAACCCTCTTATTACGGCTTCACCGAGGCCGATCTGTCGGCGCGCTTCAACATCGGCTCCTTCCAGTTCCAGGAGGGCAGCCAGGCCACGCTGCGCGAGATTCTCGAAGCCCTGCGGCAGACCTATTGCGGCTCGCTGACCGTCGAATACATGTACATGGTCGACGTGCAGCAGAAGCGCTGGATCCAGAGCCGGCTCGAACCCATCCGCGCCACCCCGGCCTTCGACGTCAAGGCCAAGAAGCACATCCTGGGTCGCCTGACGGCGGCAGAAACGCTCGAGAAATACCTGCACACGCGCTACGTGGGGCAGAAGCGCTTCTCGCTCGAGGGCGGTGAATCGTCCATCGTGGCGATGGACACCTTCGTGAATGTGGCCGGCGCGCTGGGCGTGCAGGAAATCGTGATCGGCATGGCCCACCGGGGGCGTCTCAACGTACTCGTGAATACGCTGGGCAAGGCGCCCAAGATGCTGTTCGAGGAGTTCGAGGGCAAGCACGCCTCCGACCTCACGGCCGGCGACGTGAAATACCACATGGGCTTTTCTTCCGACGTCTCCACGCCGGGAGGCCCCGTCCATCTCTCGCTCGCCTTCAACCCTTCCCACCTGGAAATCGTGAATCCGGTCGTGCAGGGCTCGGTCTTCGCCCGCCAGAACCGGCGTGGCGAAGATTCCGAAGGCCAGGTCGTGCCCCTGCTCATCCATGGCGACGCGGCCGTGGCGGGTCAGGGCATCAACCAGGAACTGCTCAACTTCTCGCAGACCCGTGGCTACGGCACGGGCGGGGCGGTGCACCTGGTCATCAACAACCAGATCGGCTTCACGACGTCCGACCCGCGCGACTCGCGTTCCTCGATCTACTGCACGGACATCTTCAAGATGGCCGAGGCACCGATCTTCCACGTCAATGGTGATGACCCCGAAGCCGTCGCGCTGGCCTGCCAGCTGGCGATCGAGTTCCGCCAGACTTTCCGCAAGGACGTGGTCGTCGACCTGCTGTGCTTCCGCAAGCTCGGCCACAACGAGCAGGACGAGCCCATGGTCACGCAGCCGCTGATGTACAAGAAGATTGCCCAGCACCCCGGCACGCGCAAGCTGTACGCAGACCGGCTGGTGGGGCAGGGCGTGTGCACGGCCGACGAGCCCGACCAGATGATCGCCGACTACCGCGAGCACCTGGATCGCGGCGAGCTGCTCTACAACCCGGTGCTGTCGGGTCACAGCCGCAAGTTCGCACAGGACTGGGCACCTTTCGTGCAGAAGGCCTACACCGACGAATCCGCCACCGGCGTGCCCATGGCCGAACTGCGCCGCATGGCGCAGCGCCTCACCGACGTGCCCGAAGGCTTCACGCTGCATTCGCGCGTGGCCAACATCATCGAGGCACGCAGCGCGATGGGCGAGGGCAAGCAGCCGCTCGACTGGGGCATGGCCGAGAACCTCGCCTACGCCTCGCTCGTGGCGCAGGGCTACGCCGTTCGCCTCTCGGGGCAGGACTGCGGGCGAGGGACCTTCTTCCACCGCCACGCCGTGCTGCATGACCAGAACCGCGAAAAATGGGACGCCGGCATCCACGTCCCGCTCGCGGGCATTCAGCCCGACCAGGCGCCGTTCGTGGTCATCGACTCGGTGCTGTCGGAGTCCGGCATCCTCGGCTTCGAATACGGCTACGCCACCGCCGAGCCCAACCAGCTCGTGGTCTGGGAAGCCCAGTTCGGCGACTTCGGCAACTGCGCGCAGGTCGTCATCGACCAGTTCATCGCGTCGGGCGAGGCGAAGTGGGGGCGTCAGGCCGGCATCACGATGCTCTTGCCGCACGGCTACGAAGGGCAGGGCCCGGAGCATTCCTCGGGCCGTCTCGAACGCTTCATGCAGCTCTCGGCGGAGAACAACTGGCAGGTCTGCGTGCCCTCCACGCCGGCCCAGATCTTCCACCTGCTGCGTCGCCAGATGGTGCGCCCGCTGCGCAAGCCGCTCGTGGTGATGACGCCCAAATCCCTGCTGCGTCACAAGGAAGCGGTCTCGTCGCTCGAGGAGCTCGCGACCGGCAGCTTCCAGACCGTGATCGGCGAGGTCGACAAGTTCGACGCAAAGAAGGTCAAGCGCATCGTGGTCTGCTCCGGCAAGCTCTATTACGAGCTTCTCGCCGAGCGGCGCGCGAAGGAGATCAAGGACACCGTCATCGTGCGGCTCGAGCAGCTCTACCCCTTCCCCAACGACGCATTCGCGGCCGAACTTGCGAAGTACCCCAACGCCAAGGACGTCGTCTGGTGCCAGGAAGAACCGCGCAACCAGGGCGCGTGGTACTGGATCGCATCGCGTCAGCACGTGGCCCGCTCGATGGGTGAGAAGCACACCCTGCATCTGGTGAGCCGGCCGGCCTCCGCTTCGCCCGCCGTGGGTTACTACGCGGTGCACAACGCCCAGCAGCGTGAAGTCGTGGAAGGTGCATTCGGCAAACTCGGACAAGACCAGGCTCCGCGCTTCTGAGCGCCGCCACGGATAACACTGGAGAATCGGAACATGATCATCGAAGTCAAAGTGCCGCAGCTGTCGGAATCCGTTTCCGAGGCAACCCTCGTGAGCTGGCATGCGCAGGAAGGGCAGGCCGTCAAGCGCGACCAGAACCTGATCGACATCGAGACCGACAAGGTCGTGCTCGAAACCCCGGCGCCCGCCGACGGTGTGATCGTCAAGATCATCAAGGCCAACGGTGCCACGGTGGCCTCGGGTGAAGTGCTGGCCCAGATCGACACCGAAGCCCAGGCCGGCGCCGTGACGGCCGCGCCCGAGGCTGCCGCGCCGGGCGCCAGACCGGCCGCCGCACCCGCTGCCGCGGCGCAGCCGGCCCCCGCCGGCACCGGGC
>JAVHXQ010000039.1 GCA_031119555.1 Candidatus Dactylopiibacterium sp.
GCCTCGCGTACTATCCTTCACCCGATAGCCTAAGACCCCTGACATAAGCCCGCTTCTGCGGGCTTTTGTCACTTATGAGGAGCTGCGTAGCTCGCTCTAGGCGCACGGTATTTGTCGCGATGGATCTGCATCCTGACAGTAGGATGTCGGCAGACAAATTCACCTAGACCCTTTCGCTTTGTTTGTACACGGCCTTCCCGATGATCTTTACATCGCCTGTGCAATGCTTTGGCGGGTACCTGCGCTGGTCAGCGTTGTCGGAGCAAGCGAACCACTGTCCAGCGTCGCGCTTCATGCGCTTGATGCACATTTCTCCCTCATAGTTGATGGCGAAAACCTCGCCATCGGTGGGCTTGCTGTCGGCCGTGTTGATCACCACCAGGTCACCGTCCCACAGGCTTGTTTCCATGCTCTGTCCAGACACCCGGACGGCGAATAGTGCGTCTGGTCTGAAGCCGTTCGCCGCGAACCAATCACGCCTGAAGAAGATGGGCTTTCCGTTGCCTTCCTCGATCTCGACGGAGAATCCGGATACGCCTGCAGACAGCTTAAAGCGTACGCGCTTCACCTCTTGAAGGTCTGGGTGAGAGGACAGGTCGATTTCTTTTGGTACTGCTCTTGCGTCACTCGCAGCCCCAAGTCCGCTGGCTATCCACTCCGCTGAGCAACCAATAGCCTTCTGCGCCTTGAGTAGCCCGCTCTTTGAGATCCCTCTGGACTCCCAATTTTTCACCGTCTGGGGGGACTCCCCCAGCAGACGGGCGACAGCAGACTGCCCTTCGACATCTCTGAGGGACTTCGCTGCTTCGTAGAGGCGTTTCATGTCTTCTCGCATGGGTTTGAGTGTGCCGGATGTAAACATGGCGTTGTTACACGCCGCGTTTGACTTTTTGTTAAACGTGGCGTTTAATTTCGGCGAGTTCATTGAAGACTGATTCCCATGACTAGTGATGCCAAGCGGATTCAAGATCTCGGAGGGCCGGCCACTCTGGCGAAACGCCTGGGATATCCGAAGAACGGAGGTACCCAGCGTGTGCAGAACTGGGTGAAGCGCGGGATTCCTCCCGCAGTGAAGGTCGCCCATCCCGATCTGTTCTTGAAGGATCAACCTGACACTCCCTCGGAGGCGGGGTAACCCCTGTGTTCGCACGGAGCAGGGAGTGTGTCCAGTGCCTCAGCCATTCCCCGCGTGAGCGTTGCGGCCTCTTCATGGCCCGACTGCTCCAGAGCTTCCGCGAGGCGCCGCATACGGGTGCAAATTTTCCAGCGGTCTTGTAGGGGAATCTCGGCGCCGAGCGCCATGAGGAATGCGCACGTGGCGCGGTGTTCAGGGTTTGTCATTGAGGGCCTCCGTTTGTAGACGGCGGCATTCTTGCAAAGAGCCTCATGGCATCTCAGGTGAGAACAACAAGAGGGGGAGAAATGATCAGTCCTCGGGACAAATCGAGAACGCCGGTCGAGCAGCTCAAGACGGATTACGCATGGTTCGTCCGGACGACACACCGCGCCTTGAAGCGCTTGCCAACGAGCGCAAGCGACATGGCCAGGGTCATTGAGGAAGACGATGTGCACTTGCTCAATCGATTCAATCCCGGTGACTTTGACCATGCGCCGAACCTCTGGCTTTTCCTGACAGTGCTGGAGTACAGCAAGAGCAGGGAAATCGCTGCGGCAGTGGCTTCCCTGGCCAACTGCATTGCAGTACCGGATCAAGCCCACGCCCGCGCCCGCACCGCCGAGCAATTGGCGGATGACCTGAAAGCACTGATGGGTGTTGTTTCCGAGGCGGTGGCACAAGCCCTCGCGTACCCCCATTCGCAGACTCGAGAGGCCGCCCGCTTGGCGCTGGTCGACCTGGCGGCCGACGCAAGCCTGCTCGCACGGAAGCTCGCTCCATGAGCCGTCGCCGCGCCGCTCCCGGCCCCGTTCCCCTTTGGAGAAGGGCAGCCCCGGCCTTCTGCCCGGCCTCGCGCAGCTATACACCCGGCGGCCCTCGTTGCGTGGCGGTGATCCAGTGCAGGGGGCCCCTGTCACGTTCAACGCACAAGGGTACGAAGAGGCAAGTTTTTCGTGTAGGTAGCGGACGTCGGAGTTACTGAACGTGGGATATGTGAACGAGCACGACGTGCTGGACCAGCTTCGCGCTGCGGGCCTCGTTGTGGAGCTGCCGCTGGATCTGGCACGCGGGACGAAAAGCCGTCGCTGTTTCGTTTCCGATGACGGCGGATCGAAGAGGGAGAAGCGCGGCTGGTACCGTCTGTATGAATGGGTTACCTCGTCTGGCGAGTGCTTCCTCACTGGCAGCTATGGCGTGTATCGAGGTGACGACCCTGGTACCCAGAAAGTCGAGCTGACGAAGCGCTGCGAGTCATGCGGCTACGAGATGGCCCTGAAGGCTCGCGAGTGCCCAAGCTGCAAGAGCAAGGCGTTCAAACGTCGTGAGCTATCGGCAGAAGAGCAGGCGGCGATCAAGGCGCGGCAGGCCGAGGACAAGAAGCGGGCTGTCGCGGAGCGGCAGGCCGAGATCGAGAGGGCGGCGAGCTGGGCGCGCGAAGTGTGGCGCGTGAGTGTTCCCGCCACACCTGACGCGCATGACTACTTCGCTCGCAAAGGCCTGAAGGGGACCGGGGATACGCGGATTTTCCCGGGCGTCGATGGCGTCCAGCTCGAGGGCGCCGAGCCCGACGACTACCGCTACCTCGCCTCGTTTGCCGGAGCGTTAGTCATCCCGATGTGTGACCTGTCGGGGCGTGTCTTCGGCGTGCAGTTCATCCTCTCACGCGCATGCCACGCCGATCGCATCCGGCAGACCGAGCGAGACAAGGAGTACTGGCCTGCGGGTCTCTCCAAAGACGAGCACTACTGGACGGTCGGCGTTCCGGAGCGTCTGCTGCTGCTTGCCGAGGGCTATGCAACCGCGCAGACGTTGCACGACGCAACTGGGCACGCGGTGGCGGTGACCTTCGACGCGGGCAATCAGCCCAAGGTCGCAAAGGCCTTGCGTAAGCACTACAAGCGTGCGCAGCTGCTGATCTGCGGCGACGACGACTGGCTCCAGAAATGCGCGGAGTGCAAGAGCTGGACTCCTGTTGCTCAGGAACTGTGCGCGCACTGCGGACAGCCGCACCGCAAGCAGAATGCTGGCCGGTTGCGCGCGCAGGAAGCTGCCATGACAGCCGATGGCAGTTGGGTTCTGCCGGTGTTCTCCGTCGAGCGCCCGGATACGCGGAAGGGCCCTACGGATTTCAACGACCTCGCCTGCGCCGAGGGCTTGCAGATGGTGCGGGCCCAGGTCGAAGCCAAGCTTTCCGAGATAGGGATAGCCCCGGAACCCATCCCCCTGGCAACGCCGCTTGCGGCGGGCTCTTCTTCTGGGGGGGCGGGGGAATCGCTTGAGCGCCCACCCGCAATGTCGGTCATGACACTAGATGCGGCGGTTGATCGATTCGTTCCGTTGGACGATGGAACGGGCGCGTATCTCTTCGACACATGGACGCGCAAGATCGCGAGTACGAAACAGATGATCGCTGTGCTCCCGGCCGGTGTGCGCTGGGATGACGTCAAGCGGCATCCGCGCTGGGTCTCCCGCGGCGCGTACTACCTCGGTGAAGTCGGGTTCGATCCCGCAGGAGACGACCACCTCGTCAAGCTCAATACTTGGCAAGGCTGGCCGATGCAGCCCAAGCGCGGCAATTGCGAGCGCCTGCTGGAGCTGCTGACCGTGCTGTGTGCAAACGAAGTCGATGCCAGCGGCGAGAACATCGGGGCAAAGGTCGCGCACTGGCTCTTGTGCTGGATGGCATATCCACTTCAGCACCCCGGTGCAAAGATGAGCTCGGCCGTGATCATGCACGGCCCCCAGGGAACAGGAAAAAGTACGGTCTTCCAGACCTTGGCTCGGATCTACGGCGACTACGCGACCGTGCTGAACCAGCGCGGGCTTGAAGATAAGTTCAACGCCGACTGGGTGGATTCGAAGCTCTTCGTACTTGCCGAAGAGGTCGTGACAAAGGCTGAGATGTGGCACATCAAGAACGAGCTCAAAGAGCTTGTAACGGGTGAGTGGATTCGGATCAACCCGAAGAACGTTGCGGCGTATCGCCAGCGCAACCACATCAACATCGTGTACCTGTCAAACGAGAACCAGCCCTTGCCGCTGGACAACGATGACCGTCGCCACCTGGTGGTGTATACGCCGCCGCCCCTGGGGGAGGAGTTTTACGACCAGGTGCACCTCGAGCTGGAGCAGGGTGGCGCTGAGGCGTTCTACGACTACCTGCTCAGCTATGACACATCAGGATTTCACCCGAAAAAACGTCCGCCGATGACGCAAAGCAAGGTGGAGCTCATCCAGCTTAGCAAGTCATCCGAAGACCGATTCCTTGAAGACTGGATCTCGGGCGAAACACCTTGGCCGTTCGTGCCTTGCCTGTCCGACGATCTCTATCGCGCCTATCGATTGTGGTGCAACACGAAAGGCGTCGCGCGGCCGCGCGAATCGAACATGTTCATCGGCGTCATCAAGCGCCGTCCCGGCTGGGCCGGCATCCGTCCGTTGCTCTACGCCGATACCCACTACGTGGGCAAGCCAAAGCAAGCCTCGATGATTCGCCCGAGTGACACCGCGTTGCGCGCAAGCGGCCTGACTCGCCCCGAGCAAAAGACCGATACGCAGTGGCTGACAGACTGCAAGCTGCGTTTCGCAAACGCGCTGGAGGGCCTGTGACGCTCGATTTTGCAGGGGTATGCAGAGGGTTTGCAGGGATTCTTGCAGGGGCTCAGTTCTCCGAAATGCTTACTGCTCAAGCGATTAGCAGGGGTTGCAGGGGTTGCAACGTCACCGCGCGCCCGCGTGCGCATGTGTGGTTCTACTCAGTCACTGAAAAGGCAAGCATACCCGCGCGTGGATATTTCACCATGCAACCCCTGCAACCCCTGCAAAAGCTAGGAGTGGCAATGATTTCAGCAAAACAGACCCCTGCAAGAACCCCTGCACATTCATCAAATACCCCTGCAACCCTGGCTAAAAGCCATGGGGAGGGCGGCATGAGCGGCAACACCGACCCGATTACGCCCGAGGAAAACGAGGCAGCGCGGCGTAACTGGGCGCGAATGGATGCGGACATGCGTGAGTTCGTCAGCGCCCTCGTGTCAGCCGGGATGGTCGAGGGTCGGCGCGGCTTGGCGCTGGCCGAGGTCGCGGTGGCCCCTGAGCGGCTTCCCTCTGGCGACGGAGTGCGCCCCTGCGTGCCAATGACTGTTGAGCACGCCGCCGCTAAGCGCGGGAAGGGGCGTGCCTGATGCCGTCCGTTCAATTTGTCAGTCAAGCCGAGTTCGCGCGCATGCAGGGATGGACGCGGGCCTATGTGACAGAGCTGAAGAAATCCGGTCGCGTCGTCATGAGCCCCGATGGCAGGTCTGTCGATGTGCAGGCGACGCGTGCGCTGATCGCGCAGACCAGCAGCCCCGATAAGGTTGGCGTTGCGGCCAGGCACGCGGCAGAGCGCCTCCAGCGCAGCGGTGATGATGACTACGGCGACGAAGATGCGGTCGCCGGCGCTTCCCGCCCCGAGTACCACGCCGCTCGCGCCCGCAGGGAAGAGGCCAATGCCACGCGCGCCGAGATCGATCTCGCGAAAGAGGCCGGCCAGCTCGTTGAAGCCGCTGCTGTCGGGGCCGTGATCGCAGACGCCGTGACGAACCTGCGTGCGTCGCTTGAAGGGCTGGGCGCGATCCTCGCCCCGCAGCTTGCGGCTGAAAGCGATCCGCGCGAAGTGCGCCTGCTCGTGGATGACGCCGTGCGAGAGGCCTTGGGCGACCTCGCTGCGCGCTTTGCGGATATCGCGAAAGGGGCGCACTGATGCTGGCTGTCGCCGCGCCGTTTGCCGATGCCCGACGCTTGGTGTTCGGTGGTATCGCAAGGAGCATCGAGCCGCGCAAATCGCGGCTCGTGAGTGAATGGGCAGAAGGCAACCTCGAGCTCTCCAGCAAGGTCACCGCGGCCCCGGGCAAGTTCCGCGTCGCCCGCAACCCTCTGCTGCGCGAGATCATGGACACCCAGTCCGTGCGTGCAGGCATCGAAGAAACCATTGCCAAGCTGCCCATCCAGTTCGGGAAAAGCACTATCGAACAAGCGGTGCTCGGGTATGCCATGTGCGAAGATCCGGGCCCCATCATGGTTTGCCTGCCGGGCGAGGTCAGTCTCGACAAATTCACCAACCAAAAGCTCAACCCGCTGCTCGAGAACACAGCCGCAGTGCGCGAGGTGCTGGGCAGCACGTCCAGTCGTGACGCGGCGAACACCAAAACCTTCAAGGATTTTGCAGGCGGGCAGCTCTACATGGAGCATGCCGGCAACCCTAAGCGGCTGAAGTCCACGACCGTCAAACGCCTGCTGATCGACGAATGGTCAAGCTTCGCAAGTTCGCTGCCTTCGGGTGACGACCCTGGAGCTCTTGTGAAAGGGCGCGTGTCGGCCTACCCGTACCTGGCGAAAGTCCTCAAGGTTGGCACGCCTGAGATTGCAGGGGCCTGCCGCGTGACCTCTGATTTCGAGGAATCCGATCAGCGCCACGCGCATGTTCCGTGTCCCCATTGTGGTCACTATCAGGCCTTGTTCTGGAAAGGGCTGCACTGGGATCTCCACCCCGTCACGGGGCGTGTGCTGCGCGCCTGGTATGTGTGCGGTGGTGACGACGGATGCGGCGCTGTGATCGAAGAGCATCACAAGCCCGGCATGATTGAGCAGCATCGGTGGGTGCCGCACAACCCAGACGGCATCAAGCGCGGCTACACCGCGAACTGCCTCTACTACGCCCGTGGCCTGGGGCCCGGTTGGGTTGTTCTCGCCCAGGAATGGCTAGACGCCCAGGGCGATCCGGCAAAGCTGAAAACCTTCATCAACGACCGTCTTGCCGAAGCATGGGTGGACCCAGCGCTCGCCAGGATGGCGCAAAGCGCCCTGCAGGATCGCGCCGAACCCTATCCGCTGCGTACAGCCCCGTTCGACGTGTGCTACGTCACAGTGGGCGTTGATACGCAGGATGACCGCTTGGAGGCGCATTTCGTAGGTTGGGCCTACGGCCGCGGTGGCATGCGCGGCTGGACGCTCGACTACGTGGTGCTCCCTGGCAACCCCGCAAACCAGCAGGTGTGGGATGACCTCACCGAACTGCTGCTGCGGCCCATCGCCCACGCGTCCGGCGCTTCGATCCCGGTGTCCGCAGTGGCGATTGACGGCCGTGGCCACCGTACCAAGTTCGTCAAGGCCTGGTGCGCACGCGCCGAAGTCCCTCGCCCCATGTGCATCTTCGGCGCCAAGGCCGCCAACGCGCCCGTGCTGGGGCGGCCTAAGTACGAAGAGCTGCGCGCCGATGGCAAGGTGGACCGTGACGGCATCCAGACGTGGCCCGTCGGCACGATCGAGATCAAGCACCATCTCTTCCGGCGGCTCGGTTCAGATTCCGCTCTGGACGCTGCCGATCGCTGCTACCACTTCCCCGACGCGCTGGAGAAGCCATTCTTCCTTGGCATGACGTCCGAAGTTTTTGACCCGCGCACAGGTCGCTATGTGAAAAAACGCGGATCGGTTCGTAACGAGCCGCTCGATACCTGGGGCTACGCCTACGCCGCCGCCCACCATCCCGAACTGCATCTGCACCGGCTCACTGCCGAGGAGTGGCGGCGCGCACATGCCCGCATCGTTGCTACGGCGCCCGCCCAGGCGGAGCTGCCTTCGCCAGACCTTTCCGAATCTGCCGCCCGCGGCTCTTCCATTCCTGCTCGGCAGGCGCCCCCCGTCACGGCTCAGCCCTCGCGCCGCCGTGCAGCGTCCAGCTACCTCCGGAGATAACCCATGAGCACCCTCGTCAAGCCGAACGGCCTCATTGAAGACATCGCGCAAGAGATCGGATTCGAGGCCACCATGCGCCTCATCGCGATATACGGCGGGCGCTCGCCCCTCTATATTCCGGGCGAAGCACCTGAAGACCATCCGGTGGCGCGCGTGATCGGGTCCAGTGCCATGCGCAGGCTGTGCGAATCCATTGGCCCCACGCACCTTCGCGTGCCTGATCTCGCAGAATTCCAGCGCCTTCGCACCTTGCGCAGCATCAGCAACCTCGTCGTCAGCGGATACACCGTCGATGCCATAGGTACGCTGCTCGGGCTGAGCGCGCGGCAAGTGCATCGCTACCGCGTCCAGGCTGAGGAAATTGGCCTTATCCCCACAGTGCTTGGCCGTGCATCGTCGGAAAATTTGTAAAGGGCTGCGCTTTCCCGCAAACCAATTTTTTGGTGTCACTCGCCCATCGACGACAATTCAGCGCTTACTGGTTTCTATGATGTCACGGATTTTTTCCTCTAGCCAGCTACCCCCTGCAGTGTGGAAACCCAGCTGACTGTATGCATTGTGGTAATGCTTGAATTCTAGGGGTTTGATTTGAAATTCTTCTTCTCCTCTGGCGTGGTCAAATGCATAGCTAACTAAGGCTTGAAGCTCCACAAGGCGTGCGGTGTTGTCTAGCGTTAAGTCAATATTTGTCGTTCCATCTCTGCATGCTTGAGCTTTAATCCTTGCGTCGCTTATCTGCAGGAGGATTAAGATGTTCGAAAGATGTTTGCTAAGGTCGCTGTCTGATAGTGATATGCAGCGACTGAATGCATCTCTGTAACGCACGGGTTGGGTTGGTGGGTCTCTCCTTGGGCCGGGAATTCGTATGGGGCCAAAATGTTGATGTCTCATGATTGGTTCGTATAGAATTTCTGCGCATTTTTCTAGATATTCGGTTAGCTCGCTGAGCGCTTCCGGTAAAAACGACTTGGCTGCTATGAACTCTCTTTGTCGATGCTCTGCGGCAATATTGTGTTGTTTTTCTTGGTAAGAGTGTGACGCCCAAAGAGCAATTAGACCACCTAGCAAAGTGACCATCCCTGAATTTAGAGATTGCCAATCAAACCAAACTTCCTGGGCGTTTTCCCAGCCTCCATGGGTGAAAGGATGGATGTACATGCAGTAGATGTATGGTGTGCATATCAATAAAGTTAATGTGAATATTTTTAATTTTTCCCCAGTGACGGTTCTGATTTCTTTTGCTAAGAAGTATTCTTTTTTCATATTGTTGGTGCGGCTTTATGGTGGTTTTATGATTGGCGGTGTTGTGTTTTTTATAACGCATCGCACGATATGTTTGGATTGCTTTGTTGCGGACGGTAATTTTCTATTTGCGGGTTCATCTGGGCACGACGTTGCATCTTGGATACGAGATGATGGGGCCTGCTGATGCTCTTGGGGCCTGCGGCTTCCTGCATGTTGAGTCATCCAGATTTTGAGATCCCGAACTGCTGACAACAAGGGTTTTTCACACTGACAAACGTGTACAGGACTCCATCCGGTTGGCCTCCTAGCATGGCCTCCATTCGTGACAGATGGAGGCACCTATGCCCCGTTCGTGGTTTGCAGTCCAGGCGCTCGCGCCGGCCGCCGCAGAGATCAATCTGCGCGGCATCATCGGTGAGTGGGGCCTGACCGACGCCGATCTGATTGCCGAGATCGAACTGCTCGGCGACCTTACCGAAATCACCCTGCGCATCAACTCCAGGGGGGGCGACGTTGCCCAGGCGCTCGGCCTATTCAACTACCTGCGCTCTCATGCCGCGCGGGTCGTCGTGCGGATCGAGGGTGTTGCCATGTCGGCGGCCACCATCGTGATGATGGCGGCAGACCATATCGTGATGCCCAGTAACACGCTGCTCATGATCCATAACCCGTTCTACACGGAAGAGGATCTGCCCTATCTGAGCGAGTCTGCGCGCGAGGGCCTGGCGATCTACCGTGACGCCCTTATTGAGACCTATGCGGCGCGCACCAGGCTTGATCGGACGGCACTCGGCGCGTTGCTCGACGATGAAACCTTCATGAGTCCCGGCCGGGCCTTGGAGCTGGGCTTTGCCGACGAGGTCGAGCAGGTGTCGGCCGTGCCGAACGCGCTCGCCGTGATGGCCTGCGCGGTTGGGATCCCTGATGACGTGGTGGCGCGCCTTCAGGTCTCCGATGCTCTTGCGGGCCCCGCTCCTGAGCCTGAGCCGGCGCCTTCCCTGTCGGCACCCCATGCCTCGCTGGCAAGTCAGGTGCAGTCGGCGGCGGCTGAGCTTGGCCTGGCCGAATTCGCGCCGGTGTTTGCTGTCGCGCAAGACATCACTGATGCCGCCTCGGCGCGGGCTGCGCTGGTGCTTGCGTGCGAGGTCCGGGACCTCTGCGTTGCAGCGGGCATGACCGATCAGACGTCCGCGCTTATCCGCGCTCGCATGCCCGCCGCTCAGGCGCGCGCCCAACTCGCTGCAGTTCTCGCCGAGCGGGATGAGCAGGCCATCGTCAGCAATACGCCGCCCGCCCACGGAACCGGCCCCGCACCGACTGCGCAGCAGATCTGGTCGAAGGTCATTCCCACCACCGTCGCCAGCTAAGGAGACCCCTCATGGCAACTTTCAACGAAGCCCGGCGCACGGGCGAACACATCATCTCCGAGGCCAGCGGCACGCGCAGCCGCGAGGTCGTCACCATCGTGTCTGGCGCGGGCAAGCTTTTCCCCGGCCAAGTGCTCGGCAAGATCACCGCGAGCGGCAAATTCGACGCATACGACAACAGCGACACCACCACCGGCATCGGTGCCGCGGCGGCCGTCCTCTACAGCGCGGTCGACGCGACAAACGGAGACGTCAAGGCGGTCGTGCATGTGCGTGACTGCGAAGTGACGAGCTCGCTGCTCACCGGCATCGACACCGCCGGTACGGCCGACCTGGCAACCCTCGGCGTGATCGTGCGCTGAGCCCCCTCCGACATATCTGAACCACAGGAGCTCACATGCCCTCGATCAACATTTTCCAAGACGACGCGTTCAGCCTCGCCTCGCTCACCGCCGCCATCCAGTCGGTGCCGTACGCGCCCGGGCGCATTTCCGCGTCCAATCTCTTCACCGACCGCCCGATCAATACGCTCGACGCCTACATCGAACAGGAGAACGGCGTTCTCGAGCTGCTGCCCGTCGTGCCGCGCGGCGCGCCGGCCGCCCGCGTGGATCCGGCAAAGCGCGTGGCGAAGAGCTTCCGCGTGCCCCACGTTCCAGCCGAAGACCTCGTGACGGCTGACCAGATTACCGGCGTGCGGGCCTTCGGCTCCGAAACCGAAGTCGAGGCGGTGGCGAGGGTTGTCGCGAACCGGTTCATCCCGATGCGCAACAGCATCGAGTACACGATTGAGTCCCACCGCCTGCTCGCCATCAAGGGCAGCTTCGTCGATTCGGTGGGCGCTGAGCGCTCGCTCTTTACGGAGTTTGGTGTGACGCAAGTTGTGGTGTCCTTCGCGCTCGCCACGGCCGCAACGAAGGTGCGTGCGAAGTGCCAGGAGGTGCTCGAGGCCGTCGAAGACGGCCTGGGCGGTCTGTCGTTCAGTGGCGTGCGTGTGTTCTGCGGCAAGAACTTCTGGTCGGGGCTCATCTCGCACGATAGCGTCGAGAAAACCTACCTCAACACGCAGCAGGCCGCATCGTTGCGGGGCGACACGCGCGAAGCGTTTGAGTTCGGTGGCCTCTCGTGGGAGCGCTATCGCGGAACCAGCGCGGTGAAGATCGGCGACGATGAAGCTTTCGCCGTGCCCGAGGGGGTGGTGGATCTGTTCTTGTCGGCGATGTCGCCGGCGGATTACATCGAGACCGCCGGCACGATGGGGCAGCGCATCTTCGCCAAGCAGTGGGAAACCGAGGGCGGCAAGGGCGTCAAGCTGGAGGCGCAGGCGAACATGCTGAACATCTGCACGCGCCCCGCTGCGGTCGTGAAGCTCACGAAGTAACGATGCCGCGCGACGCTTTTGCCCGCGCACATGAAGGCCTCTTCCGCCGGCTCGGGGAAGAGGCCTTTCTGCGCGGTGCGTCAGACTCGATCCTGGTTATCGTTGAGCGTGGTGTCGAGCAGGTGGGGGAGTACGCACAGACCGTCGAGTTTCGTTCCATGGCACACGTGCCTGCCTGTCATCGCCCCGACGTCGATGATTCGCTCCTGCTCAACGATGGGTTGTATGCCATCGACAAGATTTTAGATAACGACGGCTACGCCGTTCGTTGCATGCTGAGACCGGAATGAGGATCGACCTTCGGGGGGCGGAAGGACTCGACGAGATCAAGCGTCTGCTGCGGCGCGCGCCCGATCTGACCGCCCGCGCTGGAGCGACGGTCGTGGGTCGCGTAGCGAAGGACGTGGAGGCCACGGCTAGCAAGTACATCGCTGATCGCTACAACCTTGAGGCCGCGTACGTGAAGGGCCGCTTTCGGCTCACGGTGCAGGCAGGCAGCCCGATTGCGTATGTTTCGGCCCGGCGCCGTGCGACCCGCCTGGCGCGCTTTGACGCGCGCCAGCTCACGACTGCGGCAAAGAGCGGTCGGCGCGCCAAGGGGGATCGACTTCGCAAGATCTCTCCTGGCACCAAGCAGGCGGGCGTGAGCTGGAAGGTGATGCGAAATGCGGCCAGGACTAAGAGCCGGAAACACTTCCTCATCCCGCTGCGGGCCGGAAAGGTCGACGGCGGAAACGGGATGGGTGTTTTCTTCCGTTACGGAACGCAGATTGAGCAAGAGTACGGCCCATCCATCCATGGGGCGTTTTCGTGGTGGGCTAAGGAGCAGCGGCCCCGCATCGGGACGCGCCTGGCGCAGGCGTGGGCAGTTGAAGCGCGGCGTCTTCTGAAAGCGAACGGGAGGGGCGGATGAGTATCAGCGCCATGGCTGACACGGCGCTCGAGATCATCGAGCGGCTGAGCAAGATACGATCTGCCGATGGGTACAACAGCGACATCGGCCTGAATGCTTACTGGGGCACCGTGCGGCCCCCGGCCAGCGTGAAAGAATTCTTCGTGCTACACGAACTCGACGAAGAGAACGTACTCGAGCAAAAGCAAGATGGCAGTGTACGCCTGCGGATTCCCTACGTCGTGGAGGCTCAAACCGGATGCGATCCGGCGGCGCCTGCCGAGCAGGGCCATCGCCTCGTTGCCGACATCAAGCGTGCGATCTGGGGGGGCGGGCAGCAGCTGACCGGCAACCTCAACGACATCCGCTACGCAGGTCGCGTGATCTTTCCGCGCGATGAGGGCTCGAAGCTTGTGGTCGTGCAAGTGAGCCTGCAGGTCACGATGACCGAGAACCTCGGCGCCCCCTGACAAACGTGTACAGGACGACCACTGACCGTCTTCCTAGACTCATCTCCATTCTGCGGGCGCCGCCCGCGTACAGTGGAGATCAGCATGGCGCTCAAGTACGAAAAGAACGAATACCAGATCCCGCGTGGCCGCGTGTTCTTCGATCCGTTCGATGCGGCTGGCTTGCGTACGGGTGAGAGTCCCTTCGGCAACTGCCCGAGCTTCAGCATCAGCATTGAAAGCACGAAGACCGACCACTACAGCTCCGAAACCGGCCTGCGTCAGAAGGATGGTTCCGTCGTCGTCGAAGTGAATCGCACTGCCCAGATCACGTGCGACAACGTGAGCGCTGAGAACCTGGCGCGCTACCTCGCGGGCAGCATCGAAGAAGTGAGCCAGGCGGCCACGGCGGTCACCGACGAAGCGCATACCGTGCTGCCGGGTCGCTTCTACCAGCTCGGGCAGACCGAGACGAACCCGGCGGGCGCGCGTAGTGTCTCGGCCCTTTCGGTGAAGGATTCTTCTGACCAGCTGCTCACGCTCGGCACCGACTACGCGGTGGACCTTGAGCTTGCCCGCCTGCAGATTCTCGTGGGCGGTGCGATCACCGATGCCGAAGCGGTGAAGGTGTCTTACACGCCGGCTGCCAAGAAGTGGAAGCGCATCAAGACGGGGGCCGTGACCGAGCTCGCGGGCGCCTTGCGGGTCGTGGCAGATAACGCTGCAGGTGCGAACCGTGACTACTACGGACCCAGCGTCACGCTCACGCCATCTGGCGAGCTGCCGGTGATCGCGGATGGTACCGACTGGGTCACGATGACATTCGATCTGGAGCTCCTGAAGCCCGCGAACCAGGAAGCGCTCTACGTCGATAACCGCCCCGCCGGCACCCCCTGAGCGGGTCGGTTTAGTCGCTGGCCCGGCCAGGCGCCGGGCCGCTTGTTGTCCATCCCACTGTCTGCGAGCCGTCAATGCCCATCGCGTACGATCAGGACGTCACTCTTCGCCTCATCGCGCAGGCTGAGGGCGAGCAAGACATTTCCAAGCTCGAGCAGACGGTGGATCAACTGCGCGGGCAGATGGTCGGATTGGAGTCTGCCAGCCGCGCCGCCGCTGCCGCGCAGGTGGAGTCATCGCGTCGGCTCGCTGCTGCGAAGTCGGCGTATGACGGTACCGCGGCGACGCTCATGGGGGTGCGAAACGAGTACCGCTACCTGAGCCAGCGCGCCAAGGAAGCCGGCGCCGGTCAGGCGGAGTTTGCGGCGCAGGCTGACCGCGCAAAGCAGCGCGTCTCGGAGTACCAGGCAAAGCTGAAAGATGTCCGCAGCGCCGTGCGGGAGATGGGGGCCGAGCATCGTAATGCAGCGGGAGAGGTCCGCCGCCTTGGGCAGGAGCAAAGGCAGCTCGAAGAGGCGATGCGCACTATCGGCAGCAGCGCGAAGCAGAACGCGGATGGAGTTGGCCTGCTCAGCGCTGGCATGAGGCGGCTTGCTGGCGTGGCGGCGGGCTTGCAGATCAGCCAAGAGTTCATTGAATCAAATCTTGCGATCGAGTCGCTCGAGCGCACGATGACCCAACTGACCGGTAGCTCCACGGAGGCGGCTCGAGAGATTGAGTGGTTGCGTGAGGCCTCGGCGCGACTGGGTGTGCAGGTCAATGACGCAGCACGCGCCTACGCGAGCTTGTCTGCAGCGACGAAGGGAACTGCGCTCGAGGGGCGTGAGACGCATGCCATCTTTGAAGCGGTGGCCGGTGCAATGGCGAAGCTTGGCCGCTCAAGCGCGGATACGGAAGGCGCGTTGCAGGCTATCAGCCAGATGGTCGGCAAGGGCACCGTTCAGATGGAAGAGCTGCGTGGTCAGCTTGCAGAGCGCCTTCCTGGCGCGCTGGCGGCCACAGCCAAGGCCATGGGGCTCACGACGTCTGAACTGGTGGATATGGTCGGCTCTGGTCAGGTGCTGGCGTCCGACCTGATCCCCAAGCTGACGCAAGGGCTCAATGAACTCTACGGTACCGGGAAGATCGAGGGGACGCAGGCCGCGTGGAACCGGTTTAAGAATTCCGTATCCGAGACGCTCCAGATGCTGGGGCAGGATGGCGGAATCATGGCTGCCGCCATTGCCATGCTCGAGGGGCTCAACAAGGGCGTGCGTGTCGCGGCGGCAGGCATGGAGTTTCTCGGCAAGGCCCTGGGCACGACCGCTGCGGCGATCACGACTTTCGACCTCAGCCACCCGATTCTGTCGTTGAAAGCATTCAATGACGAGATTCAGGCCCTGCGGAAAGAGACGCGAAAGAAGTTCGGTCTGAGCTTCGACGACGAGTTCGAAGCCAAGGTGCGTGAGTTCTGGGGGCGTCAGACCGAGGCCGCGGCCGATGCGGCTGAGGCTTCTACTCGGGCTGGCGAGGCCGCTCATGCCGCCGCGACTCAATCAGCGGATGCCGCAGACCGGTCTTCTGGTAGCTGGCTGGCGGTTGCGGCGGCTTACACGAAGGCAAACAAGGAGGCAGCGGCGGCCACGGTGCTTAGCGTCAAGTCGGCGGAGGCGCGCAAAGCCGAGGGCGACGTTGCGATGGCGCTTGCTCGCAGCTTTGGTACGGAGGCAGACCAGAGGCGCGCCGCCGAAGTTGCTGCTCGGGCAAATGTGACGACGCTTGAAGCCGTTGCTGCCGCGCGCAAGCGGGAGGCTGATCTCGCACGTGAGCAGGTTGCCGCACAGCTTGAGGCGGCGGGGGGCGAGGCCCGCCTGACGGCGGAGCAGCAGAAAGCCGTTCAGGCATCGCGAGAAGCGGCGAGCGCAAAGCAGGCAGAAGCTGACAAATCCGCTGCGGCAGCGGAAGGCGCTCGCATGCACGCGGCGGCGCTTGAGACGGCGAGCCTCGCCGTTGCCGACAATGCCGGCCGTCTCGGCGAACTCAATGCCGCCATGCAGTCTGCCGCAGCGGAGTACCTGCGCATGCAGCAGCTGCAATCCCAGGGGGATGCCACGGATCAAGAGGTGGAGGCATCGAAGATCCGGCTTGCACAAGCCACGAGCCTCTATCGGGATGCGTTGTCCGATCAGACCGCTGCCATTGAACGGCAGTCCGCCGCGCAGCAAGCGGCGCAACAAATCACGCTGGCGCAGCTCAGCGCCGACCAGCAGATCGCGCGCACGCAACTGGAGTTGGCGCGGCTGCGGAACGATTCGCGCGGCGTTCTTGAGGCGCAGAACAAGTTGCGCCAGATCGAGATCAAGATGCTGCAGGTGACGGCAGAGGGCGCGCGTGCGGAAGCGAAGGCGACTCTCGCAGCCGCCGAAGCCAAGAAAGCTGAGTTGGCCGCGACCGGCCAGCTCACGCCCGCGCGCCAGGCCGAGATCGACAAGATGATCGCCAGTGCCAAGCTCAAGCAAGTGGAGGCCGAGAAATCCGATCAGCTGGCGCACCTGCAGCGCGAGCTCGCGGATGAACTGGAGCGGGTTGAGCGGCGCGGTCGGGGGGCTGGAGACGGTCTTGCTGAATCGTATGACAAGGCAGCCAATGCGTCAGACCGGCTCAATGACTCGATCCGCAATCGTCCGGGTGAGGGCGGCGGTACCAGCGGACCTGAGGTGCATGCAGGGCAGGGCGGTCTAACTGGTCGGCAGCAACCGGGAATCGTCGAGCGTGAAGTGAGCACCTTCTCTGTCGACAACGACTTCATTGCACGTCAGGCCGGCTTGACGGGTGAAGCCGTCGGAAAGTTCTCTGCTGTGTTCAGCGACATCCTGGCCGACAAGATGGCGGAGTTCCGCGCCCGGTTCTCGAACACCGCGATCATGACTGCGCAGGACTATCGCAGCGAAGTCGCCAACTATGAAAAGCAGGCCATTGCCCTGGCCGCATCGATCGCGCGCAGGCGCGATCCGGCTTCGAGTCAAAGCACGAAGACCGTCACCGTGAACATCAAACAGGGCGGACGGGAGATCCCCGTTGTGGCGGCGGACGAGGCGTCGGCCGAGAACCTGGTGCGAGCGATTGAACTTGCCGCGAAGGTGGCAAGCTGATGGCGCTCCACCACACGCTGGGCGCGATCCAGCTTCCTGCAGGGATGACGTGGGACGACGAGTTTGATTGGTCGCCCGTCGTGAAAAGTCTCGAATACAGCCTCACCGGGGCGGCGGTGATTCAGGCAGCGCGCCGCCTCGCCGGCCGTCCCATCACCCTCGCGGCCTCAGACGACCAAGGCTGGAAGGGGATGACCAGGGAGAAGCTCCAGGCGCTCTACGCGCTCGCGGCAGTCCCCTCCGCAACCTACATCCTGAGTCTTGCCGACGGCCGCAGCTTCACCGTGGCATTTGCCGCCGAAGAGCCGATCTCCGCGCGTCCGCTCTTCCGGCATGAGGCCCCGCCGGCGGACTGGCCGTATGTAGTCACCCTCAAATTCATGGAGCTCTGACAGATGCCCATTCAGGAGCAGAACATTCAATTCGTGGCATCGCAGGTGATGGACGATGTCGGAGAAGGCGGTGGCGCGGCCACCGGCAACGTCATCGTCGACGGGCAGATCAATAACGTTTTCGATGACATCAGCGATCTGGATCGTGCCTACGGCCGCTTCAACCTGCGCAAGCTGTTCGTTGCCGTGCGCACCGCGAGCACAGACCTCTTCGGTGGAGCGCGCACGGTGGTAACGGCACTGCCCGAGGACGAGGCACTGAGCTACACGCTGTTCTCGACAGCCAATGCTTTCGACCAGCGTGCCGCTGCCGCCGGAAAGGTCGCGGCGTATCTCTATCGGGGGGCTGAGTGGCAGGGCTTCTTGCTGGAGAACCACATCGCCGGCATGCGTTCTGTGCAGATCTTTCAGCGCCCGAATACGGCTCTCCCCGAGCAAGGGCAGACGCTGGTCATTACGCAGGGGACCACCGAGCAGTATGTGCGCGCAACGCGCGTGACTGCCGAGACGCGTATCTATTCCTACGTGTCGGGCAGCAGCTATGTCGATTACGAGGCGGTCGTTGCGACCGTCGAGCTTTCCGACGCCTTGCGAGCAGATTACTCCGGTACCGCTGCAAACCGCACCTTCACGCGCGGGGCCGGTGCTGCCGTCATACGCGACGTGGTGGTGGCTGATGCCACGCGGTACTACGGCGCGGTGCGGCTGGCCCAAGCGGCTAGCGTCGGCGACCTGACGCTACGGGCCGAGAGCATCTACACCCGGCTTGTGCCCAGCGCGCAGACGGAGACCGCACTGATCGACAAACCGCTCGTGGGCGACACACTGCCCCTCGTGGCGAGTTCGCCGGCTGCGATCACCCGCACGCTCAACATCGGCGCTATCGCCGCAGGCGGACACTACGTACTGCCCACCGGATGCCTGCCGGGCTCGCTCGTGCTCGCAGCGCCCGGTGGCAACATCACGGACAGCGGCAGCGGCGGGCTGTTGCGCGGCGGTGCGTCCGCAGGTTCAATCAACTACGTGACGGGCGAGCTTTCGCTCACGGCCTCGATTGCGGCCGGGAGCGTCACCGAGACCTATCGTCCTGCAGCGCCCGTGGCTGGCCAAGGCTACACGCAGTCCAAGCGGGTGACTGAGGCGACGCGGGCATTCGTGTGGGTGTTCGCACTCGACCCCTTGCCCGCGCCGGGGGCCGCGCAGTTCAGCTACATGGCGGGCGGTCGCTGGTATTCGTTGGCGGATAATGGCCTGGGCCAGATTCAGGGCAGCGAAACGAGCTTGGGAACGGGCACGATTAGCTATGTTACGGGCTCGGTCAGCCTGACGCTGGGCGCACTGCCGGATGTGGGCAGCGTCGTGTTGGCTTCGTGGGGTACGCCGGCAGAGGTTGTGCGCCTCACCGACGCCAGTATCGGTATCGACGCACCCAAAATCGAGTTCGCTTTGGGGACCGCCATCGATGCCGGCACGCTTCACCTGAGCTGGAAGGTCGCCGGCGCGACCGTGACCGCCTCAGATGATAGCGCGGGCAACCTCACGGGCGCCGCGGCGGGCAAGGTCGCTTACGGGGCCGGTACGGGCTGGATGCGCACGAATGCCATGCCCGACCCCGGCACGCTCACCGCGAGCTACGACAGCGCGGGCTCGCTCACCCATGGCGCCACGGTTTCTGCCGGAACCACGATCAGTGGCACGCTCCCAGGCTTTCCGCTCGAGCCCGGCAGCATCTCGGCGAGCGTGCTGGTGTCGCAGGCGCTGGCTACAGCGGATGAGCTGGGCCATGTTGCGCCGAGCAGTGAGATCGTGCCCGGCACGATCCGTGATGATGGAGCCGGCGGCTGGTCGCTCGATGGTCACGGCGCGCTGCCGACGAGTTCGATCAACTACAGCACGGGCGCCTACTCCATCGTGCTCAACATCAACACCGTCACACCCGTCGCGATCTATAAGCGCGTGGCAGCGGATGGTGGCGAATCCCCTTACGGCGCAGTCAAGGTCTTCACGGGCTACTCAGCATCGACCGTGACACGGCAATGGGCCGGTGGCGCAATCAGCTTTCGCTATCGTGCCGCGAGCAGTGCCACCACGCCGGCAACGAAGGACGCCGGCACGCTCGCATTCAGCGTGGATCTGCTGCCCTATCTCAAGGGGACCCTCATCGCCGGGAGCCTGCGCTTTACGCTCGGCGGGCTGCTCTACGTGGATCGCGCGGGCAAGCTCTATCACAGCATCGATCCGCTCACGGGCAGCGGTACCGAAGCCGGTGCCATCGACTACGCCACGGGGATCGCGACAGTCAGCGCCTGGGCGAGTGGGGCGTGGTCATTCGCGCTCGCGGCTGGGCTGGTGAATCCCGGTACACCGGGGCAAGTCTATTTCATGGGACGCACGCTTTCGCGTCCGCTCAAGTCGCAATCATTCATCGTGACGGCAACCGCGCTCGACGGCACCACGATTACCGCTACCGCGGGGGCCGACAGCGCGCTCAATGCTGCCGAGTTGCGCGGGACCATCGATCTGCAGACGGGGCTTTACGAGCTGCGTTTCGGGCACGCCTCGGGGTCTGATTGGGTCAGCGTGCTTGTGGATCCGGCGACGATCCGCTACAGCGCCGTCGCCTATTCCTATCTTCCGCTCGACGCTGATGTGCTTGGCATCGATCCTGTGCGCCTGCCGCCGGATGGTCGCGTGCCCATATTCCGCGCGGGCGATGTCGTGCAGATCATGCATGCCAGCGACACCACGGGCACGCCCACGCTTGAGGCAGGAAAGTATGTGCTCTCCCTGGGCCGCACCCGCATCGCATGGGCGCGCGTCACGGGTGCTGAGGGTCAGCCGATCACGTCCGGCTACACGCTCGACCGCGACCTCGGCAAGATCATCTTCGACGCGCTGCCCGCGTCAGTGCCCGTCACCGTGCGTCATACCGTGAGCGACCTGCGCCGGATCTCGGACGCCCAGATCACCGGGGCGCTTACGATCACGGGTAGCCCGCTCACGCACAACTATCCGGCGGGCGAGTCAATCGTGTCCGGGTGCCTCATTCACGGCGACCGCCGCGCGCGCGTCTCGCTGCTCTTCGATCAAGCGACGTGGAGCGGGGCGTGGAGCGATGATCTGATCGGAAGCAATGCAACGGCGACGCTCAATACGATCACGCATCCTGTAGTTGTCACGAACGAGGGTTGCGAAACGGAGAGGTGGGTGCTGCGCTGGACCACCGCAACGGCAGTCGAACTGATCGGCGAGCACGTCGGCCTGGTATATGCAGGTCCCTATGCCGCGGGCGGTTCCGACATCGCACCCATCAACCCGCGCACGCGCGGCAGCGACGGCCAGGGCGGCGTGCCTTACCTGACGATTCCCGGGGCGGCCAACGGTGGCGGCTGGGCAGCGGGTAATTGCGTGCGCATCAACACCGTCGGTGCGCTCGCAGACATGTGGATCGCCCGCGCAATCCAGCCCAGCGACGTGCCGGCTGGCGACGGCCTCGACGGCTGCGAGATCTATTGCCTGGGCAACATCGACCGCCCGTAAACAACCGGAGCAGACATGGACATCTCAACCGCCCACGCCGCCGCCCGACTTGAAGCGTGCCGCGTGCCCGCGTTGCAGGCATCGCTTGCACTGCTCGCGAGCAGCACCAGCGACCGCGCCCGCCTCGTTTTCTACGGCGGCACGAAGCCTGCCGCAGGTGCGGCCGCCACTGGCGCGCTCGCGACCGTCAATCTGAGTCAGCGCGCTGGCCTCGTCGATGCCAGCGCCAAAACCCTCGCGCTCGACACGCCGCAAGAAGGCCAGGTCGATGGCGCCGACCCCGCCACTGGAACCGCCGCCACATGGGCGCGCATCTTCACGCCGGGCGGCAACTGGTGGGCCGATCTGACAGTCAGCGACGCAACCGGGGACGGTGAGATCAGGCTATCCAGCGTCTTGTTGCTACAGGGCGGTTTTGTGCGGGTGACAAATGCGGTGGTTGCGGGATGAGTGCATACAGCGACGCGGTGCTTGCATCAAGCCCGATGCTCTATTACCGCTTCAACGAGACCAGCGGGAGCGTGATCGATGCGTCGCCGAATGCACGTCACGGCTCGATTGTCGGCAGTGGCGTGACACGCGCCCGTCCTCGCCTCGGACCGCGTGATGCTGGCGCTACAGAGTACTCGTGCGGTTTTTCAGCGACCGCTGCTGCCTCGTATGTGCAGACCCCGATCACGACTCTTTCTAGCGTGATGACCTTCGAGCTGCTGTTCAATGCGTCAGCTGCGCAGACGAACCAGCGGGGGTACGTCCTGGGCAAAGCTCGCCACTATGCGAACACACAGGCAGAGCTCCCGCTGGCGCTCGTTTACGGGCAGGGTCTGCTGCAGTGGCAGCTCGACCGCGGCAACGATTACATCGCTGACATCAGCATTCCCGCGCTTGCGCAGGCGGGCGAGACGCATCTCGTGCATGCCATCTATCGGTCTGCGGCCGAGTGCGAACTCTGGCTGAACGGCGCCCTGGCGGGGAAAGCTACGCTCAGCGGCGCGGCCGCGACAAACGCGTTTCCGATCACAATCGGTGGAGTTGCTGAGCTGACGGGCGGGGTCGGAACAACAACGCTGGTGGGGCGGATCGATGAGGTTGCGATCTACAACACCGCTCTGAGCGAATCCACGATCAAAGCTCGTCAGGAGCTGCGTTTCGCAGGATCGGATTTTTCTGGAAATGTCACCAAGATCACGGGCGGCCCGGCTGATCGAGTAATTGTCTGGAACTGGACCACGTCACATGTCGTGAGGGTGCTGACGCCGAGCGCGTCGGGGGACTGGTCGTGTGGTTTGCCGCCAGGGGATTACGGCATGACGTACATCGGCACGGCTTGTCAGCCCGTGACGCACGGCCCATACACCGTGACAGCATGAGCTACACCGCCCCTGCGCTCACTGCGCCTGTCGTCCTGCAGTCCGGCTACACCCGCCCCGATTTGTCGGTGCCGGTGGTGCTGGGCCAGGGCGAGCAGCCGGCGATCACAGCCGTCCTCTCTGCGCAGCTCGCGCCGATATTGCCGCGCCTGTCGATTGCGGCGACGGGCGAAGTGCGCGCGGTCGCGCAGGCAGCACTTGCGGCCACGCTAACGGCGCCGGCCATCACGCCGACGTTCGTCTGCGCCGCGCAGTCGATCTCGATTCACGTCGCGCAGCTGGCAGCGCAGCTCGCTGCGGCGGTGCCGTCCATTTCGATCACCGCCGCAGCGAGCTACGACGTCTCGCTGCCCGACGCGACAGCGATCCCGCTGGCCCAGCTCGCGCAGCAGATGCTGCCGCGCGCCGCGCGCATGGCCCAATCTCAGCAGCAGATGCGGCGCACTGCTCACGCAAGCGCCCAGCCCGCGCAACAGATGCTGCCGTGCTCCGCTGGCATGCGCTCGCGCGAGACTTCTGCACGCGCGCTGCGCCGTGCGAGCCGAGTTCGTCACCAGCATGGCCTGCCGCTGTCAGCCGGCACCGGCTCACGCCAGCACAGCACGCGCGCGCTGCGTCGCCCTTTGCGCCTGCCGCACCATCACGCGCTGCCCTGCGGCGGCGGCAGCGCGCTTACGCAGGCCAGCACACTGCGCCCCGGTCGGCTGTTGCGCATCGTCGAGCAGCAGGCGCAGCCCATCGCCAAGCCGCTGCCCGCAAAGCAACAGGCCGCACGCCAGACCGCGACGCGCCTGCGCATCCAATGGCAGCACGGTATGGCACCGCAGCCCGGCCGCTGGTGGCCGCTCTACGAGCCGCCCGGCCTCGTCATTGTGCTCAGCGGCCCATACACACCGCGTCCGCTCAAGTGTGCGGTCGTGCTCGGCCCTGGCTACGAGATCCAGCCGCCCTGCGACTACAACCCGCCTGATCAGCCGGGTCACATCATCCCTGTTCGGAGGGCTTATATGATCGAGAACGAAGTCACGTTGCGTCGCGTCGATAGCGGAGCACATATTCAGGCACTGTCGCTCGATCTGGCTATCGATCGAGATTCATGGACGTGGGCTTGGTCTGCAGACATTGCAGACCATGAGTGGTCTGCTCTGGCGGCGCAAAATGGCGAACCGCTCGAAATCGAAGCCTCTGTGAATGGCTTTAAATGGCGGCTGGTGGCAGAAGGCGCGCCTAGCCGCACGCGCAGCTTTGGCCGCGTCGGCGTGCGAATCGGAGGGCGCGGCATTGCCTGCGAGCTCGATGACCCGCAGGCGCTGATGCAGGATTTCTACTCCAGCGCGACGCTGACAGCGCAACAACTGATGGCACTCGCCCTGACATATAACGGCGCCCCTCTGGGGTGGTCGGTTGATTGGAGAATCACAGACTGGCTCGTGCCTGCGCACACGTGGAGCGTGAGTGGGGCGCCGATCGCTGGTGTGCTCGATGTGGCATCTGCGGTGCAGGCCGTTGTTCAGGCCGATCGTACAACCAAGACATTGCACGTGCTGTCACGCTATCCGGCGGCTCCTTGGGCGTGGGGGGCGCTTACCCCCGACATTGAGATCCCGCCGGACATCATCATGAGCGAGACGCTGGACCCAGCTCCACGGGCGCCCTACAACGCCATCTTCGTCAGCGGACAGGCGCAGGGTGGAATGGCGAGAGTGAAACGCGCAGGAACAGCGGGTGACAAGGTGGCGCCGATGGTGACCCACGCATTGCTGACAGACACGCATGCCCGTAGGCAACGCGGCATTGCCGAACTCTCGCAGACGGGGCGCATCGCAAATGTGTCGATTGCATTGCCGATCAGTGCGGACACCTCGCTGATAGAGGTCGGCCAGTTCGCGAGCTTTGTGGAGTCCGCCGACCCATGGCGCGGACTCGTGATCGGGACGGCAATCTCCGCAAAACGTAGCGAGGATGCTGGCCTGCGAGTGACACAGTCTCCGACTTTCGAGAGGCACTACGCATGAGTGCGATGAATCTGTGGCGGCGGCTGAGATCTGTTTTCCCGGACGAGCCTTTGCGCATAGCGCGCGTGACATCGATTCAGGCCACTGCGGCTACGAGCGTGCTGACCCTGCCGGATGGCGGCGTGATTGTCGCGCGAGGAACGGACGTGCCGGTCGGTGAGCTGGCTTACGTCCGATCCGGGCTGATTGAGGGGGCCGCGCCCGCTCTCGCGATCGAAGAAATCGAGATTTAGCGAGTCTCGACGGCGGCCCTCTGGCGACGCAGTGACTCCAGCTCGCGCTCTGCGCTTTGAATCTTTGCGCTGTATGCATTGGCCGTAGCAGTCATCTCTTCGCTGATCGACTGCTCCCAAATCGCGCCCGCCAAATTGTTGTTTGCGCTCTGCTTCTTTTTCTTGAGCATCGAGATCTGTAGCTCCATTTCGGCGCGCAGGACGCGGATGCGTCCTTCCTGGCGGTAGATGTCGTCATCCAGGATGCGGGCCCGTGCGGTGCGATCCGCTCGTGCTGCGAGGTCTGATGGAGCGGATGGGGCGTCGGCTTGGCCGCTCGTTGGTGTCCCAGCGCCGGAGGCTGGGCGCACGTTCATTCGCTGCGCGTTGTCTGCGCAGGGTGCGTCAGAAAACGTCTTCCTGCCGTTGATCGTGCATTGATAGATCTCTGCGCTGCTCGCCGCGCTCGCAAGCAACAGGGCTGCTGCAATGATTGTTTTCATGGCTTCCTCCTTGCAAACATCCTACCTCACGAGCGGGCTGACAAACGTGTACAGGACGCTCAATGCCCCGCTGCGTAGGCTCGCTGTATCCAGAAAAGCGGGCCCATCATGCCGATTACCCAGCAAGACATTGATGCACTGAACGAGGCCCTCGCCTGCGGTGAAAAGTCGGTCACGATCAATGGCAAGGTGATCATCTATCGAAGCATCGACGAGATCATCCGTGCCCGTAACGAGATGCAGCGTGTGCTTGATGCCCAGCAGCCGTCTGATACTGCGAGGCCGCGGCGCGTAATGCTGTATCACCGCGGGAGGGGCTTCTGATGGCCCGGAAGCGCTCTGGTCATCGTCGGGCGCACAGCGCGTTGGGGATAGCGCCCGCGCCGCAGAATCGCTATGACGCGGCGGGCAGTGGGCGCCGGCTGTCGGGCTGGGTTGCGCCGGGCAGCGGTCCGAACGTCGCGATGTCGAGCGGTGAGACGCTGCGCAACCGGATGCGCGACGCGATCCGTAACGAATGGGCTGCCCGCAGCGCGCACCGGGTCTGGCACGTCAATCTGATCGGCACCGGCATCATTCCGCGCCCGCGTACGAAGAGTGAAAGTCTCAAGGCCCGGCTACGGCAACTCTGGAGTGCCTGGACGCCATACGCGGACGCCGATGGTGTGCTGGATTACTTTGGGCTTCAGACCCTGGCAGTCAAGACGTGGCTTGCGAGCGGGGAGTGCTTTGTGCGCCTGAGGCCACGTCGCATTGATGACGGGCTCGATGTGCCGCTGCAGATCCAGCTTCTTGAGCCCGACATGGTGCCGATGTCGTTCAATCAGACCCTGCCGAACGGGAACCGCGTCCGACTCGGTATTGAGTTTGATCGCATCGGTCGCCGGGTAGCGTATTACATGTACCGCGCGCACCCGGGCGACGACGTGCGTGGCGAAGCATCGCTTACCGAGCTTGCTCGAGTGGATGCTGATCAGATCATCCACATTTTCGAGCCTGAGCGGCCTGGCCAGATCCGGGGCGTGATCGACTTCGCGAGTGTGCTGGCCAAGCTGCGCGGCGTGATGAATTTCGATGATGCGGTGCTGACCCGGCAAGAGCTCGCGAACCTGTTCACGATGTTCATCAAGTCTCCGGCTTCAACCGGAAACGCGCCGCTCGACCCGCTGACGGGGCGCCCTTACGAGCAGTCATCCGCAGGGCCTGTGGCCGGGCTGGAGCCGGGGATGTCGCAGGAGCTGGAGCCCGGGCAGGAAGTCCAGTTCAGTGATCCGCCGGATGCCGGCGCGAACTATGCCGACTACATGCGTGAGCAGCACATGGGCATCTCTGCCGGCGCAGGTGTGCCCTACGAGCTCGGTACGGGAGATATTCGCGACGTTTCCGACCGCGTGTTGCGGGTGGTCATCAACGAATTCAGGCGGCACTGCGAGCAGCGGCAGTGGCAGATCATCATTCCGACGATCTGCCAGCGCGTTCGCGACGCCTGGGCGCGTGCAGTCCTCCTCGCCGGATTGATCACGCCGGATGAGCTCGCTGATGCCCGCGACGTGCTGTGGAGCCCTCAAGGCTGGGCTTACATCAATCCGACACAGGACGTTTCAGCGCGTATCTCCGAGATCACATCAGGCCTGCGAGCCCGAGGACAGTCGATCACAGATCGTGGCGACGATCCTGATGATGTCGACACCGCTCGCGCGGATGACGCTGCTCGCGAGAAACGCCTCGGTCTGGTGGTGAGCAATGTGGAGGGCGCATGAGCGCGATTGAGGATCCGACACGAATGACATCCCGCAGCACAGACGCTTCGCCCGTGAAAATTTCCCGTGAGCTGCCGCTCTGGGCGGTGATCGTCACGATAGTCACGTGGATCTTCTCTGCGGGCGGCCTGTATGCGGGTATTCGCGAACAGACACGTGCAATCAGCGATCTCGCGGGCACGGTGCGCGCGCTGCAGGTCCAGGTGGCGACGAAAGACGTGAAGGACGCTGAGCACGACACGCGCCTGGGCATCATTGATCGAGAGCTTCAGGACGTGCGGGCCCGCCTGACACGGCTGGAGGAGCGTCGATGAGGTCGCGCATCCATCTTGTGAGCGATTGGCGTCGCGCGTGGCGCTGGTACAGCACAAACAGCATGGCTCTTGCAGCGGCGCTTTTGGGCGCGTGGGCAGCGCTTCCCGAACGGATGCAGGAGTCCTTCTCGCCGCTCGAGCTGAAGCTGGCTGCGATCACGCTGATCCTGCTGGGAATTGGAGGGCGGATGGTGCAGCAAGGGGGGCGACGTGACAAATGAGCAACTCACCCCCAACTTCAGCCTGCGCGAACTCACGCGCAGCGAATTCGGCGAGCGGGGCTGAGCATGGTCACCGAGCGTCTGCTGCAGCAGATCGACCCGCGCGCGGCGCAGAAGCCCGGCTTCGCCGGGCCATTGGCCGCCGCGTGCGCGGAGTTCGCCATCGTGGCACCGATGGAGATCGCCGCCTTCCTCGCGCAGCTCGCAGTGGAGTCGGGCGGCTTCACGCGCGTGGAAGAAAACCTCAACTACACCAGCGCTTCGCGGCTGGCAGCCATCTTTCCGCGGGCGTTCCCCACCACGGCCGACGCGCAGTCCTATGTCGGCCAGCCCGCACGCATCGCCAGCCGGGTGTATGCATGGCGCCTGGGAAACGGCGACGTTGCCAGTGGTGACGGTTGGCGCTACCGGGGCAGGGGGCTGATTCAGATCACCGGCAGGAGCAACTACCAGGCATGCCTGCAGGCGCTCTACGGCAACGCCACGGCGGAGCCGGAACGCCTGTGCGAGCCCGAGGGCGCGGCGCGCAGCGCTGCCTGGTTCTGGTCGCGCAACGCGTGCCGCCAGGCGCTGCTCCTGCAGGGCTTTGAGGCCACCACGCGCATCATCAACGGCCCAGGCATGGCTGGTATGGCTGAACGGCGCGAGGCCTACGCCCGAGCGCTGGCCGCGTTGGGGGTCATGTGATGGTGAATCGAGCCCTTGTCGGCCTGGCCGGTGCTTGCTTGCTGCTGGCCCTGAGCACCTGCCACTACCGCGACGCGCTCCGCGAAGCGAATGTCGCCATCCGCAACCAGAACCGGGCCCTCGAGCAGCAGAACCGCGAGGCCGCAACCACGCTCGCCCAACTCACGGCCCAACGCGACGCCCGGCAAGCCGTGCTTGGCCGACAAGCCGCCGAACAGGAGAAGAAAGATGAAACCGCGAAACGCGAAATTGCCCGCCTTGCTGCTGAGCTTGAGCGCCGCCCTGTGCGGGTGCGCATCCAGCCCGGCACCTGTGGGCCGGGTGGTAGTGGCGCCGGAAGTGACGCCACCGCCGCCGCCCACCCTGGTGCAACAGACCCCGGCCCGCCCACCGGGTTACTTCCAGAAAGCAATTCTCGACGCCTTGCAGCAGTGATCCAGGAGATCGAGACAATGAGCGCGGCTTATGCGGCGTGCAGGGGGCAGATCGTGACCCTGAGTGGCGGCGCTGGGGACGGCTGACTTGTGTTGCCATGTGGTGGAATTTCTTTCATTAGTGGGAATAATTCAACCGTTTGTGGGACACTATCGATGGTTTGTGGGACACTACGGATCAGAAAAAACGCCCCTTCAGTTTCCTGAAGGGGCGTCCCTCCTGCCGGTTACTTCTTCGCTCGGATCGGTATACGGAAGGCTTTCAGGCCGTAAGCCGAAGCCACCAAGACCCTGCCGTTCTTGAGGCGGATGGTCTTTGTGAAAATGTAACCGCCGTCATCGACGGGAAGATTAGTCGTACTCATAAGAATGCCTTTCTGCCTTGTAGGCAAAAATATAAATTATTAGTTCGCCGGTTCTCCGGCGGCATCCTGCGCGGTTCATGACTCGGTGTGTTTCCTAGGCACCCTTCGAGTTATGAGCCGTTTTGTTTTTCCCGACCCGGCAGTGCAGGACGACTTATCGGCTGCCGGGCTCGTCGTTTATTCTGGGCATGGTTCCCCCTATCTTTAGGTGATTGCGCAAGCAAGCTACTACATATAGTCGATAAAGTACACAGCTTAACTAGATATGGTGTTTTTAGGCTTCGCTTATCCTGCTGCGCCCAGTGTAGCTGATCGTAAACGGTGAATCCCCGCCCGTTTCTGTGGATAACTTTCATCGCGAGTGTGCAAGGGGGGCTCGCGGTCTTGAGTCGTAGGCAAACCTTGTTCGGTTCATGGTCGCCCCCTCGTGAAGTCATGGAGCTAGACTGGCATGCACGGTGCGATGCAAAGCCATGGGCTTTTACAGGTCGCGGAGCGCCGTGATCAGTTCAGGCGACTTTCAGAGAAGGATCGCGCCAAATATGGTGAAGACTGTCACGGCCACCCTCCACGGGGGCGCCTTCGTCGCCATATAGGTGACCGCGAGAAAGAAGTCCGTCATCTTGCATGTCCTTTCGGCCCAGGCCGCCCTTTGCCATCTGCGATGGGCAGCGATGTGAGTACCCAAGCGGACAAGAAAGAGGTCAATGATCGGGGTTTCCGAAAATGCACCTTGTCGTGCCCGCGAACGAAAGGCTCGCATCACGACGAATCTGATCAAAACCCTACAGGGGTAGACATCGGCTCGTGGGGCTGCTGGGCATTAAAGGGTGCGTAGGGTTTGACATCTAACGGCGGGTGTGATTTTTCCCGCGCGACGCGTCGCGAATGCGGCGGCTGAAGAGAGGCGAAAAGCCGCTGTGACCCGGGCGCAACAGGCCATCTTCAGCGCCCCATTCTTGGGCGTTTCCGCCGACTGGCTAGGTGACACTGTGCTACACTGCGCCTTCCTTTGTGCGAGTGGTTGGCGGCGGGAGGTCGGCAACTTCGGCAACTCTTTGATTTTTAAGGGTGTAGAACTCCCTTACAAGGAGACCGCGCTGGGCGGCCTCGCGCTCACGGTGGGCGCCGCGCTGTGCTGAGGACGGCCCCTGCGGCCGCTTGAGCGCGGCGCCGCGCGGGCCGATCATGGCGCGCATGGTCACGCATGAGTCTTCCCTGCCGCGCCGCCTGGCGTGGCTCCTGCTCTGGCTGCCCGGCCTTTTCGTGGCGGGCGTGCTGTATTTCCATGCCGGCGCGCTCGCCGCCGCGGCCTTCGCGTGCGCCCTCGCGGGCTGCGCCATGCGCGGCCACCGTCGCGGCGCGGCGCTCGCCGCGCTGCTCGTGGCGCTGGGGCTGGCGGGCTGGTGGCGACTCGCGCCCGCGCAGCAGCGCGACTGGCTGGAGGACGTCTCCCGCGTGCCGCGCGTCGAACGCGAGGGCGACCTGCTCGTGTTCAGCCAGGTACGCGACTTCCGCTACCGTGGTCCCGACGACAGCGACCCCGTGCCGCGCTGGGAGACGCGCCGCTACGATCCGGCCCGCATCACGGGGCTCGACATCTTCCTCTCCGACTGGGGCGCGCCGGGCGTGGTGCATACCATCCTCTCGTGGCGCTTCGCCGAGGGGCCGCCGCTCGCGATCTCGATCGAGACGCGCAAGGAGAAGGGCGAAACCTACTCCGCCCTGGCCGGATTCTTCCGCGCCTATGAACTCATCTACGTCGTGGGCGACGAGCGCGACCTCATCGGCGTGCGGGCCGCGCATCGCGGCGAGCGCGTCTCGCTCTACGCGCTGGGCGGCCGCCCGGGCGCGGCACGGCGCCTGCTGGAAGCCTACGTCGAGGACATCAATGCGCTCGCGCACACGCCGCGCTGGTACAACGCCCTGAGCACCAACTGCACCACGGGCATCCTGCGCCTGGCGCGGCATGTGCTGGGCGAGTCGCGCCGTCTCGACTGGCGCATCTACGCCAACCGCTCGCTGCCCGCGCTCATGCGCGAGGAGGGGGTCATCAACACGACCCTGCCGCTGGCCGAACTGCAATCGCGCGCCGACATCACGGCGCGTGCGATCGCGGCCGACGGCGCGGCGGATTTCTCGCAGCGCATCCGTGCCGGTCTGCCGCTGCCGCCACCCACGCCGGGCGAGGCCGTCGCGCCGCCCTGACACGGTTGGCCGGGGCCGGCGAAGGCGCGCCTGCGCGGCGCCGGCCTCACTCGTGCCGCAGCGCTTCGATGGGGTCGAGGCGGGCGGCGCGGCGCGCGGGCACGAAGCCGAAGAGCACGCCGATGCCGGCCGACACGAGGAAGGCCAGCAGCATGATCTGGAGATCGAGCACGAAGGGCAGGTGCAGCAGGTTCGTGAGCGCGAAGGAGGCCACCAGCGCGAGCGCGATGCCCAGCAGCCCGCCGAAGGACGACAGCGCGACGGCCTCGACCAGGAACTGCATGAGCACCTCGCGCTCTAGCGCGCCGATGGCGAGCCGCGTGCCGATTTCGCGTGTGCGTTCGGTCACCGACACCAGCATGATGTTCATGATGCCGATGCCGCCCACGAGCAGGCTCACGGCGGCCACCGCGCCCAGCAGCGTGGTCAGCACGCGCGTGGTGGACGACAGCGCGTCGGAGATCTGGCGCGTGTCGAAGACCGAGAAGTTGTCGGCTTCGTTGGGGGCGATGCCGCGCCGTTCGCGCATCAGGTCGGCCACCTCGCGCACCACGCGCTCGGTGCTCTGGCCTTCGCGCACCGCGAGCAGCAGGGTGCCCACGTCCTGCCGGCTGCGCCGGCCCGCCACGCGGCGCTGGTAGGACTTGAGCGGCATCAGCAGCATGTCGTCCTGATCCTGCCCCAGCGCGGACTGCCCCTTGGGCGCCAGCACGCCGATGACCTCGCAGGCCACGCCACGGAAGCGCACCTTCTCGCCGAGCGGGCTGCCGCGCGCGAACAGCGCCGCGCGCACCGATTCGCCCAGCACGCAGACCGCGCGCCCGGCGCGCTGCTCGCCCTCGTGGAAGAAGCGTCCCTCGGCGAGCTTCCAGCTCCCCACGTCGAGGTAGTTGGGCAGCGTGCCGATCACCGGCGTGAAGGTGCTCTCGGTCATGTACGACACCGTGGAGCCGCGCTGCGCGCTGGCCGCCACCTCGCGCACCGCGAGCACGTTGTCGAGGATCGCGTCGGCATCCTCTTCCTTGAAGGCCGGCGCCCAGCCCGCCGGCTGGCCCGGCGACATGCGCTGGCCGGGCCGCACGATCACGATGTTGGACCCCAGGCTCGCGACCTGGGCCGTGATCAGCGCGGTGGCGCCGTTGCCCAGCGTGACCATGGTGATGACGGCGGCCACGCCGATCACGATGCCCAGCACCGTGAGCGAGGCGCGCAGCAGGTTGCGGCGGATCTCGCGCAGGGCCAGGAGGAGGGCGTTCCAGAACATTACGGGGCCGCCTCGCGCGCCGAGTCGTGGCTCACCAGGCCGTCCGCGAAGCGCAGCGTGCGGCTCGCCCAGGCCGCCATGTCGGGTTCGTGGGTCACCATGAGCACCGTGATGCCGTGGGCGCGGTTGAGGTCGGTGAGCAGCTGCATGATCTCCACGCTGCGCTCCGAATCGAGGTTGCCCGTGGGCTCGTCGGCGAGCAGCAGGGTGGGCTGCGTGACGATCGCGCGCGCAATCGCCACGCGCTGCTGCTGGCCGCCCGACAACTCGGCCGGCGTGTGATGCTCCCATCCCGTGAGGCCGACCAGCGCGAGCGCGGCGCGCGCCTGGGCGTGGCGTTCGGCCAGCGGCAGGCCACGGTAGAGCAGCGGCAGTTCGACGTTTTCGAGCGCGGTGGTGCGCGCGAGCAGGTTGAACCCCTGGAAGACGAACCCCAGGCAATGCCGGCGCAGCAGCGCACGCTGGGTGCGGTCGAGCCGCTCGACCTGTTCGCCCTCGAAGACGTACTCGCCCGAGCTCGGCACGTCCAGGCAGCCGAGGATGTTCATGACCGTGGATTTGCCCGAGCCCGACGGCCCCATGACCGCCACGAACTCGCCGGCCGCGATGTCGAAGCTCACGCCGCGCAGCGCCTGGAAGGCGGCCTGCCCGCTGCCGTAGGTCTTGGTGACCCCGCGCAGGCTGATCAGCGGCGTGCTCACGCCGACCTCACTTCGCGCGCTCGCTCATGTCCACCACCACCTCGTCGCCGGCCTTGAGCGACTTGCTGCGGATCTCGGTGTTGCGCCCGTCGGTGAGCACGGTGCGGACTTCCACGGCCTGCAGCGCGCCATCGGCGCCCCGCACCCATACCTGCGGATGCGGCCGCCGCCCGGTCTGCGGCTTGGGCCGGCTCTGCTCGCGCGGGATCAGCATGTCGCGCAGGCCGCCCGCCGGCGGCGGCGCCTCGGGCGGCTTGAAGCGCAGCGCGGCATTGGGCACCAGCAGCACGTCGCGGTGCTCGGCCACCTTGATGTCGGCCGTGGCCGTCATGCCGGGGCGCAGGTGGAGGTCGGCGTTCTTCACGAGCAGCACGGTCTGGTAGCTCACGACGTTATCTACGTTGGTCGAGCCGTAGCGCACCTGGCTGATCCGCGCGGGGAAGTTCTTGTCGGGGTAGGCATCCACCGTGAAGCTCGCGCCCATGCCTTCGGCGACCTGCCCCACGTCGGCTTCCGAGACCGCGACGATGAGTTCCATCTCGGCGAGGTCCCCGGCCACCGAGAAGAGCACCGGCGCCTGCAGCGAGGCCGCCACCGTCTGCCCCACCTGCACGGTGCGCTTGAGCACGATGCCGTCGGTGGGCGAGCGGATCGTGGCCTTGGAAAGATCGGTCTCGCCCTGCTTCACGGCGCCCTGCGAATCGGCCACGGCGGCTTCCGCGCTGGAAAGGTCGGCCTCGGCGCGGGCGAGGCGCGCGCGCGCGGTGTCCAGTTCCGTCGCGGAAGGCACCTTGCCGCCCGACAGGCGCGCGACTTCCTCGAAGCGGGCGAGCGACTGACGCGCCTCGATCAGGCTGGCGCGCGCCTGCAGCACGCGCGCCTGGTTGGCCGCCAGCGAGGCGCGCGAACGCTCCAGCGCGGTGGCGAGCTTGGTCGTGTCGAGCCGCGCGAGCAGTTGCCCCTTCTTGACCTTGTCGTTGAAATCGGCCGCCACCTCGGCGACCGTGCCGGAGATCTCGGAGCCGATGTCGACGGTGTTGATCGGTTGCAGCGTGCCGGTCGCGGTCACCAGCACCGTGATGTCGCCCCGGCTCACGGGGGCGGTCACGAACTGCGGACCCGGGTCGCGGCTGGCGCGATACCACACGTAGGCGCCGGCGCCGAGCACGCCGAGCGCGAGCACGGCGAGGGCGGCGGTGAGTGCCCGGCGGCGCGGGCCGGGGCGGTGCTGGGCGAGCAGTTCGCGCAGGCGGGGCGTGGAGGAGGTCATGGGGCGTCGGGTTCCCGGGCGGCCACGGGCGGCGTGCCGCCGCCGAGGGCCTTGTAGAGCTGGACCGTCGCGGCCAGGCGCTCGCCGCTCGCGCTGGCGCGCGTGTCGTCGGTCGAAAGCGCGGCGCGCAAGGTGTCCTGCAGCGTGGTGTAGTCGATGAGGCCGGCGGCATAGCGCTGGCGCGCGAGCGTGGCCGCCTCGCCGGCGCTCGCGGCGGCGGCGGTGAGGGTCTGGAGGCGTTCGCCGTTGCGCGCCAGCGCGCTCAGCGCGGTCTCCACGTCGGCCAGCGCCTGCGCGACGCTGCGCTCGTAAGCGATCAGCGCCTGCTCCTGCTGGGCGTCGCGGATCTCCAGCGCGCGGCGCAGGCGACCGCCGTCGAAGACCGGCGCGGTCAGCCCGGCGAGCAGGCTGCTGGTGGCGGCGGCCGGGCGCAGCAGGGTGTCGATGGCGTCGGCGCTGAAGCCCACGTTGCCGGACAGGCGTAGCGCCGGGTAGAGCGCGGCGGTGGCCACGCCCACGTTGGCGCTGGCGGCGGCGAGGCGGCGCTCGGCGGCACGCACGTCGGGG
>JAVHXQ010000074.1 GCA_031119555.1 Candidatus Dactylopiibacterium sp.
TCCAGCGCAAGAACGTGCTGCTGATGGACGAGCCGACCAACCACATGGACATGGAATCCATCGAGTCGCTCAACGCCGGCCTCATGGATTTCAACGGCACGCTGTTCTTCGTGTCGCACGACCGCGAGTTCGTGTCCTCGGTCGCCACGCGCATCATCGAGATCAAGGCCGACGGCCAGATCGTCGATTACCGGGGCACCTACGAGGAATACCTCGCCAGCCAGGGCATCAACGACTGATCGCCGCAGCCCGCGGCGCGCGTGCCCGCGTGCCGTGGGACGCCTGCCGGCCCCGGGCCTTGCGCGGCGGGGTCGCCACTGCAGGCGGGCATCTGGCCGGCCCGGCGTGCGTGCGGCCGCGCGCGTGTGCTGGTGCCTGCGTCAGTCGGTGCCTGGCCAGGGCAGCGACCACGGCTTGCCCGTGAGCTGGTCGCGCGTGCGTGCGAAGAGCTCGCCTTCCTCGGGCAGCTCCAGGAAATCGAAACAGCAGTCCTTCCACGTGAAGCGCAGCGCGTAGGCGTGCAGGTAGCCACGGTCGGCGGGGCTGCCGCCGTAGCGTGCGTCGCCCAGGATGGGCGCGCTGAGGCTCTTGAGCGCCACCCGCAGCTGATGGGTGCGGCCCGTGAGCGGGCGCAGCAGGAAGAGGCGCAGCCCGTCCCCGGCGGAAAAGCAGAAGAACTGCGTGGCGCAGTCGGATTCGCCCTCGCGCGCCAGACGCCAGCTGCCGCCGCGCGCCTTGAGCATCGCCCCGCGCACCCAGCCCTGCTTCTTGCTCGGGCGCTGGTCGGACAGCGCGAGGTAGCACTTGCGGATTTCGCGCGCCTCGAACATGCGGCCGAACTCGCGCGCGGCGTCGGCGTGCCGCGCGAGCAGCACGAGCCCCGAGGTGATGCGGTCGAGGCGATGCACCGGATGCAGGCCGGGCTCGTCGAGCAGGGCTTTCACGCGCACGACGAAACCGGGCTCGTCGCCCTCGCTGTGGAAGTTCATGCCGGCCGGCTTGAGGGCGAGGATGAAATCCGGGTGCTCGAAGAGGATGCGCGGCGCGCCCGGCGCGGCGTGTGCGGGCGCGTTGCCCGATCCGGCGGCGGCCGTCATGTTGCCGGCCCCGCCGGGCGAACCGCAGGGCGCCGGTGAGCGCCGCGCCTCATTTCCACAGCGCGTGGAAGTGATGCACGGGGCCGTGGCCCGCGCCCACCTGGAGCTGGCCCGACTGCGCGATGGCGCCGCGCAGCCAGTCGCGCGCCACCCGCACGGCCTGTTCGGCACGCCGGAACTCTCCCGCCTGCGGCAGCAGCGCGGCGATTGCCGACGAGAGCGAGCAGCCCGTGCCGTGCGTGTTCTTGGTTTCGATGCGCGGCGCGGCGAGTTCGATCATGCGGTCGCCGTCGAAGAGCAGGTCCACGACTTCGGAACCCGGCAGGTGGCCGCCCTTGAGCAGCACCCAGCGCTCGGAGGCGAGCGGCAGCAGCTCGCGCAGGCGTTCGGCGGCGCGGTACATCTCCTTGACGGTCTCGGGCGCGCGTGACTCCAGCAGCACGCCGGCTTCGGGCAGGTTGGGCGTGAGCACGTAGGTCTGCGCCAGCAAGGCATCGCGCAGCATGCCGATGGCGTCGCGCGCGAGCAGGTGATCGCCGCTCTTGGCCACCATCACCGGGTCGCACACCACGCACGGCGCCTGCCAGTGCGCGAGGCGTTCGGCCACGGCCGCGACGGTCTGGGCCGAGCCCAGCATGCCGATCTTCACGGCGTGGATCTTCACGTCGGCGAACAGGGTGTCGATCTGCAGCCGCAGGAAGTCGACGGGCGGCACATGCACGCCGGTCACGGCCCGGGTGTTCTGCGCGGTGAGCGCGGCGATCACGCCGCAGCCGTAGGCGCCGAGCGCGGAGAAGGCCTTGAGGTCGGCCAGGACGCCGGCGCCGCCGGAGGGGTCGACGCCGGCGATGCTGACGACGTTGGGGATGGGTTTCATGCAATGACCTTGAGCGTCTGCCGATGGGCTGCGCGCGGGCGCCGGGGGCGCGTGCGCGAATCAGGGCGCGGGTTTCGTCGGATGGAAATGAAGGGGGGCGCTGCCGGGCGGCGGGGTCTTGAGGATATGCGCTTTCATGCTGCCGATGACGTGCATTTCGCAAGGCCGGCAGTCGAAGCGCAGGGTCAGGGTTTCCTTGCCGCTGACCAGCGTCATGGGCTCGGCGCGTATCTGGCCCTGCACGCCGGTGACGCCCTTGGCCTGCTTGGGGCACAGGTTGAAGGCAAAGCGCAGGCAGTGCTTGGTGATCATGAGGCTGGCCTCGCCGGGCGTGGCGTGCGCCTCGTAGGCGGCGTCGATCAGCGAGACGCCGTGGCGCGCGTAAAAAGCGCGCGCGGCGGCGTTATAGACGTTGGCGAGGTAGCTCAGTGAGGTTTCGGGGTATTGCGCGGGCGGCGCCAGGGGCGCGCGGCGCGGGGGCCGCTGCCAGGCCGCGAGGCGTGCGGCCTCCAGCGCGGCGATCGCGTCGCGGCGCAGGCCGTTGAGCGCCGAGGCGGGCAGGAACCACGGCGTCTGCCATTCGATGGCGAGCGCGCGCAGCGTGAAGATCGTGTTGCCCAGGCGCCCGAGCTGTTCGCGCAGGCTGGCCTCGGCGCGCTGCGCGTTCTGCGCGGGCTGCTTTTCGCAGGCGAGTTCGGCGCGCGCGCCGATGCCGCGCTCGTCCGTGAGTTCCAGCGCGAAGCCGGCGGGCGTTTCGCGCAGGCACATGTCGAGCGCGATGCGGCGTTCGGCGGATTTGCGCAGCAGCGCCTGTTCCCAGGCATGGTCGCGGTTGCGCGAGAGGCGCGTGCCCACGGCCAGCCCCGGCAGCTCGGCCGGCTTCTGGTTGGGGCGCACGCGCCAGCGCCCGCCCCCCAGCGATTCCACGGTGTCGGCCTGCACGCCCTGCACGCTGCGCTTGTGCATCCAGGTGAGGCCGTCGCCATTGGCCAGCGGCGCCTCGCTCTGCAGTTCGAAGGCGTCCGCCGTGACGCGCGTGACTTCGCCCAGCGGCAGGCCCACGTGCGTGGGCGCGTCGAAGGCGCCGATGTCGGCCTGGCGGCCCTGCACGAAGTAGTCGGTGCTGCTGCGGTTGAAGGTCTTGTCGGGTTCGGGCGTGAACGCGTGCGTGCTGCGGCCGTCGGAGGCGACGGCGAACTCCGGGCGGCGCTCCAGAAGGGCGTCGAGCAGCTGGCGGTAATGCGCGGTGATGTTCTTCACGTAGCGCATGTCCTTGTAGCGGCCCTCGATCTTGAAGCTGCGCACGCCGGCGTCCACGAGCGCTTCGAGGTTGGCGCTCTGGTCGTTGTCCTTCATCGACAGCAGGTGCTTCTCGAAGGCCACCACGCGGCCCTGCCTGTCGTGCAGCGTGTAGGGCAGGCGGCAGGCTTGCGAGCAGTCGCCCCGGTTGGCGCTGCGGCCGGTATGGGCGTGGCTGATGTAGCACTGGCCGGAAAAGGCCACGCACAGGGCGCCGTGAATGAAGAATTCGAGCGGCACGGCCGGGTCTACGGCGGCGCGCACCGCCGCGATCTCGCCCAGCGTGAGCTCGCGCGCCAGCACCAGTTGCGAGAAGCCCGCGTCGGCGAGGAAGCGGGCCTTCTCGGGGCTGCGGATGTCGCATTGGGTGGAGGCATGCAGCGCGATCGGCGGCAGGTCGAGCTCGAGCAGGCCCATGTCCTGCACGATGAGGGCGTCGGCGCCGGCGTCGTGGAGCGCGTGCACGAGGCGGCGCGCGGGTTCGAGCTCGGCGTCGTGCAGGATGGTGTTGAGCGTGACGAAGATGCGGGCGCCGAAGCGGTGCGCGAAATCGCACAGCGACGCGATGTCGGCCACGGCGTTGTCGGCCGAGGCCCGCGCGCCGAAGGACGGGCCGCCGATATAGACGGCGTCCGCGCCGTGCAGGATGGCCTCGCGGCCGATCTCCGCGGTGCGGGCCGGCGCGAGCAGTTCGAGTTGATGGGAGGCGAGACTCATGGGGGCGGGCGGGACGGATTCCACGCGCCTGCCCGCGAGTCGTGCCCGGTCAGCCGGGTCGCGCGGGCGGGGGCGCGTTCGTGATGGCCCGCATCTTAGCCCAAGGGCGACGCGGTGGTGCAGCCGGCGGCATGGCCTCAGGCCACGTGGCGCAGGTCACCGGGCGGTGCCGGGTCGCGGCCCGCTTCGTGGCGGGCGGGCTTGCGCTTGCCGGGCTCCTCGGCGGCCTGTTCGCGGGCGCCGCCCGAGGCCGGGGGCGCGGACAGCGCCGTGGCAAGGAGCAGCAGCAGGAACATCGGGGGTTGCTTCATGGGAGGGCTCCGGAACGGCATGGTGCTGTGAAGCATAGTTCAGGCGCCTTCTCGCACAAGATCGGTTTTTCTCCCGCGCCAGCCTTCCTGACGAGGATCAAGTCGCCCCGTTCCGCCCCCCGGTGGCCGCGGTTCAGAAGAGCGGCGCCAGCCTCAGCGTGATCAGCGGCGCGAGCGTGATGAGCGCGATCGCCACCACCGCGAGCGCGATGCCCAGCCAGTTGAGGCGGCTCAGGCGTTCGCCGAAGCCGAAGGCGCCCACCAGCGTGCCCAGCACCACCACGCCGATGTTCATGCTCGCGAACACCACCGCGGGCTGGCTCGGCAGCGCCTTGTGCGCCATCACGTAGAACAGGATGTTGCCGAAATTGAGGGCCCCCAGCAGCAGGCCCGCGCCGAAGTTGCGCAGCGTGAAGCGCGTCTGGCCGCGCAGCGCCCGCGAGCCCTGCCACAGCAGCATGCACAGCAGCGCGATCACGAAGCTCACCTGCAGCGATGCCCCCGAGGGGGTGCCGGCGGCGGCGATCTTCTTGAGCATCACGTCCACCACCGCGAGTCCGGCCCATACCGTGAGCAGCGCGGGCAGCGCGCGCGGGTGCAGCGGCGTGGCGCCGACCGGGCGCAGCAGGATGCACAGCACCGCCACGAGGCCGAGCGCGAGGCCCGCGAGCTTGACCGGCCCCGGCTGCTCGCCGAAGAACACGAAGGCCGCCGCGAGCGAGAGCAGCAGTGAGAGCCGCTGCGCGATGTCGGTGCGCACGATGCCTGCTTCGCGCACCGCGAAGGCCATCACGATGAAGAGCGAGGGCAGCAGCACGCCGAGCGCGAGCAGCGGGCCCCACGGCGCGTCCGGGTGCTGCAGGCTGGCCATCGGCGGGCGCAGCAGCAGCGCGCAGAGCACGGAGGCGGCAAGGTAATTCCAGGTGACGGCCTGGGCGACGTCGACACCGCGCGCGCGGGCGAGCTTGAGCAACACGAAGACGAGCACGCTGCAGGCAGCGGCGAGCAGGACATGGATCATGGGCAGGAGGGCCGGTGGGCAGAACGCGACAGCCTGCCATTGTGCCGCAGTCATGCGTCCACGCAGCGCATAAACTGCACGCTCTCCGGGGAGAAGGGCATGAACGAGAGTGGATTCCGGCTCGACGCGCAGGTGGCGGGCGAGATCGTGCGGCGCACGATGCAGATCGTGCAGGACAACGTCAACGTGATGGATGCGCGCGGCGTCATCGTCGCCAGCGGCGAGGACGCACGCCTGGGCGACCTGCACGAGGGCGCGCTGCTGGCGTTGATGCAGGGGCGCGTGGTCACGCTGGACGCCCCCGCGAGCGACCGCCTGCATGGGGCGCGTCCCGGCATCAACCTGCCGCTGCGCTGCGATGGCGAAGTGGTCGGCGTGGTGGGCCTCACGGGGGAGCCCGAGCATCTGCGGACACGCGGCGAGCTGGTGCGCATGGCGGCCGAGATGATGCTCGAACAGGCCCGCCTGGCGAACCTGCTGCGGCGCGATGCGCGCCTGCGCGAGGAACTCGTGCAGGGGCTGGTGGCGAGCGAGACGCCGCCGGCCGCGCTGACGGACTGGGCGCGCCGGCTCGGCATCGATCTGGCCGCGCCGCGCGTGGCGGCGGTGATCGAGATCGACGGCGCGGCGCTGGGCGTGGACGCCGCGCTCGACGAATTGCAGCGCTTGCAGGATCTGCTCGCGCGCCCCGAGCGCGGCAACCTGTTCGCGGCGGTTTCCCTGTCGGAGATCGTGGTGCTCAAGCCCGTGGTCGTCGGCCCGCGCGGCTGGAATGCCGCCGAGCACCGCGCGCGCATCGAGCGTCTGCTTGCGCGCATGCAGGACACGACCCGGGTCGGGGTGCGCATGGCGCTGGGCAATTACTTCGACGGCCCCGGCGGGCTCGCGCGTTCGTACTACACGGCGCGCACCGCGCTGCGCGTGGGCCGGCAGCGTCAGCCCACCGGTCAGGCGTTCTTCTACGAAGACCTCGTGCTGCCCGTGCTGCTCGACGATCTGCGCAGCGGCTGGCGCGCCGAAGAGCTGCGCCGCCCGCTCGCGCGGCTCGCCACGCAGGACGCCAACGGCCTGCTGCGGCGCACGCTGCAAGCCTGGCTCGCGCACGACATGCAGGGCGCGGCCACCGCCAAGGCGCTGCACATCCACCGCAACACGCTCGATTACCGCCTCGCGCGCATCGCCGAGGCGAGCGGCCTCGTGCTGGCGCGCCTGGAAGACCGTCTGCGCCTCTACGTCGCCTGCCAGTTGCAGGACGGAGCGCCGGAGCATCGCGCGGATATGTGAACTTCTACAGGAATGGCGCCGGACTCCCGGTTGTCATTCGGGTTCGTTCACAAATACATCGGCGTCACTTGTACGTAAGCTGTCCCCGTCGCACCGTGGCGGCGCGGGTCGTGGCCATCGGCCTGATCCTCGGGCAGATGCCGCCGGGGTGGATCTCGCCGCCACCGTGGCACGCATGACGGGCGGCGCGCGGAGGCATCGTTCCGGCCGTGCCGCGCAGCCTGACCGCCGGCGTGCTGGCGGGCGTGCTGATCGAAGCGGCCGCGGCCGTCACGACATGCCGCTCGCCGGGCGATTGAAGTTCGTTCCCTGCGAAACGGCGGTCGGTGGGGGCCTGCATTTCCACGCTGATCCACGGCGTATTCCGGTTCTATTGAGGAGAGTCAGCATGAAGATCGTCATTGCCCCCGATTCGTACAAGGAAAGCCTCAGCGCGCTGGAAGTGGCCGAAGCCATCGAAGCCGGCTTGCGCGAAGTGTTTCCGCAGGCCGAATACGTGAAGGTGCCGGTGGCCGACGGCGGGGAAGGCACCGTCGATTCGCTCGTGGCGTGGTCGGGCGGCGGCAAGCGCCACCTGAGCGTCACGGGCCCGCTGGGCGCGCCCGTCGAGGCTTTCTACGGTCTGTCCGGCGACGGCGCCACCGCCATCATCGAGATGGCCGCCGCGAGCGGCCTGATGCTGGTGCCCAAGGCGCAGCGCGATCCGCGCATCACCACCTCGCGCGGAACCGGCGAACTCATCGCCGCCGCCCTCGACGCGGGCGCGCAGCGCTTCATCCTGGGCATTGGCGGCAGCGCCACCAACGACGCCGGCGCCGGCATGCTGCAGGCGCTCGGGGTGCGCCTGCTCGACGCCGAAGGGCACGATCTGGGCCCCGGCGGCGCGGCGCTGGCACGCCTGGCGCGCATCGACGCAAGCGGTCTGGATGCGCGCCTGGCCGACTGTCACATCGAAGTGGCGTGCGACGTGGACAACCCGCTCACGGGGCCGCGCGGCGCCTCGGCGATCTTCGGCCCGCAGAAAGGTGCGACGCCCGCCATCGTGGAGGAACTCGACGCCGCGCTGGCGCATTTCGCGCGTCTCGTCGCGCGCGACCTGGGCGTGGCGGTCGATGCCGTGCCCGGCGCGGGCGCGGCCGGCGGCATGGGGGCCGGCATGCTGGCCTTCTTCGGCGCCCGCCTGCGTCCCGGCGTCGAGATCGTCATGGACGCGGTGGGCCTCGATGCCCTCGTGCGCGACGCCGATCTGGTCATCACGGGCGAAGGTCGCATCGACAGCCAGACCATTCACGGCAAGACGCCGATCGGCGTGACGCGCGTGGCCCGCCGGCACGGCAAGCCCGTGATCGGCATCGCCGGCGCGCTCACGCAGGACGTGGGCGTGGTGCACGCGCACGGCATCGAGGCCGTGTTCAGCGTGCTGCACCGCGCCTGCACGGTCGAGGAAGCCTTTGCCGAAGCGCGCGACAACCTGCGGCTCGCGGCCCGCAACATCGCGGCGGTGCTCAGGCTGGGGGCGCGCGTGGATCAGCGCTGAGACGGTCCCCGCGCGACGGGCGTTTCGCGGGACGGGGCCGGCGCTGCGGGGCGGGCAGGACTGGTGGCGGCGGCGCTCCACGCGCACGCGGGCAGGGCGCAGAATCCGGCCAGGCCGCCGCACGACCGCGGCTTCGCGCGCGCAGCGCGTCTCACGCACGAGCACAAGCTCATGGAGACGGAGACAGACCATGCTCAGCGTTTTCGAGATGTTCAAGATCGGCATCGGCCCGTCCAGCTCGCACACGGTCGGGCCGATGGTGGCCGCCGCGCGCTTCGCGGCGGAGGCCGGCGCGCCTGAGGTGGCGCGCGTGAGCGTGGATCTGTACGGCGCGCTGGCGCTGACCGGGCACGGCCACGGCACGCTCGACGCGGTGCTCTGCGGCCTCGAAGGGTGGCAGCCCCGGCATTGCGACCCCGCCGCCATCGCCCCGCGTGCCGGCGCGTTGCGGCAAGGCGCGGCCTTGCGTCTGGGCGGCGCGCACGAAGTGGGCTTCGATTTCGCGCGCGACGTGCGCCTGCACCGCGAACACTTCCTCCCCCAGCATCCCAACGGCATGCGCTGCGCGGCGCACGACGCCCGGGGCCGGCAGCTCGCGGGGGAGACCTACTTTTCCATCGGCGGCGGCTTCGTCGTCACGGCCGCCGAGTTCGGCCGGCCCGCGCCCGCCGCGCCCGCCGTGCCCTATCCCTTCGACAGCGCCGCCGCGCTGCTCGCCCACTGCCGGCGCGAGGGCTGCAGCATCGCCGCGCTGGTCTGGGCCAACGAGTGCGCGCTGCGCCCCGCGGCCGAGGTGCGCGAGGGTCTGCTCGGGATCGCCCGCGCCATGCGCGCCTGCATCGAGGCCGGCTGCCGCCATGAAGGCGTGCTGGCGGGCGGCTACGGCGTGCGCCGGCGGGCGCCCGGCATTTTCGCCAAGCTCGCGGCGCGGCAGGCGTCGGGGCAGCGCGAGGCGCAGCCGTGGCCCATGCTCTACGCGATGGCGGTGAACGAGGAGAACGCCGCCGGCGGCCGCGTCGTGACCGCGCCCACGAATGGCGCGGCCGGCGTGGTGCCGGCCGTGCTGCAGTCCTGGCGCGACGGCGACGCGCGCGCGGACGAGCAGGGCGTGATCGACTTCCTGCTCACGGCGGGCGCGATCGGCATGCTCTACAAGATGAACGCCTCGATCTCCGGCGCCGAGGTCGGCTGCCAGGGCGAGGTCGGCGTCGCCTGCTCGATGGCGGCGGGCGCGCTGTGCGCGGTGCGCGGCGGCACCCTGGCGCAGATCGAGAACGCGGCCGAGATCGCGATGGAGCATCACCTGGGGCTCACCTGCGATCCGGTCGGCGGCCTGGTGCAGATTCCCTGCATCGAGCGCAACGGCATCGCCGCCGAGAAGGCCATCAACGTGGCCGAACTGGCCTTGCTGGAAGACGGTGAGCACAAGGTCAGCCTCGATCAGGTGATCGCCACGATGTACCGCACCGGGCTGGACATGCAACGCCAGTACAAGGAGGATGTCGGGGGTTCGAGTCCCTCAGCGCCCACCATCCAGCGCCTTG
>JAVHXQ010000075.1 GCA_031119555.1 Candidatus Dactylopiibacterium sp.
GCGCCGCGCCGCGCGCTCGCGTCCTGGCGCTGGCTGCTCGCGCGCCGGCTCACGCAGGCGCTCGTGCTGGCCGCCTTCCTGAGCGGGCCGTGGTGGGGAGTGTGGATACTCAAGGGCAACCTCGCCGCCAGCCGGCTGTTCGACTTCCTGCCGCTCACCGACCCCTTCGCATTCCTGCAGACCCTCGCGAGCGGTCACCGTCCGGCGGCCGACGCCCTGCTGGGCGTCGCCCTCGTGACGGGCTTCTACGCGCTCATCGGCGGCCGGGTGTTCTGCGCCTGGGTCTGTCCGATGAACGTCGTGACCGACAGCGCCGCATGGCTGCGGCGGCGCCTCGGCCTGCGCGGCGGCCACGCGCCGCACGCCGCGACGCGCTACTGGCTGGCCGGCGCGCTGCTCGTCGCCACCGCGATCACCGGCATGCAGGTGTGGGAATGGCTCAACCCCGTCTCGATGCTGCAGCGCGGCCTGATCTTCGGCGCCGGCCTGGGCTGGCTGCTCGTGGCGGGCGTGTTCCTCTACGACCTGCTGCTCGCCGGGCGCGGCTGGTGCGGCCGGTTGTGCCCCATGGGCGCGATCTACGCCTGGACGGGCCGGCGCGGCCTGGTGCACGTGAGCGCCGCAAGGCGCGAAGCCTGCAACGACTGCATGGACTGTTTCGCGGTATGCCCCGAGCCACAGGTCATCCGCCCCGCCCTCAAGCCCCGCGCGGGCGAGGCCGGCCACCCTTACATCCTCGATGGCGCCTGCACCCGCTGCGCACGCTGCCTCGACGTCTGCGACCAGAAAGTATTCCGGCTCACCGGCCGGTCAAGGAGGAGCGAGAAATGAAAAAACTCACGATGATGCTCATGGCCTGCCTGCTCATGTCGGGCGCGTTTGCCCAGAGCAGCCCCGGCGCCGCGACCGCCGCCCGCGTACAGACGCTGCGCGGCGTGGACATCGACGGCCCCGAAGCGCCTTCCGACAACTTCCGCAACGAACGCGACGCCCGCGCGCTGCCGCGCGACTTCGTGCAGCAACCGCCCCTGATTCCGCACACCATCAAGGGCTACAACATCACGAAGAATTTCAACAAGTGCCTCGACTGCCACGCCTGGAGCCGCACGGCCGACAGCGGCGCGCCGCGCGTGTCGATCACGCACTTCCGCACGCGCGGCGGCACCGAGCTTTCCAACGTATCGCCGCTGCGCTACTTCTGCACGCAATGCCACGTGCCGCAGACCGACGCGCAACCACTCGTGGGCAACAGCTTCAAGCCCGCCGCCGGCATGCGCTGACGCACGACGGGAGCCCCTCATGACCACTCACGACACCCCGCCCCGCCTGCCCCTCAAGGACCGTCTGCGCGCGCTGCTCAAGAAACGCTGGTTCATCGGCCTGGGCGGCCTGCTCGTCGCCTTCGCGGCCGGCATCGTCTTCTGGGGCGGTTTCAACACCGCCATGGAATGGACCAACCGCGAGGCCTTCTGCATCGGCTGCCACGAGATGGAGAACAACGTCTATCAGGAGTACCGCAACACCATCCACCACTCCAACCGCACCGGCGTGCGGGCCACCTGCCCCGACTGTCACGTTCCCAAGGAATGGGTGCCCAAGATCATCCGCAAGGTGCAGGCCTCGAAGGAACTGTGGGGCAAGCTGGTGGGCAGCATCGACACGCCGGAGAAGTTCGAGGCCGAACGCATGCGGCTCGCGCAGAACGAATGGCGGCGCATGAAGGCCAACAACTCGCAGGAGTGCCGCAACTGCCATCACTACGATTTCATGGACTACGCCGAGCAGAACCGGCGCGGCGCGGCCATGCACCAGAAGGGCTTCGCCGACGGCATGACCTGCATCGACTGCCACAAGGGCATCGCGCACAACCTGCCCAGCGTGATGCAGCACGTGGGCGCGGAGCGCCCCGGCATCGCGCCCGAGATCATGCACCCGCCGCGCACGGGCGCCGAACCCGCGCACTGAAGCCTGCCGCGCGGGCGGCACGCCGCTCAGGGCGTGGCGGCGATGCCCGCGGGCGTGGCGCCGGCGGCGAGACTGAGCCGCAGGCGCCCGGCGCGGTCGCCGGCCCTGCCGTCGGCGCGCAGGCCGAGTTTTTCGAGCAGGCGCCACGAAGCCTGATTGGCGGGGCGGCATTCGGCCATCACGCCGCGCGCGGGCAAGGCCGCCCGCAGGGCCGCGATCAGCGTCTGGCCCGCCTCGAGGGCGTAACCCCGGCCGCGCGCGCCGGGCGCGAACCAGTAGCCGATCTCGATCTCGTCCGCGCCTTTCAGGTGCGTGCCGAAGGTGCCCACGAGCAGGCCGCTCTCACGGTTCCAGACACCCCAGAAGCAGTCGCGCCCGCTGCCGTCGCCCTCGATCAGCGCCAGCGCGTCGTGAGGCGCGAAAGGCGTGGGCAGGAAATGCACCGCGCCCGTGATGGAAGGGTCGTCGGTCATCGCATGCAGGGCGAGGGCATCGGCCCCGGTGAAGGGGCGCAACGCGAGCCGCGCGCTCGCGAGCGGGCCGATGGCGGCGAGAATCCCGGGCGGCACGGCGCGGCCCTCAGCGACGGGTCGGATACTCTTCCTCGATCTTGTCCTGGTAGTAGCCGAAGGGCGAACTGCTCGCGAGGAAGCGCTGGGCCACCTCGTCGCCCACGTGGGTGTGCTGCACGATGCGGCCGCTGGAAAACTCGATTTCCAGCACGCGCGCGGCGCGATCGTAGCCGGCCGAGCGGATGCCGCCGCGATGGATGGGCTTGCGTTCCAGGGTCATGAGGGGGCTCCGGGGCGGGGTTGTTCAGTAGCGGCCGTGCTCGGCCGCGCGGGTTTCGAGGCGGCGCAGATCCATCCAGATGAAATCGCGTTCCATGTCCAGACGCAGCAGGCGCAGGTTCCAGTACTGGGCCTGTTCGCGCGTGGGAGCCTCGACCATGCGCATCTCGGCGTCGCGGCGCGCGCGCTCCACGTGATCCATGCGCTCGCGCGCGTAATGCACGGCGCGGCCGGCTTCGTACCCGCGCAGGAAACGTTCCTCGCTGGCCGCCGGGCAGACGCCCGCGTAGTGCTCGCCACGCCGCCCCACGACGACCCCGTTGGCGGGCGTGCAGTAGAAGTTCAGGCCGCGCTCGCGCCCCGCCGAGTAGGCCGGCAGCGCCGGACTCACACCGTAGCGCAGGCAGGCATCGCGATGCTCGTCGATGCGCGCGAGCGGCCGGCCGTTCTGCCCGTCGCGATAGCCGATCTGTTCCCAGTCGCCGTGCACGCACTCGGGTTCGCTGAGCGTGGCACATGCGCTCAGCATGAAGAGACAGACGACAGCAGGACGGATCAGGACGCCAGACATCGCTTCACTCCACGCGGGAATCCGCGGAGTTTAGCGCTCATGGCACGAATCGGGGCAAGCGCGCGCCCACGGCGCGCGTCCCGCCCGCCAGCGCCTCAGTGTCCGCCGCAGCCGCAGCCGCCGCCCCCACCGCCGCAACAGCCACCGCCGCCGTGGCCGTGGCCGTGCTCGGCATCATGGTCATGGGCGTGGTGGCCGCCCCCGCCGCAACCGCAGCCGCCCTGGCCGTGCGCGTGCCCGGCCTCGGGCGGCACGCTGAAAGGCGGCGTGGCTTCAAGCTCGCCCGCCTGGAACTGGGCCAGCGCATCGGCCGCCGTAGCGGCCTCGCAGCCATACACCTGAATGCCGTTGTGCTGCAGCTCGAACAGCAGGCGCGGGTGGATCTCGCCGCAGAGGATGCCCTCGATGCCCCCCACGACGGCTTCGCTGATCTCTTCGGGGCGTTCGCGGTCGACCGCGTGAATGGCGTCGCCGTCGACGATCAGCAGGTAGCGGGCGGCGCCGAAATCGGCGTGCAGGGGCGCGGCCAGGCCTTCGGCGCTGGCAACCGGGATACACAGTTTCATGGGTGGAGTCCTCGTTCGGGGAGCGGGCATTATCGGGCGCGCCCGCGCGCCGCGCCCTTGATCTGCGTCACCCGACAAGACCCGGCAGGCGGCCTCCGGACGGCGTTCCGCGCCCCGCGTGCGCCGACGCCAGAGGCGGACGCCCTGCCCCCCCTGCCGCAGTCACGCCTCACTGCACGCTGCCCATTTCACGGTCGGCCTCGGCGCCCTCGAGCATGAGGGTGGTTTCTTCGACGCGCACGAAGCGTCCCTGCGCATCCAGCTCGGCGAACAGATAGACCTCCTGAACAACCCGCGTCCCGTCACGTTTGAGGACGTGAACACGATGACGGTCGGCGTAGTGGCTGCCGTCATGCAACGCATCCAGCACCTCGATGCGGCACACGGCGACGAGTTCGCGGAGCCGGCGGGCGTGACGCGCGAAGCCCGCGCGGTCTTCCCAGCAGCCGTTCGTGCGCTGCCGGTAGGCGGGGCTGAAATGGCGGTCGAGCACTTCTTCCAACGGGCGCTCCTGCTGGTTGAGGAGTTCGTCCAACGCGGAATGGATCCTGGGGGTGGGGGTGTGGTCGGGCATGGCGCTCTCCTGGAATGGAATGGCCGAAACTCTAGGCGCTTGCGGATGGCCGGTCTCCGGTATAAAAGCCATTCGATACCGCAACCACGCCACACATGAGCGCCCCCCTGACCTCACCCGGACGTACCCGCGCCCTGGATTCCCCCCTGCTCTTCGCCGTCGCGCGCGAGTCCGGCGACCTGCGCGCCACGCGGCCCCATCGGCATGCGCGCGGACAGCTGCTCGGAGCCGAACGCGGCCTGCTGTCGGTCGATGCGGACCACTTCCGCTGGGTGGTGCCCGCCACCCATGCCGTATGGGTTCCGCCGGACGTTTCGCACGGCGTGCGCTCGCACGGCCCCTTCGCCGGCTGGAGCGTGTACGTCGCGCCTCCGGCCTGTGCCATCCTGCCCGGGCAGCCTTGCGTACTCAGCGTATCCGGCCTGTTGCGCGAGGCCGTGGCACGCGCGGCGACATGGCCCGAGGGCGTACTGGAAGCGCCCCAGGCCTGCCTGGCCGAGGTCATCCTGGAGGAGATCCGCACGCTGCCGCACGCCAGTCTGGGCCTGCCGCTACCGCGTGATGCGCGCTTGCTGAGGATCGCGCGGGCACTCTCCGAAACGCCGGGCGACACGCGACGCCTGGAGGAATGGGCAGTCTGGGCTCACGTCGCACCGCGTACGCTGAGCCGCCGCTTCGTCGCCGAAACCGGGTTCAGCTTCACAGCGTGGCGCCAGCGCGTACGGCTGCTGCGGGCGCTGGAATGGCTGGCGGCGGGGCGGCCGGTCACGACCATCGCGCTGGATCTGGGTCACGACAACGTGAGCGCCTTCATCGCGCTGTTCCGGCGCGAGTTCGGCACCACACCTGGCCGCTACGCCGCCAGCGGCGCGGGGTAGCGGCCGGCTACCCCCACCCCGCCCGGCGCGGCCACGCCGGCAGAGGCCAGCTGTCTAGAACTGCCCGGTGCGCAGCAGCACCAGGGTGCAGGCTTCGAGGTACGGAATGCCCGCAGCATCGAGCCGCGCGTAGGCATCGGGGTTCTCGGTGCCGGGGTTGAAGATCACGCGGCGCGGCCGCAGGCCGACGATGCCCTCCAGCAGCGGCGCCTGGCGCGCCGGGCCGACGTAGAGCGTCACGGTGTCGACCGGCCCGCTCACGTCCTCGGCGCGCGCCACCGCCGGCTGGCCCTCGACCTCGCTGACCGCCGGGGCCACGGGAATCGCACGATGGCCGTATTGCGCGAGCATGCGCATGGCCTTGTTGGAATAGCGCTCGGGGTTGTTGCTGGCGCCGATCACGACGACGTTTTCCATGCTGCTCTCCTCACGATGGGTCCGATCCGCCCCGCCTGCCGGGGCCTGCCATGTGGACCGCGCCCCGGCGGCGGAATTCCGCCCGCCGCGCTCACCCGCGCTGGCGCAGGGGCAGACTGAAATGTACCTCCAGCCCGCCGCTTTCGCGATTCGCCGCCCACATCCGGCCGCCATGGGCCTCAATGGCCCGCCGCGCGATCGCGAGCCCCAGCCCGAACCCCGCGCTGGCCACGCCTTCACCGCGCTGGAAGGGCTCGAAGATGGTCTCCAGCGCGGCCTCCGGCACGCCGCTGCCGGCATCCAGCACGCTCACGTGCAGGCCGCGGCCCTGCGGGTCGCGCGCGAGGCGGACTTCCACCACGCCATCCACGGGCGTGTGCCGCATCGCGTTGCGCACCACGTTGTCGAACGCCCGGTGCAGCAGTTCGCCACGCGCGCGAATCACCAGCTCGCCCTCCAGCGAGGTCGAGAAATGCACGCGGCGGCCGCTGCCTTCGGCCTCGAAGCGCGCGTCTTCCACCACCGTGTCGAGCAGTTCCACGATGTCCACGTAATCGTCGGCGCGCTGCGGCGTCTGCGCTTCCAGGCGCGCCAGCGTGAGGACTTCGCCCACCAGCGCATCGAGCCGCTCGGCTTCGTGCTCGATGCGCGAGAGCGCGGTCTCGAGCTGGGCGGGATTCTGCCGCGCAAGACCCACGGCCACCTGCAGACGGGCAAGCGGCGAACGCAGCTCGTGCGATACGTCGTGCAGGAGCCGCGTCTGCGTGCCGACGAGCTGGCCGAGCTTGTGCACCATGCCGTCGAACTCGCGCCCGAGTTCGCCGATCTCGTCGCGCCGGCCGTCCATGCCGGGGCTCACGCGCACGTCGAGCTGGCCGTCGGAAGCGGCCTGGAAGGCGTCCTGCAAGCGATGGATGGGGCGCGAGAAGTGGCGCGCGAGCAGCGCGCTCACGAACAGGCTCGCCAGCAACGCGGCGAGCGCCATGAGGATGGGGCCTTCGATGAAGTTGTCGTCCAGCCCGGGGCGCCGATCCTGCAGCGAGCCCTGCGGAAAGAACATCAGCCATTCGCTGCCGCTGGCGTCCTGCCAGGTGCGCACGCGGCGGCCACGGCGCTCGTTGAGCGTGGTGGTCTCGGCGGTCTCCCGCGCGGCGGCCAGCGCGTCGGGCGGCACGGCGCGGCCGAAGATGTCGTGCCCGCCGGCATCCACCACCAGCGGCGGCTCGCCGTCGCGGATGGGCCACTGCGCGAAATAGGCGCGCATCGCCTCCACGCCGCCGAACTGCGCCACCGTCCATACCATGCGCAGCACGTAGGCGCTGCGCGGGCCCGTGGCGAGCGCGCTTTCCTCGCTGCGACGGGCTTCCTCGCGGATCATCAGCGCCGCCGACACGCCGATCACGGTCAGCAGCAAGGTCAGCCAGAAGCCCGCGAAGATCTTCCAGAACAGGCGCCCCATGGCCGCGCGCCTCAGGCCACGATGTACTGGTAGCCGATGCCGCGCACGGTCTGGATCGGCGAGCGGCCGTCGGACAGATCGCCGAGCTTGGCGCGCAGGTTGCTCACGTGCACGTCGATGCTGCGGTCGTAACGCGCCAGCGGCCGCCCCAGCGCCTTCTCGGAGAGTTCGTTCTTGCTGACCGGATTGCCGGCGTTGCGCGCCAGCACTTCGAGCAGGTTGAACTCGGTGCTGGTGAGTTCCAGCAGTGCGCCGTGCCACTCGGCGCGCCGCTGTTCGGGGCGCACGCACAGTTCGCCCACCTGCAGCGGCACGCTCTCGCGCGGGCCGCCGACCCCTTGCGCGCGCCGCAGGATGGCGCGGATGCGCGCGACGAGTTCGCGCGGCGTGCAGGGCTTGGGCACGTAATCGTCGGCCCCCAGCTCCAGGCCCAGCACGCGGTCGATGTCGTCGCCGCGCGCGGTCAGCATGATGACGGGCACGCGGCTCTGCGCACGGATGCGGCGCAGGGCCTCGATGCCATTCACGCGCGGCATCATCACGTCGAGCACCACGATGCCGAACTCGCCCGACAGCGCAAGCTCCGCGCCCCGGTCGCCATCGTGCACGGCGGCCACATCGAACCCCTCCGTGCGCAGGTACTCGGTCTGCAGCGCACACAGTTCGGTGTCGTCATCAACGAGCAGCACCCTGGCCATGACTTGTTCCATCCGGTCCCGAAAATGCGGCCATGATACGACCCGCCCCTGCCGCCCCAAAGCCCGCTCACAACTCCTTAACCTTAATTTACGGCCACCTGACCGGCCTTTACGGCGGCCGCCAGCACACTGCCTCCACCCTCAACACCCCTTCATGGAGACACACATGGCACGCACATCCCCCCACCTCCGCCGCTTCCTCGTGACCAGCGCGATCGCCCTCGGCCTGCCGCTGGGCGCGCACGCCCAGGCACCGGCCACGCCGGCCCCGGCCACCACGACCTCCGCCCCCGCCGGGCACCCCTCGCACCACGCCGCCCGTCACGAACGGGGCCGGCACGGCGGCTTCGTCGATGCCCGCACCCTGCGCGCGCTGGAACTCACCCAGGCCCAGCGTGAAGCCGCGCGCAAGCTCTTCGAGACCGGCCGCGAGGCCCACCGCGACGAGCGCACGGCGCTGCGCGAAGCCCGCGCGGGCCTGCGCCAGCTCGTGCTGTCGGGCAACTACACGCCCGAACGCGCCGAAACCCTGAGCCGCGACATCGCCGCCAAGGAGGCCACCCTGCTCATGGCGCGCGCCGAGCAAGGCAACCGCTTCGTGCAGCTCCTGACGCCCGAGCAGCGCGCGCGCCTGGCCGAGGCCAAGCCGCGACGCGAGGCCCCGGTGCGCCGCTGAGGCGCCCGCCACCCCGCCCAGCCCCGCTTCGGCGGGGCTTTTCACGAGGGAACGCGGCGCGCGCGCGGGCGTCGAATGACGCAATCGCAACGCCCGCGCACCCCCGCGCATCGCACGTCGCGGAAATCCGCTAATCTCGCCTCCCATGCCCGCTGCCCGCCTCACGTCCCTTGCCGCCTGCCTCGCCCTGCTCACGGGCTGCGTGAGCGTCGGCCCGGACTACCAGGCCCCCCGGCCGGCCACCCCGGCCCACTGGCACGGCGAAGCTGCCGCGAACGCCCCCGGCGTGCCCGGCGACTGGTGGCGCGGCTTCGACGACGCCACGCTGGACACGCTGGTCGACGCCGCGCTGCGCCACAGCCCCGATCTGCGCAGCGCACAGGCCCGCCTGCGCGAATCGCGCGCGAATCTGGGAGCGGCACGCGCGGCCGCGCTGCCCGTGGTGGACGCCGGGGCCAGCGCGCGGCGCAGCGAAAGCGCGGGCGACGGCGAGGCGAGCGATGCCTACAGCGTCGGCTTCGACGCAAGCTGGGAACTCGATCTGTTCGGCGCGCGCCGCCGTGGCGTGGAGGCCGCAAGCGCCGCGCTGGAGGCCACCGAGGCCGACCTCGCCGACGTGCGCGTGAGCCTCGCGGCCGAGGTCGCGCGCCGCTATCTGGACTGGCGCACGCGCCAGACGCGGCTCGCGATCGCGCGCGAGAACGTCGCAAGCCAGACCGAGACCCTGCAGATCGTGCGCTGGCGCCACGACGCCGGCCTCGTCAACGCGCTGGACCTGCTCCAGGCCACGAGCGCGCTGCAAGCGGCGCGCGCGCGCCTGCCCGAATTCGAAGCCGCGCTGGAAGCCGATCTGAACGCGCTCGCCGTGCTGTCCGGCGCCACGCGCGCCGAACTCGCGACGCAACTGCTGCCCCCCCGGCCGCTGCCCCGGGCGCCCGCCGCGAGCGCCCTGCCGGTGCCGGCCGAGC
>JAVHXQ010000040.1 GCA_031119555.1 Candidatus Dactylopiibacterium sp.
CCAAGCGCATGTCCGAACTCGGCCTGTGTTCGCGCCGCGAGGCGGACGACTACATCGAGCGCGGCTGGGTCAGCGTGGACGGCGAGGTCGTGGCCGAGCTGGGCGCCAAGGTCACGCCGGAGCAGCGCATCGAACTCAACACGGTCGCCGAAGAGATGCAGATGCGCCGCGTGACCATCCTCATCAACAAGCCCGTCGGCTACGTTTCGGGGCAGGCCGAGGATGGCTACGAGCCCGCCGTGATGCTCGTCACGCCCGACAACCACTGGGCCGAAGACCCGACCCATCGCCGCTTCGAGTCGCGCGTGGTGCGCAAGCTCGCGCCCGCCGGCCGGCTCGACATCGACTCCACGGGCCTGCTCGTGCTCACGCAGGACGGCCGCGTGGCCAAGCAGCTCATCGGGGAGTACAGCGAGGTGGAGAAGGAATACCTCGTGCGCGTGGAAGGCTCGCTGTCCGACGAGGGGCTGCGCCTGCTGCGCCACGGTCTCACGCTGGACGGCGTGGAACTGCTGCCCGCCAAGGTGAGCTGGCAGAACGAAGACCAGCTGCGCTTCGTGCTGCATGAAGGCCGCAAGCGCCAGATCCGCCGCATGTGCGAACTCGTGGGGCTGCGCGTGGTGGGGCTCAAGCGCATCCGCATCGGACGCATCCCGCTGGGCAAGCTGCCGGTGGGGCAATGGCGCTACCTGGGTGAGCATGAAGCGTTCTGAGCGCGCCGCGCGCGTCGCCTGAAAAAGCACAAGGCCGCCCACGGGCGGCCTTGTCGCAACGGCGGTGAGACCTCACCACTTCTGCTGGTAATGCGCCTTGGCCGAAGCCATGCAGACATCCTGCTTCTCGCCCGTGAGCAGACGGCACTTCTCGGCCGCGAGCTTGTAGTCGGCATCGAGGTGGGCCTTGTCGGCATCCGACACGGCCTCGTCGGTCTGCTTCGCGAGCTTCATGTTGGCCTTGGCCTTGTCATGCTCGCTGCGCGCGGCCTGCACGCAGACATCCTTCTCCTTGCCGGTCAGGTCATCGCACTTTTCCTTGGCGATGTCATACCGGGCATCGGCCTTGGCCTGCCAGAGCTTCATCTCGTCCTTCTGCTCGCCGGAATAGTTGTAATCGAGCTGGGCGAGTGCGATCTTCTCGCGCCCTTCGGCCGTCTTCAGACAGACGTCCATGGCATTGGCCTTGCGACCCGTGCAGGCATCGCGGTCGGCCTTGGTGCGCGCCTTGACCTCTTCCTTGGCGGCGTCATAGACGCTCTTCGAGAAGTTGGCCGCCTGGGCGCTGCCCAGACCGAGCGAAGCCAGTGCGAGGATCACGCCGACGTGGCGCAGACAGTTTCGGGTTGTCGTCATCGGAGTTCCTTTCGTGTGCGCTTGGGGGATGGGCGTTGCGCCGGGGAGCGCACGCAACGCCTGCCATCAGTATCGTCACGCCGCGCAACGCCCCCCAGCGGCCGGCGCCGCCATAGCCTGTAGGGCGCCACCTACACCAGGCCGGGGGTGCCCACGGTCTGCGTCATGCCGACCGCCGCGTCGCGCGCGTCCCCCGTGGCCACGATGACTTCCACGCGCTCGGCGAGACCCGCCAGCGCCAGGCGCTCGCCCGCGCGCAGCACGATGGCGCGGGGCTGGGCGGCGCGCGCCTGCGCCAGCGCGGCCGGTACCGCGCACAGCGTGAGCGCGAGCTCGTGCCCGGCATGCCGCAGGCGGATCTTCGCACCCGGCCAGTGCGGCGGCAGCGCCGGCGTGCATTCGAGCGCGTCGGGCAGGCAGCGCAGGCCGCAGAAGGTCTCCAGCCCCGCGCGCAGCAGCCAGCCGGCGGAACCGGTGTACCAGCTCCAGCCGCCCCGCCCGGCCCACGGCGCCTGGCTGTAGATATCGCCGGCCATCACGTAGGGTTCGAGCGCGTAGGTGCGCGCCAGCGCTTCATCCTCGCACCGGTGCGCGGGCGACAGCGCCGTGAAGACCTGCCACGCGCGCTCCGTCTCGCCCAGCGCGGCGAGCGCCATCAGCCCCCACACCGCGCCGTGGTTGTACTGACCGCCGTTCTCGCGCACGCCAGGCGGGTAGGCCTGGATGTAGCCGGCGCTGGGGTGGGCGTGCTGCAGCGGCGGATCGAGCAGGCGCAGCACGCGCGCCTGCGGGTCGAACAATGCCTCCCACGCGCTGCGCATGGCCTGGCGCGCGCGCTCGGGCGAGCCCGCCGCGGCGAGCACGGCCCAGGCCTGGGCGATGAGGTCGATGCGGCATTCGGCGTTGGCGGCCGAACCCAGCGCGCTGCCGTCGTCGAAGAAGCCGCGCCGGTACCACGCGCCGTCCCAGCCCGCCGCCTCGAGCGCACCGACCCAGCCGGCGCGGGCCTGCAGCCAGCGGGCGGCGCGCTCCTCTTCGCCGCGCGTGCGCGCCAGCGGCACCATCGCGTCGATGACGGCGCACAGGAACCACGCCAGCCACACCGATTCGCCACGCCCTTCGTGGCCGACGCGGTTCATGCCGTCGTTCCAGTCGCCGGTGCCGAACAGCGGCAGGCCATGCGCGCCGCTTGCGAGGCTGCGGTCCACGGCGCGCGCGGCGTGCTCGTAAAGGCTGGCCTGCTGCGCGCTGACGCGCGGGCTTTCATAGATGTCCTCGCGCCCCGGCGGCACTTCGGCGCCTTCGAGGAAGGGCACCTGCTCGTCGAGCAGGCGCGCATCCCCCGTGCGCTCCAGGTAGAGGCACAGGGCGAGCGGCAGCCACAGGCGGTCGTCGGAGAAATGCGTGCGCACGCCCGCGCCGCCGGGCTCGTGCCACCAGTGCTGCACGTCGCCCTCGGGGAACTGGCGGGCGGCATTGACGCGGATCTGGCGCGCCAGGATCTCCGGCGCGCGGTCGACGAAGGCCATCGCGTCCTGCAGCTGATCGCGGTAGCCGAAGGCACCACCGGCCTGATAGAAGCCGGCCCGCGCCCACATCCGGCAGGCCAGCGTCTGGTAGGGCAGCCAGTGGTTCATGAGCGCGTCGAAGGCCGCGTCCGGCGTGCGCACCTCCACGGCCCCGGCAAGCGCGCGCCAGCCCTCGCGCTGGGCCGCCAGCCGCTGCGCGGGCTCCACGCTCCACGCTTCGAGCGCGAGCAGCTCGGCGGCCGTGGCGGTGGCGGCGTGCCCCATCAGCACCGTGACCTCGGCGGGCTCGCCCTCATCCACGGTCAGCAGCATGCCCAGGCCCGCGCAGGCGTCCAGCCCGGCGCCGCTGCGCCGGCCCAGGCGCTGCGGCAGCACGAGACGGCCGGCTTCGTCGAAGAACTCGCGGCGGTCGCAGGTCCAGTCGTCGAGCGCGAGCATCATGCCCGCGCGCGGGCTGCCGTTGGGCTGCAGCGCGGGGCGCAGCAGGACGAAGGCGGTGGCGTCGCCAAAACCCCCCGACGCTTCGGTCTGCGTGGCGAGCACGAGGCTGGTGGTGGCCGGCGTGGGCAGGCCGGCGCCCTGTTCGCCCACCACGAGCGGGCGGCGCCGCGTCACCAGCGAGAGGCGGTCGCGCCGCGCGCTGCCCATGAACCATTCGAGCAGGCTCACCAGGCGCAGCCGGCGCGGGCCCTTGCGCGTGCCGATGGTGATCTGCACCTGCTTGAGCGTGCGCTCGGCGTCCACGCACCAGGTCAGCGTGACGTCCAGTCCGTCCAGCGTCTGCGTCATGCGCGCGAAACCCGCGCCGTACTCGACGCGGCGCACCTCCTGCGCGGAAAGGCTGCGACCGAGCGCGTAAGCCGCGCCACGGTCGAGATCCTGCAGGAGCAGGTGCTCGCCGGCCGGGTCGGCCAGCGGATCGTTGGACCACTCGGTGATCTGGTGCATGCGGCTGTTGCCCGACCAGGTGTAGCCCCCGCCCGCCTCCGAGATCTGGCAGCCGAAGTCGGGGTTGGCGAGGATCTGCACCCACGGTCGCGAGGGGTGCTCGTGCGGACTCACGTCGAAGCGGAAGTGGTGCGTGCCGGCGTCGAAGCGCCCGCGCGGCGCGCGCACCGGCCCCGGGGACACCGCTTCGGGCAGCGCTTCGGCCACCGTCAGCACACGCCCGGCATCGAGGCGGCGGCGCTCGCGCGTGGCTTCGTCGACCAGCCGCTCCATCTGGATCGCGAGCGAACGGCCGTCGGCCACGAAGCGCGCCCGCGCGAGCATGGTGAGCGTGGCGCGTTCGTCGGCCGACAGCTCGTGCTCGCGCAGGATGTGAAAGCCCGGGCGCAGCTCGGGCACGCCGCGCTCGGCGGTCTGCGCCACGTAGCGGTCGCGCAGCACCTGGAGCTGGTTGTGGACCGGCGTGAGATAGGACGCGGGCTCCGCGTTGAGCACCACCAGGTCGACCGGCACGCCGGTCTCGTTGAGCGCGCGCAAGGCCCGCTTGAGCGTGAGCGCGAGGCTGACGCCTATCCCCTCCGACAGCGCGAGCAGCAGGATGGGCTTGTCGCCCGAGATGCCGTGGCGCCAGAGGCTGCGCTTGTCGCAGCGCGGCGAGCCCGTCTGCAGCATGGCGCGCGCGAGCGCCACGTCGCGCGAGGTCTGCGCGGTCAGCAAGGTGTTGAGGCTGAGCATGGCGCGCCAGGTGTCGGGGTCGTAATGCCATTCGCGCAGGCGGATCGCGCCCATCGTGTGCGACATGCTCGAAGCGCGCTGCACGTGCGTGCCGATGCGGTACTTGTCCACCAGCGCGCCCAGCGCGGCGGGGCTCTCGGCGGCGGCCGCGCAGAAGGTCAGGCGCACGCTGGCGCCCGGCGCCACGCGCAGCTTGACGCGGATCACCGCGACCGGGTCCAGCCCGGTATTCATGGCCACCCCCGGCAGGTCGCCGGCACCGCCTTCGAGCGGCTGGGCGCCGCCCTGCCCGCCCACGCGCGCCACCGAGCCGTAGCGGCCGAGCCAGCGCGCGCGGTCGGTGCAGGGCGTGACGCTGGTGACCTCGCCCGCCGACGAGGCAAGGAAGAACACCGCCTGCACGCCCTCTTCGCCTTCCAGGCGCGGCTGCCGGCGCAGGTACAGCGCCTGCTCCGCCTCGTCCCACGCGGCCTGCACGAAGAGCTTGGAGAAGGCCGGGTGCGACTCATCGGCGGCCTGCGGCGCGAGGCTCGCCTCGGCGTAGAAGCTCAGCACCAGCTCGTGCGCCACGCGCCCGGTGCTGGCGATCTCCACCTGGCGCATCTCGCAATCGTCCTCGGGGCTGACCCAGGTGGTGCAGTGCGCCACCAGATCGTCCCACTCGGCGTCGTGGATCACGCGGTCGGTCTGCATGCGGCAGCCGTAGCGCGCGGCGCTGTCGGGAGCCGGGTGGGCCGTCAGCGAAACGGGCCGCGCGGTCGGCTCGCGCTGCAGGTAGAGGAAGGTGCCGTGCAGATCGCGCAGCGGGTCGTCGCGCCAGCGCGTGAGGTTGTAGCGGCCCCAGCGGCTGCAGCCCGCGCCGTTGGCGCGCAGCATCACGGTATAGCGGCCGTTGCCCAGCAGTTGCGTGGCCTGCAGGCCGACCGCGAACGGGTCTACGGTGGCGGCCATGTGCGTGGCGCGCTGACGGCGCGGCGGCGCGGCGGGCAGGCTGTCGGCCATCGCCGGCACTTCGGCGGGCGCGCGCTCGTGCAGCAGGGCGCTCACGGCGCGCAGGTAGGGGTCGCTCATCGCCCACCGGCGCGGCGCCCCGTCGCACAGCAGATCGGCCATCGCCAGCAGGCTCATGGCCTGGTGGTGGGCCATGTGCGTTTCGACCGGAGTGAAGCGCTGGCCGCCGGAAACGCGGTGCGGGCTGTAATCGAGCGACTCGATGAAGCCCATCGTGCGCCGCGTGCTGAGCCGCTCCAGTGCGCGCAGGTTGGCGAGCGCGGCGGCCGGCGCGACGCGCAGCGCCAGCACGCTGGCGTAGGGCGCGATCACGCGCTCGTCCTGCGGCGTGCGGCGCAGCGCCAGCGTGGGCACGCCTTGCGGGCCGTACTGGTAGGCCAGGGTGTGGTCCTGCGCGGCAATCGCCGATTCGGAGATGCCCCAGGGCGTGCCGCGCGCCTCGGCTTCGCGGCGCTGCTCGTCCACGGCGCTCTGGGTGACCTGCTGGAGCACGCTGCCGGCGGGTTCGTCGAGCAGCAGCGAGGGCATGAGGTACTCGAACATGGAACCGGACCACGACTTGAGCCCGACGATGCGCCCGCGCGAGAAGAACGGCCGCCCCAGCGCGCTCCAGTGGCGCGGCGGCACGTCGCCCTTGGCGATGGCGATCAGGCTGGTGAGGCGGGCTTCGCTCGCGAGCAGATCGTAGTGGTTGGCGTCCAGGCGCGCGCCATCGACGCGCAGGCCGATGTGCAGGAGATCGCGCTGGGTGTCGTAGAGCAGGCCGTAGTCGGGCGCGAGCGCCAGCGCGCGGGCGCGCTCGCCGAGCTGCAGGAGCTTCTGGCGCAGCAGCGCGGCATCGGCTTCGCCGTCGCGCAGCATCGATTCGAGCGTGCCCAGGTGATCCTGCAGCAGCGCCATGCTTTCGAGGTGGCTGGCCTCGAGATGCCCCACGAGCGCGGTGTCGAATTCCTTGCGCGCGGCCTTCACGAGTGCTCGCAGCGCGGGCATGTCGGCCGCCGCCACGGGCCACGGCTGCGGGTTGACGACCAGCCGCGCGAGCGATTGCAGCGCGGCGGACGACTGCAGCAGCGTGCGGATCGGCTGCAGGCCCTGCTCGCCGGCGCGCAGGGCGTGCAGCACGACGGCCGCGCGCGTGGCGTCGTCGCGGCTTTCGGCGGCGGCGGCTTCGCAGGCGCGCGCGAGCATCAGCAGCGCGCCCGACAGGTTGCCGCTATCGACCGAGGAGATGTAGGCCGGATGCAGCACCTCCAGGGTGCGGGTGTCGTACCAGTTGTAGAGGTGGCCGGCGTGGCGCGGCAGCGCCTCCATGGTCGTGAGCGTCTGCTCGATGCGCTCGGCCATCGCGACGCGGCCGATGAAGCCCAGCTCGCGCGCCACCGCCACCGAGGCCAGGTAGAGGCCGATGTTGGTCGGCGAGGTGCGGTGCGCGACGAGCCGCGTGGGCACGAGCTGCACGTTGTCGGGCGGCAGGTAATGATCCTCCTCCCCCACGAAGCGCTCGTAGAAGCGCCAGGTATCGCGCGCGAGCCCGAACAGCCAGGCGCGGTCCTCTTCGCCCAGCGCGGCGCGCCGGCAGGGGCGGCGCGGCCGCGCGGCGAGCCAGATCCAGAAACCCGATGCGGCCCACAGCGCGCACAGCCCGGCCGCCATGGCGCGGTCCACGGGCAGGCCGGCCCGCAGCCCCAGCCAGGCCAGCACGAACAGCGCGCAGGCCGCGGCGCTCACGCGCCAGTGCTGCTTCAGCAGTCCGGTGAGGCGCGTGCGCGCGGCGGCCTGCGCGGCCTGGGCCGTCGTCCATTGCAGCAGGTGGCGGCGCGAGACGGTATGCCGGTAGAGCGCGCGCACGATGGCATCGGCATACATGAGGGCCTGCTGCAGCAAGCTGACCAGATGCCAGATCGCGCCCGAGAGCGCGCGCGCCAGGCTGGCGAAGGCATGGCGGAAGAACAGCCCGCGCGAGATGTCGTCGCGCCCCGGCGCGAACGCGGCGACCGCGCCCAGCAGGGGCCCGGCGCTGAACGCGGTGAGCAGCAGCATCAGGGTGAGGCCCGTGGGCAGCACCTGCGTGGCGACCGCGAGCACGAGCAGCGCGAGCGAGGCCGGCATCACGAGGGAGCGGCGCAGGTTGTCGAGCATCTTCCAGCACGCGATGGGGGAAAGATCCCAGCGCGCGGGCGCGAACACGAAGGGCAGCAGCTGCCAGTCGCCGCGCGTCCAGCGGTGCAGGCGCGAGGCAGCCACGTCGGGGTGCTGCGGCGCGGCTTCGACGAAGCTGACGTCACTCGCGCTCGCGCAGCGCAGCATCGCGCCTTCGAGCAGGTCGTGGCTGAGCACCTGCTGCGCGGGCAGCCGCCCGCCCAGCACGGCATGCATCGCCGCCACGTCGAAGATCCCCTTGCCCGAGAAGCTGCCTTCGCCGAACACGTCCTGATAGACCTCGGAACTCGCGGCGCTGTAGGGGTCGATGCCGCAGGCGCCGCTGAAGACCACGTGATAGAGGGTCACGCTGTCGGGGTCGGGCAGCGGCGTGACCACGCGCGGCTGGATCACCGCATGCCCGCTCGCGATGCGGTGGCCGGAGGCATCCAGGCGCGGCCGGTTGAGCGGGTGGGAGGCCATGCCGACGAGTTCGCGCAGGCGCCCGGGAGGCATGTCGGTATCGCTGTCCAGCGTGACCAGATAGCGCACGTCGGCCTGGATGGCGGACATCAGGCCCAGATCCACGAAGGGGCTCGCCTGGCGTTCGACGAGCACGCGCGCGAGCTGCTCGAGCTTGCCGCGCTTGCGTTCGTAGCCGATGTAGCGGCCCTCGGTCTCGCACCATTCGCGCTCGCGGTGCAGCAGCAGGAACCGGAGGTGGCCGGCCTGCTCGCCGGCTTCGCCGACGAGGCGGCGCGCATGGCGCCGGTTGAGCCGGTCGATGCCGTCGCGCGCGGCGCGCAGCGCGGTTTCGTCGTCCTTGGCGAACGGCTGGTCGGCGTCCGCCCAGTCGGACAACAGCGCGAACTGCGCGTTGCGCTCGGGGTTGGCGAGGAAATGCTGTTCGAGCTGGTCGCACAGCGCGGCGATGCTCGCGGCCGAGCCCAGCATGCAGGGCATCACCACGAGCACGCCGTCGCCGGCCGGGATGCCTTGCGGCAACGCCAGCCGGGGCAGCACGCGCGGGCGCACCGATTCGCTGATGAGGCGGTTGATGACGGCCACCACGCCTTCGCTGACGGGCATCATCAGCAGCAGCGCGGCCAGCACGACGAGCCACGTCGGGCCGTGCATCGCACGCTCCACGATCCACGCGGTGACGAGCGCGACGCCGCCGGCGATCGCCACGAAGTAGGCGAGCGAGATCAGCGTGTGACGCCCTTCGGCGGTGCGCGGCCAGCCGCGGGGGGCGATGCCCAGTTCGGCCAGCAGCGCGGGCCGCCCTTCGCCCTGCAGCCAGTAGCCGGGGGCCGTGCCGGCGGCGTCGCCGTTGGCCGCTTCCGCCAGCGCGACGACGCGGCGCGCCACCTCGGATTCGCTCAGGCGGGCGCGGCGCGCCAGCTTCTCGATCGCGATCAGGCTGGCGCGCCGCGTGGGCTCGCCCTCGGCCGCGAAGACGGGGTTCTGCGTGAGGATGCGGATGCTGCACGCGCTGCGCGCGAAGATGCCGCCCCAGCCCTGGCGCTCGATGAGGCGCAGGGTGGTCAGCGTGTTGCCGATGCTCTGCTGGTCTTCGGTGGCCTCGGCCTGCTGGCGCGCGAGCGTGCTCGCGGGGTCGCGCAGGCGCGCGGTGATCCAGGCGGCAAGCGGGGCGGCTTCGTCGGCGGGGAGTTCCTCGTCGCGCTGGTCGAGCTGCAGCAGGAAGCTGTCGACGACGCCGCGCGCGCGCATCACCGCTTCGATGGCGCCCAGGCTCTCCAGCGTGCGCGTCTCGCGCGCGCCGTCCAGCCAGTGGTGGGCGGCGTCGCGCGCGAGTTGCTGGGTGGCGACGCGCTCGGCGAGCCGCCGCAGGTTTTCCACGAGCACCACGCGCAAGGTGGTGGGAAAGGCGCCCAGCTCGGCCAGCGTGAGTTCGCGCTCGTCCTGATAGGCGCGCAGATAGGTTTCGAGGAGCGCGGGGTTCTGGCCAGCGTCGCTGTGGGCCACCCAGGCCCAGGCCACGCCGTAGATGCGCGGCAGACCGGCGAGCGGCTCGTCGCGCAGCACCGGCAGACGCCGGAAGAAGCCCTTCGGCAGCCCCTTGTGAACGGCATGCAGCTGTTCGTCGATCAACGAGGCGTTGTCGAGCAGCCAGGCCCCGGCGGGCCCGACGTCCAGCCCTTCGTCGGAGCGCTGCTCGAGCAGGCGGCGCGCGGCCCCGAGCACGGCGATGTTCTCTTCCAGGCGCGGATAGAAGCGCACCGCGGCGCCGCCGTCACTGCGGACTTCGTGGGTGGCGGCAAGGCTCTGGCCGTGGCGGGCGAAGCGCGCGGGCCCGAACAGCAGCGCGCGCACCGGCGCTTCCAGCGTACCGCGCCGGGCGTCGAGGAAGCCGAAGTGCTCGAAGCTCCCGAAACCTTTGACGCCTGCCAGACCCCTCATGCTGGGGGCCGGCATCTCAGGCGCCCCAGGACATCAGTGCCAGCAGGGTGGAAGCGCAGAACAGGGTGGTGACGACTCGCGAGAGGACGAACTCATGAACTTTTTCGGCCATGGCCACGGCCGTCAGGAGCACGCTGCTCGCCGTGCGGCACTGGCCACGGTGCGCGCCCAGCGCGTCGGAAAGGCCGGTGGTGTCGGAAGTGGCGATGGCGGACGACGGGGTAGTCATGACAGCTCCTGTTGCATTCAGAGGGTTGGGAGACCACAGGGGTGTTCTTGGGGAAATCCCCGATGCGACACCCGAGACCACAGGCTAAGCGAGACGGGTGCGGCGGAGAATCGGACGGACGCCGCGCCGCTTGTCAGCGCTGTCCTACACGACGCCCGCCCTACCCGGATTCAGTCGGGCTCGCGCAGTTCGACCTCCGCCTCGAGCGGCTCGCGGTCCTGCCCGAACTGGGTGCTCTCGACGCGCAGCTCGCTGATGTAGGCCTCGCGTTCGCGTTCCATGTCTTCGCGGTGGCGCGTGTCGGATTCACGGTTGAGGTGGGGCTTGCGGTTCATGGCGGGTGCCTCCGGGAAAGAAACTGGGGTCGGAAGAACCGCGCGCGCCTCCGGCACCGGGCCGGGCGACGCGCGCGGCGGGGGTCAGCTGCGGACTTCGAGGTTGTTATCCACGTTGGTCACGCCCTTCACGTTGGCGGCCAGACGCGTGGCGCGTTCGCGCGACTCGGCATCGGGCGCCTGCCCGTTCAGCACGACGTGACCGTTGCTGGTATCGACGTCGATCTTCAGCGCCGAGAGCTGCGGGTCCTTGGCCAGCTCGGCATTCACGCCGGCGGTGATGGAGGCATCCTCGGCCGTCGCGGCGATGCGGTTGCCCGCCGCCTGCACGTCCTGACGCAGTTCCGACATGCCTTGCTGGGCGGAGGCCGCGACCTGGTCGGTGCGCTGCTCCGCGCTCGCCACGGTGGAGTCGAGCCGTTCGCCCGCGCTCATGTTGTCGGTGTTTCGGTTGCAGGCCACCAGGCTCATCGCGATGGCCGCCAGTGCCGCGGTCTTGAGGGGAAGAGAAAGTTGCATGGTCATGATCGGTTTCCTTTCATGGTCTGCTGCTTGGAAATCACCCCTGGCGCCGAGGGGCGCGGGGTCGTGAAGCCTGGCAGGCGTATGCCCGATCCATTGATTCCAGCTTAAGAAATCCCGGGCGCGGGATTCATCAGCGCGGAGCGGGTCCGCTTGTCAGACGGAGCCGACAGACTTGGACGCAGGCCACCGGCAAAAAAAGTGGCTCCGCAGAGCCACTTGCAAGGATGGGCGGCGGCCCGATGGCCGGGTCGCCTGCTTCATCCGGGGGGGGAAGTCTGTGCCGGAGGCGTCTCAGTGCGGGCGGCGGCGGGCCAGCCAGCTTGCCGCGCCGGCGATCAGCGCGCCGGACGCCACCGCGATCAGCAACGACTTGACGGGCTCCTCGCGCACGTAGGCGCGGGTGGCTTCGCTGGCGTCATCGACGCGCGTCTTGACGCTCGCGCAGGCGGCGCGCGCCTGCTTGAGGCCCACGCTGGCGTAGTGCTCGAGACCGTCGACCGCCTGGCCGACTTTCTCGGGAATCGCGTCGCGCAGGTTCTCGATACCGTTGCGCGCGGCGTCGAACTGGTTCTCGGCGGCGCGGCGCGTGGTTTCGATGGCGTCGCTGGCGCGGTCGCTCACGCTGTCGGCGAGCGTGCGGGCGCTGTCTTCGGCTTTACGGGGATTCAACTGCGTCATGATTTTTCCTTTCCGCGGAGATCCGCTCGGACGTGGTCGAAACGGCGCTCAGTGCTTGCGCATGAGGCTCATGAGGAAGGTGATCAGGGCCATGACCACGAAGACGATGAACAGGATCTTCGCGATGCCGGCGGCACCGGCGGCGATGCCGCCAAAGCCGAAGAGGGCTGCGATCAGGGCAATCACGAAAAAGACGACGGCGTAATGAAGCATCTCGTTCTCCTTTTTGCGCGGCGAGGATCGACGGATCCGCATCCATCCGCGGCGCGGTGCCGCAGTGGTTTCACTTTATGCGCAAGGAGAAGGGGCGTCGGGCAGACCGGGCCGCACGCGGCTGTCGGCGCGCACGGGCCCCGCCGGTAGGAGAGCGACTACACGGGCGCGGCAGCCTCCGGCGAGGCGGCACGCAGCGGCAGACGCGCCTGGATGCGCGTGCCCTGCCCCGGGGTCGAGCAGATCTCCAGCGTGCCGCTCTCGGCCTCGACGCGGAAGCGCATGCCGGAGAGGCCATGCCGCGTCGCGCTGACCTGCGTGATGTCGAACCCCACGCCATCGTCGGAAATGCTCACCACGGCCTCGGCGCCCTGCTCTTCGAGCTGGATGCGGATCGCGCGCGCCTGGGCATGCTTGCCGATGTTGGTGAGCGTTTCCTGCACGAGCCGGAACACCGTGAGCTGGGCGCTCGCCGACAGCGCCACGGGTTCGAGCTGGGCCGTGATGGTGGCGTCCAGGCGCTCGCCGGATTCGCGGCAGAGGATCTCCAGCGCCGGCACCAGGCCCAGGTTGGACAGCGTGGAGGGGCGCAGATCCTCGATGATGCGGCGCTTGAGCGCGATGCCGGCGTTAAGCGTCTCGTTCAGGTGCGCCAGGCGTTCGAGCAGCTCGGGCGCATCGGCCGGCAGCTTGGGGCGCAGGCGCGCCACGTCGAGCTTGGCCGCCGTCAGCGTGGCGCCGAGCTCGTCGTGCAGATCGCGCGCCAGGCGCGCGCGCTCGTCCTCGCGCGCGGTCTGCAGGTGGCGCGCAAGCTCGGTCAGGCGCGCCGTGCGCCGGCGCACCTCGACTTCGAGCTGATCGCGCTCGGCCTTGATGGCCTGGGCCTGCTCGACGCGCGTGCGCTCGATCTGGCGGCTCTGGCGCAGGAACATCGCAAGGATCAGCAGACTCATGGCGGTGAGCAGGGAGACGCCCACGCGGTTGAACAGCAGGGTGTCGAAGACCCGGCGCATGCCCAGTTCGATGCGCGCGTTCTGCATGCCCATCAGTTCGCGCGCGTCTTCGCGGATACGTTCCATCTGGGCGCGGCCGAGCCCGGAATAGATGATCTGCAGCGCGCGCTCGCGGTTGCCGCGCTCGATCTCGATGAGCACGTCGGCCAGTTCGGAGAGCTTTTCCTGCACGTCCTCGTCGAGCTTGGCGCGCACGCGCTCGGCATCGACGTGACCCAGCGCGGTGTAGGTGTCGCGCAGCTTCTCAAGGCTCGCGCGCACGTCGGAAGCGGCGTTCTGGTAGGGCCCGAGGTACTCCGCGCGGCCCGTGATGAGGTAGCCGCGCTGCGAGGTCTCGGCATCGGTCACGCGCTGCGAGATGTGCATGATCTGCAGACGCGCGCTACCCATCCGCACGAGGTCGCGCAGTTCGTCGTGCGCATCGCGGTAGGCCGACTCGCTGATGAACATCATGAACGCCGCCACGAGGATCGCGAGCGGCAGGAAGTAGATGCTGTGCTTGAAGCGATCCTTCAGTTGTGCGAGTCTGAAAGGCATGCCTTACACTCCCGGGGTTTCTGCATGATGGAAGGATCTCTCCGATGATTCGCATCGCGATTGTGGATGACCATGCCGTGGTACGTGCCGGCCTGCGCCAGTTCCTGGCGGAACAGTTCGATTTCCGGGTCACGGGCGAAGCCTCCAATGGCCGCGAAGCGCTCGACATCGTGCGCCGCAATGACGCCGATGTCATCATTCTGGATCTCTCGATGCCCGATCAGAACGGCGTCGACCTGCTCGCCGCGATCAAGGCGCGCGAGCCCGATCTGCCGGTCCTGATCCTCAGCGGTTTCCCCGAGACCCACTACGCCACCACGCTGCTGCGCCAGGGCGCGGCGGGCTATCTCAACAAGGAATGCGAGCCCGACGAAATCGTGCGGGCGATCCGCACCGTGTCGCGCGGCCGCAAGTACATCACGCCGGCCGTGGGCGAGCTGCTCGCCGACGGGCTGCACGGCAACCCGGACAGCCTGCCGCACGAACAGCTTTCGGAGCGCGAGCTGCAGGTCTTCCTGCGGCTCGCCAAGGGCGAGACGGTGGGCAACATCGCGGACAGCATGGCGCTCAGCGTGAAGACCGTGAGCACCTATCGCTCGCGCGTGATGGAGAAGCTCAGGCTTTCCTCCAACAGCGATCTGACCTACTACGCGCTCAAGAACGGGCTGATCCAGTAGGCCCCGCCAGGGCGGGCGCGCGGCGCCGGGCTCAGGCGTGCCCGCCGCCATCCGTGCGCTCGCGGCGCAGGTTGCCGCAATAGACCAGCAATTCCTCGAGTTCGGCGGATTTGTCGAAGACGGCGTCGGCGCCCAGTTCGCGGCAGCGCCGGCGCATGTCCTGCGTGGCGAAGTTGGTGAGCACGACGAGATGCGCTTCGGGCAGCAGGTGGCGCGCATGGCGCAGGACTTCCAGCCCGGAGCCCGAGCGCAGGAAGATGTCGATGATGACCACGTCGCATTGATTGTCCGAAGCGGCCAGCCAGCGGATGGCGGTGGCCTCCTCGGCGGCGAAGCCCTGGACCTCGATCTCCAGCATCTCCTGCAGCGTGGCGATCAGGTTCTCCCGGATCATCGGGCTGTCTTCCACGAGGAAACACTTGAGCGGAGCGTCCGGGCGCGACTCCGGACTCTGCGAAGCACTCATCTTGGGTCCGTTATGGTTATCGGCCTGCCGCATCTCCTGGGTGGAGAAGGCTGGCCAGCCGTTTCTCGATACGGCCCGATTATCTGGAAGTCGTTTCTGCCCGAACATACGCGTTCACCACATTATTGTGTCAGCCGTGTCCTACAAAGGCAGCGCCTGAACTCTGACCCTGCGTGAGCCGGGCACACACCTCCGCCTCCTGCCGTCCTGCCGCGTCGCCGGGATCGACGAGCGGCACGAGGGCTGCCAGCGGATTCACCAATGCCAGCGCGGCGGCCGCGCCCACGCGCGCGACCAGCGGCATCGCCTCCACGCTGACGCGCGGCGAGGCGAAGCTCCCGCGCACCCGGACCGGCGTGCGCAGGCTGACGGGGCTCACGTCCTTGGGGCTGACGCGGGCCGTGAGATCGAGCCGCTCGGTGGCGAGCGAAGCGCCGCCGCTCACGCGCAGCAGCGAGTCGGGCGTGTCGAGCACGAAGAGTTCGGGGCGCACCATGCCTTCACGCACGCTCAGCGCCGCCACGCCGCAATTCACGGGCAGCGGCGCGTCCCCCGCCACGAAGACGCCCAGCGCCTGGGCGAGATCGAGGCCGGCGACTTCCAGCCCGAGGTGCGAGACGCTGCCGCGCACGAGCATGAGGCGCATGAGCCCGTCGGAGCTGCCGAGAATCTGCGCGGTGGAATTCCCCTGCCCCGCAAGCTCCACGATGCCGGCCAGCCGGCCCGCCACGTAGGGCGGCGCGCCGCCTTCGCGTTCGAGCTGCAGCCAGCGCTCCAGCGCCAGGCCGGAGAGCGCGAGGCGCGTGCTCCAGCGCGCCGGCGCCTGCTGCCCGTCGAGCGCGATGCGTCCGCTGACCTGACCGCCGGCGAGCCGCGCGTCGAGGTCTTCCAGCGCGAGCACGCCGTCCTGCAGCAGCAGGTGGGCGCGCAGCGGGCGGATGTTCTGCAGCGCGGGCGTGCCGAGTTCGAGCTGATCGAGCTGGATCTGAACGTCGGCATCCATGACGCGCAGCGAGGGCAGATCGAAGGTCTTGTCGGGCAGCACGCGGCCCTGGGCGCGGGTCTTCGCGGCGGCCTCGCGGCTGGCGGGCTCACCGCTTGCCGGGGTGCCGATGGAGGGGCCCAGATCCTGCAGCCACAGCGCCTTGCCACCCAGCGTGCCCTCCAGCCGGGAGCGTGAGCCGGTCACGGCGGCCGGGGTGAAGGCGAACACGCCGGACAGCTGGCTGCGGCCGATGCGCGCATCGCGGATGTCGGCCTTCCAGATGCGACCGTCATGCGCAAGGCGCCCCTGCATCGTGAAGGGCGGCGTGACGGGCAAGGTCACGCCGAGCGGCTCGCCCGCCGCCTCCAGCGAGGGGCCGGCCAGCGTGAAGGCAGTGTCTATCGAGGGGCGGCTGAAAATGTCGTAGAGGCGGCCATCCATGCTCAGGCGCGCACGCCCGAGCGAACCGTCGGCCCGCATCACGAGCGCCTGTTCGCGCGCGCTCTCCTCGTCGATCAGGGCCAGCAGCGCGCCCGTCTCGAGCTTCACCTCGAGCGGCTGGCCGTGGTAGTGGCCGCGCGCCTGGCCGACCAGCGTGGGCGGCGGGCGCGCGCCGGAGCGTGCCGTCGGCGCACTGGCCTCGGGCGTGCCCGGCGAATGATCGCGGAAGCTGAAAGTACCGGCCAGATCGAGCCGCTGCGGCGCATCGAGATAGACCACGTCGCCATCGCGCACGCGCAGTTCGGCGAAGCGCACGCCGCGTATCCAGGGGGCATCGTCGGTCTTATCGCGCGCCGTGCCGAAGGTCCAGTTCGCCCGGCCGTCCTCGCCGCGCACCAGACGCAGCGCAAGCGCGTCGGCACTCAGGCTGTAAACAGGCAGCGCCCCGCCGCGACGCAGGCCCAGCAGATCGCGATAGCGCATCTGCAGCTGCACCGCGCGACCATCGGCGAGCACGTCGCGGCCGCCGGCCGGCGCCCCCACGTAAAGCCGGGCGACCCGCAGCTGCACGCCTTGCGTGAGGCGCAGGTGAAAACGCGTGGGGTCGGTGGCATCGCCGAAGCGGACCTCACGCTCGAGCCGTTCGCTCAGGAAGCGTTCGACGGGAGCGGCCATGAAACGCCACCCCATGCTTTCCGCCACCGCGAAGGCCGCGAGCGCGAGAAGCACCAGCAGGAGCGGCAGATGCAGCGCCGGGCGCCAGCGACCGCGCATCGCGCGACGCGGTGCAATGCGGTGGCGAGGCTTCGGCGAGGTTCTCATGTCGTCCATCCCTTCTGTGTGCCACGCGGCATGGCATGGGTGAAAACGAAACGGGCGTCCCGACTGGACGCCCGCCCTGAAACCAGCCGATGCGGCCCGGGGCGTCCGGCGCCGGGCCGCAGGAGGACTGAGGTGCTAGTTGAACCAGCGGTCGTCTACGCGACGCTCCCACTCGTTCACTTCCTTCTCGGCCTGATCCTTGGCGACGCCGTAGCGTTCCTGGATCTTGCCGGTGAGCTGTTCGCGGCGGCCATTCACCACGTCCAGGTCATCGTCGGTGAGCTTGCCCCACTGTTCGCGGACCTTGCCCTTGATCTGAAGCCAGTTGCCTTCGATGCGATCCCAGTTCATGTCGAACTCCTTTCATGCTTGTGTGATGCGAGGGGGGAGGGATGAATCCTGTGCGTGGGGTCAGTTGCGAACCGTGATCTGGTTGCGGACGGACTTCACGCCCTTCACGTCGCGCGCGATGCGCTCGGCATTGCTCTTTTCGCCCGCCGACTTGGCGAAGCCCGAAAGCATCACCTCGCCGTTGAGCGTTTCGACGCTGATCGAGCTGGCATCCACCGTCTTGGCTTCGACGAACTTGGCCTTCACCGCGGTGGTGATGGCCGAATCGTCGATGTATTCGCCGACGGTGGACTGGCCGCGGGTCACCGCGCAGCCCGAAACAGTGGTCAGTGCGACAAGCGAGCTGGCGACGGCAATCATGGTGAGACGTGCGATTTTCATCTTCTGACTCCTTAGGATGGATGATCTGTCCTCCAGCCGTGCGGTGCCGCCCGGCTCGGGAACGGACCGGCAGAGGGCTCCGATCCGATGAGTCCAGTGTATGCACGGCGCCGCGCGCGCCCCATCGGAAAACCCCGTTCCGCGTTGTAGGACGGGAGGCATCCCTGCGCGCGGGCGGGCGCGCGGAAAGGCGGTCAGGCCGGCTTGTGGTCGGGCCCGCCGGGCCGGGCGCGCAAGGAGCCGTAGCGATGCGCGTACACCCAGGTGAATTCCGCGCCGAGCAGGAAGATCTGGGCCGAGTAATAGACCCACACCAGCAGCACCACGAGCGAACTCGCGGCGCCAAAGCCCGAGGCCACGGCGCTGTGACCGAGGTAGAGACTGATCAGGCTGCGGCCCAGCGTGAAGAGCGTGGCCGTCACGAGCGCGCCGATCCAGACGTCGGCCCACGCGATGCGCACGCGCGGCATGAGCTTGTAGATCATGGCGAACATCAGCAGCAGCAGGCAGAAGCTCACGCCGATGTTGAGCAGCCCGAGCAGGAACTGCCATTCGCGCAACACGGGCGTCCACCAGCGGGCGAGCGCCGCCATGGCGGCCGAGAACACCAGCGACACGATGAGCAGGAAACCCAGGCCGAGCACGAGGCCGAAGGAGAGCACGCGCGTGCGCGCCAGGCGCCAGAGGCCGCCGGTCTCGGCCACGGGCGGCGCTTCCCAGATGCGGTCCAGCGCGTTCTGCAGCTCGGCGAACACGGTGGTCGCACCCACCACCATGATCCCCAGCCCGAGCAGCGTGCCCGCCACGCCGCCGGCCGGCCAGTCGAGGCTCGCGAGCATGGTTTCGATGGTGGCGGCGCTGCTCGGGCCGACCAGGCCGTTGAGCTGGCTCACGATCTCGCCGCGCGCGGCCTCGGCGCCGAACACCAGGCCCGCCAGCGAGACGGCGATCAGCAGCAGCGGCGCCAGCGAGAACATCGTGTAGAAGGCCAGCGCGGCGCCCAGGCTGGACGCCTTGTCGTCCATCCAGGCCACGACGGCGGCATACGCGAGGCCGATCAGGGGGATTTCCAGCAGGCGTTGCAGGCGGGCGCGCAGATTCATGTCGTCTCCTCGGGGCCGATTGACGCCCCAAGGATAGCCCGCGCCGCGCGCCTCGCCTCAGGGCCTATCCGGGCGGGAGATGCCCCACCGCGTCGAGGATCAGACGCGAGATCAGCTCGGCGTCGGGCTCCGGCACCACCACCTGCGGCGCGCCCTTGCGGCCCGTGGGATGGATCACCAGGCGCGCGCCCTCGTGTCCCACGACGAACTCGGCGGCACACAGACGGCAGTAGACATGGGCGCCGTCCTCGTGCGTGCGGAACACCCTCACGACCGGCCCGCAATCGGGGCAGGACTGCACCGGCACGCCGAAGTCGGAATGGCCGAACACGCGCTGCAGCGCGCCGGCGCGCGCCAGCGAAACGAAACGCGCGCCGAACTCGGCGTCGAACTGCGAGCCCAGGCCCTGCTCGATCACCTTGAGCGCCTGCTCCTGCGACAGCGGGCGGCGATAGGGCCGCACCGTCGTCATCGCGTCGAAGGCGTCGGCCACCGCGATCATGCGGGCCGCGAGCGGAATCTCCAGCCCCTTGAGACCATCGGGATAGCCCCGCCCGTCGGGCCGCTCGTGATGGTGGCGGATGCCCGGCGCGAGCAGATCCTCGAGCGGATGCCCCGCCAGCAGATGCACGCCCAGCACCGGATGCGTCTTGACGATTTCGTACTCGGCCTCGACGAGATGGTCGGCACGCAGCAGGATGTTTTCCGCCACACCGATCTTGCCCAGATCGTGCAGGAAGCCCGCCACCGAAACCTGGGCGATCGTGATCTCGTCCTGCACGCTGCCTTCGGCCAGCAGGCGTGCGTAGCGCGACACGCGCCAGGCATGGCCCACGGTATACGGGTCGCGCGCTTCGACCAGCGCGGCCATGGTGTAGAGACTGCCCAGCAGTCGCTCCATCTGTGCTCGCATACTCCTCCACTCCTGTTGTTGCCAGCGTTCCATCATACCAAGGGGCGCGCACCGGCGCCGCCTGCTTCAGCCGGACGCGTCGCCGCGCAGCGCCGCCAGCCCGGCCGCATCCAGCCCCGCCCCCGTCGAGCGCACGTAGGGCAGCAGCTGCGCGAGCGTGCACGACGCGCACGACGCCCACGGCCGCATCTGGCGGCGCCCGTCCAGCAGCACATCGACGCGCAGCGGCTGCCCCGCCGCGTCGAAGAACAGCCAGCGCTGCGCCCGCAAGGCCGCTTCGTCGCGACCGCCCAGCGCGGCTTCGCGCGTGGCGAACGCTTCGAGCAGGCCCTGCTCGCTGTCGAAAACATAGACCGGATTCATGCGCCCAGCACCTCCAGCAACCGCGGCAAGGTCTGCTCCGCCTCGCCCACGCAGGCGAGATCGGCGAGCGCCATGAGCGGCGCCGAGGCGTCCGCGTTGATCGCGACGATGCGCCGCGCGCCGCGCACGCCGGCCAGATGCTCGGGCGCGCCCGAGATACCCACCGCGACGTAGAGTTCGGGCGCCACGACGTGCCCGGCCTGCCCGATCAGCCACGCGGCGGGCGCGAAGCCCGCCGCGATGGCCGCCTGGGTGGCGCCCGCTGCCGCCCCGAGGCGGGCCGCCAGCGGCAGCAGCAAGCGTCCGAATGCCTCCGCGCTGCCCAGACCGAGCCCGCCGGCGACGACGACGCGCGCGCTCGCGAGCGCGGGGAGGCCCGCCTGTGCCACGCGCTGCTGCGCGAGGCGCCGGCTCACGCCCATCTCCGGTCCGCTCGCGAGCGGCTCGATGGGGGCCGGGGCCTGCCGGGGCGCCGGCATGGGCGTGAAGCTGGCCGCCTGCAGGCCGAGGACTTTCACGGGTTCGGCGCAGTGCACGGTCTCGAGCACGCGGCCGGCATGGCTGGCACGCACGAAGCGATCCGCCCCGAGCAGCGCCACGACGCCCGTCATCGGGGCCACGTCCAGCATCGCCGCCACGCGCGGCGCGAGCCGCCTGGCGACGCACGAGGACGAGAACAGCACGTGGCTGTAGGCGGCCGCGATCTGCGCCACCATCATGGCGAGATTCTCGGGCAGGCCATCGGCATAGCGCGCGTCGTCGAGCACGCGCACGCGCGCCACGCCCGCCAGCCCCGCCGCGGCCGCCGCCACGCGTTCGCAGCCGAACCCCGCGACCAGCACGTCGACGTGCGCATCGAACGCGCGCACGGCGCCCAGCAGGCGCGCGCACAGCGGCGACAGCATGCCTTCGTCATGATCGGCGACGAGCAGGATCTTCATCGCGCGCGCTCCGTCGTCACGAACGCGGCGAGCGCGGCGGCCAGCCCGGCCACGCCCTCCACGCGCTGGCCCGGCGCGCGCGCGGGCAGCGTGGCGTAATGCTCGGTGCGCAGGCGCGGCGCGAGATCGCGGGCGAGATCCCCCGCCTCCAGCCGCGCCAGCACCGCCTCGCCCGCCCGCTGCGTTCGCGCCGGCGTCGCGGCGCGCGGCACGGCGAGCGCAAGCTCGGCGCTCACCACGGCGGGCAGGCTCAGGGCCAGCGTCTCGCTGCCCGCGTCGGTCGTGCATTCCACGCGCGCCTCGCCCCCTTCGAGCGTGAGCGCGCGCGCGAAGCAGGCCTGTGGCCAGCCCAGCATCGCCGCGAGCAGGGGCGCGACCTGGCAGGCATCGTCGTCCACGGCCTGGCGGCCCAGCAGGATCAGGCCCGCCGCCTCGCGCAGCGCCACGCCCTTGAGCAGGCGCGCGACGCCCAGGGGCTCGAGCGGCGCCCCGGCGAAGACCTGCAGCGCGCGGTCGGCGCCCAGGGCCAGCGCGTGCCGCAACACGCCGCCGGTGCCCGCGTCGCCACAGGCGACGGCCAGCACTTCCCGCGCCATGCCGGCCTCGCGCAGCCGCAGGGCGGATTCGAGCGCGACCTCATCGAAAGGGTTGATCACCTGGCACGGCCCCGGGGACAGCAACCCGCTGCCGTCGGCGGCCACGCGCGGGGGCACGGCAGGCACGGGAACGGGCTTGACGGCCACGAGTATCGTGAGGGAGGCGGATTTTCGGACTTTCTGCACGCTAAGGACTTGCTCCGCTTGTTCTATCCGGTCAGCGAAGGATAATACGGCCACGTTCCGTCCTTGCCCTCATCATGTCCCCCACAGCCCACTCCCGCAGCACCTCTACCGGTCGTATCGCCCTCGACCGCGATGCCTGGGTGAGATTCGCCACCAGCGTTCTGGCTGAAGAAGGTCTGGAAGGGCTGCGCGTCGAGACGCTCGCGCGCAAGCTCAAGGTCACCAAAGGCAGTTTCTACTGGCATTTCCGCGATCGGCAGGCGCTCCTCAACGCGGTGGCCACGCAATGGCGCGACGAGCGCATCGGCGAGGTCAAGGCGCAGGCGGCCGTGCCGCAGGAAAAAGCGCTGGAGCAGATCCGCCAGGTGATCGAGGTGTACTCCACCCAGCCCAATGTCACGCGCATGAAGCTGGAGCTGGCCGTGCGCGACTGGGCGCGGCGCGACCCGCTCGTGGCCAGCGCCGTGGAAGCCGTGGATGAAGCGCGCCTGGCCAACGCGAGCCGCCTGTTCGAGCTCGCGGGGTTCGCGCCCGAGGCCGCGCACGCGCGCGCGCTGCTGCTCTTCACGCACGTGTTCGGCCTTTCGATGATGATGTTCGAAGGCCCCATCGCGGCGGACATCGCCGCCAACCAGGCGCGCCTCGCCCATCTCATCACCGACGGCGCCTGAGCCCCGCCGCGTGGCGGCTTCGCGCGCCCCGCCACACCCGCGCGCCGGCGCCGCGCGATTTGCCGCATGACAAGGCGACGGACCGCCCCAAAGGACGCTAGAATCGGCCACCCGGCCCGTTGGCCGCCACGCCAGATACCATCGCCATCATGTTCGCACGCTTCTCGCCGCGCGCCGTCTTCCTCGCCATCTTCGTCTACTGCGCCGGCCTGATCGGCTTCGGCCTGCTGCTGCAGTATTTCAAGGACGTGATGCCCTGCCCCATGTGCGTCATGCAGCGCTATGCCTTCGTCGGCGTGGGCCTCGTGGGCCTGCTCGCCGGGCTGCACAACTCAACCGGCGTGATGCGGCGCATCTATGCCTTCATCATTCTCGCGGGCGCCCTCACGGGCGGCGGCATCGCCGCGCGCCAGACGTGGCTGCAGCACTTCCCGCCGCAGCAGACCGTGTGCGGCCCCGACCTTTCCTACATGCTCAACAGCTTCCCGCTCGGCGAAGCGCTGCCCATGCTGTTCCAGGGCGCGGGGGATTGCTCCATCGTCGACTGGACCTTCCTTGGCCTGTCCATCGCCGAATGGTCGCTGCTCAACTTCGCGCTGCTCGCGGTGATCGCACTGTGGCAGCTGCGCCGCCGCAACCCCGAACGCCGTCACTTCCGCTGAGAAAGCCCCCGGCCCAGGCCGGGTCGCGCAAACGCCGCCGCCCGGGCCGGGTCGGCGGCGTTTTCATGTGCGCGGTTCAGGTCGGCGCGGCCTCGACCACCACGCGGCTGGCGATGACCTGGTCCACGCGGTTGCGGTCGATATCGACGACTTCGAATTCCCAGCCTTCGTGCACGAAGCGTTCGGCCTTGCGCGGGATGTGCCCCAGCGAGGCCAGCACGAAGCCGCCCACGGTGTGGTAGTTGCCCGTGAATTCCTCGGGCAGGTCGCGGATGTCGAGCTTGTCGCGCATCTCTTCGATGGGCAGCAGGCCGTCCAGCAGCCACGAACCGTCGGGGCGGCGAACCGCGAGCGCCTCGTCGGGGTCGTCCGAGAACGGCATCATGTCGCCCACCAGCGAGGTCATGAGGTCGCCCAGCGTGACGATGCCTTCGGTCAGACCGAACTCCGACACCACGAAGGCGAACTCGGTGCGATGCTGGCGGAAGGCGCGCAGGAGATCCCCCAGGGTGAGGCTGGAAGGCACGTAGAGCGGCGGTTCGAGCGGCAGCGCGCCGAAATCGATCTCGCCTTCGAGCGCGGCCTTGAGGATGTCATGGCTCTCCATCACGCCGATGACCTGCTGCACGTCGCCCTTGCAGACGGGCACCTGCGAGTGGGGCGATTCGGTGAGCAGCTTGAGGTTGCGCGCCTGCGTGGCAAGCAGATCGACATACACCACGTCGGTCACGGGCGTCATGATGCTGGCGAGCCGCCAGTCCTCGAGGCGCACCACGTTGCCGAGCAGATGGCTTTCCTCGCGCGGGATGGAGCCCGCGCGCTCGCCCTCGCTCACGAAGGCGAGGATGTCTTCCATGCTCGTCACGGCGGGCGCCGCGCGCACCGGCAGGAAGCCGATCACGCGGTCGGCCACGTAGGACAGCACCACCGTGGCGGGCGAGATGACGCGCAGGAAGACCAGCATCATGGGGGCCAGCGCGGCCGCGAGACGCTCGGGATAGGCCAGCGCGATGCGCTTGGGCACGATCTCGCCGAAGACGATGGAGACCGCCGTGACGATCACGATGGTGGCCACGAAACCGAACAGCGCGTTCCAGTCGGCGAAGCCCGGCGCGACGTCGTTGGCCAAGCGCGTGATCGAGCTGGACAGGGCGGATTCGCCATACACGCCCATCAACAGCGCGGCGGCGGTGATGCCGATCTGCGTGGCCGCGAGCAGGCGGCTGGAGGTCTCCTTGATGCGCAAGGCGGCCACGGCGCCGTCGTCGCCCGCTTCGGCCATGCTCATGAGGCGCGCGCGGCGCGCGGAGGCGAAGGCCATCTCGGCGAGCGAGAAGAAGCCGGACACGGCGATCAGGCAGAGGAGTATCCAGAAGGCGAACATGAGGTGTCACGGGAAACGCAGCATCCCGCTGCGACGCGCCATTCTACTCTCGCGGCCCCACGCCCCGGCGCGCCGGGCGCGCCAACGGCCGCGCCCCTGCGCTCAGGCGGGGCGGCTCATGAAGACGTGATCGACGTCCTCGCCGGCCAGCGTGGCCGCCGCCGGGATGCGCCCGCATTCGACGAAGCCGAAGCGCGCGAGCAGGCCCACGCTGCGCGCGTTGCAGCCCAGCAGGATCGCGATCACCGTGCGGAAGCCCCGCGCCCGCGCGGCCTCGAGCGCATGCGCGACGAGCGCCCTGCCCGCCCCGGCGCCGCGATGCGCGGCCGCCACGTAGTAACTGATCTCGCAACTCGCGGCGAAAGCGCGGCGCCCCTTGCGGTAGGGCGAGAGCGTGACGTAGCCCTCAATCCCGCCCGCCGCCTCGCGCACGAAGATCGCGTAGGGCTCGGCGTAATCGTCGAACCACGCGCGCCGCGCCTCCACGCTGAAGGGGTCGAGATCCCCCGTGAAACCGCCTTCGGCGATGGCTTCGTTGTAGATCTCGGTCAGGCGCGCGAGATCCTGCGGGCAGGCACGGCGGATGGGCATGGGGTCAGGGCGGGTCATGGCAATCGAAGGGTGGCGCGGGCACGAAATGGCGGCATGGCAGCACGTGGCGACACCAGCACGGCCGCCCGCGGCGAGGCGCTGTCGCGCCGTGGCGGCGTCATTTCGCGCGTGCCTTCCGGCTCGCGGCGTGACGCCTGCGCGGCGGCGTGGCGCGCCGTGCGTGCCGCCAGCGCGATGTCTCGACGCCCCCCGCCTGTCGTGAACATGCCCTAGGCGGGGTGGTTGAACACCTGGCGCAGATAGGCCAGGAAGGTTTCGTCGTCGCACAGCGTCTTGCCCGGCGCGTCGGAAAGCTTCGCGACCGGCTGCCCGTTGCACGCGGTGATCTTCATGACGATGTTGAGCGGCGTGTGCGGCAGGTCGTTGGTGAGCTGCGTGCCAATGCCGAAGCTGGTGTGGATGCGGCCACGGAAATGGCGGTGAAGTGCCAGCGCGCGCTCCACGCTGAGGCCGTCGGAGAACACCAGGCGCTTCATGAGCGGATCGATGCGCAGGCCACGGTAATGCGCGATCGCCTTCTCGCCCCACGCCACGGGGTCGCCCGAATCGTGGCGCAGGCCGTCGAAGAGCTTGGCGAAATAGAGGTCGAAGTCGCGCAGGAAGGCGTCCATGCCGACCACGTCGGTGAGGGCCACGCCGAGGTCGCCCCGGAATTCCTGCACCCAGCCTTCGAGCGCGGCCTTCTGGAAATCGCGCAGGCGGAATCCGAACGACTGGTATGCCTGCAGGTACTCGTGCGCCATCGTGCCGATGGGCGTGAGCCCGAACTTGCGCGCGAGATAGACGTTAGAGGTGCCGCGAAAGATGCCGGGCAGCGCCTCGGCGAGCTTGGATACGACCTCTTCCTGCCAGGCCGCGGCGTAGCGCCGGCGCAGACCGAAATCGAAGAACACGAAAGGCCAGGCGCTGTCGGGGCCGGCATCGGCGGTGCCGGTGCGCAGCAGCTCGATCTTGGCGGCGAGGCGTTCGCGCCCGGCCTCGAGCAGGCCGGGCCGCGCGAGGCGGCGGAAGTAGAGCTCGTTGATGATGTAGAGCACGAAGATCTCGAAGCCCATCGCGTGCACGAGCGGGCCGCGCGCCACCACGTCGAGCCGTTCGCCCTCGCAGCGCACTTCGATGAAGCGGCGCTGGAAGCGGAACACCGACAGGAAATCGACGAAATCGCTCTTGATGAAGCGCAGGCTGGAAAGGTAGTCGAGTTCGTCCTGCGCGAAGCTCAGCGCGCACAGGCGGTCGAGCTCGTCCTCCAGGCCCTGCTTGAGTTCGGTGAGCGGAAAGGCCGGCGTGTTGCGGCACACGAAGCGGTACTCGGCCTGGGCGCCCGGGTTGCTGTGCAGCAGCGCCTGCCACATCGTGAATTTGTAGAGGTCGTTCTCGAGCAGGCTGCGGACGACGGGCGCGTCTTGCGGCGGCAGGTCGGCGCTCATGCGGACGCCTGTTCCGCGTCGGGCAGCGCGGCGGCCGCGGCAGCGCGCATGACCGCCACCCCGGCTTCGCGCATCGCGGCAAGGAACTCCGCCTGCGCGGGCTCGAAGCCGGCCACCGGGCTCATGCAGTCCTCGAGCAGCACGAAGCGCGCGCGCACGTCGCGCGGGCTGAACGCGACGAGGTGTTCCACGGTGGCCCTGACGCAGTGGCTGCCCGCTTCGCCCGCGATGACGACGCGCGCGGCGCCGGCCACGAAGTCGAGCAGCGCCTCGTTGCGCGCGGTGGCGGGATCGGCCGGATCGGGCACCTCGGCCATGACCGCGCTGTAGTGCTCGGTCCACGGATTGAGCCCCTTGAGGACGTGCTGCGTGGCGCGCAGGCGCAGCGCCTCCCAGCGCTGGCACGCGGCGAAGACGGCGCCATGCACGCCGTGCCCCCAGCTGCCCAGCTCGCAATGCGCGGGCCACACCCTGTGCGTGTAGCGCCCCGTGGCCTCCAGCGTGCCGAGGTAGGCCAGCACCCGTTCCCGCGCGTGGGCGGCTCGCGGCAGCCAATGCCCGGCGCGCACGTCGGCGGCGTGGATCGGCGTGAAGGGTGGCGGCGCCATGCCGCTGGCATCGCACCAGAAGGCCGGATGGCCGATGTCGAAGTGGTGGTGCGAATCGAGCGTGAGGCAGATCGCGTCGAGGCGCGCGGCCTGGGTGTCGATGAAGCCGGCCAGGCGCAGCATGTCGTCGTGCGCGCCGGCCACCGGCAGCGCGGGAAGCAGGCGCTGACCATCGCGGACGGGGCAGGCTGCCTCGGGCAGATCGCAGAAATCGTTCTGCGCATCGATGATGAGCAGATGGGTGCCGGCTCGCGCCATGCGGGTCTCCTGGTGCGGCACGCCGGGCCGGCGGGCGCGAGCGTCCGACTCTACGCCGGCGCGCGCCATCGGGGCAAGTCGCACCCGGCCGGCCGGCTCGCGCGTGCAAAGCAAATGATCCGTGGCGCAAAACACGGCCGGCGCGCCGCGCGCGATAATCAGACGTCGTTGCAAATGCGAACCACTACCAATACCATGGGGCGCCCCGCGTGGGGCGGCTTGCCCGCCCGGGCCCGCCGGACACCTTCCGCCAGGCCAGGCGTGCCCGGACGGCGGCGCGGCACCGCCCTGCTCCGGCATGAACCCGCAGCACGCCGCGGCGCCGCATGCCGTTTGACCTCCGCAGACCCGAAGACCAAGGAATTCCCATGTCCCTCCTGCATCGCCTGATTCCGACCCTGTTGCTGGCCGGCTTCGCCGCGGGCATCTCCGCCGCGCCGCTGACCATCCGCCACGCCAGCGGCACGACCGAACTCAAGGAGCGTCCGCAGAAAGTGCTCGTCTACGACCTGGGCGCGCTGGACACGCTGGACGCGCTGGGGGTGAAGGTGGCGGGCGTTCCCGCCGCGCACATGCCGCCCGCGCTCAAGCGCTACGAGGGCAAGGAATTCCCCAAGATCGGCTCGCTGTTCGACCCCGACTACGAAGCCGTGGCGGCCGCCGCGCCGGACCTCATCATCGTGGGGAGCCGCGCGCGCGCCAAGTTCGCCGAGCTTTCACGCATCGCGCCGGTCATCGACGTGACGCCCGACGCCAAGGACTATCTGGGCTCCACCGAGCGCAACGCGCGCCTGCTGGGCCAGCTCTTCGGCAAGGAGGCCGAGGTGGAGCGCCGCCTCCGGCAGCTCGAAGTCTCGAGCGCCGCGCTCAAGGCGCGCGCCTCGAAAGCCGGCAACGCGCTGATCGTGCTGACCACGGGCGGCAAGATCAGCGCCTACGGCCCGGGTTCGCGCTTCGGTGCGATCCACGACCAGTTCGGCATGCCGCCGGCCGACACCTCGCTCAAGCCCTCCACGCACGGCCAGGCCGTGTCCTACGAGTACATCCTCAAGATCAACCCCGACTGGCTGTTCGTCGTCGACCGCGATTCCGCCATCGGCAACCAGGGCCGCGCGGCCGCGCAACTGCTGGACAACCCCGTCGTGGCGCGCACCCGGGCCTGGCAGAGCAAGCACGTGATCTATCTCGACCCGGCCGCGATCTATCTCACGAGCGGCGGCCTGCGCTCCGAGCAGGCCATCGTGGACGCGGTGGCCAGGGCCTTCGCGAACTGAGCGCCTGAACCGCCCCGGCACCCCGGGCTCCCGCCGGCCGGCCGCGTGCCGGTCCGCGCACGGCGAAGCCCGCGCCGGACTTCGCCGTGACGGCCTTCCTCTCCACCTTCCGATGCGTGCGTTCCTGATTCTCGTCGTCTTCCTGCTGCTGGCCGCGCTGGCCAGCCTGCTCGTCGGTGCCGCCGACTTCCCGCTCTCGCTCTCCGGCGGCCCCGGCGAATTCGAAAGCCGCCTCGCGCTGCTGTGGACGAGCCGCGTGCCGCGCACCCTGGCCTTGCTCTTCGCGGGCGCCGCGATGGCCGTGAGCGGGCTGATCCTGCAGATGCTGCTGCGCAACCGCTTCGTCGAGCCCACCATGGTGGGCACCGTCGAAGGCGCGACCCTGGGCGTGCTGCTGGTGATCCTGCTCGCCCCCGACCTGCCCGTGATGGGCCGCATGCTCGTCGCCACGGCCTGCGCGCTGGGCGTCACGGCACTGTTCATGACCCTCCTCGCGCGGCTGCCGCTGCGCTCCATCCTGATCGTGCCGCTGACGGGAATCATCCTGTCCGGCATCGTGGATGCGGCCACCACCTTCCTGGCCTACCGCTTCGAGTTGCAGCAGGCGCTCGCGGCCTGGCGCATGGGCGACTTCGCGCAGGTGCTCGCGGGGCGCTGGGAGCTTCTCTGGGTCGCGTTCGCGCTCACGCTGCTGGCCTGCTTCACGGCCGACCGCTTCACGATCGCCGGCCTCGGGCGCGACACCGCCACGAGCCTGGGCCTGAACCATCGCCGCGTCACGGCCTTCGGCCTCCTGATCGTGTCGGCTGCTTCGTCCAGCGTGGTCGTCACGGTGGGCATCATCCCCTTCATCGGCCTCGTCGTGCCCAATCTCGTGAGTCTCGCCTGCGGCGACAACGGGCGCCGCGCGGTGCCGCTCGTGGCCCTCGCGGGCGCATTGCTGACGCTGGTCTGCGACGTGATCGGGCGGCTCGTGATCCACCCCTTCGAAGTGCCCATCGGCGTCATCATCGGCATCGTGGGCGGGGTGATCTTCCTGTGGCTGCTGCTGCGCGAACGCGCGAGGGTGGGCTGAGATGGGCGCGGCCACCTTCTTCGGCACGCCACGTCGCGCGCTGCTGACCCTGGCAGCGCTCGCGCTGCTCGCCGGCGTGGTGTTCATGACGGCGGGCGTGCGCGGCAACTGGGGGTTCGTGCTCGGCTTCCGCGGCACCAAGCTTGCCGTCATCTGCCTCGTCGCCCATGCCATCGCCATGTCGACGGTGCTGTTCCAGACGATCACCGGCAACCGCATCCTGACGCCCTCCATCATGGGCTTCGACGCCCTCTTCCGCCTGGTCCAGACCGGGCTCTTCTATCTGTTCGGCACGCTGTTCGTGACGGGGCTGCCGCCCTACGCGCTGTTCGCGGTGCAGACCGTGGCCATGATGCTGTTCGCCGCCCTGCTCTACGGACGGCTCTTCACGGGCAGCGGCGCCAGCCTGCACCTCATGCTGCTGGTGGGCATCGTGCTGGGCACGCTGTTCCGCGCGCTCACGACCTTCCTGCACGGCATCATCGATCCGGATGCCTTCCTGGTGCTGCAGGACCAGCTCTTCGCCAATTTCAACCGCGCCAGCAGCCCGCTGCTGGGCACGGCGAGCGCGGTCATCCTGTGCGCCAGCCTCGCCGGCCTGTGGCAGCTGAGGCGTTTCGACGTGCTCGCGCTGGGCCGCGAGCAGGCCGTGAACCTGGGGCTGGACCACCGCCGCGCGGTGTTCGGCGTGCTGGCGCTGATCTCGCTGCTGGTGTCGGTATCCACCGCGCTCGTCGGCCCGGTGACCTTCTTCGGCCTGCTGGTGGCGAATCTGGCCTACCGCCTGATGCCCTCGCACCGCCACTGCCACGTGCTGCCGGCGGCCTCGCTGCTTGCGATCGCCACGCTGGTGGGCGGGCAGTTCGCGCTCGAACGCATCTTCTCCTTCGGCACCGCGCTCTCGATCATCATCGAATTCGCGGGCGGCCTTCTCTTCCTCGTCCTGCTGCTGCGGGGAGCGACCCGATGATAGAAATCTCCGGCCTCACCAAGACCTACGGCACCACGCGCGTCGTGGACAACGTGTCGCTGCGCATTCCGCGCGGCGGCGTGACGTCCATCATCGGCCCCAACGGCGCGGGCAAGTCGACGCTGCTGGCAATGAGCGCGCGGCTGCTCGAGCCCGATGCCGGCGAGGTCACGCTGGACGGCCTGGCCGTGCGCGAATCGGGCGGCGAGACGCTTGCCCGCCGCCTGGCGATCCTGCGCCAGGACAACCACATGACGATGCGCCTGACCGTGCGCGACCTCGTGAGCTTCGGCCGCTACCCGCACAGCCGGGGCCGGCTCGGCGCGGAGGACCAGCGCAAGATCGGCGAAGCGCTGGCCTACCTCGATCTCTGCGGGCTGGAAACGCGCTTCCTAGACCAGCTCTCGGGCGGCCAGCGCCAGCGTGCCTACATCGCCATGGTGCTCGCGCAGGACACCGACTACGTGCTGCTCGACGAACCCCTCAACAACCTGGACCTGCGGCATGCCTCGCTCATGATGCGCCTCCTGCGCCGGCTCGCCGACGAGCTCGGCAAGACCGTGGTGGTGGTCATGCACGACATCAATTTCGCCGCCGCGTGGTCCGACCGCATCGTCGCGATGAAGGACGGCCGCGTCGTGGCCGACGGCGTGCCCGACACGCTGATGCAGCCCGCGACGCTGGCCGCGATCTACGACATGGACATGCCCGTCGAGGCACTGCATGGCCGCCGCGCCGGCCTCTACTGGCTCGCGCCGCGGGTGCCGGGCGGAAACTGATACATCTTCTTTACCCTTCCTTACGATTCGACGGCTGCGTTTTACGGGGCCATCCCCAATAATCGGCCGCTCATTCCCCAACACGGCGCGCCGCCGGGCGCGATCGTCCAAGCACATGGCTTCCCACACGAAAAGCTGGCTGCGCCCGCGCAACATCGTTCTCGCGATCCTCGCCCTGGCCGTGATCGCCTTCATCGCCTACAAGGTCTTCGCGCCGCCGCCGCCGCCCAACTACCTCACCGCGCCGGCCCGCACCGGCTCGATCGAGGAGACCGTGCTGGCCACCGGCGCCGTGCAGGCCAACAAGCTCGTCGCGGTCGGCTCGCAGGCCTCGGGGCAGATCCGCTCGCTCAAGGTGGCGCTGGGCGACAAGGTCAGGAAGGGCGACCTCATCGCCGAGATCGATTCGCTGACCCAGCAGAACAGCCTGCGTAACGCCGAGGCCGCGCTCGCCAGCGCGCGCGCGCAGCTCACGGCGCGCCAGGCCACGCTGCAGCAGAGCGAGCTGGCCTACCGGCGCGCGCGCGATCTGCTCGCGCAGGACGCCGGTTCGCGCGAAACGCTGGAGACCGCCGAAGCCGCCTGGCGCAGCGCCCAGGCCGACATCAAGGTCAGCGAGGCGCAGATCGAGCAGGCGCGCATCACCGCCGACACGGCGCGCCTGAACATCGGCTACACGCGCATCGTGGCGCCGATGGACGGCACCGTGGTCGCGATCCTCAACGAGGAAGGCACGACCGTGAACGCCAACCAGAGCACGCCCTCCATCATCAAGCTCGCACGCATGGACACCGTCACCGTCAAGGCGCAGATCTCGGAGGCCGACGTGACGCGCGTCAAGCCGGGCCAGAAGGTGTATTTCACGATCCTCGGCGAACCCGACCACCGCTACGAGACCACGCTGCGCGCGGTCGAGCCCGCGCCCGACTCGATCAGCTCCACGACCACCACCACCACGACCAGCACCACGTCGACGAGCACCGCGATCTATTACAACGGCCTGCTCGACGTGCCCAACCCCGACGACCGCCTGCGCATCTCGATGACCACCCAGGTCAACATCGTGCTCGCCGAAGCGCCGCGCGCGCTCGTGATTCCCTCCGTCGCACTCGGCGAACGGGGCCGCGACGGGCTCTACGAAGTCCGCGTGCTCGATGCGCAGGGCCGGGTCAGCGCTCACCGCGTGAAGATCGGCCTGAACAACAACACGTCCGCCCAGGTGCTCGAGGGCCTGGGCGAAGGCGACGAGGTCGTGCTCGGCGAGGCCGCCGCGAACGCGCAGCCCGTCGACAACAGCCGCCGCATGCGTCCGCCGCGCTTCTGACGGAGCACGGCCATGACCCAGCCCCTTCTCGAACTGCGCGGCCTGTGCCGCGACTACCCGGCAGGCGAAGACACGCTGCGCGTGCTGGACCACGTCGACCTCGGCATCCATGCCGGCGAGCTGGTTGCCATCGTGGGCGCCTCGGGCTCCGGCAAATCGACGCTGATGAACATCCTCGGCTGCCTGGACCGCCCCACCGCCGGCAGCTACCGCGTCGCCGGCCGCGAGACCGGCAGCCTGGAGCCGGACGAGCTCGCCGAGCTGCGCCGCGAGCACTTCGGCTTCATCTTCCAGCGCTATCACCTGCTCGGCGATCTCGACGCGCAGGGCAACGTCGAGATCCCCGCGATCTACGCCGGCCGCCCGCGCCGCGAGCGCCACGCACGCGCGCGCCAGCTGCTCGCCCGCCTGGGCCTGGCCGAGCGCATGCATCACAAGCCGGGCCAGCTCTCCGGCGGCCAGCAGCAGCGCGTGTCGATCGCGCGTGCGCTCATGAACGGCGGCGAAGTGATCCTCGCCGACGAGCCCACCGGCGCGCTCGACACCCATAGCGGGCGCGAAGTGATGGCCGTGCTGCGCGAGCTGCACGCCGACGGCCATACCATCATCATCGTCACGCACGACATGCAGGTCGCCAGTCACGCGCACCGCATCATCGAGATCCAGGACGGGCGCATCACGGCGGACCGCGCCAACACCCCCGCCCAGGAAGCCGCCGCGCCCCGCCCGGCGGAGCGCCGCGCCGCGCCCTCGGCGGCCCTCGCGCGCCCCTGGCTGGCGC
>JAVHXQ010000076.1 GCA_031119555.1 Candidatus Dactylopiibacterium sp.
GCACAGGCGCGTCCGCGCCGGTTCCGAGATCCGCCCGCCGCACCGGCGACGCCGCCAGCGCCGGCGCCAGCTGGGCGGCAAGCGCTGGCAAGTGGGCGCCGGGCCGCGCCAGATCTCCCGCGGGCAGCCGCGCGGCATCGAACACCGCCAGATGCGCGAGCAGCGACCCCGCGAAGGCCAGCAGCAGCGCGCGGCGCGCGGCCATCGAACGAGGATTGATTATTCGCATCAAGGCGTTTAGCGTGACGGGCATGTCACGGAAGCGGGATCACCGCGCCGGGGCGCGGGCCGCCCGGCCTCCTGGAGGATTCTCCCATGCGTGCTTGCGATCAGCGTTCTTCCTCCGCGCGCGCCGAAGCGCCCGCAGCGGCCGTGTCTGCCCCCCGGCGTCCGCTGATACTCACGCTGGACACCCAGGGCCAGCCGCAGCGCTGGGTCAGCTGGCAGCATGCGCTTTTCTACTATGCACGTGACATGGTGGCGTGGGACGCGGGCGCCACGCACTTCACTTTCCACGGCGGCATTTCGCAGCGCACGGGCGAGCGCTCGGAGCTGACCGCCAACAGCATCATCGCGATCAAGGGGCGGGTGCTTGCGTCGCGCGATCCGCGCCACGTACCGCCCCTGAGCAATCGCGAACTCTTCAACCGCGACCGGCATGTCTGCGCGTATTGCGGGGCCGGCGGCCCGTCGCAGAAACTCACGCGCGACCATGTCCTGCCGCTCTCGCAGGGTGGGGCGGACGCCTGGATGAACGTCGTGACCGCGTGCCGTCACTGCAACCAGCGCAAGGGGGGCAACACGCCCGAGCAGGCGCGCATGCTGCTGCTCTACGCGCCCTACGTGCCGAACAAGGCGGAGTACCTGATCCTGTCGAACCGCAGCATCCTGGTCGATCAGATGGATTTCCTGACCCATCATCTGCCCGCCCGGAGCCGGCTGCGCTGAATGAAACGGGCACGCCATGCGTGCCCGTTCCGTGTTGCGCGCCGCCTGGGCGGAGCCCGTCGGCGGCGTTTCAGAAGCGCGCCGGCGGCTGGCGTTCGACGACTTCCTCGCCTTCGCGGAAGCGCCCGGTGCCGAACTGCGTGCTCTCGATGTGCGACTCTTCCAGATAGGCCTGGCGCTCCAGATCGCCATCCTCGGGCGCGCCCGGGGCGGCGGAGAATGCGCCAGGTTGCCGGATTTCCTGCTTCGTTTCGCGCGTCATGGGTCTCTCCTGGGTTGGTCGGGGTGTTGGGGGTGGCCTGCAAGTGCTGGCCGGGCGCGTGAGACCTCTGCGTGTCTTCGCGTGCCGGAACCTGAATGCAAACATGTTGCGCAGCAACATTCAATACGCCCAGTGGGACAAACCCGGCCGGACGAGACATCGCTCACGGAGCCGCTCGCGGCTGCGCGCACCAGGACCACCCGTGGCGGCCCCGGCACGCGCCGGGCTCAGCGGGCGATGTCGAGCATGAGCTGGTTCATGCGGCGGATGAAGCTCGCCGGATCGTCCAGCGTGCCGCCTTCTGCCAGCAGCGCCTGATCGAAGAGCACCGAGGCCCAGTCGTCGAAGCGCCCGTCGTCGGCCCGCAGGCGCGCGACCACCGGGTGATCGGGATTGATCTCGAGGATGGGCGCGGTGTCGGGCACGTTCTGGCCGGCGGCCTTGAGCATGCGGGCAAGGTTCGCGCCCATCTCGTTCTCATCCACCACGAGGCAGGCCGGGCTGTCGGTCAGGCGGTGCGTGACGCGGACTTCCTTGACGCGCTCGCCGAGGGCGCCCTTCACCTTTTCCAGCAGCGGCTTGAAGGTCTCGGCCTGCTCTTCGGCCTTCTTCTTCTCTTCCGCGTCCTCGAGCGCGCCCAGATCGAGATCGCCCTTGGCGACCGACACGATCTGCTTGCCTTCGAATTCGGTGAGGTAGCTGATGGCCCATTCGTCGATGCGGTCGGAGAGCAGCAGCACCTCGATGCCCTTCTTGCGGAAGACTTCGAGATGCGGGCTGTGCTTCGCGCCGTTGAAGCTTTCGGCCGTCACGTAGTAGATCTTCTCCTGGCCTTCCTTCATGCGCGCAACGTAGTCCGCGAACGAAACGGACTCTTCGGGCGAATCGAGATGGGTCGAGGCAAACCGCAGCAGGCCGGCAATCTTGTCCTTGTTGGCGCCATCCTCGCCGATGCCTTCCTTGAGCACGCGGCCGAACTCGGTCCAGAACGCGGCGTAGTCTTCCTTGCGGTTGGCGGCAAGGTCTTCGAGCAGGCCCAGCACGCGCTTGGCGCAGCCGGCGCGGATGGTGTCCACGTCCTTGCTTTCCTGCAGGATTTCGCGCGACACGTTGAGCGGCAGATCGGCGGAGTCCACCACGCCGCGCACGAAGCGCAGGTAGTGCGGCAGCAGCTTCTCGGCGTCATCCATGATGAAGACGCGGCGCACGTAGAGCTTCAGGCCGTGGCGCGGATTGCGGTCCCACAGATCGAACGGCGCGCGCTTGGGAACATAGAGCAGCTGGGTGTATTCGTGACGCCCCTCGACGCGCGCGTGCGACCACGCCGCGGGGTCTTCGAAATCGTGTGAAACGTGCTTGTAAAAGGCCTTGTAGTCTTCGTCGGAGATGTCGTTCTTCGCACGCGTCCACAGCGCGTTGGCCTGGTTGATGGTCTCTTCCTCGTCACTCACGAGGTTCTCGGCCTTCTCCTGGTTCCACTCTTCCTTCTGCATCAGGATGGGCTGCACGATGTGGTCGGAATACTTGCGGATGATCGCGCGCAGCTTCCAGCCCGACAGCAGATCGTCCTCGCCCTCGCGCAGATGGAGCACGATGTCGGTGCCACGCAGCGCCTTGACATAGGGCTCGACCGAGTACTCGCCGGCTTCGTCGCCCGCCATCGAGCATTCCCACTTCACGCCAGCCTCGGCGGCGTCGCCCGCGCGGCGCGTCATCACGGTGACCTTGTCGGCCACGATGAAGGCCGAGTAGAAGCCCACGCCGAACTGGCCGATCAGGTTGGCGTCCTTCTGCTGGTCACCCGACAGGCGCGAGAAGAAATCCCGGGTCCCGGACTTGGCGATGGTGCCGAGGTGGTTGATGGCCTCCTCGCGGTTCATGCCGATGCCGTTGTCCGAGATGGTGATGGTGCGCGAGGGCTTGTCGAAACGCACGCGGATCTTCAGATCGGATTCGGTCTCATAGAGCGCGGCGTCGTCCAGGGCCTCGAAGCGCAGCTTGTCGCAGGCATCCGACGCGTTGGAAATGAGTTCGCGCAGGAAAATCTCGCGATTCGAGTACAGCGAATGGATCATCAGGTGAAGCAGTTGCTTCACTTCGGCCTGAAAGCCACGCTTTTCTGCGACGGGGGTGTTCTGGGTCATGCCGTTTCCTCCTCGGGGCGATCGAATGAACTTCGCCGCAGATGGGGCCGGCCGGCACCATTTCAAGAGCCCGCGCGCGCGGGCCCCGCCTCAGCCATAGTGGATCGCCAGAATGTCGAGTTCGCGCAGCCCGCCGGGGCTCGCGAAGCGCACGGTATCGCCCTCGCGCGCCTTCATGAGCGCCTTGGCGAGCGGCGAGATCCAGCTCACGAGGCCCCGCGTGGCATCGGCTTCATCCACACCGACGATCTGGTAGGTGGCCTCGACGCCGTCCTGGTCGCAGACAGTGACCGTGGCGCCGAAGAACACCTGGTCGAGGTTCTCCTGCGCCTCGGGGTCGACCACGGTGGCGGACTCCAGCCGCTTGATGAGGAAGCGGATGCGGCGGTCGATCTCGCGCAGGCGGCGCTTGCCGTAGATGTAGTCGCCGTTCTCGGAGCGGTCGCCGTTGGAGGCCGCCCACGAAACGACCGACACCACCTCGGGCCGGTCCACGCGCACGAGCTGGTCCAGTTCGGCCTTGAGGCGGTTGAAGCCACGGCGCGTGATGTAGTACTTGCTGCCGGCGGGCAACGCGGGTTCCGCGCCGAGGTCGTCATCCTCGTCGTCCGTCCCTTCCTTGACGAAAGCCTTGTTCATGCCCCGAAGGATGCCACAGGCCCGCCCTGGCGGGAAAACCCGCTGCCGCTGCCCGTCCGGACGCCGCCGCGGCCTACTGGTAGATCGCCGGCTGCATCAGCAGACCGTCGAATCCGTCCAGATTGAGGTCGAAATCGACCTCGTCGTCGTCGTCGCTGCGGGCCATCGCGTCATCGAGCTCGCGCCGGAACCGCAACGCGGTCTCGCCTTCGAGGAAAGCCCCGCGGGCACGGCGTTTGTCGATCACCTCGATCGCTCCGACAGAGGGGTAGTCCACCACGTACAGCACCGGATTGTTCAATACGATGTTCATGCTGAACCTCCTCTCCATCTACGTTGAGGCATGCCGGAACGGCTGGATCCAGGCGTGTTGTGTGTTCCGCCCTATGTACTGATATCGGCGCTGCGCACGGTTTTCTCAAGGGCCTTTTTGGCCCCGCGCAGCAACTTCTCCTCGCCCCACCCTCTTACCCCCTCGCAAAATGACGACCACAGCCAGTTGATCCAGAGAATGAACAGGAGTTCAACCGATGAACGATGTATTCGAAACCGCCACCAGCCTGCACTTCCGGCTCGACAGCCTGCGTGCGGAACATCGGGAACTCGATGAAGCCATCACGCGCCTGGGCCATGCGGGCAGTGAAGACCAGCTCATGCTGCACCGGCTGCGCAAGCGCAAGCTGCTGCTGCGCGACCGCATCGCGATCATCGAACAGGTCATGGGGCCCGACGCGCAGGCCTGAAAGTACCGGCCCGCGCCGGGGCGCACGGCGCGTGGCACCCCGGTCGCGAAGCCCCGGAAAGAAAGTCCTGTGACCCCGTGGCACATGGCAGGGGCGCATTTTCGCCCTGCCAAGCAGGTCGGCGCGCCCCAGCGTGCCACTGTGCGCCATAATGCCGGCTGGTTCGAACGAAGCGCGGCCAATGTCGCCACGCCACACCCAGCGAAGCCGGGAGGTCTCATGCATCTAGCGCAGGAACTCGTGTCAGGCCAGCGCCACCTGGCAAGCCTGCCCGATCTCTATTACAAGGTCCGCCAGGCTCTGGCCGACCCGAACATCGCCATATCCCGGCTGGCCGGCCTCATTTCCGTGGACCCGGCGCTCTCCGGCACCCTGCTCCAGATCGCCAACAGCGCCTATTACGGCTTCCCGCGCCGCATCGAAACGCTCACGCGCGCCATCAGTCTGATCGGCCTCAACCACGTCAGCGAGGTCGTCCTCGCGGGCACGCTCGCCACCGCCTTCCAGGGCATCCGGCCGCAGCGCATGGACATGCGCCGCTTCTGGCGCGGCAGCATCCGGCGCGCCCTGCTCAACCGCCAGTTCGCGCGCCACCTCGGCCTGCAGGACCCGGAGCGCGGCTTCATCACGGGTCTGCTGTCCGATACCGGCCACCTCGTGATGTACCACGCCGTGCCCGATCTCATGGGGATCGTGCTCGACATGCCGGCGGCCGATCGCAACATGCTCGCGGCCAACGAGCGCGCCATCGTGGGCTGCGATTACTGCGAAGTGGGCGCCGCGCTGGCGGGGGTCTGGCATCTGCCGGCCCATCTGGCCCGCGTGATCGGCGCGCAGCTCGACCCGCTCACCGCCGACGAGCTGGCCGAAGAGGCCGCGCGCCTGTGCCTGGCGGTTTCCATCGCCGAGCTGCTCGAAACCGGCGCAACGATCAGCGCAAGCAGCCCCATGCTGCATGAAGAAGCCCCCGAACTGTCGGGCGTCGATCTGGCGCTGCTGCCCCTGTTTGCCGAACACTGCGAAGCTCAGCTCGACTCGGTGCTGAGTTCCCTCGGCCTGCACTGAGCGCGGTGCCGCCCGTCGGCCTTGCGCACGAAAAACGGGACGCGCCCGGAAACTACATCTAGTATCATTTTCACAAAACCGGACTAGATACGGTACGACACACGTCCCGGCGGCCTTGCCGGCGCTGCGCCATCGGCCTCCCACGGACGTCTCCTGCAAACCAGCCCCGGAGTCAGACACGATGGATGCCCAGATCCGCGAAGAGGCCGTTTCCACCCTCGCCGAACAGGAGATCGCCGGCGAGATCCTGCTCGAAAAGTACGCCAAGGGCGACGAACGCAGCGTCGCCGACGTCCGCCGCCGCGTGGCCCGCGCGCTCGCCGCCGTCGAGCCGGAGGACCGCCGCGCCAAGTGGGAAGCGCGCTTCTACGACGCCCAGGTGGCGGGCTTCATTCCCGGTGGGCGCATCAATTCGGCCGCCGGCACGTCGCTGGCGGCGACCCTCATCAACTGCTTCGTCCAGCCGGTGGGCGACTCCATCACCGAAGCCGTGGATGGCCGCCCCGGCATCTACACCGCGCTGTCGCACGCGGCCGAAACCATGCGCCGTGGCGGCGGCGTGGGCTACGACTTCTCGTCGATCCGCCCGGCGGGGGCCGCCGTGCGTGGCACCCAGAGCCGCGCTTCCGGCCCCGTGAGCTACATGCGGGTGTTCGACCGCAGCTGCGAAACCGTGGAATCCGCCGGCGCGCGTCGCGGCGCCCAGATGGGCGTGATGCGCTGCGACCACCCCGACATCGAGGCCTTCATCCATGCGAAGGACCAGGGTGATCTGACGAACTTCAACATCTCGGTGGGCGTCACCGACGCGTTCATGGAGGCCGTGGAGCGCGACGGCGACGTCGAGCTTGCGCACCGCGCCGAACCCGCCGCCGAGCTGCGCGCGGCCGGCGCCTACCAGCGCGAGGATGGCCTGTGGGTCTATCGCAAGGTCCGGGCGCTCGATCTGTGGGACCAGATCATGCGCTCCACCTACGACCACGCGGAGCCAGGCATCCTCTTTCTGGACCGCATGAACCGGGACAACAACCTCTACTACTGCGAAACGATAGAGGCCACCAACCCCTGCGCCGAGCAACCCCTGCCCCCCTACGGCTGCTGCTGCCTGGGCTCCATCAATCTCACGCGCTTCATCCGCGCGCCCTTCACGCCGCGCGCGAGCTTCGAAGAAGCCGCCTTCGGCAAGGTCGTGGCGACCTCCATCCGCATGCTCGACAACGTGCTCGACGCCACCCACTGGCCGCTGCCCGAGCAGGCCCAGGAAGCGGCCAGCAAGCGGCGCGTCGGGCTCGGCTTCACGGGCCTGGGCGACGCGCTCATCATGCTCGGGCTGCGCTACGACACCCCGGCCGCGCGCGACATGGCCACGCGCATCAGCCAGTTCATGCGCGACGCGGCCTACCTGGCCTCGGTGGAGCTGGCGCGCGAGCGCGGCGCGTTCCCGCTGTTCAATGCCGACCTGTATCTCGCGGGCGGCAACTTCGCCTCGCGCCTGCCGGCCGACGTGAAGGACGCCATCCGCCGCCACGGCATCCGCAATTCCCATCTGCTCTCGATCGCGCCCACCGGCACCATTTCGCTCGCCTTCGCCGACAATGCCTCCAACGGCATCGAGCCCCCGTTCTCGTGGGCCTACACGCGCAGGAAACGGATGCCCGACGGCACGCACAAGGAATACGCCGTGGAGGACTACGCCTGGCGCCTCTACCGCCACCTGGGCGGCGATACCGGCACCCTGCCGGCCAGCTTCGTGACCGCGCTGGAACTCTCCGCCGCCGCCCACAAGGATATGGTCGCGGCCGTTGCGCCTTACGTGGACACCTCGATCTCCAAGACCGTGAACGTCCCCGAAGACTACCCCTATACCGAGTTCGAAGACCTCTACATGACGGCCTGGAAAGCCGGCCTCAAGGGGCTCGCGACCTACCGCCCGAACAACGTGCTCGGTTCGGTGCTCTCGGTCGGCGCGACCACGCCCGCCCCCGACGACAGGAAAGCGCCTCACGACGTCCAGGTACCCGGCGCGGCGCCCAGCGACGCCAACCGCCGCCTCACCATCCCCGGCCTGCCGGCCCCCGTACTCTCCAGCCTGCGCTGGCCGAACCGGCCCGACCTGCCCGACGGCAACCTCTCCTGGACCTACATGCTCGACAGCCCGCAGGGCTCGTTCGCCATCTTCGTCGGCCAGGCCGGCACCGAAGGCACCGAGCGCAGCCAGCCCTTCGAAGTGTGGGTCAATGGCGCCGACCAGCCGCGCGGCCTCGGCGCCGTGGCGAAAACACTGTCGATGGACATGCGCGCGAACGACCGCGTCTGGCTGCGCCTCAAGCTCGACACGCTCGCCCACACCGTGGGCGAAACCGCCTTCGAACTGCCCTTCCCACCGCATGGCGAACACAAGCGGGTGCCCGGCGTGGTCTCGGCCTTCGCGCAGATCGTGCGCCACCGCTGCGAAGCGCTCGGCGCCTTCGACGAAGAAGGCGCCACGCCCGTGCGCGACGCGGTCTTCTCGGTGGCCGAACCGCGCACCGGCGCGGACGGCACCCTGTCCTGGACGGTCGACATCCAGAACCCCGCCACGGGCGAGGACTTCGTGCTGGGCCTCAAGGAAATCACCCTGCCCGACGGCGTCACGCGCCCCTACTCGATGTGGCTGTCCGGCAACTACCCGCGCGCGCTGGACGGGCTGTCGCGGCTGCTCTCGCTGGACATGCGCGTCGTCGACCCCGCGTGGATCGGCATGAAGCTCAGGAAGCTCCTGAACTACCCGGAACCGCTGGGCGACTTCATGGCCTTCGTGCCGGGCACCCGCAGGCAGCAGAACTGGCCCAGCACCGTCGCCTACCTCGCGCGTCTCGTCATCCACCGCTACGCCATGCTCGGCGTGCTCGACGAGGAAGGCTTCCCCACGCGCGAGATGGGCATCCTCGAAGCCCCGCGCGAAAAAGAGGAAGCCCGCGTCATGCAGGGCCGCGCCTGCCTCGAATGCGGCAATCACACCGTCATACGCAAGGACGGCTGCGACTTCTGCACCGCCTGCGGCGCGGTAGGCACCTGCGGCTGACGACGGGCGCCCGCCGGATCGCTCCACGGGAACCCGCAACGGGTTCCCGGCCTGGCGGCACCTCGCCGCCAGACAAGTGCCTCCGGTGCCATCCATGCCGAACGGGGCGCGGCATGCAAACCTTTCCGGAAGAATGCACGCCGGCGAAGCTCATCTTCTCTGCTCAAGCCCTCATCTCGACAACGCAGGCCCCCCCCCCCGCGCCTGATGGACTTCCACGCCCGGAAAAACCGCTGACCGCCTGCCTTGCCCACCAGGGCTATCGAATTTGCGGCGCGGCGGTTCTCTTTTGTTCCCATTCCCGCCGCCGGCCCTCAAACCTTGCTGGTTTGCCTCAACT
>JAVHXQ010000041.1 GCA_031119555.1 Candidatus Dactylopiibacterium sp.
ATACGGATACGCTCGCGCAGTGCGACGATGCCCGCCAGGTGGGCACGATCTCCACGCGCCCGGCCGCGGCGGGCGTCGACCCGGTGCGGGTGCCGGCCGCCACGGCCCAGGTGGCGCCGCGCGAGGCGGTGCGTGCGATGGGCATCCCGGCGCGCGCCCGCGACGCCCGGCGCGAGGATTGCGAGCAGCTCGCGCGGCGCATCGCATGGATAGACGACGCGCTGCGTCAGCCGCACGATGCTTCCACCGGCGATCGCCTCAATGCCGAGCGGCGCGAGCTGCTCGCCCGGCAGTTCTCCGGGCGCTGCTGAACGCCGGCCGGCGCGCCGCCTCAGCCGCCGTTGGCCTTGCCGCGCCGCTTGTCGCGCACGCAGATGCCGCGGCCTTCGCGGTTTTCGGTTTCGAACAGATCGATGGCGCGAAAGAGATCCACGAGCTTCTTGTAGCCGTAGTTGCGCGAGTCGAACGAGGCCTGGTTGCCGATCAGGCTGCCCACGCGCCCGAGCGGCGACCAGCCGTCGTCGGCCTCGGCGGACTGCACCGCGCTGCGCAGCAGCGTCACGAGCTTGGCGTCGCACTTGAGTTCCTTCGCGTTCCAGCGGCGCACGCTGATGGTGGCTTCGGCGTCGCTGGCTTCGGGCGGCGTCTGCTCGCGTTCGAGGAAGAGGAACTTGGAGCAGGCATTCACGAAGGCGGCGGGCGTCTTGCGCTCGCCGAAGCCGACCACGGTCTTGCCGTCGGCCTGCAGGCGCGTGGCGAGCGGTGTGAAGTCGGAGTCGGAGGAGACCAGCGCGAACACGTCCACGCGGCGGCTGTAGAGCGCGTCCATGGCGTCTATCGCCAGCGCCATGTCGGTGGCGTTCTTGCCCTTCGTGAGGTCGAACTGCTGGATCGGCTGGATCGCGTACTCATGCAGCAGGCGTTCCCACGAATTGAGGCGCTCGCCCTTCCAGTTGCCGTAGGCGCGCCGGATGCTCACGGTGCCGAAGTTCGCGAGCTCGCCAAGGATCACGTCGACATGGCTCGCGGGCGCGTTGTCGGCATCGATGAAAAGGGCGACGAAGCGGTCACTGGTCTGCATGGGCGTCTTTCGCGCGGAGGAAAGACGCCCATCTTACGCCTCGGCCTCAGTGCCCCGGGTGGCGTTTGCGGTCGAGCCCGAGCTTGCGCTGCAGCCAGTCGAAGGAAAGGAACAGCGCCGGCGTGACGTAGAGCGTGATGATCTGCGACAGGATCAGCCCACCCACGATCGCCACCCCCATCGGCTGACGCAGTTCGGCGCCCGCGCCCAGGCCCAGCGCGATCGGCAGCGCGCCCATCATGGCCGCCAGGGTGGTCATCATGATGGGGCGGAAGCGCAGACGACTCGCTTCACTGATGGCTTTCTCGGGCGTGAGGTGCTCGTTGCGCTGCGCGTCGAGCGCGAAGTCGATCATCATGATCGCGTTCTTCTTGACGATGCCGATCAGCAGCAGGATGCCGATCATCGCGATGAAGGTCAGCTCCAGCCCCACGATCTTCAGCGACAGCAGCGCACCCACGGCGGCCGAGGGGATGCCCGCAAGGATGGTGACCGGGTGGATCCAGCTCTCGTAGAGCACGCCGAGCACCACGTAGATCACCGCGATGGCGATCAGGATCAGCCACAGCTGGCTGCTCTGAGAGTCCTGATAGACCGCGGCGTCGCCGGCGAACGCGCCCAGGATGCTGGTGGGCATGTTCAGCGATTCCTTGATCTTCAGCACTTCCTCGACGGCCTGCGAGAGCGTCACGCCGGGCGCGAGGTTGAACGACAGCGTCACGGCGCCGATCTGGCCCTGGTGGTTCACCGAGGTGTTGGCGGCCACGCGCTGCACTTGCGCGAAAGCCGTGAGGGGCACCAGCTGGCCGGTCTTGTTGCGCACCTTGAGGAACTGCAGGCTGGTCTCGTCGCCGCGGAACGCGTCGGCCCACTGCAGGATCACCGGGAAGTTGTCCTGCGGGGCGTAGATGGTCGCCACCTGCGATTCGCCGAAGGCGTTGTTGAGCACGGTGCGCATGGACTGCATGTCCACCCCGAGCGAGAGGGCCTTGTCGCGGTCGATCAGCAGGCGCGCCTGCAACCCCCGGCGCTCGGCGTCGGAGTTGATGTCCTTGAGCAGGGGCGACTCGCGCAGCGCGCGCTGCATGCGTTCGCCCCAGTCGGCGGCCTCCGCGTAATCCACGGCCTGCAGCGTGTACTGATAGCGGCTGCTGGAGCTGCGTCCGCCCAGGCGCAGGTTCTGGATCGCCGAGAAGGAGACCTGCACCCCCGGCACCGAGGCGGTGTCGCGGCGCAGCGATTCCAGCACTTCCTTCATGGGCGGGCGCTCGCCCTGCGGCTTGAGCGTGATGAACATGAAACCGTTGTTGCTGCTGCCCGAGTTGGAGATCACGTCGGTGACGTAAGGGTTCGCGCGGACCTTGGCATCGAGCTGGGTCAGCAGCTCGCGCATCGCGGGCCACGAGATGTCCTGCGATGCGCGCACGGGCGCGCGCACCTGGCTGATGTCTTCGTCCGGGAAGAAGCCCTTGGGCATCGTCACGTAGAGCAGCACCGTGCCCACGCAGGTGCCGAGCGCGATCAGCAGCATCAGCCAGCGCCGCCGCAGCGTCCAGGCGAGGCTGCGCGTGTAGCCGCGCAGCACGCCGTCGAAGCCCCGCTCGAAGGCGCGGCTCCAGGCGGGCGGGCGGTAGTTGGCCTCGTCATGGCGCACGAAGCGCGCCGCGAGCATGGGGATGATGGTCAGCGCGGCCACCGCCGAGACGACGATCGCGAGCGTGACGACCACCGCGAACTCGTGGAAGAGCAGGCCGATGGTGCCGGGCATGAAGAAGATGGGGATGAACACCGCCACCAGCGAGACCGAGATCGAGACCACCGTGAAACTCACCTCGCGCACGCCGCGCACGGCGGCGGCGAAGGGCTTCTCGCCATTCTCGATGTGGCGGACGATGTTCTCCAGCACGACGATGGCATCGTCGACGACCAGGCCGATCGCGATCGTGAGCCCCATCAGCGAGATGTTGTCGAGGCTGTAGCCCGCCCACAGCATGAGCCCGAAGGTGCCCAGCAGCGAGGCGGGCAGGGAGACGGACGGAATCAGCGTGGCCGACATGCGGCGCAGGAACATCAGGATCACCATCATCACGAGACCCACGGTCAGCAGCATCGTGTAGGTGACGTCGGTGATCGCGTGGCGGATCGAGAGCGAGCGGTCGTTGAGGATCTTGATCTCGACCGAGGCCGGCAGCTGCGCCTGCAGGCGCGGCAGCGCCGCGCGCACGGCGTCAACGACCGCCACGGTGTTGGCGTTGGGCTGGCGCAGCACCTGCAGGTTGATGCCCCGGTCGCCGTTGGTCCAGCTCGCGCTCTTGATGTTCTCCACGCTGTCGATCACGGTCGCCACGTCGGCCAGGCGGACCGACTGCCCGTTCTTGTTGGCGACGATGAGCTGGGCGAACTGGGCGGCATCGGTGAGCTGTTCGTTGGTGTTGAGCACCAGCGTCTGGCGCGAGCCCTCCAGCGTGCCGACCGGCGTGTTGCTGTTGGCCGCCGCGAGCGCGCTGGAAAGCTCGGTGATCGAAAGGTCGCGCGCCGCGAGCTTGCCCGGGTCGACATAGACGCGCACCGCGTAGCGCTTCTGGCCGTTGATGGTGACCTGCGCGACGCCGTTGAGGGTGGCGAGGCTGGGGGAGATCAGGTTGTCGGCGTAGTCGTTGAGCTGGTCGAGCGAGAGCGACGGGGAATTGATGGTGAGGAACAGGATGGGGTCGTCCGCGGGGTTCACCTTGCGGTAACTCGGCGGATTGGTCATCGACTTGGGCAGCTGCCGGTTCGCGCGCAGCAGCGCGGCCTGCACGTCGATCGCGGCCGAGTCGATGCTGCGCGAGGGCTCGAACTCCAGCGTGATCGACGTGCTGCCCAGCGTGCTCGTCGAGGTCATCATCCGCAGGCCGGCGATGGTCGAGAACTGCCGCTCGAGGATGGTGGCCACCGAGGAGGCCATGGTCTCCGGGCTGGCGCCAGGCAGCGAGGCCGACACGTTGATGATGGGCTGGTTGAACGAAGGCAGCGCCGCGATGGGCAGCTTGAACCAGGCGGCGAGGCCGCCGATCATCACCGCGAGCCACAGCAGCGTGGTGGCGACCGGGCGGTGGATGCTCTGCTCGGAGATCCTCATTTCGCCTCCGCCGGCTTGGCCTTGCCATGGCGGGCCTTGCCGCCTTCCGGGTTGCCGCTTTCATGCACGCTCACGCCGGGGCGGAGGTTCTGCGTGCCTTCGAGCACGACCTTGAGGCCTTCCGGAATGCCGGTCACGACGGCTTTCTGATCCACGATGCGCAGCAGCTGCACGGGGCGCATTTCCACCGTGTGATCGTCCTTGACGACATATACGAAGCGATTGTTCGGGCCGTTCACCACGGCCTGCGAGGGCAGCACCACGGCGTTGCGCATCTCGCCGGCTTCGACCGCCACATTCACGAACTGCCCCGGCCACACCCGGCGCCGCGTGTTGTCGAGCTGGCCCTTGACGAGCAGCGTGCCCGAGCTGCGTTCGACGGTGTTATCGACGAAATTCACTTCGCCTTCGAGCGCTTCGCCCGTGTTGGTGGTGGCGGTCAGCCTGACCTTGCCGTGCTGCAGGGCTTCGAGCAGCGGCGGCATGTCGCGTTCGCTGATCGCGAAGCTGACCCCGATGGGATTCATGCGCGTCAGGTGCACCAGCGCGGTGGCCGTGGCGCTTGAGGTGACGAGGCTGCCCACGCGCACGTTGATGACGCCCGCGCGGCCGTCGAACGGCGCCCGGACCTCGTTGTAGCTCGCGCTCACGCGGGCCTGCTCGAGCGCGGCGCGCGCCTGGGCGAGCGCGGCGGTGGCCGTGTCGAGCTTGTTGCGGCCCGTGTCCAGCGCCGAGGCGGCCACGAACTTGCGGTCGAAAAGTTCCTGGGTGCGTGCGAGATCGCGCTGGGCGATGGCCGCGCCCGCCTCCGCGCTCGCCACGCCGGCAGTGGCCTTGGCAACGTTGGCGGTGTCGTCGCGTGCGTCCAGCGAAAACAGCAACTGGCCACGCCGCAGATCGTCGCCTTCGCGGAAATGGATCGCGGTGACGGTCCCGTTCTTCTGTGCGCGGATGTCGACTTCGTCGAGCGCGAGCACGTTGCCCTGCGCCTCGATGCGCAAGGGCACGTTCTCGACGCGGCTCACGGTGGTGCTGACGTTCTGGGCGCGCGTCTGGCTCGTGCCGGAGCGGGCCGCCGGAACCGACGCCGCGGCACCCGTCTGCGCGACGGGGGCGTCTTCCTTCTGGCAGGCGGCCAGCAATCCGAAAAGCGGGAGTAACAACGCGAGTGAGGAGCGCAGCATGAGTCCGTCCAGCCGTTTCTGCCTGAGGCTTGAGTGTTGAAATGCAAGCGGGTTATCGCGCCGAATATTCGCTGAAGCGCCAGAAGCCGCCAAGCGACTTAACTCACCTTGACGTTGGCGTGGGTGCCCGTTGTCGCAAGGCGTGGCGAGTAGTGTATATTCATACAGTTCCCTGCCTTCGCGGGCGACCGCCAGGCCCCGCCGCCTCATGCAACGCCGGCCCGGCCACGCAAGCTCTGTGCCATAATCTTTTTCACTTTCGGAGAACCCCTTCATGGATGACAACAAAGCCAAGGCACTTGCCGCCGCCCTCTCGCAGATCGAGAAGCAGTTCGGCAAGGGTTCCATCATGCGCATGGGCGATGGCAAGCTCGAAGAGAACATCCAGTCCGTCTCGACCGGCTCGCTCGGGCTCGATATCGCGCTGGGCATCGGGGGCCTGCCGCGCGGCCGCGTCGTCGAGATCTACGGGCCGGAATCCTCCGGCAAGACCACGCTGACGCTGCAGGTCATCGCCGAGATGCAGAAGATCGGCGGCACGGCGGCGTTTGTCGATGCCGAACACGCGCTCGATGTGCAATACGCCGCCAAGCTTGGCGTCAGGGTCGAGGATCTGCTGATCTCGCAGCCCGATACCGGCGAGCAGGCGCTCGAGATCGCCGACATGCTCGTGCGTTCGGGTGGCGTGGACATCCTCGTCATCGACTCCGTGGCGGCCCTCACGCCCAAGGCCGAAATCGAAGGCGAGATGGGCGACCAGCTGCCCGGCCTGCAGGCCCGCCTCATGAGCCAGGCGCTGCGCAAGCTCACGGCCAACATCAAGCGCACCAACACCCTCGTCATCTTCATCAACCAGATCCGCATGAAGATCGGCGTGATGTTCGGCAACCCCGAGACCACCACGGGCGGCAATGCGCTGAAGTTCTACGCCTCGGTGCGTCTGGACATCCGCCGCACCGGCACGATCAAGAAGGGCGACGAGGTGGTCGGTTCCGAAACCAAGGTCAAGGTCGTCAAGAACAAGGTCGCGCCGCCGTTCAAGGAAGCCCACTTCGACATCCTCTACGGCGAAGGCATCTCGCGCGAGGGCGAGGTCATCGACATGGGCGTCGATCGCAAGATCGTGGACAAGTCGGGCGCCTGGTATGCCTACAATGGCGAGAAGATCGGCCAGGGCAAGGACAACGCGCGCGAGTTCCTGCGCAGCAATCCGGCGCTGGCCATCGAGATCGAGAACAAGGTGCGTGCCGCGGTCGGCATCGTGCCCATCCAGACCGCCGTCGCGGCGCAGGACGCGGAGTAAGCCGCGTGAAGCCCCGCGCGCCGGCCTCGCTGAGCGCCACCGCATTGCGCCTGCTCGCCACGCGCGAGCATTCGCAGCTCGAGCTGCGGCGCAAGCTCCGGGCGCGCGAGGGGGCCGACGATGAAGTCGAGGCGGTGCTCGAACGCATGCGCGAGACGGGCCTGCAGTCCGACGCCCGTTTTGCCGAGAGTTTCGTGCGCAGCCGGGGCGCTCGTTTCGGGCAGGCGCGCATCCGGCGCGAACTCGATGAACGTGGCGTGGATGCCGATACCGCGGCCACGGCCGTGGCCGAAGTCCTGGCCGGGGCCGGCGACGAGCTCGCTCGCGCACGTGCCGTCTGGGCGCGCAGGTTTGGCGCGCCCGCGCAGGATCGCAAGGAGTGGGCGCGTCAGGCGCGTTTCCTGCAAGCCCGTGGCTTCACGTCCGAAGTCATCCGTAAATTGTTGAAAGAGCCGTTTGATGAGTCTGCTCAGGGTCAATAACCTGATGAAGCGTTACAAGTCGCGCACCGTGGTGCGCGACGTGTCTTTCCAGGTCGGCAGTGGCGAGGTCGTGGGTCTGCTCGGTCCCAACGGGGCCGGCAAGACGACGTGTTTCTACATGATCGTGGGGCTGGTGCGCGCCGATGGTGGCAGCATCCACCTCGACGGTACCGACCTCACGCACTGGCCCATGCACCGGCGGGCGCATCAGGGCCTGTCGTATCTGCCGCAGGAGAACTCGGTGTTCCGCAAGCTCACGGTGGCCGAGAACATCCTCGCCGTGCTGGAACTGCAGAAGCTCTCGCGCGCCGACATGGAACGCCGTCTCGATGAGCTGCTCGACGAACTCAACATCACGCATCTGCGCGATGCGACCGCGCTGTCGCTGTCGGGTGGCGAGCGCCGGCGTGTCGAGATCGCGCGCGCGCTCGCCACGCGCCCGCGCCTCATCCTGCTCGACGAGCCGTTCGCCGGGGTGGACCCCATCGCGGTCATCGACATCCAGAAGATCATCGGCTACCTCAAGGCGCGCGGCATCGGCGTGCTGATCACCGACCACAACGTGCGCGAGACCCTCGGGATCTGCGATCACGCCTACATCATCAACCTGGGCGAAGTGCTCGCGGGAGGGACGCCGCAGCACATCGTGCAGAACGACCAGGTTCGTCAGGTCTATCTGGGCGAACATTTCCGGCTCTGACGGAGCCGAACTTACTGCCGGCTTTGGCGCGGCTCGTGGCACATGAAACCATCGCTTCAGCTCCGCATGTCGCAGCAGCTTGCGCTGACCCCGCAACTGCAGCAATCGATCAAGCTGCTCCAGCTGTCCACGCTCGAGCTCAATCAGGAGATCGAGCGCATCCTGCTGGAAAATCCCATGCTCGAGCGCGACGGAGCGGAGGAAGAGGGCGGCGCTGAGCTGCCGGAGGCCCGCGACCACGGCGAGATCAGCCTGGCCACGGCCGGCGAGGCCTACGCGGGCGAGTCGTCGCACGGTGGCGGCGACGATGAGCCGCCCGAGGCGCGCGCCGTGACCGAGATGCCCGACAACATCGGCGAGGCCTACGATTCGGCCTCCGACGACGATCTCGGCGAGGCCGCCGAATGGCGCAGCGAAGGTGCCGCGCGCGGCAACCACGACGACGATGAAAGCGACTTCCAGGAGTTCCAGGCCGCCGCCACGTCGCTGCGCGATCACCTGCTGGGACAGGTCGCGCTGATGGCCCTGAGCGATCGCGACCGGGCGCTCGTGCATCTGGTCGTCGAAGCGCTGGACGACGACGGTTTCCTGCAGCAGGAGCTGGAGGAACTTCTGCCCCTGATCCCGGACGAATGGGATGTGGAACTCGATGAACTCGGCATCGCCCTGCGCCAGATCCAGAGCCTGGACCCCTCCGGGGTCGGCGCGCGCAACCTGCAGGAATGTCTGAGCCTGCAACTGCGCGCGCTGCCTGCGGGGGAAGCGCGCGGCCATGCGCTCCAGATCACCGACGGCCTGCTCGAACTGCTCGCCGCGCGCGACTTCGCGCGGCTGAAGCGGCGCCTGGCCTGTGACGACGATGCCCTGCGCGCAGCGCAGGATCTCATCTGCAGCCTGAACCCGCGCCCGGGCGCGCAGTTCGCCCACGTCGAGACGCGCTACGTGATCCCGGACGTCGTTGTGCGCAAGCAACGCAGCGGCTGGACGGTCAATCTCAATCCCGAGGCCATGCCGCGCCTGCGCATCCATCGCGTCTACGCTGATATCCTGCAACAGAACCGGGGCGTGAGCAGTTCCCTCTCGTCCCAGTTGCAGGAAGCCAAGTGGCTCATCAAGAATGTGCAGCAGCGCTTCGACACCATCCTGCGGGTTTCGCAGGCCATCGTCGATCGCCAGCGCCAGTTCTTCGACCACGGCGAGGTGGCAATGCGGCCGCTGACGCTGCGAGAGATCGCGGACGAGCTCGAGTTGCACGAATCCACGGTGTCGCGCGTGACGACCCAGAAATACATGGCGAGTCCGCGCGGCGTGTTCGAACTCAAGTACTTCTTCGGCAGCCACGTTTCCACCGACACCGGCGGGGCGTGCTCAGCAACGGCGATAAGGGCGCTGATTCGCCAGCTGGTCGCGGCGGAGGACGGGAAGAAACCCCTGTCGGACGCCAGGATTGCCGAGTTGTTGGGCCAGCAGGGCATCGTTGTGGCGCGTCGCACGATTGCGAAGTACCGCGAATCGCTCAACATCCCACCGGTCAGTCAGCGCAAGTCGATTTAACCGAGAGGAGCTACTCATGAATCTCACCATCACCGGCCATCACCTGGAAGTCACCCCCGCTCTGCGTGAATACGTGGTTTCCAAGCTCGATCGCGTGATTCGCCACTTCGACCACGTCGTGGCCACGAACGTAACCCTCTCCGTCCAGAAACTCCGGCAGAAGGCCGAGGTGACCGTGCATGTGCGCGGCAAGGACATCCACGTCGAAGCCGAGGACGACGATCTGTACGCCGCCGTCGACGCGATGGCCGACAAGCTCGACCGGCAGGTCGTGAAGCACAAGGAAAAACTGGGCGATCATGGCCGCGGCGATTCGCCGAAGCGGCAAGATGCCGAAAACGCGGCGTCCTGAGGTATCGTGTCGCCCGCGTAACCCCGACAACCGTTGCTGAACCCACCGCACGGCGAGCCTTCCACGGAATGCTCGCCGTCGTTTCTTGAGTCCGTATGGATCTGATCTCCTCCATTCTTGCTCCCTCGCGCATCCTCATCGACGCGAAGGTCACCAGCCGCGACGAACTCTTCGCGCTCGTGAGCGACCTATTTGAACGCGACAGTGGCGTGCCCGCGCGCAAGATCCGCGACGGCCTGCTGCAGCGCGAGAAGCTCGGCTCCACGGGCCTGGGCATGGGCATCGCGATCCCGCACCAGCGCATCAAGGGGCTCAAGGAAGCGCTGGGCGCATTCGTGCGCCTGGCGCAGCCGCTGGCCTTCGACGCTCCCGACGGCGAGCCCGTGCGCCTCTTCTTCGTGATGCTGGTGCCCGAGCAGGCCAACGAGACCCATCTGAGGCTGCTCGCCGAACTCGCGCAGCGCTTCAGCGACCGCGCCTTCCGCGAGGTGGTGTGCGCCGCGACCGATGTGCCCGCCGTGCGCCAGGCCTTCGGAGGCGGCCATGCGGCGGGTTAACGTCAAGCATCTGTTCGAGACCAACCGCGTCACGCTGCAACTGCGGCACGTCGCGGGGCGGCTGGACGCCTACCTCGCGGTCGTCGACGACCGCGTGTGGCCGGCGGATCTGGTCGGCCACCTGAACCTCATCCACCCCAACCGCCTGCAGATCCTCGGCGAGGCCGAGTTCTCGTGGGCGCGCCAGCAGAGCCGCAGCAAGCTCGACAGCTTCCTCGAGGACATGCTCTCCGCGCGGCCGCCCGGCGTGATCGTGGCCGACGACTGCGAGGTACCCGACATCGTGCGCCAGGCCTGTGACGAAAGCGGCGTGCCCGTGATGGCCACCCCGCTGGAATCGGCGCGCGTGATCGAGGTGCTGCGCTCCTACCTTTCGCGCACGCTGGCCGAGCGCATTTCGCTGCATGGCGTGTTCATGGACGTGCTGGGCGTGGGCGTGCTCGTCACCGGAGATTCCGGCGCCGGCAAATCGGAGCTCGCGCTCGAACTCATCTCGCGCGGCCACGGCCTCGTGGCCGACGACGTGGTGGAGATCGCGCGCGTGGCCGCCGGTGTGCTCGAGGGGCGCTGCCCCGAGATGCTCAAGGATTTTCTCGAAGTGCGCGGCCTGGGCATCCTGAACATCCGCACGATCTTTGGCGAGACCGCCTGCCGCCGCAAGATGAAGCTCAAGCTCATCGTGCACCTGCAGCGCAAGACCAATGCCCAGGACGAGCCGCTGCGCCTGGCGCTCGACGACGTCGATGCGCAGGACATCCTGGGCGTGCGCGTGCGCCGCGTCGTGCTGCCGGTGGCGGCGGGGCGCAACCTGTCCGTGCTGCTCGAGGCGGCGGTGCGCAATACCATCCTGCAACTGCGCGGGATCGATTCCACGCAGGAGTTCGTGCAGCGTCAGCGCGACGTGCTCGACCGCGAGGGCGATGACGACTGAAAGCGGCTGCCCGCGAGAAAACCGGAAGGACGCCTCGGCGTCCTTTTTTTCACTCCGCCGCGTTCAGCTCGAGGCGATGTCGAAGAGCACGCACTCCGCGTCAACCTCGGCGGGCGAATAGCCGAAGCCGATGCGCCCGCGCGCGGGCAGCTCGGTCTCGGCGCGGCGCAGCGCCGTTTCGTTACCGGCGTCGTCGACGATGAAGCTGCCGTTGGTGCTGGTGTCGACCAGCACGAAACGCCCCTGGCGCCATTCGATGCGTGCATGGTGGCGCGAGGCGCGGCGGTCGGCGATCACGATGTCGTTGCCGTCTTCCCGGCCCGCCAGCAGGATGGGGCGGGCGGCCGACACCAGCAGCGTGCTGCGGTCGTGGCGCAGCAGCATCGCGGTGCGCACGGGAGCGGTCTCGGCGCTGGGAGGCGCCTCGGGCAGATCTTCCAGCGCGTCGAGCGAGGCGGTTGGCAGATTGGTGTTGGTGACCAGGCCGGCGTCGCCCGCCACCGCCTGGGCGGCCACCGCGCTGCGCAGCGCGAACACGTCCTCGTCGAAACCGACTCCGGGGCGCGCTTCCAGCGTGGCGCGCACGCTGGCCGGCAGCAGGGCGGCGGCCGAGGCGCTGACGTGGATCTCGCCGGCCGGCGTGCGCACGAGCAGATCGCGCGTGGCCGCGAGCGCGGTTTCGACGGGCTGCCGGGTGCTGTCCAGGCGACCGGCGTGGATCGCGGCGTGGGCCGAAAGTGCCACGCCCGACACCGGCGGCAGCTGCTTGACGCGCGCGCGCAGATCGATCGCGGCCAGCATGGCGTTCTCGGCGCGCGGGAAATGTGCGATCAGGGTGCGTCCATCGGCCTGGATGGTGTCGCCCAGGTAGGCGCCGAGGGCGCGCTCCGCGCGGTTGCGGCAGCGCTCCACGGCGCGCTGCGTTTCCATCGCGCCAATCTTGCCCAGCAGGGGGGCGTCACCGGTGATCTCGGCGACCAGAACGCAGGTTTCAGACTTTTGCGGGTCCGTCATGAATGATTTGTCTCCAGGGCTCGGCCAGATCGGCGGTGCCAGGTGTTGTCCAGAGGATGGGCTGCTCTGCGGCAGCTGTGGCCAGTGGCGGCAATTCGGGCGCATCGAAGGCCGTGTCGCCGTCTTCAAGCGCGGCGGTGCGCGCCAGGTGTTTGAAATCGAACAGTTCGCCGTCGGCCAGGTGGCTGGGAATCACGTTCTGCAGCGATGTGGCAATCGATTCGATGCGACCGGGGAAGCGGGTTTCCCAGTCGGCCAGCATCTGCTTGACCTGCTTGCGCTGCGCGTTCTCGAGCGAGCCGCAGAGGTTGCACGGGATGATGGGATAGGCCATCGCGCGCGCGAAGCGGGCGACATCCTTTTCGGCGCAGTAGGCGAGCGGACGGATCACCATGTGCTGGCCGTCGTCGGACAGCAGCTTCGGCGGCATCGCCTTGATGCGGCCCCCGAAGAACATGTTCAGGAACAGCGTTTCCATGAGGTCTTCGCGGTGATGGCCGAGCGCGATCTTGGTCGCGCCGAGCTCGCGCGCGGTGCGGTAGATGATGCCGCGGCGCAGGCGCGAGCACAGCGAGCAGGTCGTCTTGCCCTCCGGAATCTTCTCGCGGACGATGGAATAGGTATCTTCGGTCACGATACGGTATTCAACACCGATGGACTCGAAATAGGCTGGCAGCACGTCGGCTGGAAAGCCCGGCTGGCGCTGATCGAGGTTCATCGCGATGACGCGGAAGCTCACGGGCGCGCGTTCGCGCATCGCCAGCAGGAGCGTGAGCAGTGCGAAGGAGTCCTTGCCGCCCGAGCAGCAGACCATGATGACGTCGCCGTCCTCGATCATGTTGAAGTCGGCGATGGCTTGACCCATCCCGCGCGTCAAACGTTTACGCAGGCGCAGGACAGTATTCGAGAGGTCTTCGGCGGGGGCTAGGTTTTCCACGGTTGTGCTGCTGGCGAAGTTATGGCTGCCAATTATATCGGCCGGCCGCACGAAAACCGTTACAGGGCGTCACCTTGGGGCACCACAGGCATCACGCTGGAACCCCATTTCGGGCTGGCCCCGGGGCAGCCCGGGGCCCGAGGCGGGCGCTGCGGAGTCAGGAGGCCGCTTCGCTGCGGCGTCCGACCTGTATGCCCAGCTGCTTGAGCTTGCGGTACAGGTGGGTGCGCTCCAGGCCGGTCTTCTCGGCCAGGCGCGTGATGTTGCCGTCTTCGAGCTGCAGGTGGTGCTCGAAGTAGATGCGCTCGAAGGTCTCCCGCGCTTCGCGCAGCGGCAGGTCCAGCGGCAACGCCAGCGCGGCGTTGGAGGCGCGCGAGACGAAACGCACGACTTCGTCGGCGCTGATCTCGTTCTCGAGCGAACCGAGCGCGAGCGAACGCACGGCGGCCTTGAGCTCGGGAAAACCGCCGCCCCAGGGCGTGTTGCGCAGGGCGTTGAGCGCGCCCGTGGACAGCGTGCGCGGCGGGACTTCGCCGGTTTCGGTCATGTGCTGCAGGAGCTGGGTGACCATCTCGGGCAGCTCGTCCTTGAGTTCGAGCAGCGAGGGCGGCACCAGCGAGATCTCGAACAGGCGCCGCACGAGCAGCGTGTCCCAGCTTTCGCCGAGCAGGTTCTCGGCGCTCACCGAGCAGGCGCAGAGCAGGTGGAGATCGTATTTCTCGAGACGATCGAGCACGAAGGCGAGGTTCTTCTGCTGGGCGCGGTTGAGCAACGCGAGGTCTTCGACGAAGACCTGGCCGCCGCGCGTGGACTCCAGCATCTGTACCTCGATCGGCTGGGCGAGGTTGCCCAGGTCCAGCCAGGGCGTGCCGGCCGCCTGCAGGCTGCGCGCGCAGAGTTCGGCGAGCGAGCCCGGGCCCACGCGCAGCAGGATCTGGCGCGATTTCTGGTTGAGCTGGTCGAGCCGGCGGCGCAGGTCGCGCATCGGCGCGGAGCGTCCGAACGCGCCCAGCGTGAGATGCGTCTGGGTCTTGCTGGGCTGGCGTTGCAGGCCGCGCTTGACGGCGGCGAGCAGCTTCTGCAGCGCGATGGGTTTTTCGAGGAAATCGAGCGCGCCGAAGCGGATCGCCTCGATCGCGGTGTCTATCGTGCCGTGGCCGGACATCATGATGACCGGCATGGAGAGCAGGCCCGATGCGGCCCATTCCTTGAGCAGCGTCACGCCGTCGGTGTCGGGCATCCAGATGTCGAGCAGCACCAGGTCCGGGCGCGTGGACTGGCGCACCTTGCGCGCGCTGGCGGCATTCTCGGCGAGGAGCACGTCGTAGCCCTCATCGCACAGGATTTCCCGCAGGAGTTCGCGGATGCCGATCTCGTCGTCAACTATCAGAATTTTTGCCATGTCCAGAACCCGCTTGTCTTGCCTTACGTGATACCCGCATCCGCCGACGCAGTGTCGTCGGACTGAGCCATCCGCAACCGTACACGAATTTCAGCGCCGCCGTCCTGACGATTGGCAATGAAAATGTCGCCCCGGTGCTCTTCGATGATCTTGCGCACGATCGCGAGGCCCAGCCCGGAGCCGCGCGGTTTGGTCGTGACATAGGGTTCCATGGCGCGCGCGAGGATGGCCGTGGGAAAGCCCGGGCCGTTGTCGCGCACGAGGATCTCGATGCGGCGGCCTTCGCGCCGCGTGATGAGTTCGACCACCGGATCGGCCTGCTCCGCGACCGCGTCCTGCGCGTTCTGCAGCAGGTTGTGCACCACCTGCCGCAACTGGCTGGCGTCGCCCAGCACGGCGGGCAGATCGCCCGCGAGCGCGGCCTGGATGGGCACCGGGCCGGCTTCGTAGAGGATCAGGATCTCGCGCAGCAGCGCCTCGAGGTCCAGCGGGGCCAGATGCGGCGCCGGCAGGCGCGCGTAGTCGCGGAAGCCATTGACGAGCTTCTTCATGGCCTCCACCTGATTCACGATGGTCTCGGTTGCGCGGGTGAGCATGGCGCGGTCGGTCTCGCCCAGGCGGTCGACGAGCTTGTGCTGGAGGCGCTCGGCGGAGAGCTGGATCGGCGTGAGCGGATTCTTGATCTCGTGCGCGAGGCGGCGCGCCACCTCGGCCCAGGCGGCGTTGCGCTGGGCGGAGATCAGCTCCGAGATGTCGTCGAACACCACCACCGAGCCGCCCCCGGTGTTTTCGGGCAGGCGCGCGCCATGCAGCAGCAGCGTCTGCGTGCTGCCTTCGGGATGCTCGATCTCGAGCTGCGAATGCCAGTCGCCTTCGTTTTCGGCGAAGCCGCGCGCGATGGCGTCGCGGAACTGTGCGTGCCCGGGCCACTGCGCGAGCGGCACCGAGGCGTAGGCGATGAGATCGTCGCGCAGGATGGTGGACGCGCCGCGATTGGCCGCGCGCAGCTCCCCCGCCTCCGAAAAGGCCAGCACGCCGGCCGACAGGTTGGTCAGCACGCTTTCGAGATAGGCGCGCGCGGCATCCACGGCGGCGCGGTTCTTGTCGGCCTGGGCGCGGGCTTCCTGCAACTGGCGGGTCATGCGGTTGAAGGACTGGGTCAGCACGCCCAGCTCGTCGCGCGCGGGCAACGCCTGGCGCGGCGAAAGATCGCCCGCGGCGACGGCCTGGGTGCCTTCGGCCAGGATCAGCAACGGCGCCGACAGCGCGCGCGCGAAGAAGAAGGCCAGCGCCGTGGCCGCCGCGATGCCCAGCAGCAGCGCGAGCGAGAGCGTGACGAGGTAGATGTTCTTGAGACCCTGGCGGGATTGCAGCAGCTCCTGATAGGTGCGGTGCAGGTCCTGGATTTCCTCCGCGCTCTGGGCGAGGTTCTCGGGCACCGAGGCGCGCACTTGCAGCAGCAGCGGGTCGGCCTGGAAAAAGCGCGTCGGCACGGCGAGCACGACGCGCATCACGAGCCGTTCGCCGTCGGCTTCGACGGCCCGGTAGCCGCGCCCCTGGCGTGCCTGGCGCAACTGCTGGGAGGGCAGGACGTCGGGCGCCAGCGCGGCCGCGTCACCCGTGGAGGACACGATGCGTCCGCTCGTGGAGAGCAGCGTCACCTCGTCGGCGTTGAGGCGCTCGCGGATCCGGATCAGCGCGGGCAGGCTCGGCAGCGCGGGGGTGTCGCCCAGATCTAGCGCCACGCTGCGGGCGCGCTCGCCGAGCTGGTCGACGAGCGTGTCGAGCGCGCTGCGGCCCAGCGTGAGGCCCGACTCGAGCGCGGAATCGACCCGCACGTTGTACCAGGACTCGATCGAGCGCACCGCGAACTGCACCGAGATTACGTAGATCAGCACGCCGGGCCCGATCGCCAGCAACAGGAACATGCCGATCAGCTTGAGCTTGAGGCGCGAGCCGAACTGGCGCTGCCGGTACTCGCGCCACAGCGCGCGGAACTGCACGCCCACGAGGCCTGCCAGGGCGATGCCGAGCAGGATGTTGAGCACCAGCAGCAACGGGTAGTTGTGCGCGAACAGCGACGAGTTGGCGCTGGCCGAGGCCAGCAGGAACAACAGGATGGTGCCCAGCGAAAGAATGACGACCAGCAGGCGTTTCATCGAGGATCAGAGGCGGAGGCCGCGAAATTCCATTCCACCCAGCCGGTGGACAGATCGAGATCCCGGTTGCCGAAGACGACCACCTGGAACGGCTTGGGCAGCTGGGACATGTCGAGGCGGAAGCGCAGCGCGGCCGTGTAGATCCCCCCGTCGGCGAGGCGGCTGCGGTCGAGCACGGCCCAGTTGCGGATGGTCAGCAGCGCGCGCATGGCTTCTTCCAGGCTGCGGAAGCTGCGGTGGATGCTGCCGATCGAAAGCCGGTACTGGCGCGTCAGCGCGTGATAGAACAGGCGGAACTCCATGTTCCGCTCCACCACCAGCTCGTCCATCCACCACCAGCGCGCGCGCGTGAGCCGGAACTCGAGCCGGAAAGGGATCGCCACGCCACTCTCGATGATTTCCTCGAGGCGGGCGTTGGGCGGCATCTCGAGCGAGGCGTTGACCACGTAGAGCAGGTCGATCGGCACGATCTCCTGCGCGCGAAAGCTCACGCCGCGGCCGTCGACGGCCTGGGCGGGCGTGAACAGGAACGCCAGCGCAAGAGTCAGCAGCAGGCCGCGCAGCCAGGCCGGGAGCGTCCGCGGGGACGAGGCGCGCAAGCGCTCAGCGCGTCTTCTCCAGCAAGGCGAAATAGAAACCATCATGTTGCGCGTCAGGCAGCCATTGTCTTTCGAGTGCGCCGTCGGGGAGGGGGATGCGACGGCAGTCCTTGTGGCGGGCGGCGAAACGTGCGACCTGCCGTCCGTTCTCTTCTGCAAAGACGGAACAAGTCAGATAAAGCATTTTTCCGCCAGGCGCCAGAACTTGCCACAGCGCTGCCAGGATTTCGGCCTGTATCGTTGCAAATCCCGCAATGTCCTCTTCGCGGCGCAGCCATTTGATGTCGGGGTGGCGGCGCGCCACGCCGGAGGCCGAGCAGGGCACGTCGGCCAGGATGCGGTCGAAGGGCCGGCCGTCCCACCAGTCGGCGGGGCGGCGGCAGTCGGCCGTGCGCACCTCGGCCTCCAGCCCCAGGCGCGCGAGGTTGTCGCGCACGCGCTGGGTGCGGGGGGCTTCGAGTTCCAGGGCGAGCAGGTCGATGGCGGCGGTTTCGAGCAGGTGGGCGGTCTTGCCGCCAGGGGCGGCACAGGCGTCGAGCACGCGCTGGCCAGCGGCCAGGTCGAGCAGGGCGGCCGCTTGCTGCGCGCCCCAGTCCTGCACCGACAGTTGCCCCTCGGCGAAGCCCGGCAGGCTTGCCACCGGGCAAGGTGCGTCGAGTTGCAGGGCGAGCGGGCCGAGCACGCTGAAGCCGATGCCGGCGGCGGCGAGCGCGGCCTGCGCGTCGGAGGCCGTCGCGCGGCGCGGATTGATGCGCAGGCTCATGGGCGGGTGCTGGTTGTTGCCGGCGAGCCAGGCCTGCCAGTGCTCGGGGTGCTGGCGTTGCGCGGCGGCGATCCACCACTCGGGGTGGCGCCAGTGCGCGGCGGGCGTGGCCGCGCAGCGCTGCATGAGCGTGTCCCATTGGCGCAGCGCGCTGCGCAGCACGCCATTGACGAGTGCCTTGAAGCGCCCGCCGGCCAGCTGGGCGGCGGCCTCCACGGCCTGGTCCACCACCGTGTGGGCCGTATCGGGGCGGGCTTCGAGGCGGTGCAGCGCGAGCAGCAGCAGCGCCTGCACGCGCGGCTCGGCCAGCGGACGCTCGACGAGGTTTGCGAGCAGCGTGGTGCCGCGGCCGTGATCGCGCAGGGTGCCGTACAGAAGGTCCTGTACCGCGCCGCGGGTGGCGGCGGACAGATCGGGGTGGGCGTGCCAGAGCCCTTGCAGGCCGTCGTTGAGCGCATAGCCCTTGAGCACGGCGGCGAGGCCGTCGCTGGCCACCAGCAGGGCCTGGGCAAGACTGCCCGCGGGCAGGGGAGGGGGTGGAGCGGGGCGGCGCGGCGTCTGGGCGCGGGGCTTGCGGGGGGGATTTCGGTCGTTCATCGCGCCATTGTACGGGCGCGGCGGGCTCAGGCCTTGAGCGTCGCGAGCCGGGCGGCGAACTTCATCGGATCGGTGCTGGCGCGGCGGGCGTCTTCCACGCTCACGGCGCCGGCCTTCACGAGGCGCAGCAGGTCATCGTTCATGGCGTGCGAGCCGGAGGAGGCATCCAGGCTGAGCTGGTCGAGGCGGGCGCGGATGGCGGGGAAATTGGAGGCTTCGATGAGCTGGGCGGTCTCGGGCGTGACGGTCAGGCATTCGGTCGCGAGCAGGTAGCTGTCGCCGGCGACGGAGGGCAGCAGGGCCTGGCACAGCACCCCGCGCAGGCTGCTCGCCAGCGTCTGCGCCTGGGCTTCGCCATTGCCGAGCAGACGCAGCATCTTCTGCAGGCCCAGTTCGGTCGAGCGCGCATGCAGCGTGGCGAACACCAGCGGGCCGGCCTCTGAGAGCGCCAGGGCCTCGCGCGCGGTCTCGGCGTCGCGGATCTCGCCGATCAGGATCACGTCGGGCCGTTCGCGCAGCGCGTCGAGCGCGCCCAGGTAGTAGCTCGCGACGTCGCCGTCGGCTCCCACCTCGCGCTGCGTGATGATGCAGCGGCGTTGCGGGATGAGGGTCTCGACGGGGTCTTCGATGGTGATGATGTGGCCCGGGCGGCGGCGGTTGATGTCGTCGAGCAGCGAGGCGATGGTGGTCGATTTGCCCTGGCAGGTGTCGCCCACGATGAGCACGAGCCCGCTCGTGAGGCGCGCGAAGGCCTGGGCGTCGGGGCGCAGGCCCAGCGAGGCGAGGGTGGGCGGCTCGGCCGGGAAGCGGCGGATCACGCAGCCCAGGCGGCGGCGGGCATGGAAGGTGAAGCAATTCACGCGCAGGCGCGCGCTGTAGAGATCCTTCGCGCGGTCGAAGGCGCGTTCCATGATGCGTTCTTCCCACGCGGGCTCGATGACCTCGAAGAATTCCTCGAGCTCCTGCCCGGTCACGGGGATGTCCGACACCGCCACCAGCCGCCGGGGCTGACGCAGCATCAGCGGGCTGTTCTGGTGAATGATGATGTCGGAGAAGACGATGTCGGAGTTGAGCAGGCTGAGGATCTGCTCGATCAGCGTGCCCGAGGCCGGGAAGCTCGGATTGTCCTCGAGGGCAAGCGTGTCGATGAGGGAATGCTGCGCGTGATCCATGGCGGGAGCTCTGACCGGTCGGTGTGGCGAGCATCCTTGCCGGCGCGCGGGGTGAATGCAAGCGCGGCGGGACGGGCGTGCGATCCGGCGGTGCGGACGTGAGGTGTTTCGCTCACAAACCGGCACACGCGCGTGCATGTGCCGGTGCCGCAGCGCCGCTCAGCCGCTGTTGCGCAGGCCGGCCGCCACGCCGTTGATCGAGAGCAGCACGCCGCGGCGCACGCGATCGTCGCGGTCGCCGTCGCGATAACGCTTGAGCAGCTCCACCTGGACGTGGTTGAGCGGGTTCAGGTAGGGCAGGCGGTTGCGGATCGAGCGTGCGAGCAGCGGGTTGCCCTCGGTGAGCTCCTTCTGGCCGGTGATCGCGAGCAGCGCGGCCATGGTGAGTTCCCACTCGGCCTTGATGCGCGGGAAGATCGCGTTGCGCAGGGCCTCGTCCTGCACCAGCGAGGCGTAGCGCGAGGCGATGGCCATGTCGCTCTTGGCGAGCACCATGTCCATGTTGGCGAGCTGGGTGGCGAAGAAGCTCCACTCGCGGTGCATCGCCTGCAGGTGCGCGATCGCGCCTTCGCCGTGACGCTCCAGCCAGGCCTTCACGGCCGAACCGAAGCCGAACCAGCCCGGCAGCATCACGCGCGCCTGCGCCCACGAGAACACCCACGGGATCGCGCGCAGCGCCTCGATGGAGGTGCTCTTCTTGCGCGAGGCGGGGCGCGAGCCGATGTTGAGGTTGGCGATCTCGGAGATCACCGTCGATTCCCAGAAATACTGCTCGAAGCCCTCGGTCTCGTAGACCAGCCCGCGATAGGCGCGGAAGGCGTTGTCCGACAGTTCGTCCATGGTGGCGAGGTAGTCGGCGCGCGGCGCGGCCTCGGGATGCGCGAGCAGCGTGGCTTCCAGCGTGGCCGCGGCGAGCACTTCGAGGTTGCGGCGCCCCACTTCGGGGTTGGAGTACTTGGAGGCGATGACCTCGCCCTGCTCGGTGAGGCGGATCTGCCCCTGCACGGCGCCGCCGGGCTGGGCCAGGATGGCCTGGTAGCTCGGGCCGCCGCCGCGCCCCACGGAGCCGCCGCGCCCATGGAAGAGGCGCAGGCGCACGCCATGGCGACGGAAGACTTCGACGAGCTGGATCTCGGCCTTGTAGAGCTCCCAGCCGGAGGTCAGGAAGCCGCCGTCCTTGTTCGAGTCGGAGTAGCCCAGCATGCACTCCTGCGCGTCCTCGCGCGAGGCGACGAGCTGGCGGAAGAGCGGGATGGACAGGATGCGGTCCATGATGCCGGCGGCATTCTGGAGGTCGCCGATGGTCTCGAAGAGCGGGATGATGTTGAGGTCGAGGCGCGCTTCATGCGGGCGCAGCAGGCCCACTTCCTTGAGCAGCACCGCGAGTTCGAGCATGTCGGAGACGCCGTCGGTCTTCGAGATGATCGCGTTCTGCACGCAGTCGGCGCCATACAGGCGGCGCGCCTCGGCGATGGCCTGGAAGATCGCGAGTTCGCCCGCCGTCTCGTCGGAATACTGCACCGCGGGAGAAGACAGCGGGCGCGGCGTGGCGAGTTCGGCGAGCAGCACGGCGATACGGCCTTCCTCGTCGCGCGCGAGGTAGCCGGTGCCGGGGTGCGCCGCTTCGAGCAGCTCGGCCACGGTGCGCTCGTGCACGTCGGAATTCTGGCGCACGTCGATGGTGGCGAGGTGGAAGCCGAAGACCGAGATCGCGCGCTGCAGGTCGCGCAGCTTGCCGTGCGCGAGGGCGGGCGAGCAATGCGTCAGCAGCGAGTCGTGGATCAGATCGATGTCGGCGCGCAAGCTCGCGGCATCCGGATAGGGCTCGCCCGAGGCGGCCGGCAGACGGCCGGTGGGGTGCAGGCCGAAGCGCTCGGCCGTGGCCCACAGGCGCGCGTGGATGCCACGCAGCGCGCGGCGGTAGGGCTCGTCCTCGGTGTGGGCGCTGCGGTAAGGCGACTGGCCGGCGAGCGCGAGCAGCTCGGGGCTGACCTTGACGAGCTCGCTCGAGAGCGAGAGCCGGTTGCTGAGGCGCAGCACTTCGTCGATGTAGAAATTGAAGATGACCTGCGACTGCAGCTGCAGCGCGCGGCGCAGGATGTCGGCCGTCACGAACGGGTTGCCGTCGCGGTCGCCGCCGATCCAGCTGCCCATGCGCAGGAAGGAGGGCAGGTCGAGATGCCCGCTGCCCTCGCCGCGCCGCGAGAGCTGGTCTTCGAGGCGCGCGTAGAGGCGCGGCAGCTCGCCCAGGAAGGTGTAGTCGTAGAAGGAGAGCGCGTTGGCGATCTCGTCGACGACCGACAGCTTGGTCAGACGCAGCATGCGCGTCTCCCACATCAGCAGCACCTCGCGGCGCAGCGCCTCTTCGTTCTCCTGCTCTTCTTCCGGCGTGAGCTGGATGCGGTCGCGCTCGTCGAGCAGCTGCGCGATGCGCATCTGGCAGTTGAGCACGCTCTTGCGCTGCACCTCGGTGGGGTGCGCCGTCAGCACGGGGCGGATCATGGCGCTGGCGAAGAACGCCTGCAGCTGCGCGTCGCTGATGCCGGCCGCGTCGGCCAGCTGCAGCGCGTGCGCCATGCTGCCCTCGCGCGGCACGGAGCCGCCGCGCAGGTGGGCGCGCGAGCGGCGGATGTGGTGCTCGTCCTCGGCGATGTTCGAGAGCTGCGAGAAGTAGCTGAAGGCACGCACGACATTGAGCGTGTTCTCGTGCGCCACTTCCTTGAGCATGTCTTCGAGCTCGCGGCGCGCGCCGCCGTCGTCGTCGCGATGGAAACGGATGGACGTCTGGCGGATGCGCTCGATGAGATCGAACACGGCGTCGCCTTCCTGGGCGCGCACGGTGTTGCCGAGAATGCGGCCCAGCATGCGGATGTCCTCGCGCAGCGGCGTGTCCTTGTCTTGTTCGCTGAGAGCGGGATCGTGGGTGTTCATGAGGTGGGGTCTGGGGGCGTGGGTGACTCGCGGGAACCCCGAATATATCAGCCCACGGGAGCGTCCGACGCGCGTGCTACCATCAAAGTCCTTATGCCGTGAAAAAAGTGGATTATCGTCTCGCCCGCATGACTCAACCCGCATGACTCAAGCATCCCGCCCGCAGCCGCCCGCCCCGTCCCGTATCGTGATCGCCACGCGCGAGAGTCGCCTTGCCCTCTGGCAGGCCGAGCACGTGAAGACCCGTCTCGAGGCCGTCTGGCCCGGCTGCCGGGTCGAACTGCTGGGCATGACCACGCGCGGCGACCAGATCCTCGATCGCAGCCTCTCCAAGGTGGGGGGCAAGGGCCTCTTCGTGAAGGAACTCGAAGCCGCGCTTGCCGACGGCCGCGCCGACATCGCCGTGCATTCCATGAAGGACGTGCCGGCGCAGATGCCCGAGGGCTTCGCGCTGGTCGCCACGCTCGCGCGCGAGACGCCCTTCGACGCCTTCGTCTCGAACCGTTACGAAAGCCTTGCCGACATGCCCCCGGGCGCCGTGGTCGGCACCTCCAGCCTGCGTCGCGAAGCGCAATTGCATGCGCGCCACCCCTACCTGGGCGTGCTGCCGCTGCGCGGCAATCTGGATACCCGCCTGCGCAAGCTCGACGAAGGGCACTACGACGCGATCATCCTCGCCGCGGCCGGCCTGCGTCGCCTCGGCCTGGGCGAGCGCATCCGCGGCGTGATTCCCGCCGAAGACAGCCTGCCGGCCGCCGGCCAGGGCGCGCTGGGCATCGAAGCGCGTGCCGACCGGCCCGAGATCGGTGCCTGGCTGGCCCCGCTCATCGACCCCGCCACCACCGCCTGCGTCGCCGCCGAGCGTGCCCTGACCGAAGCGCTCCAGGGCGGCTGCGACGTGCCCATCGGCGCCTTCTGCGAACCCGCGCCGGACGGCCGTCTGGCGATGCGCGCCTTCGTCGCCACGCCCGACGGCACCGAGATCGTCCGCAGCGCGGGCGAGGCCGCCGCCGCCGAGGCCGTCGCGCTGGGCCAGCGCCTGGCCGCCGAGCTGCTCGCGCAGGGCGCCGGCCGCATCCTCGCCGCACTGCGGAACGCCTGATGGACGCGCCGCTCGCCGGCTGCCGCATCGTCTCCACGCGTCCCGCCGCGCAGGCCGCCAGCCTGCATGCCGCGCTGACGGCGCTGGGGGCCGAGGTCATCGCCTTCCCCGTCATCGCCATCGAGGCGACCGACCCCGCGCCGCTCGCCGCGCTGGACCTGTCGCGCTACGCGCTGGCGTTCTTCGTTTCCGCGAACGCCGTCGACCAGGCCCTCGCCGTGCGCCCGCGCGCGCACTGGCCCGCCGCGCTGCGCGTGGCCACGGTCGGTCCCGGCAGTGCCCGCGCGCTGACCGAAGCGGGATTCGACGAGGTCGTGGCGCCCGCCAGCGGCTTCGACAGCGAGGCCGTGCTCGCGCTGCCGGAGTTCGCCGCCAACGCCGTGGCGGGCCGCCGCGTGCTCGTGCTGCGCGGCGAGGGCGGACGCGAACTGCTGGCCGAAACGCTGGAGCAGCGCGGCGCGCAGGTCGACCAGATCGGCTGCTATCGGCGCCTGCCCGCCCCGCTGGATGCCGCATCGCTGGTGGCGCGGTTCGACGCGGAAGGGCTCGACGCGCTGATCTTCACGGCGAGCGAAGGGGTGCGCTTCTTCCTGACCATTCTCGGTCAGGATGGGCCGCGCCTGTTGCGCGACTGCACCACGCTCGCGCCGCATCCGCGCATCGCGGCCTGCCTGCGCGAAGCCGGCGCGCGGCGCGTCAAACTCACCGGGCCGGGCGACGCCGGCCTCATAGAGGGGCTGCGCGCGCTGCTGCGCGAGGCGGCCCCTGCCACGCCGCCGGGCCAGAAGCCCGGCCTGATCGGGTAAGATTCGGCCATGGAACCGCAAGACAACCAAGTCGTCACGATGGTGCCCGAAGTGCGCTATCGCACCGGACCGCGCTGGAACCGCATCTTCACGTCGGCCGCGCTCGCCGTGCTCGCGGTGCTCGCCTGGCAGACCTACGATTCGCGCCAGGATCTGGGCGAGCTGCGTGCCAGCGTCGCCCGCCATGGCAACGAGGCCGAGAGCAACCTGCGCGATGCGCGCGCGCTCACGGCCCAGCGCGAGACCGAGATCAAGGCGCTGCAGACCCGCCTCGCCGGGCTGGAAGCCCGCGTGCAGGAGACCGAAGGGCTCTTCGCCACGGTCGACGATCTGCACACGCAGTTCTCCCGCGCGCGGGAGGAGCGCGCGCTGGCCGAGGTCGCCCAGGCCATGGACATCGCCGCCCAGCAACTGCAGCTCGCCGGCAACGTCAGCGCCGCGCTGGCCGCGCTGCAGAGCGCGGACGCCCGCCTCGCCCAGTTCGACCAGGCGCGCGTGCTGCCGGTACGCAAGCTGCTCGCGCGCGACATCGAGCGCCTGCGCACGCTGCCGCTTGCCGATGTGCCGCGCCTTGCGCTGCAGATCGAGGCCCTCATCGGCCGCGTCGATACGCTGCCGCTGGGCTTCGAGCGCGAGGTGCCCGGCCATGCCCCGGCCGCGCAGTCGTCCCCCGCCGCGGCGCGAAGCGCGAAGAAGAACGCTCCCGCCGTGCCCGCGAGCCCTCCGGCGGAGCCGGCCCCGGCGCCCGCGCCCGGGGTGGTGGCGAGCCTCATGCACGATCTCTGGCGCGAGTTCCGCGCGCTGGTTCGCATCGAGCGCCTCGACCAGGCCGACACCGCGCTGCTGGCGCCGCAGCAGACGGAGTTCCTGCGCGCCAACCTGCGCCTGCGCCTGCTGTCGGCGCGCGTGGCCCTGCTGCAGCGCGAGAACCGCCTCTTCGCGGACGACATCGCGCAGGCCCGCGCCTGGGTGCAACGGTATTTCGACGGTTCCGCGCCGCTGGTCGCCGCCACCGTGAGCGAACTCGACGCGATGGCCCGCACGCGTCTGGACATGACCCTGCCCAGCCTCGAGGAGACGCAGACCGCGCTGCGCAACCTCAAGCCGGCAGGCCGCAACTGAGGCCGCCATGCGAATCCTGCTCTGGCTCCTCGGCCTGTTCGCCCTCGCCGCCGCCGTGACCGTCGCGGCCCGTTACAACGACGCCTACGCGCTTTTCGTGTGGCATCCGTGGCGCATCCAGATTTCCATGAACCTGCTGGCGCTGCTCGCGGTGCTGGCGTTCTTCGTGCTCTACCGGCTCACGCGCATCGCGGTGCGCGCCGTCGAACTGCCGCGCGAGGTCGCCGCGTGGCGCGCGCGGCGTCGCGTGGAGCAGGCCCAGTCGCGCTTCATGGATGCGCAGCGTTTCTATCGCGAGGGCCGCTACGGACAGGCCTTCCGGGGCGCCACCGAAGCCTACGCGGGCTTGCCGCGCCCTGGCCTGGCCGCGCTGCTGGCGGCGCGCGCCGCGCACGCCATGCGCGACACCGAGCGCCGCGACACCTGGCTGGGCCACGCTGCCGCGCACGACCGCGAAATCCGCATCGCGCGCCTCATGGCCGAGGCCGAGATGGCGGTCACCGACCGCCGCTTCGGCGATGCCGCGATCGCGATCGAGGCGCTCAAGGCCAGCGGCCACCGCCACCTGGCCGTCAACCGCCTCGCCATGCAGGTGGAGCAGGGGCGGGGGCGCTGGCAGGAAGTGGCGCGCCTGGCGCGCACGCTGCGCAAGCATTCGGCGCTCAGCGCCGAGCAGGCCGCCCCGCTGCTCAACCGCGCCCTGCTCGAACAGTTGCGCGACGCGGAGGGCGATCTGGATGCCCTCACGCGGGTCTGGAACGACATTCCCGAGGCCGAGCGCCACGACGTGGGCTTCCTGATCCGCGCCGTGCCCTATTTCATCAACGCCGGCGACCGCAAGCTGGCGCTGGCCGCCCTGCAGACCGCGCTGGACGCGGACTGGGAGCCCGAACTGGCGAGCCTCTATGGTCGCTGCCAGGGGGCCGATATGCGCGAGCAGCTCGCGGTGGCCGAGAACTGGCTCAAGACGCATCCCGACGACGCCAGCCTGCTGCTGACGCTGGGCCGCCTGTGCCTGCGCGCGCAGCTCTGGGGCAAGGCGCAGAGCTATTTCGAAGCCTCGCTCTCGCAGCAGGTCTCGCGTACGGCCCACCTCGAGCTTGCGCGCCTGGCCGAGCAGCTCGGCCGCAAGGCCGAGGCCGAGACGCACTACCGCCTCGCGGCCACGCTGGGAGCCTGAACATGAGCACGCCGCCACGCCGGCTGGATCTTTCCGTCCAGTACGCCCTGAGCGCCGAGGCGCTGCCCGAACGCGCCGCGCTGCGCCGCTGGATCCGTTGCGCGGAACCCGGCGCGGCGCGCATCACGGTGCGCTTCGTGGACCGCGCCGAGGGACAGTCGCTGAACGCCGCCTGGCGCGGCAAGGATTACGCGACCAACGTGCTCTCCTTCCCTTACGAGACCGAGCCCGTGCTGCTGGGCGACCTCGTGCTGTGCTGGCCGGTGCTCGTCGAGGAAGCCGCGGCGCAGGGCACCACGCTCGACGCCCATTGCGCGCACCTCATCGTGCACGGGGTGCTGCACCTGCAGGGCTGGGACCACGAGGACGACGCCGAGGCCGAGGAGATGGAGGCCGAGGAGCGCGCCATCCTTGCCGAACTCGGCTACCCTGACCCCTATGCCAGCGAACGCGCCTGAGCTCGCCTGAAATGGACCCTTCCCCTAGTCGCCCCAGTCTCATCGAACGCCTTTCGGCATTCATCAACCGCGAAGCCGACGCTCGCGGCGAGCTTGTCGAACTTCTCCACGCCGCGCATGAGCGCAAGCTGTTCGATGCCGACGCGCTCGGCATCATCGAGGGCGCGCTCGCGGTGGCCGACATTCCCGTGCGCGAGGTCATGGTGCCGCGCGCACAGATGGATGTGATCCGCCTGGACCACGGCCTCGACGAGATCCTCGATTTCGCGATCGCCACGAGCCACTCGCGCTTTCCCGTGGTGCGCGACGGCCGCGACGACGTCGTCGGCATCCTGCTCGCCAAGGATCTGCTCGCGCTGCAGCGCGAACCCGGCCGCGAGCTGGCGTCCCTGCTGCGGCCGGCGTTCTTCGTGCCCGAAAGCAAACGCCTCAACGAGCTGTTGCGGGAGTTCCGCGCGAGCCGCAACCACATGGCCATCGCGGTGGACGAGTACGGCGGCGTGGCCGGCCTCGTGACCATCGAGGACGTGCTCGAGCAGATCGTCGGCGAAATCGAGGACGAACACGATTTCGACGAGGACGCCGACAACATCCTGCCCGTGCCGGGCGGGCGCTGGCGCGTGAAGGCGCTCACGGGCGTCGAGGATTTCAACGAAGCCTTCGAGTGCGAGCTGGCCCATGCCGGCTTCGAGACCGTGGGCGGGCTCGTGCAGCATCATTTCGGTCGCATTCCCGCGCGCGGCGAAGTCATCGAGATCAGCGGCTTCCGCTTCAAGGTTCTGCGCGCCGACCGCCGCCGCCTGCATTCGCTGCTCGTCGAGCGCATGCCGCTGCCCGATGGCGTGGGCGGTTGAACCGTTCCGTCATCCGCGCCGCGTAGAATCACGCGCTTCGCACTTCCGGCTTCCGTCATGCCCTTCCTGATCGTCCTGCTGGCGGGCGCGGCCAGCGTCCTGGCCTACGCGCCCTTCGAACAGTTCTGGCTCATGCCGCTTTCCTGGGGCGTGCTTTACGGCATGCTGCGCGCCGACACGGTGCGCGCGGGGCGGGGCTTCCTGCTGGGCTGGGCCTGGGGCACCGGCGCGCTGTTCGCGGGCCTGTGCTGGCTCGTCGTCGCCCTGCATCGCTACGGGGGGCTGTCGGCGCCCCTGTCGGTGGTGCTGATCTTCGTGTTCTGCGTGGCGCTCGCGCTGTATCCGGCGCTCGTCTCGGCACTCTTCGCGCGCCTGCGCCCGTCGCGCCCCCTGGCCCGCGCGCTCGTGGCGGCCGCCTGCTGGGTGCTGGGCGAGATGCTGCGCGGACAGATCTTTCCGGCCTTCCCATGGCTCGCGACCGGTTACACGCAGACGCCGCCGAGCCCGCTCGCCGGCTGGGTGCCGGTGGTGGGAACGTATGGCACGGGCTTCCTGCTTGCCCTCACGACCGCGCTGGCGGTGGAGGCCATCGCCGTGGCCGGCGTGCGCCGCCTCGCGCTTGGCGCCGCGCTGCTGCCCTGGCTGGCGGGCGGCGCGCTGCGGCAGTGGGATTGGACCGCGCCGGTGGGCGAGCCGGTCAGCGTGGCGCTGATCCAGACCAACGTGGCGCAGGATCAGAAATGGCGGCGCGACACGGTGCTGGCGCAGCTCGAACTCAATGCGCAGCTGCTGCAGCGCTACCCGGCGCAGATCATGGTGATGCCCGAAAGCAGCCTGCCGGTGTTCGAGGACAACCTGCCCGAGGGCTATCTCGAGGCGCTCGGCGCGGCCGCCCGCGCGCAGGGTGGCGACGCGATCCTGGGCGTCTTCACGAGCGATGCGCAGGGACGCGTCTACAACAGCGTGGTGAGTCGCGGCCTGCATGCGCCGCAGCGCTACAGCAAGGATCACCTCGTGCCCTTCGGCGAATTCCAGCCCTGGGGCTTCGGCTGGTTCTTCCGGCTGGCCAGCATCCCGATGGCGAACCAGACGCCCGGCGGCACCGACCAGCCTCTGATGGCGCTGGCGGGGCAGCGCGTGGCGATGAACATCTGCTACGAGGACGTCTTCGGCGAGGAGCTGCGCCGGGTGCTGCCCGAGGCCACGCTGATGGTGAATGTGTCCAACCTGGCGTGGTACGGCAACTCGCACGCCCAGCCGCAGCACCTGCAGATCTCGCGCATGCGCGCGCTGGAATCGGGCCGCCCGCAGCTGAGGGCGACGAACACCGGCATGACGGCGGTGGTGCAGCCCGACGGCCGCGTGAGCGAGGTGCTGGCGCCCTTCACGCGCGGCGCGATCGAGACGCGCGTGCGGGGCTACCAGGGCGTGACGCCTTACGTGTGGTGGGGCGACTGGCCGCTGCGGGGCGTGTTGTTCGCGGTGCTTTCAGCGGCGCTCTGGCGCAGACGCCTGCGCTGAGCCGCGGCCGGCCAGTTCGGGCCCCAGGCGGTCCCACCAGAACGGGTCGTCGGGGGGCGGCGCCGCGCGCGAGAGCTGCGTGTTGGTCAGGCGGAAGACGCGCCGGCCCGAAAGCTCCAGCCCGGCCAGCACGGCTTTCTTGTAGCCCGTGTAGAGACGGTCGAACTCGCCGGAGCGCGCGAGGCGCAGCAAGCCTTCGGTGATGCGCACGGCCATGCGTTCGCCCTCGGGCGTGCGTGCCACGAAGAAGTAGCGCGGCATCGGATACACGAGCAGGAGGTGCTGCTCGATGCGCAGCTCGGGCAGACTCCTGCGGTAGGTCTTCCATTCATCGGCGATCTCGATCACGCCGCGCGAGAGCAGGTCGAAGCGCTTGGCGGCCAGCATGGGGAACAGCCCCTCGTAGCTGTCGGTCAGCACCAGCCGGAAGCCGTTGTCGCCGAGGATCAGGGAGTCGGTCCAGGCGCGGTTCTGGCCGATGCGGAAATGCTTGAGATCGTCGAGGTTGCGGACTTCGGCGTCCAGCCGGTGCTGGGTTTCGGGCGTGACGAGAAACATGCGGTAACCCAGCAGGCCCTTGTCTAGCGGCAGCGGAATCGCGCGCAGACGCGTTTCGAGTTCGAAGTTGGTGGCGCGCGTGGTGATATTCACGCCGCCGGGGCGGGCGGCCTCGACCTCGGCCACTGCGCGCGAGAAGTTCATGGGCGTGGGATACGGCGTGATGCGGTAATCGCCATGATCGGCGCGCGTGACGCGCAGCGCGGCGTCCAGCAGCTCCCAGTAGTAGGTGTAGCGGCGGTCGTCGGCGTTTTCGGGCGGCGGGTGGATGAAGTGCATGGGCTCGGCCGCGAAGGCGCCGCCGCACAGGGTCATCCAGCAGGCCAGCAGCAGGCGCGCGAGGCTCGGGCTCATGGGCGCTCTCCTTGTTTGACGCAACACGGACAGGTCGCGTCGCGCCGTGTCCATTGGCTTTGCCCCCGGCATGGGGCGACTGTAAAATCGCCAGTTCCGCTTTTTCGGGTCGGCTCCGGCGAGCCCGCTCCAGACATGAACGCCAAACCCAGTTTCCAGGACATCATCCTCAAGCTCCAAGCCTATTGGGGCGCGCAGGGCTGCGCGCTGTTGCAGCCTTACGACATGGAGGTCGGCGCGGGCACCAGCCACACCGCCACCTTCCTGCGCGCGATCGGGCCCGAGCCCTGGCGCGCGGCCTACGTGCAGCCCAGCCGTCGTCCGAAGGACGGCCGCTATGGCGAGAACCCGAACCGCATGCAGCATTACTACCAGTTCCAGGTGGTGCTCAAACCCGCGCCGGCCGACATTCTCGACCTTTACCTCGGTTCGCTCGAAGCGCTCGGTTTCGACCTGAAGAAGAACGACGTGCGTTTCGTCGAGGACGACTGGGAGAACCCCACGCTGGGCGCCTGGGGGCTGGGCTGGGAGGTCTGGCTCAATGGCATGGAAGTCACCCAGTTCACGTATTTCCAACAGGTGGGGGGGATCGACTGCAAGCCCATCACGGGCGAGATCACCTATGGCATCGAGCGGCTCGCGATGTATCTGCAGGGCGTGGAGAACGTGTTCGACCTCGTCTGGACGACCTGGCAGGAAAACGGCCAGACGCGCGTGCTGGAGTATGGCGACGTCTTTCACCAGAATGAAGTGGAGCAATCCACATATAACTTCGAATACAGCAACGCCGAGGCCCTGTTCCGTCATTTCGGCGACTACGAGGGCAATGCCCAGCGCCTCATGGAAGCCCGCCTCGCGCTGCCGGCCTACGAGCAGGTGCTCAAGGCCGCGCACACCTTCAACCTCCTGGATGCGCGCGGCGCGATCTCGGTGACCGAACGCGCGGCCTACATCGGCCGCATCCGCAACCTCGCGCGCAGCGTCGCGCAG
>JAVHXQ010000042.1 GCA_031119555.1 Candidatus Dactylopiibacterium sp.
CGCCAGGGCCGCGAGTGGATGCAGCGGGCGGGGCGGGGCGCCATCCTGGCCCGCGTCGGCGGACTCGCAGGCGGCCAGCGGCAGCGCCTGCGCGGGCAGGGCAGCGGGCGCGGCCGGCGCGCCACGCGCGGCATCGGGCGTGCGCCACTCGATGAGTTCCATGCGGCCGTCGAAGTGTTCGACGATGCCCGTGCAGCTGTCCACCCAGTCGCCGCAGTTGATGTAGGTGATGCCCTGCACCGTGCGTATGGTGGCGGCATGGATGTGGCCGCAGATCACGCCGTCGACACCACGTTCGCGCATGGCGCGCACCACCGAATCCTCGAAGTCGAAGATGAAGCTCACGGCGCGTTTCACGCGGCGCTTGGCATAGCCCGCGAGCGACCAGTAGCCTGCCAGGCGCAGCGTGCGGCGCACGCGCGACAGCCAGGTGTTGAGCCGCACCAGCGCGTTGTAGGCGATGTCGCCCAGCAGCGCGACCCAGCGGTGATGCCGCGTGACCTGATCGAATTCGTCGCCATGCAGCAGCAGGTAGCGGCGTCCGTCGGCCGCCACGTGCAGGTGCTCATAGGCCAGCTCGATGTCGCCGAAGCGGATGCCGCAATGCTCGCGCAGGGCTTCGTCGTGGTTGCCGGGAATCAGCTTCACGCGCACGCCCTTGCGGGCAGAGCGGAGGATCTTCTGGATCACCGTATTCTGTGCCGGCGTCCAGTGGATGCCGCGTTTCATGGCCCAGAAATCGAAAATGTCGCCGATCAGGAAAATCTCCTCGGCCTCGAAATGGCGCAGGAAACCGAGAAGACTGTCTGCCTGGCAGCCTCGCGTGCCGAGGTGGATGTCGGAGATGAAGATCGAGCGGACCTGTGTGGTCATCGGCAGGCACCGGGCTGTCATGTTGCTGCCGCAGGCTACGCAGGGAGCGTGACAATCTGATGAATGCCCGCGCTGGCGTTGCCCGAGATGAGAGAATGCGTCTGGCGGGGCCGGTCGCCCGCCTGCCCGGAGAGAAACCCCAACGATGAATCGCAAACCCCTGCCCCCCGTCAGTCCCCGCTTCCGTCGTGTCCTCAAGATCCTGGCCTGCTGCGCGCTCGCGCTCGTGGTGCTGGGCGTGGCCGTCTGGCTCGCCTTGCCGCCGCTCGCGCGCTGGGCGATCCAGACCCAGGGCAGTGAAGCGCTGGGGCGCCGCATCACGGTGGGCGAGGTGCAGTTCGATCCGCTTTCGCTGGTGGTCCGCGTGGCGGATCTGCAGATCGCCGAAGCCGACGGCAGCACGCCCTGGGTCCGCCTCGCGCGGGCCGAGGCCGACATCTCATCGGCCTCGCTGTGGCATCGCTCGCTCGTGCTCGAGGCCTTGCGCCTCGAGGCGCCCGAGGTCGGCATCACGCGGCTCGCGGCGGGGCGGTTCAATTTTTCCGACATTCTCGAGCGCTTCGCGAAACAGCCCGACGAGCCCGCGAGCGAGCCGTTCCGCTTCTCGATCAACAACATCGAACTCAGCGGCGGCAGCGTGCGTTTCGACGATCAGCCCGAGGCCCGCGTGCATACCGTGGAAGGCATCCGCCTGGGCGTGCCCTTCATCTCCAACCTGCCCACGCGCGCCGACATCCACGTGCAGCCGCTGCTGGAAGCCACCATCAACGGCAGCCCGTTCCATCTGCGCGGCGAGGCCGTGCTGTTCGCCGAGCACCGCGAAGCCACGCTGGACCTGGGCTTCGACGCGCTCAACCTGTCGGACTACCAGGCCTATCTGCCCGACAATCTGCCGGTGCGGATCGAGGGCGCGAAAATCAGTTCCGGCCTGCATCTGGCCTGGGTGGAAGCCGTCGGCGACAAGCCCGCGAGCCTGGTGCTCAGCGGCAAGCTGGCCATTGCCGACGCCCGCCTGCGCGACGCCCAGGGCGGCGCCTTGCTGGCGTTCGACGCGCTGGAGGCGGACATCGCCCGGCTCGAGCCGCTCGCGGTGCCTTTCGCGGCCGAGATCACCGCGCTGCGCCTGAAGGCGCCGGTGCTCGAACTCGCGCGCGACCGTGACGGCCAGCTCAACGTGCAGAAGCTGGCGGCGCGTCCCGCCGCGCCCGCCGCGCAGCCCGCGCCAGCGCCCGTAACCCGCAGCGCGCCAGCGGCGGCTGCGTCGGCCCCCGCCGCCGCGCCGCCCCCGCAGGTACGCATCGCGCGCGTGGAACTCAGCGATGGCCGCCTCGACTGGAAGGACGCCGCCGTGCCGGGCGGCTTCGCGGCCAGCCTCAAGGCGCTGGGCGCCACGCTGGAGGGCTTCGACCTCGCGGGCGACAAACCCGCGCGCATGACGCTGAAGGCCGATGGCGGCGAGCTGGGTCAGCTCGCGGCGGAGGCCAGCGTGGGGCTCAGGCAGGGGCGCTACACGGGTCAGCTGTCGCTCGCGCGCAGCACCGTGGAGCGGCTGGCGCCGTACTACCAGGATGCGCTGGGGCGCATGCGCCTGGCCGGGCGCGTGTCGGGCAGCACGGCCTTCACGTTCGAGCCGGGCAAGCCGGGCGCGGGGATGCTCCTCGAGCGCATCGAGCTCGATCTGCAGAGCCTCGCGCTGGCGGAGAAGGGCGGCAAGGCGGAGCCCATCCGCGTGGCGCAGGCCACCCTCAGCGGCGGGCGCGTGGAACTCGCGACGCACACGCTGCAACTCGGCCGGATCGCCGTGCGCGGCGCCGCGCTGGGCCTCGTGCGCGACGCGACGGGCCGCTTCACGGTGCCCGGGCTCCTCCTCGCGGCGCCCCCCGAGCCCGCGCCGCCCGCCGCCGCGCAGGCTTCGTCGCGGGCGGCTGCGTCGTCCTCCGCGCCAGCCCCGGCCGCGGCTCCCGCCTCCGCCGCGCCGGCCTGGCGGATCGCGCTCGATGAGGCGCACCTGAGCGCCAGCGGGCTGAATTTCGTCGATGCCTCGGGCACGGCGCCCGTGAGCGTGAATCTCGCCGACGTCGACGTGAAGTTCTCGAAATGGAACAACCAGCCGGGCACGCAGGCCCAGCTCGCCGTGAAGTCCCGCGTCAATCGCGCGGGCGAGATCGCGGTGGACGGTTCCCTGGCGACCACGCCGCTGAAGGCGATGCTGCGCGTGAATCTGAAGGCCGTGGACATCCTGGCCGTGCAGCCTTACGTGGATGACCTTTACCGCGTGCTCATCAACCGGGGCCGCCTTTCGGCCAACGGCCGCCTGCTGCTCGACATGAGCCAGCCCGGCACTCCGGACGTCCGCTACGCCGGCACGCTCGCGGTGGACGGGTTCAACGCGATGGACCGCCTCAACGAAACCGACTTCATGCGCTGGCGCCATTTCAGCACCGACGCGCTGCAGTTCCGCACCCGCCCGCTCACGATCACGACGCGCACCGTGACGCTGGAAGATTTCTTCACGCGTCTGATCCTGGACGAGCAGGGCCGTCTGAACGTGCGCGAGCTGGGCGCCGAGGAGGCCGGCGCGACCCCCGCCACGGCGGCGGGCGAGACCGCGGCGGCGGCGGCGGCGGCCGTGGCGGAGGTGGCGACCGAGGCCTCGCGCAGCGGGCCGGGGCCGGTCGTGAGCGTGGAGCGCGTGCAGCTCTCCAAGGGTAACGTGGTGTTTTCCGACCGCTTCGTGAAGCCCAATTACGAGGCCCGCCTGATGGATCTCTCCGGCAGCATCAGCGGGCTGTCGTCCGATCCGTCGCAACTGGCCACGCTGGCGCTCAAGGCGAGCATGGATGGCGCGGCGCCCGTCAACGTGGAGGGCAGCTTCAACCCCTTCCGCCACGATCAGACGCTGGACATCCAGGCGCAGGTGCGTGACGTGGACCTCACGAGCGCATCCACCTATGCGGCGCGCTACGTGGGCTATGGCATCGAGAAGGGCAAGCTTTCGATGGAGGTGCAGTACCGCATCCGCGAGCGCCAGCTCACGGCCAGCAACCGCGTGCGCCTCGATCAGCTCACCTTCGGCGACCGCGTCGATAGCCCGACCGCGACCAAGCTGCCGGTGTTGCTGGCGGTCTCCCTGCTCAAGGACCGCAACGGCGTGATCGATGTGAATCTGCCGGTATCCGGTTCGCTCGACGATCCGCAATTCTCCATCGGCCGCGTCGTGGTGCGCGTGCTGACCAATCTCATCGGGCGCGCGGTCACCGCGCCGTTTGCGTTGCTGGGTTCGGCCATCGGCCGGGGCGGCGACGCCGAGCAGCTTTCCTTCGTGGATTTCGCGGCGGGCTCGGCGCAGATCGATCCGAAAGCCTTGCAGAAGCTGGGCGAGCTTGCCAAGGCGCTGAGTGACCGGCCGGCGCTGAGTCTGGAAATCGCGGGCAAGGCCGATCCGGCGGCGGATGCCAGCGGGCTCAAGCGCGCCCGCCTCGACGCCCAGATCCGCGCGCTCTACGTGCAGAAGGTGGGGCGCCGCACCGCGCGCGGCAACGACGTGCCGGCGGCGGAGTATCCCGCGCTGCTCAAGAGCGTGTACTCGGAGGCGAAGATCGATGCGCGCCCGCGCAACGTGATCGGCCTGCTCAAGGATCAGCCCGTGCCCGAGATGGAGCGCATGCTGCTGGCAAGCTACGTCATCACGCCCGAGGATCTCGAGGCGCTGGCGCGCGCGCGCGCCCAGGCGATACGCGAGTGGCTGCTGGAAACCGGGCAGGTGGCCTCGGCCCGGGTGTTCCTGATGAACAGCGCGAACGCTGTCGAGAGTCGCGACGGCAAGTCCGCCCAGGCGCGCGTGGAGTTTTCGTTGCGCTGAGGTGGCGCGGACGGCGCCGTCCGGGCGGGGTCAGTCCGCCCGGGGCGCGGGTGCCGCGAAGGCGACTTCCACCAGCCCGCGCAGTGCGTTGCCCAGCAGGATGCGCCGGGCGCGCGCGAAGTCCGCCGGGTAGAGCACGGCTTCGCGGGCTTCGCCGCGCGCCAGCAGATCGGCGCGCATCACGCCGGGCAGCAGGCCGCAGTGGGCGGCGGGCGTGAGCAGTTCGCCGTCGATCTCAAGAAAAAGGTTGCTGCGCGCGCCCTCGGCAAGCTCGCCGCGCTGATTGCAGAACACGATGTCATAGAGCCCGCGCACCTGCGCTTCGCGCAGCGCCGTGTTGTAGAACGCGCGCGCCGTCGTCTTGTGGGCCAGGCGCGGGTCGGCGGCATCCAGCGCCCAGTCGGCCAGCGCCACGAGGCGGCTCTCGGGCAGGGTGTCGAGCTCGCCCACGTCGAGCGTGAAACGGCCGTCGCGCGCGAGTTGCAGGCGCACGCGCGCGGCATGGCTGCCCAGCATGATGTCGAGCTGGGCGAGGCGCGCGCGGATCGTCGCGGCATCGAGCGCGAAGCCCAGTTGCTGCGCTGAACGCGCGAGACGCTCGAAATGGCGCTCGAGCAGCGGAAAGCGCCCGCCGTCCCACAGCATGGTCTCGATGAGTTCCGGCATCTGCTTCGCGTTGCGTGCGAAGCGTGCCTTCGTGAGGCATTCGTCGTACTCGGCGGCGGGCTGTGAATCCGCCACGATGGCGCTGCCCACGTCGAGACGGCACTGGCCGTAGGCATCGATGCGCAAGGTGCGGATGGGCACGCTGAAGCGGAAGTCTCCGGTGGGCGCCATCCATCCCAGCGCGCCGCAGTAGAGGCCGCGCGGGCCGTCCTCGAGGGCGTCGATGATCTGCATCGCGCGCACCTTGGGCGCGCCCGTGACCGAGCCGCACGGAAAGAGCGCGGCAAACACCTCGGCCAGCGGTGCCTCGACCGGCGCGGCGCGAACGCTGGAGGTGAGCTGGTGCACGGTGCGGTAGTGCTCGACCTCGAAGAGGCGGTCCACGCTCACGCCGCCCGGCGGCGCGAGCCGGCCCAGATCGTTGCGGATCAGGTCCACGATCATGAGGTTTTCGGCGCGCTCCTTGTCCGAGGCGAGTAGCCCGGCGGCGCTGGCGGCGTCGCGCGCGGCATCGCCTTCGCGCGGGGCCGTGCCCTTCATGGGGCGGCAGTGCAGCGTGTCGCCGCGGCGCTCCACGAAAAGCTCCGGCGAGCGCGAGAGGATCCAGTTCTCTCCGTCGTGCACGAGCGCGCCATAGGCGACGGGCTGGGTCTCGCGCAGACGTTCGAACAGCGCCAGCGGGTGGCCGTAGAGTTCGCCGCGCAGGGGGAACGTCAGGTTGACCTGGTAGCAGTCTCCCGCGCGGATGAGTTCGAGCACGCGCTGGGTGGCCTCGCGATGCGTGGCCTCGCTCCACACCGGCTGCAGGTGCAGCAGGCCCGCCTCGCGCTGCTGCGGGCTGAGTTCCTCGAAACGCGCGTCGTGCCAGATCTCCAGCGCATCGCCTTCGAGGTCGCGGCAACGCGCGAAGACCCATGCGCGCAACCGCGTCGCCGGGGCGTGGCGCGAGGCCAGGCTGGGCTCGAACACGCCGCCCAGTTCGTAACTCGCGGCGAGCGCGATCCAGTGCCCGGCGGCGCGTTCGGTTTCCAGGGCGTCGAAGAGGGCGGCCACTTCCTCGCCCGAGGTGGCGCTGAGTTCGCGCACGCAGTGGTCGAGCAGGCGTGCGCGCGGCGGGTCGACGAGGTTGTTCTCGAACAGGGCGAAGGGCTGGGCGCCCGGGTGTCTTGCCATGGACGGGCTCAGTTCGCGCGTGGCCTGGCGGCGGCACGGGCCGCCGGGCGCGGCTTGGCCGCGGCCTTGCCGGCGCTGTTCGCGGCGGGTCTGGCGGTGGCGGCTTTGCGGGGCGTGGCGGTACGCACGGTCTTGGCCTTGGCGCTGCCCTTGGTCTCGGCCCTGGGGGCACGGGCATTCTTTTTCGGCGTGGCGGGTGCGGCTTCCAGCGGGGCGTTGACGTCGGCGTTGTCGGGCACGAGCAGGGTGTAGCCCGCCGACAGGCGCGCGCGCGGGGCGAGGCCGTTGGTCTGGCGCAGCGATTCGGCCGAGATGCGCAGGCGCTGGGCCACCTGTTCGACGCGTTCGCTGCGCGGCAGGGAATAGGTTTTCCAGCTCACCAGCGGGCCGCCGTGGGCGGCAAGGTTTTCCTTGAAGCGGCGGGCGTTGGCGACGGGCAGCACGAGATCGGCGTCGTGGCTGCCGGGGATCACGGGGCGGTTGTAGGCCGGGTTGAGCGCGATGAACTCCGGCAGCGGCATTTCGGCCAGGCGGGCGGCCAGCGCGAGGTCTATGCCCTGGGTGCGCTCGACGGTCACGAAGTAGGGGGCGTTGGGAATGTCGGGCAGGCGGATGCCGTAGCGGTCGGGATTCGCGACGATCATCTTGATGGCCTGCAGCTTGGGCACGTACTGGCTGGTTTCGGCCGGCATGCGCAGGCTGTTGAAATCGGTGGGGCGGCCGGTGTTGCGGTTGTTGTTCACGGCGCGCACGACGGCGTTCTCGCCCCAGTTGTAGGAGGCGAGCGCGAGGTGCCAGTCACCCTGCAGTTCATAGACTGCCTGCAGGTAGGTCAGCGCGGCGTCGGTGGAGGCCAGGATGTCGCGGCGTTCGTCCACCCACCAGTCCTGCTGCAGGCTGAAGTCGCGGCCCGTGGAGGGGATGAACTGCCACAGGCCGGCGGCCTTGGCGGACGAGAAGGCCATCGGGTTGAACGACGATTCCACGAGCGGCAGCAGCGCGAGCTCGGAGGGCATGCCGCGTTTTTCGAGCTCGGTGACGATGTGGTAGAGGTATTTGCGGCCGCGTTCCAGCGTGTTGTAGACGGTTTGCGGATGGGCCTTGAAACTGGCGAGGTGGCGCTCGACGGTGGGGTTGTCGAGGTTCTGCATGCCGAAGCCGAGGCGGATGCGTTCCCACAGGTCGTCCGGCTGGCTCGTGAGGTCGACGGTGGCGATTGCGCCGGGCGGCGTGGCGAGACGTTCATGTTGCTCGATGGGGCGCACGGGGCCGGTGGTGACGGCTGCCTTGCGGGCTTCCTGGCGCGGCTGCGTGACCCATGCAGACTGGAAGGGCGCCGCTTCGGAAGTTCTGGCCTGGGGGGGCGGGGCGGAATCGGTGAGCGGTGCCTGGGTCGCACAGCCGGCGACGACGAAACAGGACAGGGCGAGCAGTAGGCGCAAGAACAAGAGGGCGCTCCCGTGGTGAGGCTTTTGAGGCGGCATTGTACGGGTTGCCCCTGTAATTGAAAGCGAGTTTTTTTGTCGCGCAAGTGTCATGAAAAAGGCCACCCGGGGGTGGCCTCCATGATGCTGCGGCAGGCGGGGCGCTCAGGCCTCTTCGGCGCGCGCGGCGCGCTTGCGCTCGTGCTCCTTGAGGTGGCGCTTGCGCAGGCGGATCGACTTCGGCGTGATCTCGACGAGTTCGTCGTCGGAGATGAACTCGATGGCGGACTCCAGCGTCAGCGCGATCGGCGGCACCAGGCGCACGGCTTCGTCGGTGCCCGAGGCGCGGACGTTGGTGAGCTGCTTGCCCTTGATCGGGTTGACGACGAGGTCGTTGTCGCGCGAGTGGATGCCGATGACCATGCCTTCATAGACCGGGTCGTTGTGGCTCACGAACATGCGGCCGCGGTCCTGCAGCTTCCACAGGGCGTAGGCCACGGCGGCGCCGTCGTCCTGCGAGATCAGCACGCCGTTGCGGCGTTCGTTCATGCTGCCCGCCACGGGGGCGTACTCGTCGAACACGTGGCTGGCCAGCCCGGTGCCGCGCGTGAGGGTCATGAATTCGCCCTGGAAGCCGATCAGGCCGCGCGCGGGAATGCGGTATTCCAGACGCACGCGCCCCTTGCCGTCGGGGGCCATGTCCTGCAGCTCGCCACGGCGGCGGCCCAGTTCTTCCATGACGCCGCCCTGGTTGTCTTCCTCGACGTCGACGGTGAGCATTTCATACGGCTCGCATTTGACGCCGTCGATTTCCTTGAAGACCACGCGCGGACGACCGACGGCCAGTTCGTAGCCTTCGCGGCGCATGGATTCGAGCAGCACGGTGAGGTGCAGCTCGCCGCGGCCGGAGACTTCGAACACGTCGGAGTCGGAGGTGTAGGTCACGCGCAGCGCGACGTTCTTGAGGAGTTCCTTCTCGAGGCGCTCGCGGATCTGGCGGCTGGTGACGTACTTGCCTTCGCGGCCGGCGAGCGGCGAGGAGTTGACCATGAAGTTCATGGTCAGCGTGGGTTCGTCCACCGCGATGGGCTTGAGGCCTTCGAGGTTTTCGGGGTCGCAGATGGTGACGCCGATGCCAACCTGGTCGATGCCCGAGACGAGCACGATGTCGCCCGCTTCGGCCGATTCGGCGGAGCTGCGCTCCAGGCCCTGGAAGGTCAGGATCTGGCTGACCTTGGCACGGCCGCGGTTCTCGTCGCCGTACATCACGACGACGTCCTGGTTGGGACGGATGCGGCCGCGCTTGATGCGGCCGATGCCGAGCTGGCCGATGTAGGTGGAGTAGTCGAGCGAGCAGATCTGCACCTGCAGCGGGCCTTCGGAATCGACCTCGGGTTGCGGCACGTGGCGCAGGACGGCTTCGAACAGCGGCTTCATGTCGGTGCCCGGCTGGTCGGCGTCCAGCATCGCGAAGCCGTTGAGCGCGGAGGCGTAGACGATGGGGAAATCCAGCTGCTCGTCGGTGGCGCCGAGCTTGTCGAAGAGATCGAAGGTCTGGTCGATGACCCAGTTCGGGCGGGCGCCGGGACGGTCGATCTTGTTGATCACGACGATGGGCTTGAGGCCCATGCCCAGCGCCTTGCGCGTCACGAAGCGCGTCTGCGGCATGGGGCCTTCGACGGCGTCGACGAGCAGCAGCACGGAGTCGACCATCGACAGCACGCGCTCCACTTCACCGCCGAAGTCGGCGTGCCCCGGGGTGTCGACGATGTTGATGTGGGTGTCGCCGTACTGGATCGCACAGTTCTTGGCGAGGATGGTGATGCCGCGTTCCTTTTCCTGGTCGTTGCTGTCCATCACGCGTTCGGCCACTTGCTGGTTTTCGCGGAAGGTGCCGGACTGGCGCAGGAGTTGGTCGACGAGGGTCGTCTTGCCGTGGTCGACGTGGGCGATGATGGCGATGTTGCGGATGGCGCGGCTCATGATGACTTTCTTGTGTCGGGGGTAGGGCGATCCGGCAGCCGACCGGCGAAAGGGCGCCAAGGGCTTGATCGCAAAGCCGATCATTCTAGCACGCGCGCGGCCCGAGTTCTCGGTGCGCGCGCGCGGCGTCAGGCGTGCAGGCGGGCCAGGCGCTCTCCCGCGCGGTCCAGCGTGTCCGGCTGCTTGGCGAAGCAGAAGCGCACCAGGCGCTGAGCGGGCGGATTCGCGTAGAAGGCCGACACGGGGATGCTGGCCACGCCGTGTTCCAGCGTGAGCCAGCGGGCGAAGGCGTGGTCGTCCAGATCGGGGCGGATCGCGCTGTAATCCGCGAGCTGGAAGTAGGTGCCGCGGCTGGGAAGCAGCCTGAAGCCGGCCGCCCGCAGATGCGGGGCGAGGCGGTCGCGGCGGGAGGCGAAGAAGGCCGGCAGGCCGTGCCACGCATCGCGCCCCAGGTGCTGCGCGAGCGCATGCTGGGCGGGCGTATTGACCGAGAACACGAGGAACTGGTGCAAGGTGCGGAACTCGTGCGTGAGCGCGCGCGGCGCCACGCAGTAGCCGACTTTCCAGCCCGTGGCGTGGAAGGTCTTGCCGAAGGAATACACCGCGAAGCTGCGCGCGGCGAGGCCGGGGTGGGCCAGCACGCTGCGGTGCGCGAGGCCGTCGAAGACGAGGTGCTCATAGACCTCGTCGGCCAGCACGAGCAGATCGTGCGATGCGCAGATGTCGGCCAGCGCATCGAGGTCGTCCGCGCTGAACACCGAGGTGGCGGGATTGTTGGGATTGTTGATGAGGATGAGCCGCGTGCGGGGCGTCACGCGGCTGCGCACCGCGTCCCAGTCGACGGCGAAATCCGGCGCGGCAAGCGCGATGCGCACCGGCACGGCGCCCTGCGCGAGGATGGCGGGCGCATAGCTGTCGTAGCTCGGATCGAGCAGGATCGCTTCGTCGCCCGCGTGCAGCACGGTGGCGATGGCCGTGAAGAGTGCCTGCGTGGCGCCGGCGGTGATGGTGATTTCGTGCTCGGCGTCGAAGCGCCGGCCGTGCTGTTGCGCGAGTTTGGCGGCGACGGCCTCGCGCAGCGCCGGCAGGCCGGCCATGGGCGCGTACTGGTTGTGGCCGGCGCGGGCGGCTTCGGCGAGTGCCGCGAGCAGCGCCGGATCGCACGGGTAGTCGGGGAAGCCCTGGGACAGGTTGATCGCTCCCGCGCTCGCGGCCAGCGCGCTCATCACGCTGAAGATCGTGGTGCCGGCGGCGGGCAGCTTGGAGCGGATCGGATTCATCAGGGCAGGATTTCCAGGTGCTCGACCTCGATGTCCGGCGCGCGGAGGAGGTCCTTGTCGACCTCGCCGCGAATGCGCACGCGGGTCTTGTCGTCGATGGGCTGGGCGGGGAAGAGGCGATCGTCGATCTCGACGCGGATCTCGCTGGTGCCGTCGGAGAAGATGTATTTCTCGTCGCCGAGCTTGCGCAGGAGGTGGCCCGTCAGCGTGATCTGGGTCTTGTCTACGGGGTTCTTGAGGATTTCGGCCACGGTGCGGTACTGCGGTCCGCCGGTGGGGCCGACGTACTGGGCGCCGGCCAGCGGGGCGAGCAGCGCGAACTGCAGGGCGGCCAGGGCAACGAGGGGACGGAGGCGGCGGGAAGGGATGGACGGGTGGTTCATGGCGGGCGCTCCTGGGAGGAAAGCCTCATGCTGCCTTCCTCCCGGGCGACCGGGCAAGCCCCCTGAGGGATTGCCCGGACCTGGCGGGCGGGTCGCCGGAGCGACCCGGCCCGGTCTCAGCGCACGCTGATCTGGTCGAACACGCCGCCGTCGGCGAAGTGGGTCTTCTGGGCCTTCTGCCAGCCGCCGAAGACTTCGTCGATGGTCACGAGCTTGGTGTGCGCGAACTGCTGCTCATACTTCTTCGCGATGGCCGGATCGGTCGGGCGGTAATAGTTCTTGGCCGCGATTTCCTGGCCCACCGGGCTGTACAGGTACTTCAGGTAAGCCTCGGCGACCTTGCGCGTGCCGCGCTTGTCGACCACCTTGTCGACCACCGAGACGGGCGGTTCGGCCAGGATGGACAGCGACGGCGTCACGATGTCGAACTTGTCCGGCCCCAGTTCCTTGACCGCCAGGAAGGCTTCGTTCTCCCACGCCAGCAGCACGTCGCCGATGCCGCGTTCGACGAAGGTCGTGGTGGCGCCGCGCGCGCCCGAGTCGAGCACCTTCACGTTGGTGAAGATCGTCTTCACGAAATCCTTGGCCTTGGCGTCGTTGCCGCCCGGCTGCTTGAGCGCGTAGGCCCACGCCGCGAGATAGTTCCAGCGGGCGCCGCCGGAGGTCTTGGGGTTCGGCGTCACGATCTCCACGCCCTTGCGCGTGAGGTCGTTCCAGTCCTTGATCTGCTTGGGGTTGCCCTTGCGCACGAGGAACACGATGGTCGAGGTGTAGGGCGAGGCATTGTGCGGCAGGCGCTTCTGCCAGTCGGCCGGGATCGTCTTGGCCAGGCTCGCGATCTCGTCGATGTCGTAGGCCAGGGCCAGCGTGGTCACGTCGGCCTGCAGGCCGTCGATCACCGAGCGGGCCTGCTTGCCCGAGCCGCCGTGCGACTGCTTGATCGTCACGGTCTCGCCCGTCTTGGCTTTCCAGTCGGCCGCGAAAGCCTTGTTGAAATCTTCGTACAGCTCGCGCGTCGGATCGTAGGAAACGTTGAGCAGGGTCACATCCGCCAGGGCCTGACCTGCGCCGAACAGGGCGAGCAGGGCGGCGGCGGCGAGATGTTTGCGGAGCGGGGCGGTCATCGGTATTCCTTTCAGTTCGCTGCGTGTTGAGTGACGGCCCCACTGTATAAGCTCAGTCTTATTTCATGAACGAATAAAGTTTGAGTTGCAAATAAGAAAAAAGCAGAAGAGGCGTGAGCCCGGCTGCGGCCGATGCCGCGTCGAACACTTCGCGCGTGGCGCACGTCCGGACGACTCCGGGCTTACGGCTGGCGCGGCGCCTCGCAGCGTGGATCGGGAGTTTCCCCGCCGCACAGGTACACGGCGTCGAGCAGGTAACGGTTGGCGGTCGCCTGCGCCTGCATGAGCGCCACCATCCCGGCCATCTGCGCTTCGCTGAAGCTCGTCACGCCCGCGGTTTCGGTGGGCGGCACGCGGAATTCGCGCTGCACCACGTAGAGCGCCCCTTCGCCCTGCAGCACCTTGATGAAGATGTGCGCGCCCGTCTGCGTGCCGTTCTGCCGGCCGCAATAGATCTGCGCGTAGGCCACGGCGCGGCCGCCCTCCGTGCGCGCGCGCGGGCCGTTGGCCTTGGCATGCGTGCAGGCCGCGCCGACCTGCGCGAACATGCCCTTGAGGAACGCAGAGGGGTCGGTGCCGGCCTGCTGCAGGAAGGCCTGCGCGACGAGCATGTCGGTGTGGCTGCCCGCTTCCTGACCGGCGGGGATCTGCTCGCGCAGCCACTGCGTTCCATCCTGCTGGCGGGTGACCTCCCGCCATGCCGTATCGCCGGGGTAGGGCTCGAGGACGAGGCGTTCCGGCGCGCCGGCGGCAAACGCGACCGGGCTGGCAAGGGCGAGGCAGAGCAGGGCAGACGACCAGGGCTTCATGGCGGAACTCGGAGCGGGCGGGGCGCGTGTCGGTCGCGACCGCGCGAGGACAGGCGCCGGAGGCTGGCGCCTGGCGGGAGAGGCGAGGGCTGGCTCAGGGCATGCTCATCACGGCTTCGAGCTTCTGCCGGTCGAGATAGCGCTGGAAGCCCGTGACCGAGGAACTGACCTCGCGGTGGGTCATGAGCTCCTGCATGGCGAGCTGGCCCAGCCCGCCGAATGCCGTCTTGAGCGCATCGCCGCCCTCCGCGCGCACCGCCGCGTGCGTCTGCGCCGCGCAGCTTTCGGTGAGCAGGCGCGTGACGAGCGCACCGATCGAGCGGTCGATCTGTTCACGATTCTGCGCGGTGGCGGTGGACAGGCCCGTGATGTCCGGGTGCGCCGCCATCGCGACGAAGATCCACTTCGCCAGTTCCTTGCGTTCCTTGCCGTTGGTGTTGTCGGCCAGACAGGCGCTCAGGCCGTCGGTCGCGGGGCCCGCCGCCGCCGGCAGGGCCAGCGTGGCGGCCAGCAGGCCCAGGAACAGTTTGCGGATCATCTTCGTTTGCATGCTTGCACCGCCGGGAAATGTTAAAGGGATAACGATAGCGGCCTTGTGCGGCCGACACAAATGACGGCCGGCGGGCGTCGCCGGGCCGTGCCGGGCGCAGGCGGCATCGTCACGCGGCGCCGCCTGGCCCGCCCGCATGCCGGCGGGGCGGACGCGGCCGCGCCGCGCATCGCGGGTGCCGGCTAATCCGGCGGGCGGGCGACGAAACCGAGCTTGTCGTCGCTGCGGAATCCCGCCGCGCGGTAGAAGTCCAGCGTCGGTGCGTCCTCGCGGCCGGTGAGCAGCATGAGCTTGTAACACCCCAGCGCCCAGGCCTGCGCCTGCGCCGCGCGCACGACCGCCATGCCGTGCCCGCGCCGCCGGTGGGCAGCGTGGGTGACGACGTTTTCGATGAGTCCATAGGGGCGGCAGCCCCGCGTGAGGTTGGGGATCACGACCAGCGTCGCGCTCGCGACGAGTGCGTCGCCCACGAACGCGCCGAAACACGTGAAGCCGGGGTGGCTGAGGCAGGCCTGCCAGGTCGCGGCGGTGATCTCGGCGGGCGGCTGCGGCGCATCGTTCGCATGCAGGTGCGGGTACAGCGCGAGAAGGTCGGCGAGGTGATGCGCCGCGAGCGCATGGATGCGCGCGGGGGGCTGCGGCGAGCGCGGGGCGCTGCCTGCGCGGGCGGGCTCCGCCAGGTGCAGCAGCGGATAGGGCCGCCCGTCCGCATCGGTCGGCGAGCGCCCGACCACCTCGAACCCCTGGGCGAGGTAGAAGCGCAGGGCCGCCGGATTCTGTTCGTTGACGCTTACGCGCAGCGCGCCCTTGAGGCGGCGCGCATGTGCCACGAGCAGGCGGCCCGCGCCGCGCCCGAACCACGCCGGGGCCACGAACAGGGCTTCCAGGCTGGCGCCATCCAGTCCCATGAAGCCGACGATGGCGCGGGGGCCGTCCTCGATCAGCCAGACTTCCAGCGCGGGAAGCGCCGCGTCGCGCACGCAGGGAAGGATGGCGTCGACTTCCGGCTCCGACAGGAACGCGTGCGAGGCGAGGACTGAATCCCGCCAGAGCGCGAGCAGGTGCGCGTGATCGGCGGGCGTGGCGAGGCGTATCTGTGGCATCGGTGAGGGGCGTAGGCGTGAGGCGTGGAGGCGTCCGGGGGCGGCTGGAGCGTGCGCCGGGCTTGCGTGCGCGGGTGTCCTCCGCGCGGGCGGAAGCTTAGCCGCGATGAGCGCGCGCGGGAATGGCAAGGCGACGCGGCGGGCCGGGGGCGACCATGGCCGCCCGGAGCGGTGGGGCGGGGCGTTCGGATCTGGCTGAGGGGACGCCGTGCGTTCCGGGCGCGGCGCGGATCGTGCGTGAAGCCGCCGTGGCGTCGGGCCCGGTGTGGAGGGCTGCCGGGTCCGCAGCCCTTCCGCGTTGCCCCGCGCGTCAGGGCCGGCAGGGGCGGCAGGGGCCGCCCGGGCCGGTTGTCGCGCGCGGGCGCCGGCCTCAGAAGCCGTTGTCGCGGGCCGGCGCGATGGCGGCGCGCACGTGGGCTTCGGTGAGTTGCGGCGCGCAGAGGTTGATGAAGCGGTAGGCGAAGCCGCGCAGGTAGTGGCCGCGACGCACGGCGATGCGCGTGGTGTTGCGCGCGAAGAGGTGCGAGGCGTCGATGAGGCGCAGTTCGTGATCCTTGGCGGCGTTGTAGGCGCCGGGGGCGATGATGCCCACGCCCAGGCCGAGTTCGACATACGACTTGATCACGTCGGCGTCGAGCGCGGAGATCACGAAGTCGGGCGCGAGGCTGGCCTCGGCGAACGAGCGGTCGATCTTGCTGCGCCCCGTGAAGCCGCTGTGGTAGGTGATGAGCGGGTACTCGGCGAGCGCGGCGAGCGTGAGCGAAGGCAGCTCCAGCAAGGGGTGGCCCACGGGTACGATCACGGCGTGGTGCCAGTCGTAGTAGGGGAAGGTCACGAGCTCGGGTTCGTCTTCGAGCGACTCGGTGGCGATGCCGATGTCGGCGTCGCCCGAGAGCAGTTGCTGCACGATCTCCTGCGGGCTGCCCTGATGCAGCGCGAGGTGCACCCGGGGGTAATCGCGCTTGAAGGTGGTCACCACGCCAGGCAGCGCATAGCGGGCCTGGGTGTGCGTCGTGACCACGGTGAGCTGGCCACGGTCGCGCTGTGTGAACTGATCGGCGAGTTTCTTGATGTTGTGCGCGTCGAGCAGCATGCGCTCCACGATCACGACGAGCTCCTTGCCGGGGTCGGTCAGACCGAGCAGGCGCTTGCCGCGACGCACGAAGAGTTCCAGGCCGAGTTCGTCCTCCAGGTCCTTGATGTGCTTGGACACGCCGGGCTGCGACGTGAAGAGCGCGTTCGCCACCTCGGTGAGGTTGAAGTTCTGGCGCACGGTTTCGCGCACGATGCGCAATTGCTGGAAGTTCATGGCGGGCTCAGGCGGCAAGGTTGGCGGCGGGCTCGGCGAACACCTTCAGGCGCGAGGGCGTGAGGCGGACTTCGCGGCCCACGCTCAGTTGCAGCGCGACGAGGCGGTCGAGCGGCAGTTCCACTTCGTGGTGATGCACGGTGTCTTCGAGGTCGTTGCGCTCCAGTTCGATGCGCGCCGTGAGGCCGAAGGCCTGGATGCGCGTCACGCGGGCACGCAGGCCTTCAAGCACCGAGAGATCGGTGTCGATGTCCAGTTCGTGCGGCCGCGCGAAGGCGATCACCTCGGCGCCGGCCGCGAGGGGTTCGTCGGCGTCGTGGGCGATGCGCTGCGCGTCGATCTGCAGCGCGCCCGCGTCGGCGTGGCCATGGAAGCGATTGACCGAGCCCAGGAAGCTATACACGAAAGGCGTCGCGGGGGCATGCCAGACCGCTTCGGGCGAGCCGATCTGCTCGACCTGGCCACGGTTCATCACGACCACGCGGTCGGCCACTTCCAGCGCTTCTTCCTGATCGTGCGTGACGAAGATGCTGGTGATGTGAAGCTCGTCGTGCAGCTTGCGCAGCCAGCGCCGCAGTTCCTTGCGCACCTTCGCGTCGAGCGCCCCGAAGGGCTCGTCGAGCAGCAGCACGCGCGGCTCCACGGCCAGCGCGCGGGCCAGCGCGATACGCTGGCGCTGGCCGCCCGAGAGCTGCGAGGGGAAGCGGTCGGCCAGCCAGTCGAGCTGCACGAGCTTGAGCAGATCGGTGACCTTGCGGCGGATCGCGTCTTCCGACGGGCGCTCGGCGCGGGGCTTCACGCGCAGGCCGAAGGCCACGTTGTCGAACACGCTCATGTGGCGGAACAGCGCGTAGTGCTGGAACACGAAGCCCACCTGGCGTTCGCGCACGTGGGTGGCGGAAGCGTCGCTGCCCTCCAGGATCACCCGTCCGCTGTCAGCCTGCTCCAGGCCCGCGATGATGCGCAGCAGCGTGGTCTTGCCGCAACCGGAGGGGCCCAGCAGGGCGACGAGTTCGCCGCTCGGAAAATCGAGCGACACGTCGTCGAGCGCGGTGAAGCTGCCGAACTGCTTGCGGATGTGATGGACCTCGATGCTCATTGTGCTTCTTCCTCTCGTTGTTCGCGGGCGGCCAGCGCGGCACGCCATTCGATGAAGGTCTTGAGCACCAGGGTCAGCAGCGCCAGCAGCGCCAGCAGGGAAGCCACGGCGAAGGCGGCCGCGAACTGGTACTCGTTGTACAGGATCTCGATCTGCAGCGGCATGGTGTTGGTGAGGCCGCGGATGTGCCCCGACACCACGCTCACGGCGCCGAACTCACCCATCGCGCGGGCGTTGCAGAGCACCACGCCGTAGAGCAGGCCCCAGCGGATGTTCGGCAGCGTGACGTGGCGGAAGGTCTGCCAGCCGGACGCGCCGAGCACGATGGCGGCTTCCTCTTCTTCCTTGCCCTGCGCCTGCATCAGCGGGATCAGTTCGCGGGCGATGAAGGGCACCGTCACGAACACCGTGGCGAGCACGATGCCGGGCACGGCGAACACCACCTTCAGGTCGTTGTCGATGAACCACGTGCCGAACCAGCCCTGCGCGCCGAAGATCAGCACATACACGAGGCCCGCCACGACCGGCGACACCGAGAAGGGCAGATCGATCAGCGAAATCAGGAACTGCTTGCCGCGGAACTCGAATTTCGCCACGGCCCAGGCCGCGGCCACCCCGAACACGAGGTTCAGCGGCAGCGCGACGGCGGCGGCGAGCACCGTGAGGCGCACCGCGGCGAGCGCGTCGGGTTCCACGATGGCGGCCAGATATACGCTCCAGCCACGCCGCAGCGCCTCGATGAAGACGGTGGCGAGCGGCAGCAGCAGGAAGCCCGCGAAGAAAGCCAGCGAAACCCCGATGACGCCCCATTTCACCCAGGCGCGGTCGCGCGTGGCGGGGTTGTCCTCATAGTGGCGCGGGGCGGGCAGCGCGGCGAGCTGGCCCAGGGCGGAGGCGGTGGCGGCCATCAGGCGCTCCTCCCGATGCGGCGGGCCGACCAGGCCTGCAGGCTGTTGATGATGAGCAGCAGCACGAAAGAGACCACCAGCATCACGGCGGCGATGCTCGTCGCCCCCGCGTAGTCGAACTGTTCGAGCTTGGTCACGATCATCAGCGGGGCGATCTCGGAGACCAGCGGGATGTTGCCGGCGATGAAGATCACCGAGCCATACTCGCCGACGGCGCGCGCGAAGGCCAGCGCAAAGCCTGTCAGCAGGGCGGGCAGCAGCGTCGGAAAGATCACGTGGCGGAAGATCTGCCAGCGGGCCGCGCCCAGGCTCGCGGCGGCTTCCTCCAGCTCGACCTCGAGGTCTTCGAGCACGGGCTGGACGGTGCGCACCACGAAGGGCAGACCGATGAAGATCAGCGCGATCAGCACGCCCCAGGGCGTGAAGGCGATGCGGATGTCGTGGCTGGCCGCGAGGCTGCCGATCCACCCCTTGGGCGCGTAGATGGCGGTGAGCGCGATGCCGGCCACGGCGGTGGGCAGCGCGAACGGCAGATCGACGAGCGAATCCACGAGCTTGCGGCCCGGGAAGCGATAGCGCACCAGCGACCACGCCAGCAGCAGGCCGAACACCGAGTTGATCGCGGCGGCGGCCAGAGAGGCCCCGAACGAAAGCCCGAAGGAGGCCAGCACGCGCGGCGAGCTGATCGAATTCCAGAAATGCTCCCAGCCGCCGCTGGCGGTCTTGATGAACACCGCCGAAAGCGGGATCAGCACGAGCAGCGAAAGGTAGAGCAGGGTGTAGCCCAGCGTGAGCCGGAAGCCTGGCAGCACGCGGAAGGGTTTGTGGGCAAGAGTGGCCATGACGCTCCTGAAGCAGGGGTTCCGTAAGTGACGCGGCCAGTCTATTGAGGCGTTTTTAGATAAAGAACTACTTAAAGCTGCGTTGCTTATTCAAATTAGATGTAAGGAAACTCAGGCGGCTCGTATAAAGAGCGGTCCTCATAATCCTGCTGGTAATTTGGATATCCCCAGGCGGGGCTGTTGCGAACGCATGTGCGCATGCAACATGCGGTCAACGCAACCTGCGCGACAAACGTTGAGTATCACCATGTGCCAGCTTCTCGGAATGAACTCGTTCAAGCCCGCCCAGCTCAGCTTCTCGCTGGAAGGCTTCATTCGCCGTGGCGGCGAGACCGACGAGCATGCCGATGGCTGGGGCCTGGCGCTCTACGAATCGCGCGCCTGCCGTCTGCTCGTGGATGCCGGTGCCTCGGCGCGTTCGCCGCTCGCCGAATGGGTGGCGCGCAACGCCAGCCAGTCGCGCAACGTGATCGCCCACATCCGCAAGGCCACCCAGGGCGGCATCAGCCCCGACAACTGCCACCCCTTCGTGCGGCGGCTGTGGGGCAAGGAATGGTCCTTCGCGCACAACGGCAATCTCGACAAGACCCGCCTCGACCCGCTCGGATACTTCAGCCCCGTGGGCCAGACCGACAGCGAATGGGCGTTCTGCCTGCTCATGGACGCATTGCGCAGCGCGTTCGGCGACGTACAGCCCGCGCTGGCCGAGGTGCAGCGCGTGCTCGCGGAGACCACCCGGCGCATCGCGGTCTGCGGCAGCTTCAACTACATGCTCTCCGATGGCGACGTGCTCTTCGTCCATCGCAGCACCGAGCTGCATTTCCTCCAGCGCTTCCATCCCTTCGGCCGCGCCCATCTGCTCGACTGCCCGCTGGGCATCGACTTCTCGCGCGTGAATCATCCCGACGACCGCATGGTCATCGTGGCCACGCGCCCGCTCACCGACGAATGCTGGCAGCCGCTGCCGACGGCCGAGGTGGTCGCCTTCAGCGAAGGCCGTCTGCACCGCGCCTGAGCGTGCCGGCCGGGCGGCGCCTGGCCGGAAGCTCCGCGCGGCGGCCGTGACGCCGCTCCGGCGGCCCCGCAGGCGGGTTCGCGCGCGCTGCCGCGATCGATCGCGTCGCGCGTCGGGTGCGGCGGCGCGAGGGCTGCTTCTCCCGCCCCACGCGTGCCCGGGACAAGCGGCCTGCCTCAGTGGCGCAGGCGTGCTTCCAGCCCCCGCGCGCAGCGCGACAGGCCGAAGCAGAAGATCCAGTAGATCAGCGCGATGAAGAGGTAGGCCTCGAGGTAGAAGCTGCGCCAGTCGGCGTCGCCGCCCAGCGCGATCGACATCGCGCCCGTGAGTTCATGCAGGCTCACGATGGAGATCAGCGAGCTGTCCTTGAAGATGCCGATGAAGCTGTTGACGAGCGCCGGCAGCGACACCCGCAGCGCCTGGGGCAGCACGATGAACTGCATGGACTGGCGCCACGTGAGGCCGATGGCCTGGGCGGCCGCGAACTGCCCCGCCGGCACGGCCTGCAGCCCTCCGCGTATCACTTCGGCCAGATAGGCCGCCGCGAAGCCGGCGATCGTGAGCACGACGCGCGGCAGGATGTCGATGCGCAAATGCGTGGGCAGCAGCAGCGGAAACAGGAAGGCCGCCATGAAAAGCAGGCTGATGAGCGGCACGCCGCGCACGAGTTCGATGTAGACGGTGGCCAGTCCGCGCAGGAAGGGTTGTTGCGAGCGGCGCGCGAGCGCAAGCAGCAGCGCGAGCGGGAAGGCCAGCAGCGTGCCGCCCAGTGAGACGATCAGCGTGAGCGGCAGGCCGCCCCATTGATTGGTGGGCACCCGGGCCAGACCCGCCCCGCCACGCATCAGGACGACCGCCGCGACCAGCAGCGCCAGCGCCAGCCCGACCTGCCAGCCATGGCGGATGCGCCGCAGGCCGCCCGCCACGAGCACCGCCACGATGAGCACGGTGGCCAGCACCGGGCGCCACTGCGCGTCGTAGGGGTAGCGCCCGAACAGCAGGATGCGGTGCTTCTCGGCGATCACGCCCCAGCACGCGCCGCTTCCGCGCGCCGCGCGGCAGGCCTCCAGATCGGCGGGCCAGACCGCCTGCAGCACGGCCCAGTCGAACACGGGCCAGGCCAGCAACGCGAAGAGCGCGAGCCAGGCCAGCGTGGATGGCCGGGGGGCTTTCATGGACTGCCCCGCAGCGCGACGCGCGCATTGAAGGTATTGACCAGCAGGGCCGTCAGCAGTGACAGGCTCAGGTACACGGCCATCACGATGACGATGCACTCGAAGGCGCGGCCGGTCTGGTTCAGCGACGTGTTGGCCACCGAAACGAGGTCCGGGTAGCCCACCGCGACGGCCAGCGACGAATTCTTGATGAGGTTCAGATACTGGTTGCCCAGCGGCGGCACGATGGCCCGCAGCGCCAGCGGCAGCACCACGTGGCGCAGTACCTGCGCGGGGCGCAGGCCGATGGAGCGTGCGGCATCGATCTGCCCGCGCGACACCGACTGGATGCCGCCGCGCACGATCTCGGCGATGAACACCGCCGTGTAGAGACTCAGCGCGATCAGCACCGCCATGTACTCGGGCGTCAGCGCCCAGCCGCCGTCGATGCCGAACCCGTCCACGCGCGGCCAGGACCAGCCGCAGCTGTCCTCGCAGCGCCAGGCCGGCAGGAACAACCCGCTCTGGGACAGCAGTACGCCGGGAGCGGGGGCGAGCGCGTGGCTGGCGTCGGGCAGCAGGCTCGCGAGCGCGAAGTAGCACATCAGCAACTGCAACAGCAGGGGGATGTTGCGCAAGGTTTCCACGAGGGCGTCGCAGATCCGGCGCGGCACGGGGTGCTGCGCGAGGCGGCCGAGCCCGATCAGCAGGCCCAGCGCGCTGGCGAGCAGCATGGCGGGCAGGCCGACGCGCAGGGTGTTGAGCGTGCCGGCGAGGAAGGCGCGCCACAGCGGCTGGCTGGCTTCGAAGGCGAGCGGGCCTTCGCCGATGTCGAAGCCCGCCGGTTCGACGAGGAAATCGAAGCCCGCGCGGATGCCCCGCTCGCGCATGTTGTCGAGCACGTTCTGGCCCAGCCAGGCGAGCGCGCACGCGATGAGCGCCGCGAGCGCGAGCTGGGCGAGAAAGGCGAGGAGGCGCTGGCGCGCGGAGCGGACCACGATGCGGTCAGTGCGGGCGCGCCACCGTCGGGCGGAAGCGGCGCGCCTGCCGGGTCAGCGCACGGGCGGCGCGAAGAGGATGCCGCCCTTGTTCCAGAGGTTGTTGAGTCCGCGCGGCAGCTTCAGCACCGACTCCGGCCCGACGTTGCGCGCGAAGATCTCGCCGTAGTTGCCCACGCTCTTGATGGCGCGGTAGGCCCAGTCCTTGTCGAGCCCGAGGTTCTTGCCGGTGTCCTCGCCCGAGCCGAGCAGGCGCGTGAAGGCAGGGTCCTTGTTCTCGGCGCGGATCTTGTCCACGTTGGCCGCGGTGATGCCGAGTTCCTCGGCCTCGATCAGCGCGAAGGGCACCCAGCGCACGATGGCGAACCATTCGTCGTCGCCCCGGCGCACGGCCGGGCCGAGCGGCTCCTTGGAGATCACTTCGGGCAGGATGGTGTAGTCGTCGGGGTTGGGCGCTTCCTTGTTGCGCACGCCCGCCAGACCCGAGATGTCGGTCGTGTAGGCCTGGCAGCGGCCGGAGAAGAAGGCCTTGAACGACGCCTCGAAGCCTTCGAACACCACCGGCCTGACCTTGACGCCGATGCCACGGAAGTATTCGGCGAGATTCTTCTCGTTGGTGGTGCCGGACTGCACGCAGACTTCCGCGTTGCGCAGCTGCTTGGCGCTCGTGACCTTGAGCTTCTTGGGCACGAGGAAGCCCTGCCCGTCGTAATAGGTCACCCCGGTGAAGGAAAGGCCCAGCGCGCCGTCGCGATTGAGCGTCCAGGTCGTGTTGCGCGCGAGGATGTCGACTTCGCCCGACTGGATGGCCGCGAAACGCTGCTGCGAATTCAACGGCACGAAGTGCACCTTGTTCGGGTCGCCCAGCACGGCCGCCGCGATGGCGCGGCAGAAATCCACGTCGAATCCCGCCCACCGGCCCTGGCTGTCGGCCAGCGAGAAGCCCGCCACGCCCGTGCTCACCCCGCATTGCAGGGTGCCGCGCTGCTTGATCGTGTCCAGCGTCTTGCCGGCATGGGCGACAGGCGCCGTGAGCGAGGCGCCCAGCAGGCCACCAAGCAGGAGAAGCGTGTGCAGGGAGCGGGAGATCATCGCGTCATTCCTTTGCGTGCGGTTGAAACGAGGAAGGCGGCGGCGCGGTCGACGGCCGTTGCCATGTTAATCGCATCGGCGTGGGGGCGGACATGGCCATTTCGGCCATGCGGCTCATGCGCCGGGCCCGATGGGCTCGCGCGCGGGCGCGTCGACCTATCGGCAAAAGGGCAGATCCTGACCCGTCGGCGACGCGCGCGCAAGGAAGCATATTCACTATGCATATGCCCGCCTTCGCCAGTCCGGAACGGCTTTCGCCGGGGCGTCGCGGGTTGCTTCATTCTTGCGCAGAAGGGGCGGCGCCTTGCCGATCACGCACTTGCCGGATTCATTCAGGAACTATCCACAGGGTTGTCCCCGGAAGCGGTGGACAACCCGCCTCCGCGCCGGGCGGCGAGAGGCCGCAAGGGGCGCCCGCGCGGCGGACGGGCCGCCGGCGCGGGCGTTGCGCTTACTTCGCGCGCGCCAGTTCCGCGACGAGATTGCCCCAGATGAGATGCGCCTTGGCCGTGGGGTGCACGCCATCGGCGAACAGGTAGCTCTGATCGGCGCCGCTCGCCACCAGCGTGCTCGCGGTGCAGGTCAGCGCGGTCAGCGTGCTGGGGTCGCCGGGGGTGGTGTAGCTCGTGCAGGCCGGCGTGGTGACGTTCACGAAGCCGTAGCTCGCGGGCGCGGCGATGACCTTGCCGATGAGGGCCTGGGTGTCGAAGACGCGCACGCCGGTGCCGGCCAGGGCGTTGGCCACGGCGGTGTTGTACTGCGTGGAGACCGTGGTCGCGAGCCCCGCCAGCGCGGTGCCGCGGAACTGCGGCGTGGCGCCCAGATCGGGCAGGTTGGCATAGATGATGTTGCGTGCCCCCGCCGCGCGCAGGCGCTGGATCTGCGTGACCATCGCGGTCGTGGTGGCGGAGATCGTCGTGGGCGCGTTGGCGCCCAGCGACGGGTTGGCGGCCACCTGGCGCAGGAAGGCGAAGAAATCGTTCGCGCCGCCCTGGATCAGCACGAGCTGCGAATCCTGGAAGCCGCCGTGACCCGCCAGATAGTCGGTGATCTGGGTGCTCACCGCGCGCGCCGTGGCGCCCTGCACGGGCACCGTGCCGACGCCGGGAATGGTCTGGTTCGTGACGCCGCCATTGGCGGCATCCACGAGCAGCATCGCGCCGCCTTCGGCGTAATCCAGGCCGCCGGCCTGCACGATCTTGCCGGCCTGGCCGACCACGCCGAAATTCACCTGCTGCTTGGCGGTGAGGGTGAGGCCGAGCGCCTGCGCCGCGTAGGTGGTCCAGGTGCCACCGGGCTTGGTCGAGAAGATGAGCCCCACGGGAACGTCGTTGGAGGGGTCGGTGTCGGCGGTGGTCGGGTTGTAGCTGCCGGCATCCGAAAGGCTGTCGCCGAACGCGACGACCTGCGCGTAGCCGCCGTTGATCTCCTGAGAGGTGGCCGGGCCGTCGTGGCCGCCCCCGCCACCGCAGGCGGCGAGCGTGGCGGCGGCGAGCAGGGCCAGCAGCATGTGGCGCGGAATGCGAGTGTTCATGGTCTCTCCAGTGGGGTGGGTTGCGGGCATTTCTGTCTGTCGCCCGGCGTGCTCGCGGGCTGGCGGGCGCGGCAGGGCGTGCATCACTCTGGTTCATGCGGGGGCGGGTGCCAATCCAGGCGCGGGTTTGTCCTTAGTCGGGATTCCCCGTGGCCGCCGCAAAGCCTGTCGGCGCGCCAGGCGGGCGTCGGGCGCCGTCATTAGGACGTGAGTGCGCTCTGGCTTATAATCCGCGCTCCGTTTTTTCCCCGGCGCGCAAGCCTTCTGCGCGGGCAGCGCCGCGGGCTGGGCGCCTTCGCCCGTCTGTCCGGCACCGCCGGGCATCTTTCCGGAACCTCACCGATGTTCGTTTTCCATTTCCGGCCGACGCGCCCGGCCCCGCCGGCCCGCCCGCTTCCGGCTCCGTGCGGAGGCCGCGCATGATCCGCCTGCAAGGGGTCGGCAAGACCTATCACGTGGGATCGCGCGAGATCGCGGCGCTGCGCGAGGTGAATCTCGAGATCGCGCGCGGCGAGGTGTTCGGCATCATCGGCCACTCCGGCGCCGGCAAATCCACGCTCATCCGCCTCCTCAACCGTCTCGAGAAGGCCACCACGGGCCGCATCGAGCTCGACGGCGAGGATCTCACCGCGATGGACGACACGCAGCTGCGCAGCCTGCGTCTGCGCGTGGGCATGATCTTCCAGCACTTCAACCTGCTGGGTTCGCGCACCGTGGCGCAGAACGTGGCGATTCCGCTGCGCGTGGCGGGCGTGCGCGACGCCGCCGCGATCACGCGGCGGGTGGCCGAGCTGCTCGATCTGGTGGGCCTCGCCGACCAGGGCGACAAGTATCCGTCGCAGCTCTCGGGCGGGCAGAAGCAGCGCGTGGGCATCGCGCGCGCGCTCGCCAACGACCCCAAGGTGCTGCTTTGCGACGAGGCCACGAGCGCGCTCGACCCGCAGACCACGCGCTCGGTGCTCGACCTGCTGCTGCGCATCAACGAACAGCTGGGCCTGACCATCGTGCTCATCACGCACGAGATGGACGTGGTGCGCGCCATCTGCGACCACGTGGCGGTGCTCGATGACGGCGTGATCGTGGAGCAGGGCCCGGTGTCGCAGGTCTTCCTGCACCCGGCGCACCCGACCACGCGTCATTTCGTGCAGGAGGCGGAGGACCTTGACGAGGGCGAGGAGCGCGAGGACTTCGCGCGCGTCGATGGCTGCGTGGTGCGCCTGAGCTATCTCGGCGAGCACGTCTATGCGCCGATGCTGGCCGAGGTCGCGCGCGACCAGGGCGTCGATTTCTGCATCCTCTCGGGCCGCGTGGAGCGCATCAAGCGCACGCCCTGCGGCCAGCTCACGCTCGCGCTGTCCGGTTCGGACGCGTCGATCCGGGGCGCGCTCGCGCAGCTCTCGGGCGGCGGCGTGCATGTGGACGTGCTGCGCGCCGCGCCCGGCACCCAAGGAGTCAATTGATGGACGTGCTGTTACAGGTTTTGCAGGCGGTGGACTGGCCCGAGATCGGCCTGGCCACGCTGGACACGCTGCTGATGCTGGGCGCGTCGCTCTTCTTCACCGCGCTGGCGGGCCTGCCGCTGGGCGTGCTGCTGTTCCTGACCGGCCCGCGCCAGCTGCTCGGGCAACCCGCCGTGTATGGCGCCGTGTCCTTCGCGGTGAACGTGCTGCGCTCGCTGCCCTTCATCATCCTGCTGATCCTGATGATTCCGGTGACGGTCAAGCTCACGGGCACGTCCCTGGGCGTGGCCGGCGCGATTCCGCCGCTGGTGGTGGCCACCACCCCCTTCTTCGCGCGACTCGTCGAGACGGCGCTGCGCGAAGTGGATCGCGGCATCATCGAGGCGATGCTCGCCACGGGAGCGACGACGCGTCAGGTGGTGTTCTGGGCGCTGCTGCCCGAAGCCCTGCCGGGCATCATCGCCGGCCTCACGGTCACGGCGATCACGCTGGTGGCCTACACGGCGATGTCGGGCGTGATCGGCGGCGGCGGCCTGGGCGATCTCGCCGTGCGCTTCGGCTACCAGCGCTTCCGTACCGACGTGATGGTCATCACCGTGGTGCTCCTGCTGGTGCTCGTGCAACTGCTGCAGATGGCGGGCGACCGGCTCGTGCATCGCTTCAGCCGCAAATGACGCCGCGCGGTCAGAACCAAAGGTAATGAGGTAATGCCGGCGCGCGCATTGACCGCCCGCGGGGCGCGCACGGATCATGCAGTCCATGGCCGTTCGGCCTCCGGAATCGTAATGACATACAAGGAAAACTCATGAAACGACGTTTTGCTCCCGTGCTGGCCGGCCTGCTGGCCGTGGCCTCCTTCTCCGCCGTGGCGGCCGACAAGCTCAGCGTGGCCGCCACGCCGGTGCCGCATGCCGAGATCCTCGAGTTCATCAAGCCCGAACTCGCGAAGCAGGGCGTCGAGCTCGACGTCAAGGTGTTCACCGACTACGTGCAACCCAACGTGCAGGTCGAGGAAAAGCGCCTGGACGCCAACTTCTTCCAGCACCAGCCCTACCTCGATTCCTTCAACAAGGAAAAGGGCAGCCACCTCGTGACCGTGGCCCTCGTGCACGTCGAGCCTTTTGGCGTCTACAGCCGCAAGATCAAGAACCTCAAGGACCTCAAGGACGGCGCCACCGTGGCGATCCCGAACGATCCCACCAACGGTGGCCGCGCGCTGCTGCTGCTGGAGAAGGCCGGCCTCATCAAGCTCAAGGACAGCAAGAACCTTCAGGCCACCGCGAAGGACATCGTGACGAATTCCAGGAAGCTCAAGATCCGCGAGCTGGAAGCCGCGACGCTGCCGCGCGTGATCGACCAGGTCGACCTGGCCGCGATCAACACCAACTACGCGCTCGAAGCCGGTCTGGTGCCCACGCGTGATGCGCTGGTCATCGAAGGCGCCGAGTCGCCCTATGCCAACATCCTCGTTGTGCGCCAGGGCAACGAGAACAACGCCGCGATCAAGAAGCTGGTCGCCGCGCTGCGCACCCCGGCCGTGAAGAAGTTCATCCAGGACAAGTACAAGGGTGCCGTCGTGCCGGCTTTCTGAGCCGCCGCACGCCTCCCCGACCCCACGGAATGGCCGCGCGAGCGGCCATTTTTTCGTTTACGGCGCGCCTGGCCGCGTCGGATTCGGCTTGCACCACAAGTAGTCTTCCGCTGACAGGCGCCCCCGGGCGGTTTTGGCATCGTAGCGCCACGGGCAGAGCGGCATCCGCTCCGCCCCTGAGCGTCGCATCCCGGCCACGCGCCTTCGTCCCCCGCAGGACGCGCGGCTGTACAAAGAAACCTGCTACGGAGGCTCCATCATGATGAACGCAAGTCGTTTCTCTTCCGCCTTTTCAGGCTCTTCGCTGCGCAACCTGCTGCTCGCCGGTGTCGCGTCCGTGTCGCTGGTGGCGTGCGGCGGCGGCGATGACGGCGGCGACATCGACGTCGGGCTCGATTCCCTGACCGTCACGACCGTCAACAGCAGCAAGAGCAGCGCTGCCGTCGGCTCCGGCGAATTCACCATCGTGGGCGAAGTGCTCACCACGAGCGGTGTCGGCAAGGACGAGATCAAGTACACCTGGACGCAGAAGTCCGGGCCCGTGCAGATCACCCGCCAGGTCAACGATGACCACAAGTCCACGCTGTACGTCACGCCGACGCTGCCGGGCTCGGTGACCTTCGAGCTGTATGCCGAAGCGCGCGGCAAGCATGGCAGCAAGATCAGCGAAACCATCGTGATCACGGCGCCGTAACCCTCAGGGGTTGCCCGCGCCGCGAACGGCCGCCTCCGGGCGGCCGTTCCGTTTCGGCGGCCGTGGCGGGCCGTCATCCTGACTACAATGGATGTTCGTTTCCGCTCAACACAGGAGTGTCAGGATGGAATACCGGTTTCTCGGCAGCGGCCTGAAAGTCCCTGCCATCACGCTGGGCACGGCCACCTTCGGCGGCGGCAATGAGTTCTTCCGCAAATGGGGCGCCACCGACGTGGCGGAGGCCTCCGGCCTCATCGACATTGCGCTGGACGCGGGCTGCACCTTCTTCGACACGGCGGACGCCTATTCCGCCGGGCTGTCCGAGGAGATCCTGGGCGCGGCCATCAAGGGGCGCCGCGCGCGCCTGCTGCTGGCCACCAAGACCGGCATGCGCCTTGGCGACGAGCCCAATGACATGGGCACCTCGCGCGAGCGCATCCTGCGCGCCTGCGAGGCCAGCCTGCGGCGCCTGGGCACCGACTGCATCGACCTCTACCAGCTGCACTCCTTCGACGCGCGCACCCCCGTGGATGAAATGCTGCATGCACTCGACATCCTGATCCGCGACGGCAAGATCCGGTACTACGGCGTGTCCAATTTCTCGGGCTGGCACCTCATGAAGATGATCGCGCTGGCCGAGCGCCACGGCCTGCCCAGGCCCGTGTCGCATCAGGTGTACTACTCGCTCGCCGAGCGCGATTACGAGTGGGAACTCATGCCGCTGGCGCTCGACCAGGGCGTCGGCACCATGGTGTGGAGCCCGCTCTCGGGCGCCAAGCTGTCGGGCAAGGTGGGGCGTCACAAGGCTCCCCCCGAGGATTCGCGCGCAGCCACCGACGCCAGCTGGAAGGTGCCCGACGAGCATCTCTTCGCGATCACCGACGTGCTCGAGGCCGTCTCCGCCGAGACGGGCGAATCCGTCGCGCGCGTGGCCCTCGCATGGCTGCTGTCGCGGCCTTCCATCACCACCCTGGTGGTCGGTGCGCGCAATGCCGCGCAACTGCGCGACAACCTTGCCGCCGCCGAACTCAAGCTGAGCGCCGAGCAGATCGGCCGGCTCGATGCCGCCAGCGCGCTGCGCCCCGCCTATCCCTACTGGCATCAGCGCTCCAGCTTCGCCGAGCGCAATCCGCCGGCGGTCTGAGCGGCGCGTGCCATGGACCGCCAGGCCTTCCTGAAGCTCGCCGCGGGGCTCGCGGCGAGCGCCGTGGCCGCTCCCGTGCTGGGGCAGGGTGGGGACGCCCCGCGCGTGCTGGCGCGGCGCATCCCCTCCAGCGGCGAAGCCCTGCCCGTGATCGGCTGCGGCACTTACGTGGGCTTCGACGTGGCGCCCGGCGCCCCTGCCTACGCGCAACTGCCCGGCGTGCTGGCGCGGCTCTTCGAGGCCGGCGCGGCGGTCATCGACAGCTCGCCCATGTATGGACGCGCCGAGCAGACCGCGGGTGAGCTGCTGGCCGCCCATCCGGGGCGGGGCTTCGTCGCCACCAAGGTGTGGACGCGCGGGCGCGAGGCGGGCATCGCGCAGATGGAGGAATCGATGCGCCTGCTGCGCCGCGCGCGCCTGGACCTCATGCAGGTCCACAACCTCCTCGACTGGCGCGTGCATCTGGCCACGCTGCGCGCGTGGCAGGCCCAGGGGCGCGTGCGCTACGTCGGGGTCACGCACTACACCGAGAGCGCCTATGCCGAGCTTGAAACGGTCATGCGGCGCGAGAAGCTGGATTTCGTGCAGGTGAATCATTCCATCGCCGAGCCGGCGGCCGCGCGTCGCATCCTGCCGCTGGCGGCCGAACGCGGCATGGCCGTCATCATCAACCGCCCGTTTGGCGGGGGCGGGCTCATGCGGCGCCTCGCGGGGCAGCCGCTGCCGGGCTGGGCGGCGGAGATCGGCGCCACGAGCTGGGCGCAGGTCCTGCTCAAGTACGTGCTCGCGCACCCCGGGGCAACCTGCGCGATCCCGGGCACCCGCCGTGCGGAGCACATGGCGGACAATCTGCGCGCGGGCAGCGGGGAACTGCCGGGGCCGGATTTCTGGCGTGGGCGGCTCAGCGATATTCCTGTCTGAGCTGGATTCGTTCAGCGCTTAACGCATTTGATTCTAAGCAAGTAAGAATTCCATGGTTGGTTCCCGCGCCCGGCCTGCATAAGCTCGGAGGCTCCTACACAGAACACGGGGGCAGGCATGAAAGCACTCATCGTCGGAGCCGATCGCGTCGAACCGATCAAGCGGGCGCTGCGCGACGATCCGCGTCTGGCCGGGCTGCGGGAAACCGAACACTGGTCTGGCCGCAAGGTCGGCGACGAGCGCCGCAGGATTCCCGGCGACACCGCGCTGGTCGTCGTGGTGTGCGACCGCATCAGTCACCCCCTGCTGCGCCATGTGCGCGACGAGGCGCGCCGTCTCGGCCTGCCCATGCTCTACGCGCGTCACTCGCTCGTGGAAATCCGCGAGAAGCTCGCGGATCTGGCGCTCGCACCGGCCTGATCCGCCGCCGGGCCGTGTGCCCGGCTTTCAATCCGGCCGCGCGGGGCAGGGCACGCGAAACGCGCCGGCCGGGGCGCGATGGCGGGAGGGTGGGGAGAGCCCCGCACCCCCGCGCGCGCATCGGCGACTCCCCGCTGACCATGCGCCGGCTCTTCGCCTTCCTGACCAATATGGACGCCAAGGCGTGGCGCACGCTGCTGGTCTCGTTCGTGCTGTTCGGCGGGGTGGGGATCGTCTTCCTGTTCGGCGCCTCGGTGCTGGGCATCTACGGCGAGGCGACGGTCGAGGAGCTGCTGGGCTTGGCCGCGCACGGGCCATGGGCGCTGCCGGTGGCGGTGGCGGCCTTCGCGATCCTGGCCTTCAT
>JAVHXQ010000077.1 GCA_031119555.1 Candidatus Dactylopiibacterium sp.
CCTTCTTGATGAACTGCTTGAGCATCTGCTCGGTGACCGTGAAGTCGGCGATCACGCCGTCCTTCATGGGGCGGATCGCCGTGATGTTGCCCGGCGTCTTGCCCAGCATCTGCTTGGCGGAGGCCCCCACGGCCTGGATGGTCTTCTTGGCGTTCGGCCCGCCCTCGGTGCGGATCGCGACGACCGAAGGTTCATCCAGCACGATGCCCTTGCCGCGCACATAGATCAGGGTGTTCGCCGTGCCGAGGTCGATGGCGAGATCGTTGGAGAAATAGGAGCGAAGGAGTCCGAACATGGAGCGGGTACCTGTGGATGAGCAGACCTGCGCGCCGCGTCCGGCGTCAGGGCAAACGAATCAAACCGCGTATGTTACCCTATCCCGTTGTTTCCAATGCACCCGTCCACGGACCACGCGTCATGTCACTCACCCTGGAACAGGTCGACCGCATTGCCCGGCTCGCCCGCATAGAACTCACCCCCGCCGATGCCGACGCCACGCGCGCCAAGCTCGACGGCATCTTCGGTCTCATCGAGCAGATGCAGGCCGTGGACACCACCGGCGTGGCCCCCATGTCGCACCCGCAGGACGTCGTGCAGCGCCTGCGCGCCGACACCGTCACCGAAGGCGACCGCCGCGAAGCCTTCCAGGCCGTCGCCCCCGAGGCCGAAGCCGGCCTCTATCTGGTGCCCAGGGTCATCGAATGAACCGCGCGACGGCCAGGCGCCGGCGCCCCGGGGCGCCGTCCGTCGGCCGCCGCGCACACCCCGCGTCACACGTCGCACGTATTTCGCACGAGGAGTGAACATGACACAGACCCGACTCCTGGCTCACCTGCAGGAAGCCCAGACCGTACTCACCAAGGTGCTCGCCGACGAAGCCCTGCTCGCCCAGGTGACGCACGCCGGCGACCTGCTCGTCGAATGCCTCGGGCGCGGCGGCAAGGTGCTCTCGGCCGGCAACGGCGGCTCGCACTGCGACGCCATGCACTTCGCCGAGGAGCTCTCCGGCCGCTATCGCGACAACCGGCCCGCGCTGGGCGCGCTGGCGATCTCCGACCCCTCGCACATCACCTGCGTGGGCAACGACTACGGCTTCGAATTCATCTTCTCCCGCCAGGTCGAGGCACTGGGCCGCCCGGGCGACGTCTTCCTGGGCATCTCCACCTCGGGCAACTCCGCCAACATCCTGGCCGCCGCGAAGGCCGCGAAGGCGCGCGACATGCGCGTCATCCTGCTCATGGGCAAGGATGGCGGCAAGATGCGCGGGCTCGCCGACGCCGAGATCATCGTGCCGCACTTCGGTTATGCCGACCGCATCCAGGAAATCCATATCAAGTTCATCCACGCCCTGATCGACCACGTCGAGATCGGGCTGGGCTACGTCCAGGCAAAATGAGCAACCAGACCCTCACATCGCTGCAACAGCAACTCGCCCGCCGCCAGATCTCCAGCCGCGAGCTGATCACCGACACCCTGGCCCGCATCGAGGCGCAGAACCCCGCCCTCAACGCCTTCATCACGGTCGACCGCGCAGGGGCGCTCGCCGCCGCCGACGCCGCCGACGCGGCCCTGGCGGCCGGCACCGCGGGCCCGCTGGCCGGCCTGCCGATCGCGCACAAGGATCTCTTCTGCACCGAGGGCGTGCTGACCACCTGCGGCTCCCGCATGCTCGCCAGCTTCACGAGCCCCTACGACGCCCACGTGGTGAGCCAGCTCAAGGCGGCCGGCGCGGTCAGCGTGGGCAAGACCAACATGGACGAGTTCGCGATGGGCTCGACCAACGAGAACTCCCACTTCGGCGCCGTGAAGAACCCCTGGGACGTCACGCGCGTGCCGGGCGGCTCCTCGGGCGGCTCGGCGGTGGCCGTCGCGGCCGGGCTGGTGCCCGCCGCCACCGGCACCGATACCGGCGGCTCCATCCGCCAGCCCGCGGCGCTGTGCGGCATCACCGGCATCAAGCCGACCTACGGCATCGTCTCGCGCTACGGCATGATCGCCTACGCCAGCTCGCTCGATCAGGGCGGGCCGCTGGCGCGCACGGCCGAGGACTGCGCCCTGCTGCTCAACCACATGGCCGGCTTCGACCGCCGCGACTCGACCAGCCTCGAACGCGCGCCCGAGGACTACGCCCGCCACCTCGACCTGCCGCTCGCGGGCCTGCGCATCGGCCTGCCGCGCGAGTACTTCGGCGACGGTCTCGCCGACGACGTGCGCACGGCCGTCGAAACCGCGCTCGCCGAACTGCGCAAGCTCGGTGCCAGCACCGTCGAGATCAGCCTGCCCAACACCCACCTCGCGATTCCGGCCTACTACGTGATCGCGCCGGCCGAGGCCAGCTCCAACCTCTCGCGCTTCGACGGCGTGCGCTACGGCCACCGCGCCGCCGGCTACAAGGACCTCGCCGAGATGTACGCGCGCAGCCGCGCCGAAGGCTTCGGCGCCGAGGTGAAGCGCCGCATCCTCGTGGGCACCTACGTGCTTTCGCATGGCTATTACGACGCCTACTACATCAAGGCCCAGCAGCTGCGCCGCCTGATCGCCGACGACTTCCGCCAGGCGCTCACGCAGTGCGACGTGATCGCCGGCCCGGTCGCGCCGACCGCCGCCTGGCCGCTCGGCCAGATGGCCGACGACCCGGTGCAGATGTACCTGGCCGACATCTACACGCTGGCCGTGAACCTGGCCGGCCTGCCCGGCCTGTCGACGCCGGCGGGCTTCTCGCGCGAAGGGCTGCCGGTCGGCCTGCAGCTCATCGGCAACTATTTCGACGAAGCCCGCCTGCTCGGCGTCGCCCACCGCCTGCAGCAAGCCACCGACTGGCACCTGCGCACGCCCGGCTGACCGGCGCCCGGGCGGCGCGCGACACGCGTCCGCCCGGGCCGGGCCAGCCCCCGGGGCCGTCCCGTGCCGCCGGCACGGCGTTAGAATGGGGATTCCCCGTACTCACCGCCGCCGTCCATGTCACTCGATACCTGGCTTGCGTTCTTCGTGGCCTCCTGGCTGATCTCGCTGTCTCCCGGCCCCGGCGCGCTCTCGTGCATGGCCGCCGGGCAGCGCTTCGGTTTCCGCCACGCGCTCTGGAACATCGTCGGCCTGCAGCTGGGCGTGCTCCTGCTGGTCGCGGTCTGCGCGGCCGGACTGGGCGCCGTGCTGGCGGCCTCCCACACCCTGTTCATGGGCATCAAGTGGGCCGGCGTCGCCTACCTGATCTGGCTCGGCATCCAGCAATGGCGCTCCCCCGCGGCACCCATGGTCGACACGGGCGTCACCAGCGCCGACCGGCGCAGCCTCATCGTGAAGGCCTTTCTGATCAACGCGAGCAACCCCAAGGGCATCGTCTTCATGCTCGCCGTGCTGCCGCAGTTCATCGACCCCCACGCCACGCAATGGCCGCAATACCTCATCTGCGGCGCCACGCTGTTCTTCACCGATGCGGTGGTCATGAGCGGCTACACCCTGCTCGCCGCGCGCGTGCTGCGCGCGCTGCGCGACGCACGCCACATCCGCTGGCTCAACCGCGGCTTCGGCAGCCTCTTCATCGGCGCCGGGCTGCTGCTCGCGGGTTTCCGCCGCCAATGACGCGACGCGGCGCGCTGGCCGCCACGCTGTGCCTGCTGCTCGCGGGCTGCGGCGGCGGGCGCGGCGGCGCGCTGCTGCGCGAGATCGACCAGGACCGCATGCGCGAGCAGTTGCGCGGCCGCCCCGCCGACACGATCGACTACCGCAACCGCTGCAGCTTCCGCGACGAAACCGGCTATCGCGGCTCGACGCAGGTCGAGATCGAGGACAACCGCGTGCTCTACCTCGCCACCGCCATCGAACTGCCCTCGCGCGGCACCTGCAGCTTCGGCGGCCCGGGCTTCCGCCAGACGAAGTCCGGCCCCTCCCTCGAACTGCGCCACGCCGACGGTTGCACGGTACGCATCTGGACGCAGGGGCGGCAGATGACGATCTCCTACACGCGCTGCGAGGCGCGCTGCACGCCGCCGCAGGCCTTCGCGCGGGTCTGGCCGGTGCTCATCGACATGCCCACCGGCCGCTGCGACTGATTTGGCGGGCGGCGGGCCGATCGGCTACATTGGCCCTTGCGCCTTTCCCGGGAGAACCGCGTGCTGATCATCTTCAAGTCGAGCGCCGACGGCGACGTCATCATGCTGGGCGACGTGGGCCGCCGCATCCTCGCCATCCTCGGCAAGGACCCCGACGATGCCAAGGGCATCGTCACGGTGGCGCAGATCCCCGCCGCCATCGCCGCGCTGCGCGCCGCCGCCGCGCAGGAAGCCCCCCCGCCGCCGCCGGAAGAAGCCGGGCACGCGCCCGACGAACGCCCCGAAGAGATCATCAGCCTCGCGCGCCGTGCCGCGCCGCTGCTGCAGATGCTCGCGCGCGCCGAACGCGACGGCGTGCCCGTCACCTGGACGCGCTGACCATGGCCGGCACCCCGTCCGTCCGCGTCTGCATCCTCGGTGCCGGCCCCGCCGGCATGTCCTGCGCGCTCTGGCTGCACAACCTGGGCCTGGAGCCGCTGCTCGTCGACGGCGAAAAGAATCCCGGCGGCGCGATGCAGCTGAACTTTCTCAACAACAACTGGATCCTCGGCCAGAGCGGCCTCAGCGGGCTGGAGATCGCGGCGCGCTTCAGCGAGCACATCATCGGCCTGGACATCCCGCTGCACCTCGAAAGCCGCCCCACGCACATCGCGCGCCTTGGCGGCGAGTTCCGCATCACGCTCGAAACCCCGCACGGCCTCGCCGGCCTGGAAGCCGACGCGCTCGTGCTCGCCACCGGCACGCGCTACCGCGGCCGCGAGCTGATGCTGGGCCTGCCGGGCTTCGCGGGCTGCGACCCGGGGCGCCTGCGCTACGGCCCGCACTGCTTCACGCGCATGTCTTCGCTGGCCGGCCAGCGCCTGCTCGTGCTCGGCGGCGGCGACAACGCGCTCGAGAACGCCACCCTCGCGCTCACCCATGGCGCCGAGGTGAGCGTGGTCGCGCGCGGCGCCTTCCGCGCCCAGGCGCGCTACCTTGCCGAAATCGAACGCGCGCCTGCCGGCAGGCTGTGCCCCGAGACCCGCCTCGCCGCGCTGCAGCCAGGCCCCCGTGGCCTGCAGGCCACGCTCGAAGGGCCGCAGGGGCGGTGGGAGGAAACCTTCGACCGCGTGCACCTGCTCGCCGGCTACGCGCCCAACACCGGCTTCCTCGACGACACGCTGGGGCAAGGCATCAAGCCCCCCACGCGCGACAACGACGGCTACCTCATCACCGACCCGCAGGGGCGCACGAGCAGCGAGCGCGTGTATGCCGCCGGCGACGTCGGCAACCCCGCCTTCCCGAACGTGCTCAGCGCGCTCTCGCAAGGCGCGCAGGTGGCCAAGGCCATCGAATCCGATTTCAAGTCTCCCTACAGCAACTGATCCCGATGGCGCTCCAGTACCAGATCGTTCCCGTCACACCCTTCCAGCAGAACTGCAGCCTCGTCTGGTGCGACCAGACGCGCGAGGCGGCCGTGATCGACCCCGGCGGCGATCTGCCCCGCATCGACGCTGCCATCGCGCAGGCCGGCGTGACGCTCACGAAGATCCTGCTGACCCATGGCCACCTCGACCACGTGGGCGCCACGGCGGCCCTCGTCGCGCGCGCCGCGCTGCCCGTCGAGGGTCCGCAGCGCGCGGATGCGTTCTGGATCGACGCGCTCGCCGAGCAATGCCGCATGTTCGGCTTTCCGCCCGTGGCGGGCTTCACGCCCACGCGCTGGCTGGAGAACGGCGACCACGTGACGGTCGGCCACGAGCGCCTCGACGTGCTGCACACCCCCGGTCACACGCCGGGGCACGTGATTTTCCACAGCGCCGGGGCACGGCTCGCCTTCGTGGGCGACGTGCTGTTCGCCGGCTCGATCGGACGCACGGATTTTCCGCGCGGAGACCACGCCGCGCTGCTCGCCGCGATCCGTACCCGGCTCTGGCCGCTGGGCGACGACACGCGCTTCGTGCCCGGCCACGGACCGATGTCCAGCTTCGGCGTCGAGCGCCGGCAGAACCCGTTTGTGTCAGATCGTGACGGCCTGTCCGGCTGAGGCCGTCACATGCCAATGGCTTGCTAGAATCGTCTCAACATCACAGGAGGCACCATGCGCATCGCTGCCCTCGAAGACGACCCCACGCAGATCCTGGTGCTGGCCAACTGCCTGCGCGACGCCGGCCATGAGGTCCACGAGTTCCGCCTCGTCAGCGATCTCAAGCGCTTCTGCTCGCGCGAAAGCGCCGATCTGTTCGTGCTCGACTGGAACGTTCCCGACCAGACCGGCCCCGAGTTCCTCGGCTGGCTGCGGCGCGAGCGCAACGACGACACGCCCGCGATCTTCCTGACCTCGCGCGACGCGGAAGAAGACATCGTCGGCGGCCTGGCCGCCGGGGCGGACGATTTCATCATCAAGCCGCTGAGCCCGCGCATCCTGCTCTCGCGCATCGAGGCGGTGATGCGCCGCACGCGCGGCACGCAGGCACCGGCCGTGATCGACTGCCCGCCTTACCGCTTCGACCCCGCGCAGAACCTCGCCACGCTGCATGGCGAGCCCGTGGAACTCACCGAGAAGGAGTTCAGCCTCGCCTTCTTCATGTTCCGCAACGTCGGGCGCCTGCTCTCGCGCGGCCACATGTTCGAGGCCGTCTGGGGCCGCAATCCCAACGTGCCCACGCGCACCGTCGACACGCACATCTCGCGCGTGCGCAGCAAACTGCAACTGCGCCCCGAGAACGGTTTCCGCATCGTGCCCACCTACAGCTTCGGCTACCGTCTCGAGCAGTTCGACGCCGCAAGCGCGCCCGAAGCCGGCTGAGCCCGGCGGCGCGCTTGACGCAAGACAATGGCCACCCCGCGGGGTGGCCATTATTTTGACGCCTGCGTCCGGGCGGACGAGGCTCAGTCGCGGCGCAGCGCGTCGCGGATCTCGCGCAGCAGCACCACGTCCTCGGGCGTGGCGGGTGCCACCGGCTCGGCTGCCGGCGCGTTCTGCCGCTTGAGGCGGTTGATCTGCTTGATCATCACGAAGATCACGAAAGCGAGGATCGCGAAGTTGATCGCGATGGTGATGAAGTTGCCCCAGGCCAGCACCGGCACCCCCGCGCGCCGCAGGTCGGCCAGCGTGTTCGCCACGCCGGGCGGCACGCTGCCCAGCACGAGATACAGATTGGAGAAGTCGATCTTGCCGACCACCGCGCCCACCAGCGGCATGATCATGTCACCCACCATGGAATCCACGATCTTGCCGAAGGCACCACCGATGATCACGCCCACGGCCAGATCGACCACGTTGCCCTTGAGGGCGAACTCCTTGAACTCGCTGAAGAAACTCATTGCACGCTCCCTTTCTGTCTGCTGCCACCGCAAAGCCCGGTGGCCCGGAATGCCGGCGCGGACCGGCGTGGAAGGCGGGCTCCCCGGCCGTCCCGACGCGCGACACTTGCCGCAGAATAGCAAGCCTGACACCGTGAAAGCATCCATGCTCCCGTTGTTCCGTTCCCGTTCCCGCGCATGCCCATGAGACCCGACCGCCGCATCCTGCTCGAATGGGGGCTGGTGAGCCTGATCGTATGCGCCCTGGTCACGCTCAGTTCCCTGCAGGGCTGGCTGTGGCGCGCCGATCTGCAGCTGTATGACATTGCCCTGAGCCGGCAGGAGGTGGCGGCCGATCCTGCCGTCGTGATCGTGGCGATCGACAACGACAGCCTCGACGCCCTCGGCCGCTGGCCCTGGCCACGCCACCTGCACGCCTCGCTCATCGAGCGCCTGCGCGCGGCCGGCGCCGGCCCCATCGGCCTGGATCTCGTCTTCGCCGAGTCCGGCCCGGACGACGCCGCCCTCGCCGACGCCATGCGCCGCCACGGCCGGGTCGTGCTGCCCATGCTGCAGCAGGTCCGCCACGGCCGCATCACGGGCGAATCCACCCCCACCCCACGGCTGCGCGCGGCGGCCGCGCGGCTGGGACACATCCAGGCCGAGTTCGATCCCGACGGCATCGTGCGCAGCACCTATCGCTACGAAGGCTGGGAGACCGCCGCCACCGCGCAGTTCGCGCTGGCCCTGCTCGATCTCGAGCGCGGCACGCCGCCGCGCCCGCCCGGCGCGCAGGGCGGCCCGGGCTGGCAGCGCGCGGGCTGGATGCGCGTGCCCTTCGCCGGCCCGGCCGGCAGCTTCACCCAGTACGCCTATGCCGACGTGCTCAACGGCCGCGTGCCCGACGCCGCCCTGCGCGGCAAGACCATCCTCGTCGGCGTCACCTCGGCGGGCATGGCCGACGCCGTGCCGGTGCCCGAGTCCGGCCAGCTGGGCCTCATGCCGGGCGTGGAGTTCCATGCCAACGTCCTCAGCTCGCTGCGCAAGGATTCCGCCATCCAGTTGCTGCCGCGCTGGCTGGGCGCGCTCCTCACGGCCGCGATCTGCCTGCTGCAGATGCTGCTGCTCGCACGCATGAACGCGCGCACCGGTCTGGTCTGGACCGCCGTGGTGCTGCTGGGCATCCTGCTGCTCAGCGTGCTCGCGCTCGCCATCCCCGCGCTGTGGATCCGCCCGGCCTCGGCGATCCTCGGCTGCCTCACCGCCTACCCGCTGTGGAGCTGGCGCCGGCTCGAAGCCATGCAGCGCTACGTCGAAGCCGAGATGAAGGCGCTGCGTGCCGTGCACCTCGTTCCGGCCGGCGGGCATCTCGATCCGGTCCAGCAGCAGCTGGGCGCGCTGCGCGCGGCGGCGGGGCTCGCGCGCGAGGCGCATCGGCTCGTCGAAACCGTGATCGCCCACCTGCCCGTGGGCGTGGTGGCGCTGTATGCCGACGGGCGCGTGCGCGTGGACAACCGGGCCGCCCGCGAACTGCTGGGCGCCGACACGCCCGAAGCGGTGGGCGCGGCGCTGCGCGCGCT
>JAVHXQ010000078.1 GCA_031119555.1 Candidatus Dactylopiibacterium sp.
GGCGCAAGCCAAATAGCTCTACTTCTGCCGGCCACCAAAAAAGGGGGGATTACCCAGGGAACCGATGATTGCGGGGGCGCCGCCTCGCAATGGCTATCGCTATGTTGAAGCCCTGGCCGAGGATGGCAAGCGCTATCGCTATACGGGGGAATGGAAAAATGTGTTGGTTACAGGAACGAACGTCACTTCACCCAACTGGGGAAAGCAGTGGTATTCCCGTGAATTTGTACTCGAAAAACAGCTCGCCACGGGCCCGTCGCCACGCTATGGCGTGACCTACGACGATTTATCCACGCGGGAGGACCGCGAATACTGGGTCGCCGGCAGTTCGCTGCGGGTCATCGACCTGCAGACCCAGGAGGTGATGGCCGAACGCATCGGCTACATGTGGGACCCCGGGCAAGGCAACTCGTATGGAGGGCGCTCGCCATGGCTGCTGGCCGCCAATCATGCTTGCCCTGGCTTTCAAAGAAATCCATTTCATCCAATTCCTCCCGGGCATGGCTCTTCAGCTCAGGCCGCGCAGACAGAAGACTTTGTTGAAAAAATCCTCATTCCGAAAGTCGAGAAATAAACCATGGCCGAACTTACGATTGCGCAGCAGCTTCAGTATGCGAAGCTTCAGATGGCGGCAGAGGCATTTCTGGCAAACCCCGATACGGGGGTTCTCAAGGATGGATTGCCTAGTGAGCTTTTGCGAGGAAACGGACACGCTTCCAAGTTCGCCACCCAGGCAGAGGCGGATGATTTCTTGGCGAAGTGGGAGGTCGTTGGACAGAAGCCCAATACCTCCAGCGGCTTCTCGGGCACCTTGTTCAAGAACAGAGATACGGGTGAGTGCGTCATCTCGTTCCGCAGTACCGAGTTCGTGGACGACGCCGTGCGTGACAGCCAGACCATCCCTATGGAGATCTCTGAGTTCGGTTGAGACTTCGCGCGCCCGCGCCAGGAAGCGGAAGTGAAGATCGAGACCCTCCGGCTCACCCAGTACGGCACGATCCCGGCGCGCGTCGTATCGGTCTCCCACGACGCGATCAACGACGACAAGCGCGGGCTGATCTATGCCACGCACGTCAAGCTCGAGCGCGCCACACTGGAAGTCGACGGCCGCGAGGTGCGCCTGTCGCCGGGCATGGCGATGGGCGTGGAGATCAAGACGGGCAAGCGCCGCGTGATCGAGTACTTCCTCTCCCCGCTCGTGTAGTACGGCCACGAAAGCCTCAGGGAGCGCTGAGCGGGCGCGACTTGCGAGGGGAGGCGGGCGGGGAACGACTGCGGCGCATGACGATAAGGCCACGCCATGCTCAGCGAGGTGGGCCCTGCGGGTGCGCTTGTTGATGCGTGGGATAGCGAGCGATTGAAGCGAGCGCGCGAATATGGGTAGAGACGTGGGTATAAACAAAAAGCGCCCCGAAAGGCGCTTTGTGTTTGTGGCGGAGAGGGTGGGATTCGAACCCACGGTAGGCTTGCACCTACGCCTGATTTCGAGTCAGGTACATTCGACCACTCTGCCACCTCTCCGCGAAGGGCGCATTATATAGCTTGCCGAGCGAAAGTCCAGTGCAAAATCGACTCAGGCTTTGCTGATGATGGCCTTGCCGTCGACGAGCGCTTCGACGCTGGCGAGCGTCACGACGGGAACGCCGGCTTCTTCCATGAGCTTGTGGCCTTGCTTGAAGGCCTTGGCCACGAGGAAGGCCGCGGCCACCGGGGTGCAGCCGGCTTCACGGGTGATTTCCACGAGCGCGGCGGCCGTGCGGCCGTTGGAGAGGAAGTCGTCGACGATCGCCACGCGCTGGCCCGGCGAGAGGTACTTCTGGCTCACGACCATCTTCACTTCGCCGCCCTTGGTGGGCGAGGGAATGAGGCGCGAGAGCATGGGGATCTCGACCTGCGGGTGGTACTTCTTGCCATACACCATGGGCACGTCGAGTTCGAGCGCCACCATGAGCCCCGGGGCGATGCCGCTGGCCTCGGCGGTCAGGATCATGTCCGGCTTGAACTGGCGCAGTCGTTCGGCGATCTCGCGGGCCATGCGCTGCATGAAGCCGGGCTCGATGCGGTGGTTCAGGAAGTGGTCGATCTTGAGGATTTCGTTGCCCTGGACGACGCCTTCACGCGCGATGCGATCGGTCAGTTCGGGAAACGGGGCGATGAGGGAAGTGCTCATGGTGATAGGTCTTACGGGTTCGGGTTCGAAATGGGTGGCGCTGAATGCGCGAACCGGGCTCGTTGTGAGGCGAGCCCGGTTCGGGTAAGGGTTCTGGGTCTGGCGATTACTCCGGACGCATCTGCGGGAAGAGGATCACGTCGCGGATCGCGGGGCTGTCGGTCAGCAGCATCACGAGGCGGTCGATGCCGATGCCGCAGCCACCCGTGGGCGGCAGGCCCGATTCGAGGGTGCGGATGTAGTCGGCGTCGTAGTACATGGCTTCCTCGTCGCCCGCGTCCTTGGCCCTGGCCTGGGCGAGGAAGCGCTCGGCCTGGTCTTCGGGGTCGTTGAGTTCGGAGAAGGCGTTGGCGATCTCGCGGCCCACGATGAAGAGCTCGAAGCGCTCGGTGATGCCGGGGTTGGCGTCGGAGGCCCGGGCGAGCGGGGAGACTTCAACCGGGTAATCGATGATGAAGGTCGGATTCCAGAGCTGGCTTTCGGCGGTTTCCTCGAAGAACGCGAGCTGCAGCGCGCCCAGGCCCATGTTGGCGCCCTGGGCACCCTTGGGCAGTGCCTTGCGCTGCGTGAGTTCGGCCCGCAGCCACGCTTCGTCGTTGAGTTGTGCCTCGGTGAATTCGGGGCAGTACTTCATGACGGCCTGTACCACCGTGAGGCGGTCGAAAGGCTTGCCCAGATCGAGGTCGCGGCCCTGATACTGGAACTGCTCGGTGCCCAGCGCCTCGCGCGCGGCGTGTCGCAGCAGGCCTTCGACGAAGTCCATGAGCGTGCGGTAATCCGCGTACGCGTCATAGAACTCGATCATCGTGAATTCGGGGTTGTGGCGCGGCGAGAGGCCTTCGTTGCGGAAGTTGCGGTTGATCTCATAGACCTTCTCGAGGCCGCCCACCACGAGGCGCTTGAGATAGAGCTCGGGCGCGATGCGCAGGAACATCTGCTGGTCGAGCGCGTTGTGGTGGGTGATGAAGGGCTTGGCCGAGGCGCCGCCGGGGATGGGGTGCATCATCGGCGTTTCGACTTCGAGGAAGCCGTGGTTGTCCATGTAGCGGCGGATCGCCGAGATCAGCCTGCTGCGCGCCACGAAGGTGGCCTTCGACTGTTCGTTGGTGATGAGGTCGAGGTGGCGCTGACGGTAGCGCTGCTCGATGTCGGCCATGCCGTGGAACTTGTCGGGCAGCGGACGCAGGCACTTGGAGAGCAGGCGGATGGTGTCGCTCTTGACCGAAAGCTCGCCGGTCTTGGTCTTGAACAGCGTGCCGGTGGTGCCCACGATGTCGCCGATGTCCCAGCCCTTGAAGGCGGCGTAGGTCTCTTCGCCGACGCCGTCGCGCGTTACGTAGAGCTGGATGCGGCCGGTCATGTCCTGGATGGTGATGAAGGAAGCCTTGCCCATCACGCGCTTGAGCATCACGCGGCCGGCCACGGTCACGCCCAGGGGCGCGGCATCCAGGGCCTCGGGGGTTGTTTCGCCGTGCGCCGCATGCAGCGCGCCGGCGAAATCCTCGCGACGGAAGTCGTTCGGATAGGCTTTGCCCGTCTCGCGCCATTCGCTGAGTTTGGCGCGGCGCTCGGCGATGATGCGGTTTTCATCCTGAGCGGGAGATTCGACGGGCGGGTTCTGGTGTTCGGACATGTTCGGCTTGGAAGTGGTAGTGCGCGACGGGCCGCGAAGCCCGTGCGCAGGCGGTAAAGGGCGTTATTCTGACCCATCGGGCCGGGCCTGTCATGCAGGCGTGGCGCATTCAGTCGATCTGGCGCCGCAGGACTCCGATCGGGGGCGCCCAGCTGTCGGCCGGTTTTTTCTTGCGGGTCACCAGCGTGAGCTGCGCGGGCTGGAAGACGTTGGCGTTGTGCGTGACCGGGGTGGTGATGAGGTACTGCGCGCGGGTCGCGCGCAGGAAGGCGCCGACGCGGTCGATGTTGGCCACGTCGAGGTGGGCGAAGGGTTCGTCGATGAACACGAAGCCGCCGGGGCGCGCGTCGTCCATGAGCAGGCCGATCAGCAGGATCAGCGATTTCATGACCTGCTGGCCGCCCGAGGCTTCGCCGTCGTTGAGCGTCTGCGCGCCTTTCTGGTCGAAGTCGAAGGCGACTTCCAGCCCCGCCGTGGCGAGCGTGCCGTCGTCGTTGTCGAGTACGGGCACCGGGCATTCCACGCCCACGCCCGCCAGTTCGCCGAGCGCGCGCAGGTTCTTGCCGTACTGGCGCACGGTGGCGCGCAGGCGGGCGATGTAGGCCGCGCGGGCTTCGTCCACCATCAGCCGCGTGCGTTCGGAGTAGGCCATGCGCTGGCCGTAATCGGCCTCGCGCTGGTGGAGTTCCAGGGTGAGTTTTTCCTTGACGATCAGAACGCTGTCGTCGGTCGGCCAGTCGCCGTCCACCAGGCGCCGGCGCAGCCGCGAGAGTTCGTTGCGCGCGCCCGCGAGGCCGCCGTACTGCTCGGCCAGCGCTTCGAGCGAAGAGGCTTCCAGCCACGCGGCGGGCAGGCCGCGGCGCTTGGCGCGCAGACGCAGCAGGCGGGCGGTCTGTTCGAGGCGCTGGGGGCGCGATTCGCCCGCCAGGCGGCGCAGGTGTTCGCGCGCCTGGGCGAGATCGCGCGAGCGGCGGTCGGTTTCGATGGCGATGCCGGAGAGCCGGTCCTTGCAGGTATCCACGCCCGCGCGCGCCTCGGCGAGCGCGGCCTCGGTGGCTTCCTGCGCGGCGCGCAGGCTGGCCTGGTCCTGTGCGGCGGCATCGAACTCGGCGGCGCGGGCGAGCAGCAGCTCGGCGGCCTGCATGCCCAGCAGCTTCTCGCGCGCGCTCTGCATCGCGGCTTCCGCGCCGTCCTGCTGCTTGCGCGCCCAGGCGAGCTGCTTGTCGAGCGTGCCGATCTCTTCCTGCAGCGTGGCAAGGCGCGCCTGACGGGCCAGTTCGCCGAACCAGAAATCGTGCGGCACGCCGAGGTGGCGGGCGCCACGGCGTTCGCGGTGATAGCCCTCGCGCGTGATCCAGTCCTGCTCGCGCGGCAGTCTGGCCGCGGCCTGGGCGGAATCCACGCGGCGGATGCGGCCCAGCAGTTCCGCGAGCCATTTCGGCGGTTCGCCCGCGAAGCGCACGACTTCGAGCAGGCTTCCCGGCGCGGCCTCGGGGCAGGGGACGCGGTCGGCCACGATGAAGTGGCGGAAGCGCTCGCGTTCGCCGAGCGCCCAGGCGTCGTGGCGGTCGGCCTCGCGTTCGAGCAGGATCAGCGAGCGATAAGGGCGCAGGATGGCCTCGATCGCGCCCTGCCAGCTCGCGTCGGTCACCTCGGTGATCTCCGCGAGCAGCTTGTGGGCGATGCCGGCGTCTTCGAGCGCGCCCCGGAAGCGCTGCACCTCGTGGTCCTGCGGGGCGTTGCCGCCCTTGCCCTGGGCTTCGCGCCGGCGGCCGGTGACGTCCTCGAAGCGGGCCGTGAGTTCGCGCACCTTGCTGCGCGCGCCTTGCCATTCGTTGTAGGCGTCGGAGGCCGCGTTCTCGGATTCGAGCGCCGCGCTGCCATGCTCGCGCGCCACGCGATCGCGCAGGGCGTCGCGTTCGGCGAGCTTCTTCTCCACGTCGCGCAGGGCGTCGCGGGCGGCCAGCCATTGGGTGTCCACGGCTTTCAGGCGGGTCGTGGCTTCGGTCAGGCGCGCCTCGGCCTGGGCCTTCTCGCCCGCGAGGGTGGCGACACGGGTTTCGGAGTCGCGCTGGATGCCGAGCGCGTCCGCCGTTTCGCCGCGTGCCGTGCGCAGCTTTTGGCGCCAGGCGTGCACCTCGGCCTGCAGTTCGGCCACCTCCATGCGCGGCAGGATGTTGGTTTCGAGCGCGGTGGTCTCGCCCTGCAGCTCGCGCCATTCCAGAAAGCGCTCGGCTTCGATGCGGCGCCCCTCGGCCTGGGCCTTGAGCTTTTCCAGATCGAGCGCGAGCGACTCGAGTTCGAGCTGGGCGTTCTGCTGCTCTTCGCGCGCGGCCTGGTAGTTGTCTAGCACTTCCTTGTCGCCGAAGACGTCGAACACCAGGTCGAGCAGCGCGCGCGGCGAGTACTCGCAGAGCTTGTCGGTATCGCCCTGCTCGAGGGACAGAACCTTGGCGATGGCGGGCGTGAGGCCGGCGTAGGCGAGGCGGGACTGGTAGTCGCGCAGGCCGGCGAACTGGGCGGACTCCTCGAGCGCTTCGACGCTGACGACGCCATCCTCGATGCAGTATTCGCGCGTCCAGTCGCCGCCCGCGCGCTTGATGCGGCAGGCGAGCGTGACCTCGTCCTTCAGGCACGGAAAGAACGGGCGCTTGCCGGTCGTCCCCGGCAGGTTGGAGACCGTGGCGCGCAGCCAGGCCGAGCCTGCGTTGGCGCGGCGCACGTAGCGGCGGAAGTCGCGCTTGCCCGAGCAGCGCAGCGCGAAGAGCGTGCGCATGGCGTCGAGCAGGGTCGTCTTGCCGGAGCCGTTGGGGCCCACGATGGTGATGATGTGGGCGTCCAGCGGCAGCGTGAAGCGGCGCCAGAAATCCCAGTGGACGAGTTCGATGTTGCGGATGTGGAACATGGGCGGTCAGGCCTCGGCGGAATCGGTGGGGTCGGCGGCGGCGTCGTCCGCGTCGGGGGCGTCGCCGGCGTCGTCGTCATCGTCGTCGGGATGCGGCACTTCGCGCCCGGCGGCGGCGAGCACGTCGGCCAGCGTGCCGTGGATGATGCGGTCGGCCAGTACGCGGTAATCGAGCAGCACGTCGAGCAGCGGGCCTTCGTGGACGTAGCCCTGGCGGCGTTCGATGAAGCCCAGGCGCGCGAGCTTGCCGAGCGCGAAGTTGCGCACCTTGGTGCGTCCGCCGAGCTGGCTGCCGAAGTCGGCCAGCAGCGAGGCTTCGGAGATCGCGCCCGACACCGCTTCACCGTGCTCGATGGGCTTGTCCTGGCCGAACATGTCGTTCTGGCCGTCGTCGTCCAGCGAGCGGCGGCCGAGCTGGCGTTCGCGCTTGGGCAGGATGATGAGCGCCCACAGCACGACCAGCAGTGCGATCTCGTCGCGCGTGAGACCCATCGTGCTGGCCTGGTAGTCGCGCCCGCCGAAGACGGCTTCGTGCACGTCTATCCGCAGGCCCACCGCGATGTGCGCGGCGAAGGGGTTGTCGAGCAGTTCCAGGCCCACGCCCGCGAGGCGGGATTCGAGCTCGGCGCGGAAGGCTTCGTCGACGAGCGCGCGGCGCACCTGGCTGTCGGCGCGCGGCAGCCAGCGATGGGCGAGAAGGCGAGCGGTCAGCTCGGTGATGTCGGTCATGGCGTTTCCGAAGAGGATGTCTGGGAGGGGCTTGCGGGCGCGTCGCGGGGGGCCGCCGGCGGGTCCGTCCGCAGGCCGTCATTGCGGACGACGCAGCCCGCCGACATGTGCGAGATCTCGTCCTCCATGACCTCGACGAGGTAATCCTCGAGCTGCAGGTCGAACGGCATCTGCGTGAGATCGGCCACCGGGCCGGCGGCCTGGGCTTCTTCGTTGCCCAGCAGCGAGAGCAGTGAAAGGCGGTAGCTGGCGGGGCCGAAGCCGCCACCGAGCACGAGGCGGCTCGCGGGCACGCTGGCGGGCACCGCGGCAAGGCGCTCGGAGAGGCGCACGAGCAGGCCGAGATCCTCGGCGGGGGCGATTTCGTCCTGCGGCGCTTCCTCGGCCGGCGGCAGCGAGGCATCGGCCTCCATCTGGCGGACCTCTTCCGACAGCACCGACTCGGCGCGGTCGAGCAGCTCGTGGCCGCCCGCGAGGAACTGCGTCTGCGGGCCCGCGCCGAGCGCGCCCTCGGCCAGCGCGGCGACGTGGCGCAGCGGCAGGCTGCGCAGCCACGCCACCGCGTCGGAGGACGACACGCCCGAGGCGCCCAGGGTGACGCGCTGCGCCTCGATCTTGTTGAGCGCGCGCTGGAACGCGGCGTCCACGCGCGCCAGCCGGCTCTGCGCGAGGCCGATGGCGTGCGCGATGCGGCTGGTCTCGGGGCTGATCTCGTCGCCGCCGAGCAGCCCGCGCAGGATGGCCGTGCCCTTGTCGAGCCAGCGCACGTTGCCGGACAGGCGCGAGCGTGCGGCGATGATGCGGAACTCCGAGCCGGAGGCGATCGCATCCTCGAACGAGGCCGTCAGCGCGTTGAGTTTGGCGAGCAGGTGCTGCAGCACTTCGGGCGTGATCGTGCCGGTGGCCTGCATGCCCGCGAGCTGGGTGGTCAGGAAGCCCAGTTCCGAGTCTTCATGTTCGCCGAAGCGCAGCAGCACGGCCATCGCGGCCACGGCGTTGCGGCCGGCGTCCGAGAACTGGTAGGCGCCGTCCTCGCCATACACGAGCAGCGCGTTGCCGCGCAGCCGCGCGAGCACGGTCTCCAGCTTGACCGGGTCGATGTAGCTGAAGTGGCGGCGCAGCGCATCGGGCTCCCAGCGCGGGTGATCGGCGCGCGCGCTGATCTCGCGCAGGACGTGCAGCCGGATCAGCACTTCCTCCTCGCCGCCCCGGAAGAGCGTGATGAAGGTCTGGATGAGCTCGCGCGAGCGCACCAGCGACCACAGCGCGGGAACGTCGTCGGGCTCGACGCCGGGCGTCAGGAAGTTGGCCAGATCGAAATCCGGGAACAGGGCGGAAGAATCGTTCATGGACGGTGACAGCGTTGGGGGGGGCGAGGGCCGGCGAGGTCCGCGCGGCGTCCGGCGCCGGCCGGCGCCCGCGGGCGGGCGCGGCCGTGGCG
>JAVHXQ010000043.1 GCA_031119555.1 Candidatus Dactylopiibacterium sp.
CCATCCAGCTCGCCGCCCGGGAAGCCGAGCCGGCGCCCGCCGCGCGCGCCGAAGCGGCGCCGGGCACGCCCGCCAGCACCGCCCTGCGCCTGCCCGAACCGCTCACGCCCGTGGTGCTGCATCAGCTCGAAGCACTCGCCACCCATCAGGCGAGCTGGCAAGGCCAGATCTGGCCCGGAGCGCAGATGCAATGGTCGGTCGTCGATCCCGAGGGCGGCCAGAGCGGCGGCGGCGACGAAGAGATCGCGGTCTGGCAGAGCCGGATGCGCCTGCAACTGCCCAGCCTGGGCGAAGTCGACGCGCGCCTGATGCTCAGCGCCGAGGGCGCGAACATCCACCTGGAAGCCGGCGCGGCGGCCAGCGTGGAGCGCCTGCGCGAAGGCCTCCAATCGCTGCGCGACGCGTTCGGTGCGGCGGGCATCACGCTGACGCGCATCACGGTACGCGAACATGTCGGCACCTGAAGCCGGCGACCGCGCCACGGCTGTCGCGCTCGCCTATCAGGAAGGCGAGGCCGCGCCGCGCGTGGTGGCCAAGGGCCAGGGGCTGATCGCCCAGCAGATCATCGAACATGCGCGCGAGGCCGGCGTGTTCGTGCACGAATCGCGCGAACTCGTCGCGCTGCTCATGCAGGTCGACCTTGATTCGCGCATTCCGCCGCAGCTCTACGTGGCCGTTGCGGAATTGCTGGGCTGGATCTACCGGCTCGAGCAGGATCCGGACGCGCCGCCCCCGCCATCGATAGCCGATGATATATTCGGGGCCGGCCCGGGATAGTCGTCATTCCGGCACCTCTTCTTCCGGAACATCCGCATGGCCACTGCGCCCGGCACCGAACCTGCCATCGAACTGCTCAAGGCTGACGCCTACGCCCAGTACCTGCTCCACGACGCCCGCGAGATCGCCTACGTACTGCGACAGCTCGCCGCGCGGCGCAGCCTGACGACGGGCTATTTCGGCTCGACCCGCGACTTCATGCTCACCACCGTGCTGAGCGTCAGCGCCGACAACCAGTGGGTCTACATCGACGTGGGCAGCGATGATGCGGTCACCCAGGGCGCCGTGAAGTCCGACCGCCTGCAGTGCGCCACCCAGATCGACAACATCAAGGTGCAGTTCGCGCTGCACACGCTCTCGCACGCCACGCACGAAGACTCGCCCGCGATCCGCGCCGCGATTCCCGATTCGCTGCTGCGCCTGCAGCGCCGCGAGCATTTCCGCATGCAGGCGCCCACCGCCGAGCCGATCGTCTGCGCGATTCCGCAGCCCGACGGCAGCAGCGTGACCACGCGCGTGATCGACATCTCGGGCGGCGGCATCGCGCTGATGCTGCCGACCGGTTACGAACCCCAGCAGGGCGACGTGCTCGAGAACTGCCGCCTCAACCTGCCCGAAACACCGGTCACCGTGAAGCTCGAGGTGCGCAACCTGTTCCGCATCCGCACGCGCACCGGGCAGGACCTTCTGCGCGCCGGCTGCCAGCTCCTGAATCCCTCGCCGGCGGTCACCAACAACATCCAGCGTTACATCTTCCGCGTCGAGCGCGAGCGCCGGCAGCACACCTGACCGCATGGATTCCCGCGCCGTTCCGGACACCTCGGCCGCCGCTCGCGAAGCTCTGGTCTTCATCCGCCTCTCGCTCGCCGCCGCCGTCCTTACGATCGCGCTGAAGACCGGCGCCTGGTGGGTGTCGGGCTCGGTCGGGCTGCTCTCGGACGCCATGGAGTCCTTCGTGAATCTCGCGGGCGCGGGCTTCGCTCTCCTCATGCTGAAAGTGGCGGCGGAGCCGCCGGACTCCGACCACCCCTGGGGGCACAACAAGGCCGAGTACTTCTCCAGCGGCTTCGAGGGCGGGCTGATCCTGCTCGCCGGGCTGGGCATCCTGTGGGAAGCGCTGCCCCGCCTGGTCTCGCCGCAACCGGTCGACGCGCCGGGCCTGGGCCTCCTGCTCTCGGCCGCCAGCACCGGCGTGAATCTCGCCACCTCGCTGGTACTCGCGCGCGCCGGACGGCGCCTGCGTTCGGTCGTGCTCGAAGCCGACGCCGCCCACCTCATGACCGACGTCTGGACCTCGCTGGGCGTCATGCTCGGGCTCGTCGCGGTGATCTTCACGGGCTGGCACTGGCTGGACGCCCTCGTCGCCGTGGCCGTGGCGCTGCACATCTTCCGCGAAGGCTGGCGGCTCATGGGCGGCGCCATCGACGGCCTCATGGACAAGGCCCTCCCCCCCGAAGACGTGGCGCAGATGCAGGCCGTGCTCGCGCGTTACGCCGACCAGGGCGTGAGCTACCAGAACCTGCGCACGCGGCGCTCGGGCACGCGGCGCTTCGCCCACGTGGACATCCTCGTGCCCGGCGACTGGAGCGTGGCGCACGCGCACGCCCTGCTCGACGAAATCGAAGCGCGCATGGCGCGCGAGGTCGACGGCACGCTGACCACGACCCACCTCGAACCGGCACGCCCGGCGCACGCGCCGGCGCCCCCCGCCGCCGATGGCGTCTCACCCTGACAGGATTCCCGATGCTCTATTCGCTCGCCCGCCCCGTCCTCTTCTCGCTCGACCCCGAGTGCGCCCATGAACTCTCGATCCGTGCCCTGAGCCACCTCGGCGGCTGGCTGCCGCTGCGCGCGGGCGCATCCGGCGAGACCGTCGAGGTGATGGGCCTGCGCTTTCCCAATCGCGTGGGCCTCGCGGCCGGGCTGGACAAGAATGGCGAGGCTATCGACGCGCTCGCCCGCTTCGGCTTCGGCCACATCGAAGTCGGCACCGTCACGCCGCGCGCGCAGCCCGGCAACCCTCGTCCGCGCATGTTCCGCCTGCCCGCGCAACGCGCCATCATCAACCGCATGGGGTTCAACAATCTGGGCGCCGACAACCTCGTCTCTCAGCTCAAGGCTTCACGCTTCAAGGGCATCGTCGGGGTTTCCATCGGCAAGAACTTCGATACGCCGCTGGAGCAGGCCACCGACGACTACCTTGCCTGCCTGGACACCGTCTATGGCCACGCGAGCTACGTGGCGGCCAACATTTCGTCACCCAACACGCGCAACCTGCGCCAGCTTCAGGGCGAATCCGAACTCGACCTCCTGCTCTCGCGCCTCGCGCAGCGCCGCGAAGCGCTCGCCCAGCAGCACGGGCGCTACGTTCCGATCGCGATCAAGATCGCGCCCGACGTGGAAGACGATCAGCTCGCGGTGATCTGCGACGCACTGCGGCGTCACCGCATGGACGGCGTGATCGCCACCAACACCACGCTCGCGCGCGACGCCGTGCAGGGGCTGCGCCACGCGGAAGAGGCCGGCGGCCTGTCCGGCGCGCCGCTGCGCGAAAGGGCCACCGACATCGTGCGCGCGCTCGCGCGCCGGCTCGGCGGAGAGTTGCCCATCATCGGCGTCGGCGGCATCATGAACGCCGGGGACGCCCATGAACGCCTGCTGGCCGGCGCCGCGCTCGTGCAGGTCTATACGGGCTTCATTTACGGCGGGCCGGCTTTCGTCACGGACTGCATCGACGCCACCCGCCACTTCGAGCGCGACGCCCCCGAAACCATCGTCTGAACCCGTCCTGGGAGCCTGCCGGCCGGCGGCCCCAAGACCCTTACGGCAACGCGACTTTATACCCGGGTCGCATAGCCCTATAACAACGCTTGCATTGGGAATCGATCCCGCCCCACGGATAATTGCGCCCGTTCCCGGATTCCAATCATGGCCCATTACCTGTTCCTGCTGATCGGCGCGGTTTTCGTCAACAACGTCGTCTTCGTCCGCATCCTGGGGCTGTGCCCTTTCCTGGGCGTGTCCAGGAAACTCGAGACCGCCATCGGCATGGGAGCCGCCACCACCTTCGTGCTCACGCTGGCGTGCGGCAGCAGCTACCTCATCGAGCACTACCTGCTCGAACCCTTCGACATCGTGTATCTGCGCACCCTGGCCTTCATCGTCATGATCGCCGCCATCGTCCAGTTCACCGAACTCGTGATCCAGAAAACCAGCCCCGAGCTGCATCAGGTGCTGGGCATCTACCTGCCGCTGATCACCACCAACTGCGCCGTGCTGGGCATTCCCCTGCTCTCGGTGAATTACCAGCACGGTCTGCTCGAGGCCCTGCTGTTCGGCTTTGGCAGCGCGGCGGGCTTCTCGCTGGCGCTCGTGCTCTTCGCCGGCATCCGTGAGCGGCTGGAGGGCGCCGAAGTGCCGCTTCCGTTCAAGGGCACGCCCATCGCGCTGGTCACGGCCGGACTCATGAGCCTCGCCTTCCTCGGCTTCGCCGGACTGGACAAGCTGCGATGATCGCCGCCCTCATCGTCATGGCCGGGCTCGCGCTCTTCATCGGTGCGGTGCTGGGTTACGCCTCGCTCCGGTTCAAGGTCGAGGGCGACCCCCTGGTCGAGAAGATCGACGCGATCCTGCCGCAGACGCAGTGCGGCCAGTGCGGCTTTCCGGGGTGCAAGCCCTATGCCACGGCCATCGCCAACGGCGAGGCCGAGATCAACCAGTGCCCGCCCGGCGGCGACGACGGCATCCACAAGCTTGCCGACCTGCTGGGGCGCGAGTACAAGCCGCTGAATGCCGACAACGGCGTCGAGAAACCCCGCGCCGTGGCCTTCATCGCCGAGGATCTGTGCATCGGCTGCACGCTGTGCCTGCAGGCCTGCCCCGTGGACGCGATCGCGGGCGCGGCCAAGCAGATGCACACCATCCTCGCGCCACTGTGCACGGGCTGCGAACTCTGCATCGCGCCCTGCCCCGTGGACTGCATCGCGATGCATCCCATCGAGGAAACCGTGGACACCTGGAAATGGCGTTACCCCACCTTCACGCTCAAGCCCGTCGAAAGGCAGGCGGCATGAACGCCCTGCGCCGTCTGTTCTCCTTCAACGGGGGCGTCAAGCCCGAGACGCACAAGCACGCCTCCACGCGCGAGCCCATCGTGCCGCTGGCGGACCTGCCCCTGCCGCCGGTCTTCGTGGTGCCGCTGCACCAGAGCGTGGGCGGCATGCCCACCCCGCTGGTGTCCGCCGGCGACCGCGTGCTCAAGGGCCAGCGCATCGGCGGCGCCGACGGCAATTTCTCGTCCGCCGTGCATGCCCCCACCTCGGGCCTCGTGCGGGCCGTGGAACCGCGCACGATGGCGCACACCTCGGGCCTCACGCTGCTCAGCGTGGTCATCGAGCCCGACGGCCGCGACGAATGGATGCCCACCCCGCCGCTCGACTGGCGCGCCATGGAACCCGACGCCGTGCGCAGCTGGCTGCGCGACGCCGGCGTCGTGGGCCTGGGCGGCGCGGTCTTCCCCAGCCACATGAAGCTGCGCGCGGGACGCGCCACGCCGCTGCGCACGCTCGTCATCAACGGCGCCGAGTGCGAACCCTTCATCACCTGCGACGACCTGCTCATGCGCGAGCGCGCCGCCGCGATCCTCGGCGGCATCGCGATCATGCGCGAGCTGCTCGGCGCCGCCGAAGTGCTGATCGGCGTCGAGGACAACAAGCCCGAAGCCATCGCCAGCCTGCGCGCCGCCTGTGCCGCGCGCGGCGACGCGACGATACAGACCGTTGCCGTGCCCACGCGCTACCCCGCCGGCGGAGCCAAGCAGCTCATCCGCGTGCTCACCGGCATCGAAGTGCCGCACGGCAGGCGCTCCACCGACTACGGCGTGCAGTGCTTCAACGTCGGCACCGCCCATGCGATCCAGCAGGCCATCGAGCTCGGCCGCCCGCTGATTTCGCGCATCGTGACCGTCGCGGGCAACGTGGCCTCGCCACGCAACTACGAGGTGCTGTTCGGCACCCCGATGGATTTCCTCGTGCGCCAGGCCGGCCTGCTGGAAGGCACCACGGGCTTCATCATGGGCGGCCCCATGATGGGCTACCGCATGCCGGCCCTGGACGTTCCGGTCATCAAGGCCACGAACTGCATCATCGCCTCCAGCCCCGCGCTGTTCGCGCCGCCGCCGCCCGAAATGCCCTGCATCCGCTGCGGCGAGTGCGCGCGTGCATGCCCCACCGACCTGCAGCCCTTCGAGATGTACTGGCACGCCCGCGCGCGCAATTTCGGCAAGGTGCAGGAATACAACCTCTTCGACTGCATCGAATGCGGCTGCTGCAGCTTCGTCTGCCCCTCGCACATCCCGCTCGTCGATTACTACCGTTTCGCCAAGACCGAGATCTGGGACCGCGAGCGCAAGAAAGAATCCGCCGACGAAGCGCGCGTGCGCTTCGAGGCCCGCAACGAGCGCATCGAACGCGAGAAGCGTGAGAAATCCGAAAAGCTCGCCGCACGCACGAGCGCTGCCCGTGCGCAGGCCAGCGTGGCCGACGCGGCCGACGCGCCCGCCGCCCCGGGCCCCGACCGCCAGGCCCTCGTCGCCGCCGCACTGGCCCGCGCCCAGGCCGCACCCACCGCACCGGGCGAAGCGCGCGCGACCCCCGCCGCCGCTCCGCCCGAAGAGACCGCGACGCCGCCCGGGCCCACCGCCCCCGCCGACAAGAACGCACTGATCGAAGCCGCCATCGCGCGCGCCAAGGCACGCAAGGAAGCCGCCGGCGATGCGCCAGCCGCACCCGCCGCGACGGCCAGGAAGGAACGCTCGCCCGAAGAGAAGCAGGCCCTCATCGACGCCGCCATCGCGCGTGCGCGTGAAAAGAAACAGGCCGCCGATTCACCCGACAAGGAGGCACCATGAACCATCAGATCCGCTGGGGCATTCTCGGCTACGCGCGCATCGCGCGCCTGCAGGTGATTCCGGCCATCCAGGCCGCGGGCAACGCCTGCGTGCACGCGCTCGCTTCGCGGGGCGCCGAAAAACAGGCCGAGGCCGCTGGCCAGGTGCCGGGGGCAGTGATCCATGGCGATTACCAGGCGCTGCTCGACGACGCGAGCGTGGAGGCTGTCTATATCCCGCTGCCCAACGCGCTGCATTACGAATGGACGATACGCGCGCTCGAAGCCGGCAAGCACGTGCTGTGCGAGAAGCCGCTCGCGCTGGACGCGGCGCAGGCCCGCGAGATGCAGGCGGCGGCCCAGCGGCACGACAGGCTGCTCATGGAAGCCTTCATGTACCGTTACTCCGACCGCACGCGGCAGGTCCGCACGGTGCTCGACTCGGGCGTGCTGGGCGAGATCCGGCACGTCAATGCGAGCTTCCGTTTCCTGCTCGACCGCCCCGGCACCATCAAGATGCAGCCGGGTCTGGGCGGCGGCGCGCTGTATGACGTCGGCGTGTATCCGGTCAACCTGCTCGGTCTCGTCACCGGCGGCGCGCTGCCCGACGCCGTGCATGCCGAGGCCGAGTTCGATTCGGGCGTGGACGTGAATGCCTCGGTGCTGCTGCGCTACGGCAGTGGCCTGCTCGCCACGCTGCACTGCGGCTTCAACGCCTTCGGCCAGATGGGCGCGGAGATCGTCGGCACGCGCGGTCGCCTGTCCATCCCCGATCCTTTCCTGGGCGAGGCCGGCGAGATCACGCTGCACACGGCACAGGGCTCGCGCGCGATCACCGTGACCGCCACCGAGCGCTACGCCGCCCAGATCCGCGATTTCTCCGCCGCCGTGCTGCAGGGCCGCTCGCCGCTGCTCACGCTGGATGAATCGATCCGCAACCACGAAGTGCTCGACCTGATCCGCGCCAGCCTGAAGCCCCGGACCCCCTGATGCGTCTCTACAACTCCCCCTACGTGCGCCAGCCCAACAGCGTCACGCGCGTGATGCTCAAGGTGCTCATCGCGCTGCTGCCCGGCATCGCGGCCTATGTCTGGCAGTTCGGGCCCGACATCCTCGTGCGCGTGCTGCTCGCCACCGTCACGGCGGTGGGCTGCGAGGCGCTGATGCTCAAGGCGCGCGGCAAGCCGCTGGCGCTCTTCCTGAGCGATCTTTCGGCCGTCGTCACGGCCTGGCTGATCGCGCTGGCATTCCCGGCCATCGCGCCGTGGTGGATCGTCGTGACCGGCACCGCGCTCGCCATCGTGGTCGCGAAGCATCTGTACGGCGGTCTCGGCCAGAATCCGTTCAATCCGGCGATGGTGGCCTACGCGATCATGATCGTGGCCTTCCCCTCGCTGATGTCGCAATGGCCCTCGGCGCTGCCCGACGCGGTCACCAGCGCCACCCCGCTCGACACCCTGCGCACCGGACTGCGCGCGACCGATGCCACGGTCGCGAGCGTGATGGCCGACGCGCGGGTTTTCGGCGAGCTGGCCGGGCGCGGCTGGGAATGGGTGGCGGGCGGCTTTCTCGTGGGTGGCCTGTGGCTGCTGCAGCAACGCGTCATCACCTGGCACATCCCGCTGGCCTTCCTGGGCACCCTGACGCTCGTGTCGGGCGCGTTCTGGCTCGCGCACGGCGCGCAGTACGCCTCGCCCGTGCTGCATCTCATGGCGGGGGGCTCCATGCTGGGGGCCTTCTTCATCTTCACCGACCCCGTCTCGGCCTGCACCACGCCACGGGGCAAACTCATCTACGCGGCGGCCGCCGCGTTGCTCGTGTATCTGATCCGCGTCTTCGGCGCCTACCCGGACGGAGTCGCGTTCGCGACCCTGCTGATGAACATCTGCGTGCCGCTGATCGACATGAAAACCCAGCCGCCCGTCTTCGGGCACAAAGGCAGATAGGAAACCCGCGATGTTTACCGGAATCGTCAAGGGCCGCGCCAGCGTGCGGACCGTTACCCGCCGCGCAGGCCTCTACACGCTGGACCTCGCATTCCCGCCCGGCTTCGACGAAGGCCTGGAAACCGGCGCGAGCGTGGCCGTGAATGGCGTCTGCCTGACCGTGACCGAACCCGGCGCGGGCCACGCCACCTTCGACGTGATGCAGGAGAGCCTGGCCCGCACCAATCTTGCCGCCATCGAGGCCGGCGACGAGGTCAACGTCGAGCGGGCCGCGCGCGACGGCGCCGAGATCGGCGGCCATCCGCTGTCGGGCCACGTCGATTGCACCGCACGCATCGTGTCCATCGAGACGCCCGAGAACAACAAGGTCATGCGCTTCGCGCTGGCGCCCGAGTGGGCGCGCTACGTGTTCGCCAAGGGATACATCGCGATCAACGGCTGCAGCCTCACGGTCAGCGACATGGACCGCGCGAGCCACAGCTTCGCCGTCTGGTTCATCCCCGAAACGCTGCGCATGACCACCTTCGACCGCCTCGTGCCCGGCGATCTCGTGAATATCGAGATCGAACGCGCCACGCAGGTCACCGTGGACACCCTGCGCGGCTATCTCGAGGAACGCCTGGGCCCGCTCCTGCCGCGCCTGGAGGCCCTGCTGGCGGCCGACGGCGCGGCCGAGACCCTGGAACAGCGCCTGGGCGCCCTGCCCCCGGCCGCGCACACGAAGCCATGAACGAGCACGCCACGCCCGAGCTGCCGCCCGCCGCGCCCGAGCCCGGCCCGCTGCGCCTGTCACTGTCGACGGCAGCCGTGATGGCGGTCTTCACGCTCGTATTCACCGGCCTCATGGCCGGCACCTACCAGGCCACGCACACGCGCATCGAAGCCAGTGCCGAGGCCGAGAAGCTGCGCCTCATCAACGAAGTGCTGCCGCCGGCCAGGTATGACAACGCCCTGCTGCGCGACGTCGTGCGGCTCGATGCCGCACCCGAGCTGGGGCTGCCCAAGGGCGCCAGCGTGTGGCGCGCGCGCCGCGCCGGAGAACCCGTGGCGCTGGTCATGGAGGCCGTCGCCCCCGACGGCTACGCAGGCAGCATCCGCCTCGTGCTGGCCGTGCTGCACGACGGCAGCCTGGGCGGCGTGCGGGTCGTCGAACACAAGGAAACACCGGGCCTGGGCGACTACATCGACCCGCTCAAGGACAAGGTCCGCGACCACCCCTGGATCGCCCAGTTCACGGGACTCTCGCCCGCGCGGGTGGCGCTTGCGCGCTGGGCGGTGCGGAAGGACGGCGGCGACATCGCCTACCGCGCCGGCGCCACCATCTCGGCGCGCGCCGTCACCCAGGCCGTCGCCCGCGCCGCGCGCTTCGCGCAGGCCGAGCGCGACCGCCTGTATCAGTAAGGACACGTGCCATGCACTACAACTACCGCGACATCTTCTGGAACGGCTTCTGGCGCCAGAACACGGGGCTGGCCCAGCTGCTGGGCATGTGCCCGATCCTTGCGGTGTCGACGAGCTTCGTCAATGGCGTGAGCCTCGCGCTCGCCACGACGCTCGTGATGGCCATGTCGAACGCGGCCGTCGCGGCGCTGCGCAACCTGATTCCCTACGAGATCCGGATTCCGGTGTTCATCCTCATCATCGCCGCGCTGGTGACGATGCTCGACCTCGCGATGAACGCCTGGCTGCACGAGCTCTACACGGTGCTGGGCATCTTCGTGCCGCTGATCGTCACGAACTGCATCGTGCTCGCGCGCGTGGAGGCCTACGCCGCCAAGAATCCGCCGCTGCCCTCGGCGGTGGACGGCGCGGCGATGGGCGTGGGCCTCATGCTCGTGCTGGCGATCCTGGGCGGCGCGCGCGAGATCATCGGTTCGGGCACGCTGTTCGCGGGCATCGAGATGCTCATCCCGGGCGCGCGCGCCATCCAGGTGCTGCCGCAGGACTACCCGGGCTTCCTGTTCGCGATCCTGCCGCCGGGCGCGTTCATCGCGCTGGCCTGCCTGATCGCCGCCAAGAACTGGTACGAGGCGCGCCAGAAAGCCGCCACGACCCTCTCCGGCCCCGGCTGCGCGCCGGCCAGCCACGGACATTGAGCCCCGCATGACGCGACCGATGACCCGCGCCGCCATCGGCGAGGCCTTCGCGCGCTGGCAGGCCGCCAATCCGCATCCGGCCACCGAGCTCGAATACGGCTCGCCCTTCCAGCTGCTCGTCGCGGTGGTACTGTCGGCGCAGGCGACCGACCGTGGCGTGAATCTGGCCACGCGCGGGCTGTTCGCGGCCGCCGCCACGCCCGAGGCCATGGCCACGCTGGGCGAAGCCGGCATCGCGGCGCATATCCGCACCATCGGTCTGTATCGCAACAAGGCAAGGAACGTGGCGCAGCTCTCGCGCCAGCTGCTGGAGCGTCACGCCGGCGAAGTGCCGCGCACGCGCGAAGCGCTCGAAGCATTGCCGGGCGTGGGGCGCAAGACCGCCAACGTCGTGCTCAACACGATCTGGCGCGAGGCCGTGATGGCCGTCGACACCCACATCTTCCGCGTCGCCAACCGCATGGGGCTCGCCCCCGGCAAGGACGTGCGCGCCGTCGAGGACGCGCTCATGCGCCGCGTGCCCGCGGCCTTCCTCGTCGATGCGCATCACTGGCTGATCCTGCATGGCCGCTACGTGTGCACGGCCCGCGCGCCGCGCTGCGGGGGCTGCATCGTGCGCACGCTGTGCCAGTATCCCGACAAGACCGATCTGCCCCTGCCCGGAGGACACCCGCATGTTCAACCCCAGCCGTGACCAGGTCCGCCAGTTTTTCGTCGATGCCTGGCGCAAGCATCGCGATCGCGAAGCGCTGAGCCCGATGGAAGACATCGCCGCCGAACTCGTCTTCCAGCATCCCGAGTACCAGCCCCTGCTCGAATCCCCCGACGCGCTGGAACGCGATTTCCGGCCCGAGGACGGTCAGGTCAATCCGTTCCTGCACCTGTCGCTGCACCTGGCGATTCACGAGCAGCTCAGCATCGATCAGCCGCCGGGCATCCGCGCGGCCTATGACGAACGCCTGCGCCGGCACGCCGGCGAGCGCCACGCCGCGCTGCACGACGTGCTCGAAGCGCTCGGCGAGACGCTGTTCGAGGCGCAGCGCAGCGGCAAGTCGCTCGACGGGGCCGTGTACGTCGACAACATCCGTCGCAAACCCTGACAGCGCTTTCCGGAAAAACCGCATGAACACCGTCATCTTCGATCTGGGCAACGTCCTGATCCCGTGGGAGCCGCGCTGGCTCTTCCGCCAGTTGCTGGCCGACGACGCCAGCGTCGAACGCTTCCTGCACGACGTGGATTTCACCGCCTGGAACCTGGCCCACGATGCCGGCCAGACCTTCTCCCACGGCATCGCGCTCGCGGGCGAGCGCCATCCGCATTACCGGCCGCTGCTGCAGGCCTACTTCGACCGCTGGGAAGAAACCGTGGCCCCCGCTTTCGAGGAATCCGTGGCGTTGCTGCGCGAACTCAAGGCGGCCGGGCTGCGCGTGCTCGCGCTCACCAACTTCTCGGCCGAGACGTTCCCGCGTGCGCGCCGCCTCTACGATTTCCTCGCCGAGTTCGAAGGCATCGTCGTCTCGGGCGAGGAAGGGCTCGTCAAACCCGACCCGGCGATCTTCGAATGCCTGTTCGCGCGCTACGGCGTGGTGCCGCGGGAGGCCGTGTTCATCGACGACTCGGCGGCCAACGTCGCCAGCGCGCGCGCGCTCGGGCTGCACGCCGTGCACTTCACGGCGCCCCACCTGCTGCGCCAGCAACTGCGCGAACTCGGCCTGCCGGTCTGAAGCCGGCCGGGCGCACCGGGCCGGCTTGTCGCGCGGGGCTCAGTGGCGCACCGCGCGGCGCGCCTCCTGCCAGGCCTGCACCGCCTCGCTCGAGCGCTGGTTCACCTGCGTCGCCAGCGGCTCTTCCAGACCGGCCTGCACGCCCGCGAAAAGCTCCTGCGTCATTTCCTGACCCAGCCCCTCGCTGGCCAGGCCATGCTGCAGGCAACGGATCTGGATCGACGCCAGCGTGTCGGCCACGAGGCGCCAGCCCAGCGTGGGCATGACCTTCACGAGCGCCAGCAGCAGACCGCCCAGGATCTGCAGCAGCACCTCCGCCTGCGGACGGCTTTCGGCGGCCAGCAGGGTGTGCCACAGCGACAGATGCAGCTCGCGCCGGTTCGCGATCTTGAAGTCCAGCGCGGCCGCTTCGTTGTCGTGCAGCGCGTCGAGGAAGCGCTGGCACGCGGCCTCCTCCTCCACGCCCAGGCCATCGCGCAGATCGGCGATCAGCGCCGACACGCCGCCGAGCGCGCCCGCGCCGAAGGCCTTCGCGTAGGCGAGCCCCCACTGGTCCAGCCCACCCAGCAGCAGCGCCATGCGCAGGTGCGCGGCCTCCAGCGTGGTCATGCGCGACCATTCGCGCAGGTGGTCGGCCAGACGGCCCAGCACCTCGTCGCGCTGCTTGCTCTCGTCGCCCTCGGCGGACAGGCGCAGCGCCGCCGCGAAGCCCTCCTGCACGATGCGCGCGGCCTGGAGCTGGACATCCCGGGAGGCGAGTTCCTCGAACGGATCGGCGGGCACGACGGAGTGGGTATCGGTAGGCATGGCAGGTGAAGATCGGGTGCAATCGCGGGGCCGTCATTCTGCCCGAGCCGGCGCCCGGAAGACAGCGCCCCGCGCATCGGCTCAGACGCCCGCCCCGCTCCGGCAACGCCGCGCCAGCAGACGGGCCAGCAGGTCGAGCGCGCTGCAGAGCACGAAGTAGATCGCCCCCACGAAGAGAAAGACCTCGGCCGGGTGGATCATGGTCCGCGCATTGACCTGCGCCGCCAGGAAGGACAGTTCCCCCACCCCCACCACGTAGGCCAGCGAGGTGTCCTTGACGAGCGACACCCATTGATTCACGAATGACGGCAGCATGATGCGCAACGCCTGCGGCAGCACCACGTGGCGCAGCGTCGCAAAGCGCGTGAGCCCCAGCGACAGCCCGGCCTGCCACTGGCCGGCGCCTATGCTCGCGATGCCCGCGCGCACCGAATGCGCGAGATAGGCACCGCCGACCAGCGACAGCGCGCACATCACCGAAAACACGCCCGGCACGTCGATGCCGAACGCGATGGGCAGCAGGAAGTACGTCCAGAAGATCAGCATCAGCACGGGAATCGCCCGGAAGAAGCCGATCGCCGCCGTGAGCGCCACGCGTACGCGCGGCGCACTCATCGCCAGCGCGATGCCCAGCGCCAGCCCCAGCGCGCCCGAGAGCACCGCCGAGCCCACGCTCAGCAGCAGCGTGAGCGCCGCGCCGCCGAGCGGGCCGTCGGGCCAGTGCCCCCGCAGCAGGTAGTCGAGATTGTCGCGGATCACCTGGAAATCCATCTCAGCGCCTCCCGCCCGGCACCGGAAAGCGCCGCTGCACGACCAGCGCGAGCACTTCGAGCACCGCGATGATGAGCACGTAGAGCACGGTCGCCACGCCGAAGGCCTGGAAGGTCTTGAAGGTCACCGTCTCGACCTGGCGCGACGCGTAGGAAAGCTCCATGACGCCGATGGCCATCGTGAGCGACGAGTTCTTCGTGATGTTCATGTACTGCCCGATCAGGGGCGAGGCCGCGATGCGCAGCGCCTGTGGCGCCACGACGTGGCGGAACACCTGCCACGGGCGCATTCCCAGCGCTGCCGCGGCAAGACGCTGCGCGGGCGGCACGCCGCGCATGCCGGCGCGGATTTCCTCGGCCACGTAGGCGGCCGAGTACAGGCTCAGGCCCAGCATGCCGGCCAGGAATTCATAGGACGGCCAGGGCAGCGCGAAGCCACCCGGCAACGGCAGGCGCTGGGTGGTGTTGAGCCACTCGCGCAGCGCCTCGGGCAGCAGCGCGGGCAGGCCGAAATACCAGAAGAAGAGCTGCACCAGCAGCGGCGAGTTGCGCAGCAGCGCGATCGCCGCGCCCACGGTGGCGCGCAGCGGCCAGCCGCGCGCGAGCCCCGCGAGCGCGGCCAGCAGCCCGAGTCCGGTCGCAACGGGAATCACGAGGGCGGCGATCTGCAGGGTCTGCAGGAAGCCATTGACGAGCCACAGCAGGTGCTCGCCACGCAAGGGTTCAAAAGCCATGAAGCCTGCCTGGAAACGGAGAAGGGCCGCGCGCTGCGAGGCAGCGGGCGGCTCCCGGATGCACGGCGTCGCGGGCGTGCCCGCCCGCGTCGCGCGCTCAGCCCTTGCGCAGCTGCGTGTCGCCGATGCGGAACAGGCGCGGCAGCGGAGACTTGCTCTGCGGCCCGAAGTACTTGTCGTAGATCTTCTGCGCCGTGCCGTCCTTCTCCAGCCCGCGCAGCCACTCATTGACGTGGGCGACCAGACGCGTCTCGCCCTTGGGAATGCCGACGCCTTCAAGCTCTTCGGAGATCGCGAAGGCCGGGATCTCGTACTTGTCGCGATCCGGCAGGTTGGCGAGGATGGCCACGAGCTTGGTGCCGTCCTGCGTGATGGCCTGCACGTTGCCGTTGCGCAGCGCGGCGAGCGCGAACGGGGTGTCGTCGAACGAGATCACGCGCGCGGCCGGATATTTCTCGCGCAGCGTGCTTTCCATGGTGGTGCCCTTGTCGGCGCCGATCTTGAGTTCCGAGAGCTGCTCGGGGCGCTTGAGCACGCCCTTCTTCGCGAGGAACTGCTGGCCGGAAGCGATGTAGGGAATCGAGAAGTCGATGGCCTTGGCGCGTTCCTCGGTGATCGTGAAGTTGGCGAACACCAGGTCCACCTTGTTGGAAGTCAGCAGCGGCACGCGATTGGCGGGGTTGGTCGGCACGATCTCGAGCTTCACGCCCAGATTCCGGGCGAGGGCTTCGGCGTAATCCACGTCGAGGCCGACGATCTTGCGGGTTTTCTCGTCCACGTAGCCGAAGGGCGGATTGCCGTCGAAGGCGGCCACGCGCAGCACGCCGGCCTTGCGGATGTCGTCGAGCCGGTCGGCGTGCGCGGCGCCGGCCGCGAGAAGGAGTGCGGCGAAGAGGAAGGTATGGAGTTTCATGGCGGTCTTATTCACGAAAGGACAGGATGGACATGCGTCAGGACAAATGCATGAGGCGAGGCTACCAACCCTTACGACGGTGCGGAAATACGAAATCCTGCGTTGTTTATGACACCGCCGCGCGGCGCCGGCATCGCCTTCCGGGCCGCCGCCGCGCCTGACCCGCGCCGGGCCTGCGTGCTAAGCTTCGCGCTCGGTCGCGCCACCCGCGCCCCATCCCACCGCACCCCGGCAAGCCCCGCTGTGCGGTGTTCTGCTTTTGGCTTCGCGATTCCACACCCGTCTCATGACCGCTCGCCCCACGCCCCGCGCCCTGCTCCAGCCGCTCCCCCCCACCATCTCGCCGCGCACGGGCCAGCGCCTCGATCTGCCCCGCCTGCACGGCTCGGCCGACGCCGCCGCCCTCGCGCAACTCGCCGCGGGCGGCCGCAAGCTGCTGGTGGTGACCGCCAACCCGCTGGACGCGCAACGGCTCGCGGAGGAAATCGAGTGGTTCGCGCAGGATCTGCGCGTGCATCTGCTGCCCGACTGGGAGACCCTGCCCTACGACAGTTTCTCGCCGCACCAGGACCTCATCTCGGAGCGTCTGGCCACGCTCTACGCGATCCAGCGCGGCGAATCGGACATCACGCTGGTGCCGGCCACCACCGCCCTCTACCGCATGGCGCCGCCGAGCTACCTCGCGGGCCATACCTTCTTCATGAAGACGGGCCAGGTGCTGGACGTGGAAGCCTTCAGGCTGCAGATGGCGCTGGCCGGCTACGAGCACGTCACGCAGGTCGTGCGGCCGGGCGAGTTCTCGGTGCGCGGCGGGCTCGTGGACCTCTTCCCGATGGGCGTGAAGCTGCCCTACCGCGTCGATCTCTTCGACGACGAGATCGACACCATCCGCACCTTCGACCCCGACACCCAGCGCACCGTCTACCCGGTGCCGGAGATCCGCCTGCTGCCCGCGCGCGAATTCCCGCTCGACGAGCGCGCGCGCACGCATTTCCGCGCCGCCTTCCGCGAAGCCTTCGAGGGCGATCCCACGCGCAGCGTCATTTACAAGGACGTTTCCAACGGCGTCGCGCCGGCCGGCATCGAGTACTACCTGCCGCTCTTCTTCGACGACACCGCCACCCTGTTCGACTTCCTGCCGCGCGACGTGACGCTCGTGACGCACCAGGACGTGCCCGGCGCGATCGAAGCCTTCTGGGCCGAGGCGCGCTCGCGCTTCCGTCTCATGGCCGGCGACCGCGCCCGCCCGCTGCTCGCGCCCGAACGCCTGTTCCTCCCGGCCGACAGCTTCTGGCTCGCGGCCAAAGGACTCACGCGCATCGCCCTGGGCGGCAGCCCCCCCGCCACGGGCGACACCCCCGCCGAGCCGGCCGGCGCGCCCACCGCGCCCCTGCCCGACCTCGCCGTGGAGCGCAAGCTGGCCGACCCGCTCAGCAAGCTCAAGCACTTTCTCGTCAACTTCCCCTGGCGCGTGCTCGTGCTGGCCGAGTCGCCGGGCCGCGCGCAGACCCTCACCGAATACTTCGCCGAATACGATCTCAAGCCCGCCGCGAGCGCCGACCTCGCGGGCTTTCTCGCCACCGACGCCCGCCTGGCGCTGGCGACCGGGCCGCTCTCGGCCGGGTTCGTGCTGCCGCAGGCCGGCATCGCGATCCTGACCGAGAACGAGCTGTACGCCGCCCAGGCCCGCCCCCGCAGCCGGGGGCGCGAGGCGCGCAAGAGCACGGTCGAAGGCTGGCTCAAGGATCTCTCCGAACTCAAGCCCGGCGACCCGGTGGTGCACCAGAGTCATGGCATCGGTCGCTATCTGGGCCTCGTGCACATGGACATGGGCGACGGCGACACCGAGTTCCTGCACCTGGAGTACGCGGAGGACACGCGGCTCTACGTTCCCGTCTCGCAGCTGCACGTGATCACGCGCTACGCGGGCGCCGACCCCGACAACATCGCGCTGCACAAGCTGGGCTCGGGCGCCTGGGACAAGGCCAAGCGCAAGGCCGCGCAGCAGGTGCGCGACACCGCCGCGGAGCTGCTGGTGCTGTACGCCAAGCGCGCGGCGCGCCCCGGCCACAAGTTCGATTTCAAGCAGCACGACCTGGAAGCGTTCGCCGAGGGCTTTGGCTTCGAGGAAACGCCGGACCAGCTCGCCGCGATCAACGCCGTGGTGGCCGACATGCGCGGCGGGCGCCCCATGGACCGCCTGGTGTGTGGCGACGTCGGCTTCGGCAAGACCGAAGTGGCGCTGCGCGCGGCCTTCATCGCGGTGGCCGACGGCAAGCAGGTGGCCGTGCTGTGCCCCACCACGCTGCTGGCCGAGCAGCATTACCAGACCTTCGCCGACCGCTTCGCCGACTGGCCGATCCGGGTCGCGGAGATCTCGCGCTTCAAGACCGCCCGCGAACAGGCCGAAGCGCTCGAGCAGCTCGCCCAGGGCAAGGTGGACATCCTCATCGGCACCCACCGCCTGCTGCAGAAGGACGTCAGCTTCAAGCGCCTGGGCCTGGTCGTGATCGACGAGGAACACCGCTTCGGCGTGCGCCAGAAAGAAGCGCTCAAGAACCTGCGCGCCGAGGTCGACATCCTCACCCTCACCGCGACGCCGATTCCGCGCACGCTGGGCATGGCCATGGAAGGGCTGCGCGAGTTCTCGGTGATCGCCACCGCGCCGCAGAAGCGCCTGGCGATCAAGACCTTCGTGCAGAACTGGTCCAAGGGCATCGTGCGCGAAGCCGTGCTGCGCGAGTTCAAGCGCGGCGGCCAGGTGTACTTCCTGCACAACGAGGTGGACACCATCGAGAACATGCGCGAGACGCTGCAGGAGCTGCTGCCCGAGGCGCGCATCGTGGTGGGTCACGGCCAGATGAACGAACGCGAGCTGGAACGCGTGATGCGCGATTTCACGGGCCAGCGGGCCAACCTGCTGCTGTGCACGACCATCATCGAGACGGGCATCAACATCCCCACCGCCAACACCATCGTCATCAACCGCGCCGACCGCTTCGGGCTCGCGCAGCTGCACCAGCTGCGGGGCCGCGTCGGCCGCTCGCACCACCAGGCCTACGCCTACCTGCTCACCGACGCGAACGGCAAGCCCAGCGCCAACGCCCGGAAGCGCCTCGAAGCGATCACCATGATGGAGGACCTGGGTTCGGGCTTCTTCCTCGCGATGCACGACCTGGAGATCCGCGGCGCGGGCGAGGTACTGGGCGACTCGCAATCGGGCGAGATCCAGCAGGTGGGGTTCGCGATGTATTCGCAGATGCTCAACCGCGCCGTGCGCGCGCTGCAGTCGGGCAAGGAAGTCGATCTCGCGCAGCCGCTGGACGTCACCTCCGAGATCAACCTGCATGCGCCCGCGCTGCTGCCCAACGCCTACTGTCCCGACGTGCAGGAGCGCCTCACGCTCTACAAGCGCATGGCCAACTGCGAGGAATCCGAGGAGCTGCAACTGATCCAGGAAGAGCTCATCGACCGCTTCGGCGAACTGCCCGAGCAAGGTCGCGTGCTGCTCGAAACGCATCGTCTGCGGATTGCCGCGAAACCGCTGGGCATCGTCAAGATCGACGCGTCCGACAGCCGCATCCATCTGCAGTTCGAGCCGAATCCGCCGATCGAGCCGATCCGCATCATCAAGCTCATCCAGAACAACCGGAACTGGAAGCTCGCCGGCCAGGACAAGCTCACCATCCACATCACGGCGGAAGCCTTCGCCGAGCGCGCCAACAAGGTCCGCAACGCGCTCAAGCAACTGGCGGGCTGAGACGGCGGCCCGCCGGCCCGTCTCAGGCGGCGCCCTGCCTTTGCGCGAGCATCGCCAGGAGCACGAGACTGTCGGCGTAGTAGTCCTTGAACGGCAGCGTCTCCAGCGCGGCACGGGGTGCGCCGGCACGCGCGAGCGCGATTGCCGCCACGGCGTCGTGGCCGCTGCCGCCACGATAGTCGGCGGCGGCCTCGCGGCTGAAGTCGTAGCTGCCCGGCAGCCCCGCCGGGAATGCCTTCGCATAGGCCACGAAGCGGTCGACGGCGGGGTGCGCGGGCTGGCCGGGCCAGGCCAGATAGAGCGGCACGCGGATCGCGTCGTAACCGAACCTCGGCGGCCGCTTCTCCCACGGCACGACGGGGTCGCTCAAGGCGAGCCAGTCGGGCGGCAGCTGGTATTTGCCGAAACGCGCATAGCCCAGGATCTCGCGCCCGCTGCGCAGCAGCGCATCCCACTCGGGCGCGGGGTCTTCCTGCGCGAACAGGCTCAGGGCCGGAAACACCCAGTACGAGGGATTCACCACGACCGGCTCGCCGGGCTCGGCGAAACCCTGGATGCCGGGCAGCAGCACCAGCCCGTGCGGCGCCTGGTGCAGCAGCTTCTGGCGGATCGCGCGCAGGATCGCGCGGGCGGCGTCGCGATGGCGCGGCGAACCGAAACGCTTCGCGCCGTGCAGCAGGCCCCAGGCGATGTAGATGTCGCCATCGCTCGCGTTGTTGGGGTCGGCCACGCGCCCGCCTTCGTACTTCCAGCTGAACAGGCCGTCCTCGCGCCGCAGCTTCTGCGTGAAGGCCCACAGCCTGTCGAAGCCCGCGCGATCGCCGGCCTCGGCCGCGAACAGCAGGCCCACGCCCTGCCCCTCGGTGTGGCTGATGCCGGCGTTGCCGCTGTCGCGCACGGCGCCGTCGGCGCCCACGTAGCGCTGCGCGAACTGCGCATAACGCTTCGAAAAAGCCTGGCCACCGGGCTCGCGCGCCAGCGCGGGCACGGCCTGCAGACCAGGCAGGCACAGCAGGGTCCGGAGAAAGCCGCGTCGCTTCATTCGAGTTCGTTCACCCTCGGGATGTCGCTTTCGGTCATGCGGACGCGGCGCTCGAACGGCACCATGATGCCCAGATGCAGGGCCGCATCCGAGTAGTTGGTGGCGGACTTCACCGCCACGCGCCCCCACCCGATCAGGAAAGGATTGATCACCACGCCGCCCGACAGCGCGCCTTCGACGGCAAAGGTGTTCACGCTGCCGTTATGGTAGGAGCGATTGGTGTAATAGACCTTGCCGTCGCCCTTCAGGAGCCAGCCGTTGCCCGCAGGGCTGGCCCCGCGCATCTTGATGCCCGCGCCGAACTCGCTCTGCGGGCTGAAGTAGCCGCCGTAGCCGGCCGTGAAGCGGTTCTCGTCGCGCTCGGTTCCGGCCACGCGCAGCATCGGCCCGGCCACGAGGTAGCTGCGCAGCGGCGACCAGTCGTAGAACAGCGTGCTTTCGTGCTCGAAGAAGACGTTGCTGGACACCCCGCTGCCGCCGAAGGCGCCGAGCTTGGTTTCGGTTTCGAGGAAGAGGCCGCGCGAAACGTCGTTCGAGGTCGCGAGGCGGAAGCCGTTCTTGCTGATCGGCCCGATGCCGCTCGCCGCGTCGCCGCCGATCGAGCGCAGCGAATCCGCCACGAGCTTGCGCTCCACGCCCAGGGAGAGGAAATCCGCGCCCCACCACGTCTTGTACTCGACCGAGCCGCCCACCTGCGTCTGGCCGACGTGGGTGTAGTTGAGGCCAAAATTGAGCACGCTGTCGCGCAGGTAGCGCGAGGCCGCGAATTCGGCGCGCGCGCCGTTGGCATTCCAGACGTTGTTGCTCGCCGAGATGCGCGAGATGCTGGCCTGCAGGCTGCCGGCCTCGCCTTCCACGCGCACGCCCGCGATGGGGGCCGAGACGTAGTGCAGGCGGTCCTCGCCGACGGTGCCGGACTTGGAGCGGAAGGCCGCGCCGAAGAAGGCGCCGGTGCCGCCCTCGGGCCGCTCCTGGCGCGTCCGCGCGGCTTCGTGGTGCTTGCCCTGACGCTCGTACATGCCGCTCAGCGCGCTGCGCGCGGAGTCGCCTTCCACGCCCGATTCACGGCTCCAGCGCTCCAGCGCGGGGCGGTCGTTGCGGGCCTCGGCCACCGCCACCAGGCCGAGCACGGCGCCTTCCTTGCCGGCATCGCTGGCGTACACGCGATTGAAGCGCTTCGCGGCCTGGTCGACCTCGCCGCGCCGCAGCAGCAGCCAGCCGTCCACGAGCTGGGCGTCCTCGTTGTCGGTGTCATAGGTGAATGCGTCCCTGACGTGCCGCTCGGCCTGGCCGAACTGGCGCGCCTGCAGGGCTTCGCGCGCCTGCTGCGCCAGGACTTCGGCCTTGAGCCGGTCGCCGGCCTCGGACTCGACGGGCTCCAGCGCGCTCCAGGCGGCTTCGGGGCGCTCGCGCGCCATCAGCAGCGTGGCCAGACCCAGGCGCGCGCCCTCGTCGTCGCGATTCATGCGCAGCACCTGACGGAAGCCCCGCTCGGCCACGGCGGGCTTGCCGGCGTTGAACTCCAGCCACGCAAGCACCTGCAGCAGGTTGCTGTCCTTGCGCTCGACGGCTTCGGCCTGCAGGGTGCGGCCGCGCTCCAGCGCCGAGGTGCTGCGCCCTTCGCGGTTGTCGAGGTAGAACAGGGTGGAGGCCAGCTGGTAGCGCGCGCCGCGCAGCGCGCGGGCATACATCACGGGCTCTTCGAGCAGCAGGCGCACGCTCGCGGGCGACAGCGCGTTACCCGCCTGGCTGGCGGTGCCTTCCAGCTCGGCTTCGGCGGCGCAGGTGTTGAAGAGGTTGAGATAGCCGGCGTAGGCCTTCTGCTCCTGCCCCTGCTTGGCCATCTGTGCCAGACCGTCCCATACGCGCGGCAGATTCACGCAGGCGCTGTAGCGCGGCTCGGCGCGGCTGCGCGGGGCGGCGGCGGGAGTGGCCCGCGCCGGCGCGGTCACCGGCTGCGACGCGGCCGCGGCGGGCACGGCGCGGCGCGCGGGCGTGCGCGGGCCGCTGCGCTCGTCGAACTGGCGCTCGTCGGCCTGGCTGGCGGGCTGCGGGGCCCAGGCGTCGGGCGAAGGCGGCGGTACGATCGCGCGGCTCTTGCCGGCCTTGCCTTGCAGCCAGTCGTCGACGAGCTGGGTCGCGCGGTCGGTCCAGGCGGCCGAGGCCGTGGAAACGCTGGCGCCCAGGATCAGGAAAAGCGGGAGGGTGCGGAGCTTTGACACGCGGAGTTCCTTATTTCAGACGGTGCTGGGCCTTGCGACGCACCAGGAAGACGAGGAGCGCGGCCACGATGACGGAAAGCACGAGGGCTCCCAGCACCAGGGCCTGCCAGGTCGAGAACAGGCTGCCCAGCTCGGACTCGGCCCGGATGTGTTCGAGCCGCTGCGCGGGCTCCACCGCCAGCGTGGCGGCATCGGCGTCGATGATGCTCGCCGCGCCCGCCAGCATGCCCCACCAGCCCTTGCGGTTGAGCTGCTCCGTGCCCCGGGCGAGCACTTCGGGCGTGGCGCCCACCAGCGCGGTGATCGCGCGCTTGTCGATCACCGTCTGCATGAGGCCGACGCTGTTGCCCGCGGCCTGCCAGTTGTAGGAGCGCTTGAGGACTTGTTCGAAGCCCTGGGCCTGCATCTTCTTCTGCGTGCCGATGAGCAGCACGCTTTCGAGCGAGGCGACCGCGCCCACGTCCTGCAGGGGCACGATGCGCTGCTGGAAAGCCGCCATGCCGGCGAAGAAATTGAGCGTGCCGGCCACGCTCAGCGGGTCGAGATCGAGCAACTGGTAGCGCAGGGTCTGGTCGTCGGGCCATGCGGTGCGCGCGAAGCGGGCAAGATCGGGCAGCGGCGGCGAAGCGCTGCGACGCGGCAGCTCGAGCGTGGAATCCTCGAACACGGTCACCACGAGCTGCTCGGGGCGGAAGTTGTCGCAGGCGGTCTTGTGCCCCATGAGCACGGGTTCGAGATGCAGCACGTTCATGCCCGGCGTGAGCACCGAGGTCGGCACCTCGAGGCGGAAGTCGCGGAACTCCGCGCCCTCCTGGCTGGCCAGCGAGATGGCGCTGACGAAGGCGCCATTGACCTTCACGTTGAGCACGGAATCCGTGCGCATGCCGGCGCCATAACTGAAGTGCAGGCTCACCTTCATGGTGGAGGACTTGCTGCCCAGGAGCTGGCCGGGCACGCGGAACTCCACGCCGAAAGGCGTCACGTCGAGACCGTAGCGGCTTTGCGTCTGGTAGCCCAGGCGGCTGAAGTCGCTGAGCTTGCCCATTTCGAGCGCGAAGGCCGGCGGCAGCGCGGGAACCTGCTCGACGGCCTCGAAGGGGGCATCGGTGTGCTTGAACTGCGGCAGCGCGAAACCCTGGGCGGCCTGGATCAGCTCGTCGCGGTTGCGCCCACTGATGACGATGGCCTGCGAGCGCCCGCCCAGCAGCGGCAGCACGCCCAGGAACGGGCCTTCAATCATCTCGGTGGTGGCCTGCCCGAGGTAGCGCGCGAGGTCGGGGCGCGTGCCCACCAGAATGAGATCGGCGTCCTCGGCGAGCTTGCCGTCCAGCCCCGGCAGCTGCGGGCTGTCGCTCTTGCCGGCGGCGGTGCTGGCGGCATGCACGCTCAAGACGTAGGGCTGCCGGTTGCGCATCAGCGCGAGGCCCTGCGCGGCATAGGCCGCGGCGGTCACGGCGGCGGGCTCGATGTTGTCGCCGCCGAACACGAAGCGCACCGGGCGCTCGCGCCACTGGCGCGCATCGAAGATCAGCGGGAGCTGGGTCAGGCGGGGCGCGGCATTGGGCACGCCGGCACGCACCTCCACGCCGAAGGTCGAGCGCGTGGTGTCGATCTCGGACCACAGCTCCGAGCTGCCGGCGTCCTCGCACTGATGCGTGTAGTGCTGCACGGCATTCAGGGTGAGGTCGTTGTAGCCGGTCTTCAGCAGTTCGCCGGGAATGCGGATCTCCCAGCTGAAGCGCGGCTGCTCGGGGTCGAGCAGGCGCGAGGCGACGAGCTTGCCGTCCAGGCGCACATTGAGCGCCGAGCGCGAACGGATCAGCGCCGTCGAGTTGGCCATCTCGAGTCGCAGCACGGCATCGCCGAGCGCCTCGCGCGGGGCCTTGGGAATCTTGATCGTGAAGCGCGCATCCGCGCCTTGCAGGCGGATGCCGCCCTCGGGCGCGCCCAGATCGGCCAGCCGGCGGGTAATGGTTTCGGCCCCCGCCGCCAGGGCCGAGAGCATCAGGATGAGTGCGAGGACGAAGCGCATCAGTGGTGACCTCTTTCAAGCGCCCAGCGCGTCAGGTGACGCTGGGCGTTCTTCAAGCCGATGAGGGCGAAGACCAGCAGGGAAAACAGCGGCGTCTGGTTGTTCGCGCGTGAGCGCCACATGGTGTTCCAGCGGCTCGAAGAACCATAGACGAAGGCGATCAGCGCGCGCTCGGCTTCCGGCGTGGCCGGCTCGAAGCAGGCCGGATGGTCGCCGGGTGCCGCCGCGCGCCAGCGGTGCAGCAGCGTGCGGGCGCGGATCGGCACGCCGCCCGGCCCTTCGAACGAGAATTCGGGCACCAGGCCACGGTCGGGAATGTTGAAGAGGGCACCGTTCTCGTTGGCATCCACGACCACGGCCGAGGTGTGCGTGCCGTCGGGCAGCGTCAGCGACACCAGTTCGTTGAGCGGCACGCGCGGACGCGAGCGGATCTGCACCTTCTCGACGAGCACGCCCAGCGCGGCGTTGAGCAACAGGAAGTTGAAGCTGATCCAGCCCAGCGAAAGGCAGATCGCGAAGCGGTTGTCGGGCTCGCTGTAGAGGCGCCAGAACCCCCACAGCACGGTCGCCACGCTCAGCGCATAGACCCAGTAGAACGGCGCAGCCATGCTGGAGACGTGTTCCACGTCGTGGCGCTCGCCCTTGGGCGTGACCTTGAACGATGGCTTCTTCGGGTTCAGGGCCGCGCCGATGATGCTGGGCAGGCCGAAGAAGCTCTGCAGGGTTTCGTAGAGTTCGGAAGTCAGGAAGCGGCGCACGTGGCCGAAGAGCTTCTCGAACACCAGCACCACCACGATCAGATACGGCAGCGTGTAACCGTAGAAGAAGGAATAACCCAGCGGATACAGCTTGAGATTGAACAGCAGCGCGAGACACGGGGCGATGAAGAACACCGTGCGCGAGAACGGGAAGAGCCAGAACGACACCACCGAGAGATAGCCCAGCCGCTGCCCCGCCGAGAGGCCGGGCGTCCAGAGCGGGTTCTGGCGCATGAAGATCTGCACCATGCCCACCGCCCAGCGCATGCGCTGGACGATGAAGCCGCTGAACGATTCCGGCTGCAGACCGCCCACCATGGGGATGTCGAGATAGGCCGAGTTCCACTGGCGCGCGTGCATCTTGACCGAGGTGGAGGCGTCCTCGGTGATCGAATCGACCGAGAAACCGCCCACGTCGTCGATCGCGGCGCGCCGCAGCACCGCCGCCGAGCCGCAGAAGAACGCGGTGTTCCACAGATCCAGGCCCTTCTGCACGACGGCGTAGAACATGTCGTTCTCGGCGGGCATGCGGTTGAAGAGATCGAGGTTCTTCTCGACCGGATCGGGATTGATGAAGAAGTGTGGCGTCTGCACGAACGCGAGGCGCGCATCCTGCAGGAAGAAACCCACGGTGTTGAGCAGGATGTCGGGCGTGGGCACGTGGTCGGCGTCGAGCACCAGGATCAGCTCGCCGGAGGTGTGCTGCATCGCGCTGTTCATGTTGCCGCTCTTGGCGTGCAGGTTGTTCTCGCGCGTGAGGTAATTCGCGCCGAACTCGGCGCACAGCGCCTTGAGCTGCTCGGTGCGCGCCGCGAGTTCGTAGGCGTCCCTGCCCTTCGCGGTCAGGCTGCGCGGATGCCCGTCGTCGAGCACATGGACGCGGATCAGCTCGCTCGGGTAATCGATGTTGAGCGCGCCGAGCACGGTCGGCTTCACCACGTCCAGGCCTTCCGAATAGGTCGGAATGAACACGTCCACGCGCGGCCATTTCGAACGGTCTTCAGGCAGGGGCAGCGGGCGCCGGTTGAGCGGCGAGACGTTGATGAGCATGCCCAGCACGAGCATCAGCACGCCGTAGCATTCGGCCAGCAGCAGCAGGACCGCGCCCACCGAGCCGATCATGTCCTCCGGCCCCAGCGGCAGCGAGATCACGCGCCAGACCATGTAGCGCAGCACGACCCAGGCGCCCAGCACGAGGAAGGACAGGCGGGCGACGGGCCCCGGCACGAAGGAAAGCCCCCACATCACGGCGAAGGTCGCCACCGAGACGTGCAGGCTCAACTCGGGCGGCAGGGGAATGCTGGCCAGCCATCCCATGCTGATGAGGGCCAGCGCCCCCGCGAAAATGATGACCAGATGCCGGAACATGAGAATCGCTAAATTTCGTAAATTTGCACAGAACCGAAGCTAACACACTGAAAACAGGGATTTCAGCAAATTACGCCACACTTATGCGGAAAAACCCTCAGTCCATCGGTCTCCTATACGACGGAATCCTTGAAAACCTTAGGGGACAGGCCCCAGGAGACGCAGCCCCGGGCGCCCGGCAGCGCGCCGGCACGACCGGCGGCGGGTCGCCGAGGGCGCGGGTAAGGGATCAGGCGGCGGCACGGGCAGAAAGCCCCCGCCCGGGGCGGCCGGGCGGGCGAGGCGCACCCGGCGCGCTCAGGGCGCGGACGCGCCGCCCTCTGCGGGCGCGGCCGGCGCGGATTGCGCCGCGGGCACGCCCAGGAGTTCCTCGAGCGAGGGCGCGGTCATGGTCTCGACGGGCACCTCGATCTGCACCGCGTCGGGATCGATCTTCACTTCCGTCGCCTGCCCCACCCTGGCCAGCCCGGGGAAGGCGATGATGAGACCCACCATGAACATCTGGATCAGCACGAAGGGCACCGCCCCCCAGTAGATATCCACCGTGCGCACCGAGGCGGGCGCGACCGAGCGCAGGAAGAAGAGCGCGAACCCGAAGGGCGGGTGCATGAATGACGTCTGCATGTTGACCGCGAGCAGCACGCCGAACCAGACGAGATCGATGCCGAGCTTGTCCGCCACCGGCGCGAGCAGCGGCACGATGATGAACGCCAGCTCGAAGTAATCGAGGAAGAACGCCAGCAGGAACACCAGGATGTTCACGACGATCAGGAAACCGGTCTCCCCGCCCGGCAGCGCCGTGAGCAGGTGCTCCACCCACACGTGCCCGTTCACGCCGTAGAAGGCGAGCGTGAAGACGCGGGCCCCCACCAGGATGAACACCGCGAAGGCCGTGAGGCGGGCCGTGGAATCCATCGCCTGTCGCAGCTGGGGCATCGACATGCGGCCGCGTGCGAGCGCCATCAGCAGCGCGCCGGCCGCCCCCATGGCGCCGCCCTCGGTGGGCGTCGCGATGCCGAGGAAGATGGTTCCGAGCACCAGGAAGATCAAGGCCAGCGGCGGCACCAGCACGAAGGTGAACTGCTCGGCCATGCGCGAGAGCAGGCGCAGCCCCGCCACCCGGTGCAGCCCTGCGATCGTGAACGCCACGAGCGTCCAGCAGGTCAGGCCCAGCACGACGCGCGCGTCGGCCGCCACCTCGGTCATGGTGCCTTTCGACAGCGCCAGCATGAGGCGGGCCGGCCCCTCGCCGCGCATGAAGAGCCACGTCAGCGCCGCCGCCACGGCCGACAGCGCCAGCAGCGAACGCACGCCGCTGCCCCCGTGCGGCTCGCGGAACACGCGCTCGGCGGCCGGAATGGCCGGCACCCACGCCGGCCGCGCGACCGCGACGAGCGCCACGTAGGCCGCGTACAGCCCCGTCAGCACGAGCCCGGGCACAAAGGCCGCGCGATACATCTCGCCGACCGAGCGGCCGAGCTGATCGGCCAGCACGATGAGCACCAGCGAAGGCGGAATGATCTGCGCCAGGGTGCCCGAGGCGGCGATCACGCCGCTCGCGAGCTGGGGGCTGTAGCCGTGGCGCAGCATGATGGGCAGCGAGATCAGGCCCATGGAGATCACCGAAGCGGCGACCACGCCGGTCGTGGCGGCCAGCATCGCCCCGACGAAGATGACCGCGAACGCGAGCCCGCCGCGCACCGGGCCGAAGAGCTGGCCTATCGTCTCGAGCAGATCCTCGGCCATGCCGCTGCGCTCCAGGATCAGGCCCATGAAGGTGAAGAACGGCAGCGCGAGCATGGTCTCGTTGCTCATCACCCCCCAGATGCGGTCCGGCAGCGCCTGGAACAGCGCCGCCGGCAGGATGTCCAGCTCGATGCCCAGCACGCCGAAGAACACCCCGCAGGCGGCCAGCGCGAACGCCACCGGGTATCCCAGCAGCAGGAACACGATCATCGCGCCGAACATCAGCGGCGCCATGTTCTCGACGAGGAAGGCGGTCATGCGCGCCCCTCCTTCTCCTGCTGGCTGCGCACGATGTCGGCGGCCAGGGCCTGCTCGGCGCTGGGCGCGTCGGCGGCCCCGAGCGGATCGGCCCCCCGCCCGGCCAGGAAGGCGATGCGCTTGATGAGTTCGGAAGCCCCCTGCAGGATCAGCAGCGCGAACCCGACCGGCACCAGCAGGCGCGCCGGCCACAGCATCAGCCCGCCCGCGCTCGGCGACGTCTCGCCGCTGCGCCAGGCCTCGAGAAAGACCTCGCCGGACAGGATCAGCACGATGAACGCCATCGGGAACAGGAAGCACAGGGTGCCGAACACGTCGATCCAGGCCTGCGTGCGGCGCGAGAAGCGGCCCGCGATCACGTCGATGCGCACATGCGCATTGCGGCGCAAGGCGTCGGCCGCGCAGAGCAGGAAGATGGCCGAGAACAGATACCACTGGATTTCGAGAAAGGCATTCGAGCTGACGTCGAACACCTTGCGCACGAGAGCGTTGCCGGCGGCGATCAGCGTGACGCCCAGAACCAGCCACATCGTGACCCGCGCCACCCTCGCGTTGAGCGCGTCTATCCCGCGCGCCAGGCCCAACAGGAATGCCATTTCGCCTCTCCGGAGAATTGGATTTCAAGCCTCGCGCTAGAATAGCGGGAATCCCTAGTGTCATGCCGGGTGGCCGACGCCCGTTAATCCCCTGGTTTCCCCTGATGTCTGCTGTCACGAAAATCTGTCTCGTCCGCCACGGCGAAACCGCCTGGAACGCCGAACGCCGTCTCCAGGGGCATGAAGACATTCCCCTCAACGCGCTCGGCGAACGCCAGGCCCAGGCCGCCGCGCTGGCCCTGCGCCATACCCGCTTCGACGCGATCTACAGTTCCGATCTCGTCCGCGCGATGCGTACCGCGCAGACCATCGCGGCCCCGCACGCCCTGCCCGTCCACAGCGATGCGCGCCTGCGCGAACGTCATTTCGGCGCGCTGCAGGGGCTCACGCGCGACGAGGCCGATGCCCGCCTGCCCGGCGAGTACGCACGCTTCCGCTGCCTCGAGCCCGACGCCTGCCCGCCCGGCGGCGGCGAAGCGCTGGCCCGGTTCGCGCAGCGCGTGCACGGCGCCCTCGACGCGCTCGCCACCCGCCACGCCGGCCAGCAGATATTGCTCGTGAGCCACGGCGGCTGCCTGGACGTGATCTACCGCCTCGTGACCGGCAAGCCGCTGGAAACCGCGCGCGATTTTCCGCTCGGCAACGCCACGCTGAACTGGATAGAACAGCGCCATGCGATCTGGCGGCTCGTCGAGTGGGACGCCCGTCAGCATCTGGACCGCAGCGCGGACGAACTGCCGATCTGACGCGCGCGCGTTTTCCCTCCGCACCCGTTCGCCCGGGGGCGCTCCGCGCGGGTTATCATCCGCGCTTTCCCGTTGTTCTTTCAGGCCAGACGACATGTTCTCCAGACAAGACACCCTCTCCCGCATCGACCCCGAACTGTTTGCCGCAATCAGCGCGGAAAACCAGCGCCAGGAAGATCACATCGAGCTGATCGCTTCCGAAAACTACGTCAGCGCGGCGGTCATGGAAGCCCAGGGCTCCCAGCTGACCAACAAGTACGCTGAAGGTTATCCGGGCAAGCGCTACTACGGTGGCTGCGAGTATGTCGACATCGCCGAGCAGATCGCCATCGACCGCCTCAAGGCCCTGTTCGGCGCCGACTGTGCCAACGTGCAGCCCAATTCCGGCTCGCAGGCCAACCAGGCCGTGCTGATGGCCTTCGCCAAGCCCGGCGACACCATCATGGGCATGAGCCTCGCCGAAGGCGGCCACCTCACGCACGGCATGCCGCTGAACATGTCCGGCAAGTGGTTCAACGTCGTGGCCTACGGTCTGGACGCGAAGGAAGAGATCGATTACGACGCCATGGAGCGTCTGGCCCGCGAACACAAGCCGAAGATCATCATCGCCGGCGCCTCGGCCTATTCCCTGCGCATCGACTTCGAGCGCTTCGCCAGGATCGCGAAGGGAATCGGCGCGATCTTCTGGGTCGACATGGCGCACTATGCCGGCCTCATCGCCGCGGGCTGCTACCCCAACCCGGTGCCGCATGCCGACGTCGTGACCTCCACCACGCACAAGACGCTGCGCGGCCCGCGCGGCGGCGTGATCCTCATGAAGGCCGAACACGAGAAGGCCATCAACTCCGCGATCTTCCCGGGCCTGCAGGGCGGCCCCCTGATGCACGTGATCGCCGCCAAGGCCGTCGCGTTCAAGGAAGCCGCGAGCCCGGCCTTCAAGACCTACCAGGAACAGGTCGTGCGCAATGCGCGCGTCATGGCCCGCGTGCTGGGCGAGGAGCGCGGCCTGCGCATCGTGTCCGGCCGCACCGAGAGCCATGTCTTCCTCGTCGATCTGCGCAACAAGAAGATCACCGGCAAGGAAGCCGAGGCCGCCCTGGGCCGCGCCCACATCACGGTCAACAAGAACGGCATCCCGAACGACCCCGAGAAGCCCTTCGTCACCAGCGGCATCCGCATCGGCAGCCCGGCCATGAGCACGCGCG